>JASLNT010000001.1 GCA_030745875.1 Phycisphaerae bacterium
AACCATTCCCGCCACGATCAGCGCCATACCGCCAAAGCAACCGGATGCAGCCGACGATCAGGGCGCCAAGATCAAGACGCTTAAGACCGCCATGACGATCGACGTGGAAGATTGGTATCACATCCTTGACAGTCCAGCGACACCTACGATGGATACGTGGGCAAGTCTGGAATGTCGACTGGCGCAAAGCATGGATCGACTCTTGGAGATGTTCGCGCGGACAGGCGCCCAGGCCACGTTCTTTTGGTTGGGCTGGATGGCCGAACGCCACAAGCAACTCGTCAGAACCTGTCTACAGGCAGGCCATGAAGTCGCCAGCCACGGCTACGGTCATGTTCTGGCGTACAAGGTCGGTCGCCGAGCCTTCCAGAACGACATTCTCCGCGCCAAAGGCGTTATCGAGGATATCACCGGACAGGCTGTCGACGGATTCCGGGCTGCTGGTTTTGGGATTACGCCCGAGACGGACTGGGCTTTCGACGTGATCCGCCAAGCCGGGCATCGATACGATTCAAGTGTCTTTCCCACCGCACGGGCACATGGAGGCATGGTCAACGGGCGCCTCGGACCGCACGTTCTCCACACCAGCAATGGACCTCTGTCGGAGTGTCCCATGTCGGTTGTCCAGATGCTCGGCCATCGGGTGAGCCTGTTCGGGGGGGGCTATTTGAGGCTGGCTCCGAAGTGGCTGATTCGTCAGGGCGTCAACCAACTGCGAGCGACCGGACAGCCAATGATAGTCTACGCACACCCGCGGGAAATCGATCCGGATCACCCGCGGCTGCCGCTGGGCTTTCGACGGCGATTCAAGTGCTATGTGAACCTCCGAACCACTATGCCCAAGCTGGAATGGCTCTGCCAAGAACACAGTTTTCGTACGTTGCGAGAATTGGCCGCCGAGACATTAACCTCAGAACAAACCGACCGTATGACCTACCCGAATGCGGCTTGACGACATGAGTGACGAGCACAGACGGACCGGACTCCAGGCAAGGTATGGAGATACACAATGAGACTAACATACAGATTCATCCTTGTCGAGAGCGCCGAAGGCATCGGCCCGACGTTTTCGTTTACGATCGCGCTGGAAAGGCAGCCGGTCGGTTGGCGGCGAAATTGCGGTGTCGGACGGAGAATTGAGAGCACTACAAGCACAATTGCGTAGATTCATTAAGGAGAGACTGAAATGCGAGTTCTAGTAGCTGATGATGATCCCATCTACCGAAGTTTGTTGCAGGAATTGCTGACGGGGTGGAATTTCGAAGTGATACTGGCCTCCGACGGCCAGGAAGCCCTTGATGTGATGTCACGTGAGGATTCACCCCAACTGGTGCTTCTGGACTGGGAGATGCCGGAGATCGATGGTTTTGAGGTGGCCCGCACAATAAGAGGGGGCGATGCCGATCACAGATCGTATGTCCTTATGATCACGGGCAGCAAGCGAAAATCGGACATGATGCAGATCCTGGTCTGCGGCGCCGACGACTACCTTATAAAACCGTTCGATCCCATGGACCTGAAGATCCATCTTCGAAGCGCAATGCGGATCCTGCATCTCCAGGAGGAGCTTGACGAGTTGAGAAAAGCGATTACCGAGGGAACTCCCAGCAAGGGCACATGGGAAACGCTGTTGAAAACCACTCTGCCCCCATTCCCCGTACCGCGTTGAATCGCTTCCTTCCTCATTCAAACGGGCTTACCGCCAAGGAGATAGTCGCGACCGGGACGTTTCCAACCGAGCGTCTTGCCGGGGCAAAACCTGCAGATGAGTTAACGGCGCTTTGACATTGCAGACTCCACTTCCCTCATAACAACCGTAATATCCAAGGGCTTGATAAAACAAGCTCTGGCGCCAGCCCCCAGAATTTGCTCTGTCATGTCCTGCGATGCGTGTGCGGTCATCGCTATGACAGCGATGTTCCTGGTGTCCTCTCTTGATTTGATACGCCGACATACTTCCAATCCATCGATTCCCGGCATTCGAATATCCAGGATAATAACATCCGGTCTAGACGCCCCGACAATGTCGCCGGCAGTGAAACCATCGTGGGCCTGAAACACCTTCCAATCCGGATGCCGGGTCTTAATCTCCTCGACCAGCCATGCCGCAATAGCCCGTTCGTCGTCCACAACCAGGACCGCCCCCCCCCCGTCGATCAATTCCGGCGGGATTCGAAGGTTCTGGCGGCGCATAAACCGAACGAGATCATCAGCCTCAATCCGTCTGTGGCCGCCCGGGGTTTTTCCGCCGACAAGCCGCCCCTGGTCAATCCAACTGGCCACCGACGCAACCGATGCATGCAGGAGTCGGGCCACTTCTGTTGTGGATAGTCTCTTCTTCACAGGTTCCACTTCCGTCTGTTCACCAAGGTGACCATATTGCCCACCGTTTACATTGTATCATACATAATACCGAAAAACAGAAGTGTTTTTAGTGTTTTTATGGACTTTATGGTTTATATTCAGATCCCGTGGCGATCAAGTATAAGCATTCTATTTCCAGATCGTTAGGAGTGCATACACGCAGTAGAATATTTCGACAGACTGAGTGTCATACAGGTTGCTGATGATGTCTATATGCAGCATAACTTCTTAACACATAAGCCATAAGAACCAACGTGTCAAGAGGATAATGAACATGAGATCGTATTCAGGAATTTTATGATTTTTCTGGTTTTGATCTTGACTCTTGCCGATGGCTTGCCGATGGTATGAGTAGTATTGCATCACACGCCTTCGACATGGAGGTCTACATGGCAAGCAGTTCTCTTGGCAAGGATCGGGCCGTAACGCAAGTAGTTTGTCGCGAAGATAAGTTGGAGATCCCGTCATGGTTGCCCGCGAACTATCAAATCCCGACGTTACGCACCTCATCGAGCAGAATCTGCATATCGCCCGCTCTGTCGCCTTTCGTCTGAAGCAGCGTTTCCCTTGGGTCGACATGGACGATATCCGCAGTTATTCGCAGTGGGGACTAACTCGAGCCGCCAGCCTGTATTCGCCTGCGATGGGAACACCTTTCGTTCGCTTTGCAACGCAGAAGGCGTTCTACCTTGGGATTGACGCCATGCGCGAGGACAAGGTGGTGCGTCGCAGCCCTAAAGCTCAAGCTCAGACGCTGGGCTCAAGCGCCGGGCGCAAGTCCATTTCGGCAAATCTCCCCCTGCTGGCCAGGGTGGCTGATGAGCGTGCCGGCAATGCGGTGCGGCTGTTGGAGTTGAGAGAGGAGCTGGCTAGTCTCCTTGGTCGTCTCCGTGACAAGGACCGACAGCTTATGTTGCTCTACTACAGTAGTGGAATGACTTTCAAAGAGATCGCAATGGTGTTCGGTCGGTCTGAATCGGCTATTTGTCTTCGGCATGGAGTCTTGATTGCCAAGCTGCGCCGGTTTGCGGGAGTGTCGTGAATCCAGGGCGTGATAGAGAAAGCGAAGAAATGGAGCGTTGGTGCTCAAGCTTGAGATGCGGGCGTATCAGGGTCGCCGCGGGCGCCGCAGAGAAACAGTTTTAACTCAGGAGGCAACTACCATGGATCGATTCGCACAACATGATTGCCTGGTAATGGCGGGTCGGAGGATTCTCGTCGTGGACGACTCGAGAGAGATCGTTTCTGTGATTGAAGACATCCTGCGTGCTGACGGCGTCCGCGTGAGCAGTGCTTACAATGGTCATGATGCAATGGCGATGTTGGGAGAAGAGAGATTTGACGCAGTCATTCTTGACCTGACTATGCCCAAGCCGAACGGTTGGGATGTGCTGGAGTTCATAGGGAAGACCATTCCCCATATGCTTGCGCGCACGACCATCCTGACAGGTATGTGCTATGACAGGGAAATCGCCAGGACCCTCAAATCCAAAGGGATCGCTCATCTGTTCAAACCCTTCGACATCGATTCGCTGCGCAAGACAGTCTGTGCGTTGTTGAAGGTCGAACTACCGGTGTCGGCCTAACTCAAGGGACGTCAAGCCATGACTCTCAATGTCGACCGCATTCGAGTCGCGTCTGAACGCCCGGGCGAAGTGGAGCTTCAGGACCAGACGCGTAGGCAGATGGAACAGTTACTGGCCGTTCGCACCAGGTTAATCCATCCCCGAAGAGTTCGCGATGAAACCCAACAACGCCGCATTGACAAGACCACGCCGCCGCCTCCGGAAGCGATGAACCATATCCGTCCGCATGGGCGTTTGTGGAAACGTTGGGATAAACTGCGGGCGGCGGGATAGGACATACAGACGAGTCTGTACGAATATGTCAGTCCTGCTTCCGGATCAAATTCGCCTTGTCAAGCATACGACGTACGGTTTGCGCCAAGGTCATAGTATTGATTGGTTTGGTCAGCAACTCCGTCGCAGGCTGCATAAGGACGCTTTGAGAGACCACGCTATCGTCATAGCCCGAGATGAACATAACCGCCATGTCAGGCCGGACGCCTTTCAGTCTCTGGGACATTTCCAGTCCATTCATCTTTGGCATTACCACATCTGTGACCAGCAGGTCGATCCTATGTTCATAATGCTCGCCCAGGGGCAGCGCCTCTGCGGCGTTGCCCGCCTCCAGCACTGTGTATCCGCACTCCCGGAGCAGTGAGACAATCATATGCCGAACTGCTTCTTCATCCTCCACAACCAGGATGGTTTCGGAGCCTTGGGGCAATCCTTCAGATTCGGGCGTTAGCGTTGGGGCTGCGGACTCCTCAAGACGAGGGGCGAGCGGGAAGTGCAGGCGGAACACGGATCCTTCGCCCAGTTCGCTGCCAACGCTGACGACCCCCCCGCTCTGCGCCACGAATCCATACACCATGGCGAGCCCCATTCCCGTGCCCATACCCACTTCCTTTGTCGTGAAAAACGGATCAAATACTTTCGCCAGCGTCTCGGGGTCCATGCCAGTTCCCGTGTCGCTGACGATTGCCATCGCATACGGTCCGGGGTTGGCGTTCGGATTGCCCTGCAGATCTTTTCGATCCAGTTCGACGGGGGCGATCTCAATGGTCAATTCACCGCCGTCAGGCATTGCATGACGAGCGTTGACAACAAGGTTCATGATCGCCTGCTGGAACAGTCCCGGATCGATATCGGCGCAGCATGCGTCCGGACTGTAGACAGTCAACAGGCGAACATCCTCACCGACCATCTGATGGAGCAGTTTGGACAGGTCCTTGAGCGAATCGTTCAAATCGGTCGTCTCTGAATGGAGCGACTCCTTCCTGCTGAAAACCAGCAATTGGTTGGTGATCGTCGTGGCGCGATTCACGGCTTCGAGGATTACGCCAAGACGCTCCTGATCCTGCTCTTTGCCCACTGCCTCACGCAACAGCATTGATGCATACCCTTGAATGACGGTAAGCTGGTTGCGGAAGTCGTGAGCAACGCCGCCGGCTAGCTGACCAACCGCTTCCATTTTCTGGGCCTGGCGGAATTGGGCTTCCAGATCTCTCTGTTCTGTGATGTCTCGGCCGGAGACCACGAACCCTTCGGGTCCTCCGTCAGGTCCACGGTATGGTGAGTAGGCAATGTCCATGTACCTCCGACCAGCGGACTGAAAGTCAAACCAATCCTGGTAACGGATGTCCTCGCCGGACAAGCATATGTCAGCTCTGGGCTTGATAACGGTTTCAAAAAGTTCTTCGCCAAGCACTTCAGACACTGTCCGGCCAATCACCTCGTCCGGCGTCTTGACGACGGCCCGCAGATAGGCGGCGTTGGCGGCAAGGTAAACGTATCGCCGATCGACCAGCGCCAGCATATCCGTTGCATTCGCGACGATGTGCTCATCCTGCCGATGTTGTTCCTCCGCTCGTTTGCGCTCGGTGATATTCACGGATGAACCGATAACATACTTGACCTGATCATCATCGTTCAGGGCGGGCACGAAAGTCGTGTGGTACCACACTTCGTTGCCTTCGGTGTCATGTACGGGAGCTTCCACACAAGACACCTCCCCCGCCTTAGCCAATTCCAGCCCCTTCACCAAGGGGGCGCGCATTGACTCGGGATAGAACTCAGGAGGATATGTTTGCCCGTAGTAAGGCTGGATATCCGGGATCTTGAGGTGCTTTACGCCTGCGGCGCTCATGTATCTCAACTTGGAATCCAGATCGATAATCTTGTTGCATACCGGCGAGCCCTCAAGCAGAGAGCGGTTCATCATCTCAGATTCCCGCAACGCCTCTTCAGCCAGTTTCTGCTCGGTTATGTCCTGGGTAACGCCCGTTCCACGGATACAGTTTCCTGCGTCGTCAAACTCGAGTTCGGCCTTTTCCCTGACCCACTTGACCTGGCCGTCAACAAGAAGGCGATGTTCTATGTCGTATGGTTCTCCCGCCATGGCTTCTTTCCATTTGACGTCGACATACTCCCCATCATCGGGATGTACACAGCCCAGGAATGTTTCGTATGTGAGTTCTGTGCCCGTGGGCAATCCGAAGATGCGGTAGTTTTCATCCGTCCAAAACAGTTCATTCTTCGCTATGTCCAGCTCCCATGTTCCAATGTTTCCGATCTCCTGGGCTCGCGAGAGATAGTGGCGCTGTTTTTTCAGGGCCTCTTCGGTCTTCTTTCGTTGGGTGATATCGTGAGCTGTGACCACAATGTACTCGCGGTCTCCCCATTTACCCAGCGAGATACTCACTTCCACCAGAAACGTTCCGCCGTCCTTTCGTCGATGTTCGCCTTCCCTGACCAGCGAGCCGCATGCTCGAAGCTCCTCAACATACTCCCGCAACGCCGCATCATCCGAAAGCGCTGGCACTATGTCAGGAACCGCCATCTCCAGGAGTTCTTCATACGCGTACCCAAGGCTCTGGCATGCTCCCCGGCTGACGTCCAGAAATCGCCCGGTTTCGGGCTCGACAACGTATATGGCGTCGTTCGATTGATCCACCAGATCCCGGAAGAGGCGCAATTGCGCCTCGTTGGCTTGCAGTTGTTCTTGAGCTTCCATCAACTCCGTTATATCGCGAATCGCTTCAACGGCGTGCGTGACTGTCCCACTGTCGTCCGTCACGGGAGAAACCAGAATATCCACATGCACCTTCGCTCCGTCCTTGTCTGTACGCGTGTGCTGGCAGTGGGAGGGGATGCCCGTATTGAATACGACACGCAGCGGGCATGCTTCGCCGTATTGCTCGCATGGATTATCGAAACCGTGCGATATTTTGTAGCAGTGGCGCCCAATAACATCTTCAGCATTGCGACCGACCGAAACGAGGAAAGAGTTGTTAACGTCGGTGATCACGTAATCTTCGTTGATTACAATGACATCTTCATGCAGGTTGTAGATTAGCGATCTGTAGTAGCTCTCGCTGTCGGCCAGTTGTCGGGTGCGACGGTCCGCCAAGGCGGTAAGGCGCGCCGCGGACCGGCGGAGTTGGTCTTCGACCGTCTTGACGCGAAGGACCGCCGAAAGCCGGGCGGCCAATTCCGTGTTATCGATCGGTTTGTTGATGAAGTCATCGGCCCCAGCGTCCAGCCCGATCGCTTTCTGCGTTGGACTCGCACCGTGGGCCGTCATGAGGATAACAGGAATATAGGCGGTTGCTGAGTTGGCCTTAAGATGGCGGCACATCTCGATCCCGTCCATATGCGGCATCTGCACGTCGATCAGCGCGGCGTCGATGGGCGTGTCATCCGCAATGGACAACCCGGCATCGGCGCTCTCTGCGGTCAATACGGTGCACCCGGGGAGACGGTCGGTGATGACCTTCTCAAGACTAAACAAGTTGTCCGGCCTGTCGTCAACGGCCAGTATCGTCGTTCCTCTGCCACCTGTCGCCGCCATCTCTCACCTCAGTTTGCTTGTTGATATTCCATCCGGTGTTTCCCGATTATAAAGCGATTAACCCAGCCACTTTCGCAAGATTCGCTCCAGACTCACCGGACTTATGGGTTTCGACACGTAGTCGTCACATCCGGCGGCCAGAATCTGCTCGCGATCGCCCTTCATCACCCTCGCCGTCAGGGCGACAACCGGGATGTTCTTCAATTCGTCGTCGTCCTTTATCCGCCCGACAACATCCATACCGCTCAGACCGGGAAGTTGTATGTCCATAAGAATGAGGTCAGGTTTGGCTTGTCGAGCCTGGTCGAGCCCGGCTTGCCCGTCGGCGGCCGCTGCAACCTCTGCGCCAGTTTCCGACAGCAGGGCCGTTATAACCAGGAGGTTGTCCGGATTATCCTCAACTATGAGGATCTTCTTTCCCGAAAGGTCCGGCAGGTCGACCGGCTCGGGTCCGGTTGATTCTTCAGGTTCCTGGAGCGGTGTTCGCCCGCCCAGAAGGCGGTCAACCTCGGCGACCAGTTCATCGCGGTCGATACTTCCCTTCTGGATGAGTTGCTGAATGTTGTTCTGCGTCAGGCGGGCGCGGTCTTCGGAGGTCAGTTCCTTTGCGGTCAGAATCAGCACAGGCAGCATTGCCGTCTCAGGCGTGCTTCGGATCTCTTCGAGCACCGCGAAACCGTCGATATTCGGCATCATGAGATCCAGCACGATCCCGTCGGGAATGGACTCGGCGATCAGATCGAGGGCTTCGGCGCCGTCGCCTGCTACTGTGATGTCGTATCCGCTTTCGCCAAGAGCGGTGCGAATCTGCAACGCCGCCACCTCGTTATCCTCCACCACGAGCACACGCGGCGTCTGGCCGGGCTTTACGGAAGACCGTTGGGCCATGGGTTGGGTCAGAAGCTCTCTCGCAGCGGCGCGCGGGTCGACAAACGGCGTCGGTATGCGGACCGGAAGCTTCAGGGTAAACGTGCTGCCCTCGCCCGGTTCACTGCTGACTTCAATATCCCCGCCGAGCACCCGAGCGAGACGATGGCAGATCGTCAGGCCAAGCCCCGTTCCGCCATGCTGACGCGTGGTGGAACCGTCGACTTGACGGAACTCATCGAATATGTGTTTCTGGTTTTCGACGGAGATGCCCACTCCACTGTCGGTAACGAAGAAGAACACGCAGTCGCCATCGAGACCGACTCCCACGGATATCTCGCCTGTGTCGGTGAATTTGACCGCATTGGAAAGCAGGTTCAGCAGTATCTGGCGGAGCTTGTCTTCATCGGTGTACATCGTCGGCAGATCGTCGGCGATGTTTACGGTCAGGGCGAGTTGCTTATCGTCGATCAGCGGGCGCACAGTATTCAGCCGCAACTGCTTGACCGGTTTGGTTAGATATGCGCTGAAACCGGCCTCACGCATTCGCTCGGCGTCGCCGCGCTGGCAAGTAGAGGTCAGCATAATCATGGCCGCATCTCGCAATTGCGCATCGGCCTTGATTTTCCGGCCTAGAGCCTCCCCGTCCACATCGGGCATGAGATAGTCCAGCAGAACGATTCGGAACGGATCACCTTCATCCGAAGCTGTCCGCATCGCCGCTATCGCCTCATCGGCGGAGGTTGCTTCACTGGCCCGACAATCGCACCGCCGAGCACGACTGGCTGCTGCGGAACTTCGATATTATCGGTTGTAAACAGGGCATGTTCTCGCACGGTTACCATATAAGCGACAGCCAAACCCGCATCGCAGCGTGGCGCCGGTTCGTCGCCCGCGCCCGCCGGGCCGGGAAGACCGTTTTCACTCGCGGCGAACAGGACCAGGAGTGGAACGTGTGCGGCTGGAGTAAGCGAAATCCGCCCCAGGCGTTTTACTGGTCGGCGTTGTTTGGGCTGCATTGCGGGCTGGATATCTGGAACATACCGTCCAATGCGCTGGGCGGACATAAGCTCAAGGAGGCAATCGAGATATTCACGAGATATGCAGGCCAATACGACCCTGCCGCCAGCACGGCCGCGTTTTGCGCGCTCCGGCGCGGCCTGGACGCGTCAGACAAGGTCGCTTTCGATGAGGCAAAATTCGGCAAGGCCCACAGGCGTAATACTGAGCGATACCTCAAAATCGCCGCCGCCTTCTCCTCCCGAGGAGCCAAACAGGGCGACCCGCCAAAGGCTCTCGGACACGGAATGAAAAACCGCCAACGCGATGACTATAACGATGTCGGATGGGGAATCGTGCGCGGTAATTACTGCAGATTCCTGGAGCAGATCGACCCGGACCAAACGAGCATTGGATACTGGCATGTCGGCCCGAAGGACCACATTTTCAGCCGATTCGCTCGCGGTTTCTCTCACGCCTCGGGTAAGAAGGCGATGCATTTTCGCCTCGACAAGCGGTTCTTCGGCGGATCCGGGCGCCCCCAGGCCGTCCGCCTTCGCGTGGTCTATCTGGACCGGGGATCCGGAGCCTGGTCGCTTATCCGCCGGACCCCTACCGGCCCGGCCGCCGCCATGACGGTGAAATGTCAAAACACGGGCAAATGGATCGACAAGCACATCGACATAACGAACGCAGTATTCACGCAATCCTTGCCCGGCGGCGCGGATCTGAGCCTGCAATACGTGAGCGGAGATGACACGATTTTCCACTTGATCGAGGTTACCCGCCTGATCTCTGAGTGACCCTGAAGGTTCACAATTGGTTCACAGGTCTAAGCGTGCGATCCCGGGCCAGATCGGTCGGTATGAGCGCGCGGGGTCCATCATAATCTGTTTAACGTCAGCCGCTTATCTGCGTCATCGGCGTCCGGATGGCGGCGATGCTGGAGGTTCACACCTCCGCGGTCTGTGAACCTCCGTATCTGTCCATTTAACTCATATCGCAACCATTCAACTGCCGTAACTCGTTTGTGCCCAAGTATTTATATACACACACCTCCTGAGAGCCTGGTGTTCGACGGTCCGTATGGAGGTTCACACCCTGGTTCGCACCCGATCCTCTCGACCGTATACATAGGTTACTTGTGCTGTTCCAGTCACTTACGAGAACCGGCGGCTCAACACGGTAACCAGGTTGGCGTCCCCCTGAATTCTACGGTTTTCGTTTCCGCCGCAGCACCAGGGCTCCGACGCCCAGAACAACCAGCGCGCCCGGTTCGGGGGTCACCTCAAACCGGTCGAATCCCAGCGATCCGCCTCCGGGAGATTCACCCAGCGGCACGCCGTGAATGCAGAAGCCCCACTGCTGCGGACCGTCGTAGAGGTCCGTGGGCTTGGTGTCTGTGGTTGTTTCTACTTTGGCGATTGTGTCCCAGTTCAGATCGCCCCCCAGGGTCACCACCGTCTGATCCCAGACATTGTCCCCGAAGTCGAAGGCGTCTTTGGTGCAGTAGAACGCCTGCTCGTCGTCATCAAGCGTTTCTGTGCCCTTGCCGTCGTAGTAGCCGATGAAGAAGCGTATCTCCCCGCCAGCAAGATCAATGGCCGATCCCAGCCCATGACCGCCCTTGATCCACACGCTGACCGCCGCGCCGGGAATCGAAAGATCGACGTACGGGAACGGAGAATCCGGGAACAGTTCCCCGGGATACGCCGGCCAGAAGGTCGACACACTGTGGGCCAGCGCCGGTTCCATATCACCCAGCGCGCCGGAGACATAACCGCTCCCTCCCACCCCTCCGCCGGCGAAGTAATTCATCGGTTTGTTGTGGTCTGTGGGTTCTCCGCTGAGTCCATTGTAGTCCTCGTCCCAATACGTCCAGTTATTGTTGCCCAGAGCAGGGGTATCCCAGTACTCCTTGTCGTAACTGGTCGCCAGCGCCGCCGACGCGGCCGCGCAGATAACCGCCGCTGCAATTGCACTCCTCATAATCCGCCTCCTTTCGACAGACATTTCCCGGACGTGCTTGTGTCCTCTTGTTTATGAATTATCAGGCTCTCACCAGTAATCTTACCGCGATCCGGTGGTGTCGGAAAACACTCCTTGGTTCTGACACTTCACAACGTACTACGTATATTGCCCTTAGGCTGCGGGGGTATGCGAATTCGGTAGGACACCGGAGTTAATCGTTTGAACTCCACCCATCGGCCAATACCCGCAATTAGACGATATGCCCGTACACACACCCCTTTGGGCCGCCAACTGACGGCGCCGGGTGCGGCGTCTCCCGTTTGCAACCGGTCACGCCCTACGGAGCTTCCATCAGCACGAGGTATCCGTGTCCGGCCCAGATCAGGGTGTCGGCCTTTCCGTTTCCGTCGATGTCCGGACGCTGGCGACCGGCGGATTCTATGTCCAGCGGGATTCCGCCGAGCCCGGCGATCGCGTAGATTCGCTTGCCCGCACCGGTCCAGACCTGCCATCCGTCCTCCATCGTCACCATGATGTCAGCGGTCTTGTCCCCGTTCCAGTCGCCGCAGGTCACCCATCCGGCGGGAATGTCCTTGCTCCACATCGGACCGCCCGCCGAGCCCCATACAACCAGTCCGCCCAGGCCCTGTTTCTTACCAACGGCCGCCAACTCCAGCCCTTTTCGCGAAGGGATAAAATCTCCCAGCGTCCCGCGCTGCAGATGATCCTTGCCCGGGCGAGCGTATATCCAGGTGCGCTGGACCTTGCCCGCTGGGTCCACGCAAACGATCGGACCGCGCCGAGCGGTGCAGCCGTCGCGGTCGTAGACAACATCTTTGTCCCCATCCCCGTCGATATCGCCCAGGAGTATGAAGTCGCTGTGGTTGGGGCATTTCTTGTCTTCCCACAGCAGCTTGCCCTCCCCGCCGATCGCCAGGAACCTGCCGATCAGCGACAGGTAGATCTCGTCCAGCCCATCGGCGTCGGCGTCGAACGAGACCATATCGTGGCCGTACAGGTTCTTGTGCTTGATACGGTATTCCCAGACCTTCTTACCGGCGTGGTCGTAGCAGGTCATGTCAGCGGCGACCCTGCAGACCACGCGCAGCTTCTTGCGATCGCCGAACCGCCCCACCACCGACATCTGGTAGTTGTCGCGACATCGCGGCAGATCGATTTTCCATTTCGCCTTGCCGGTTGCCGCATCCAGGCACCATAGCTCGCGGGAGACGTTGAAGACAACTTCGCACTTCCCGTCCCCGTCGAGGTCTCGCACGGCAAGCCCGCTCTCACCGCCCAGTCCCCCGCCAACCTTGTCGGTGGTCCAGACCCGCCGCCCGTCAGCCGCAAAACGAACAATGCGTTGCTCGCCCTTGCTCTGCACGCCGCAGATCAGATCGATCTTCCCGTCCTTATCGAAATCCCCCGCCTTGCCCAACCACGACCCGCCCCCGCCCAACTTCCAGGCGATCTTCACGCCTGGGACGCTCTTCAGGTCGCCAGCCGACTTGACCTTATTCATATCAATACGAATAACCGAGCCGAACTTGTCTTTGTCGACAGAGAACACCTTTTCGCCGTCGGCCGCAAACGTCGGCGCGACCCTGGCGACCGACAAAATCAAACACACCGTCGCCGTCACATAGAGTCTGCTCATAGCTGCTCCATACAAAGAATTCACCCGCCAATTGTAATCCAATCACACGCGATCAACAACCGACGCCCTCGGTTCCGCCGCTTGCGGTTTAGCACTTGTCATCTCCTGCAATTTCTCATTTCGTACTGATCGGTATCGGCGGTGTGATCGTTATATACGTGGTATGAAACGCATCGGGAACACAGAATCGACTCAGGACCGCAGACTGGCGCCGTTGGTCGCATGCTTCGTTGCCCTGTTGGCGCTGGGCGGGTGCAAACGTTCGCAACAGCAACCGAGCGGGCGGTCCGAGACTCAATACTCTCCGCCCGCCGGCGTCCAACCAACCCCACCGAAAAGCAAACCAATCCCGTTCATCCCGAAACCGGTCCGATTCTCGCGCGCCGGGATTGTGAAATTCGACATCAACTGGCCGCCCAGACCGCCAGCCCCGAAGAAACCCTCCAGACGAAGCCTGCTGATCGGGCAATTGGGCGTTTGCAGCGACATCTCGCCAAGGGACGGACCGGAAATATTCATAACACTAACGCTCACCCGCCCCCACGCCTCCGGCGCCGACAGGGAATTCTGGAACGCCGAAACCGCCTTCAAGCAATACAAACACTGGATGCCCTACGTTCGCGGGCGCGACGCCGAGGGGCGTCAATGGCTCTGGCCGAACCTGGCGTGTCTTTTCAAGGCCCGCGGGACCGATCGAGTGGAGCGTTACGGCGGATGGGATCCCGGTAAGAAAGTGGACAACGACTTCGGAGCCGTCCTGATCCGCAAGCTGGATCTGCCCGATACACCCGAACCTGCCCGTCCGCTCGTCTCAGCCGATTGGCATTCGGTCGACGCCGACGACGCGCTGGGTTCGGACCTGGTTCATTCCGCCCGCTCAGACACTTTCATACTGCATCCCGCCAAACCGCACGTCGGCGCGGCCAGACTCTGGTTCATTTACGGAGACTTCATGACCTGGCGCCCGCCGTGGAAATACGCTTCGGGACCAATGAAGGGCAAACCGCTGATCGAGGAGCACTCAGGCGGAATAATCGCCCAATTCCGAATCAACTGGCGCCGCTGCCCCAAACGCCCGTTCAAGTTCACGATCACACAGGAAACACCGAACGACGACACAGGCTTCAACTGGAAAAAGTGGATCAACAGAAAAGCAAAATGGGACACCCCCAAAGCCGACCCAAGAATAACGGATCGCCCAAAACCGACCCGATAATCGCGCTGAAACCAGATGGGGGAAACTGGAACCTGGTTCAATAGCACAGGCAATTGGCGCCCGCCGGACTCTCTAGACCTCCGGTTTTGCGTGTCGTCGTGCGAGCATGCGGTTTACGGCCGCGAAAAGTTCACCAACGCCAAACGGCTTGATCAGGAGTTCGGCGTCTCCGTCGGCCACGCACCGTTTGATGAGTTCATTGTCGCCGTATCCGGATATGAACATCACCACAATATCCGGGCGGGCCGCCCTCAGCCTGACCGCCAGGTCCACACCATTCATTCCAGGCATGACCACGTCCGTAATCAGTATGTCGATGTGCCCGTCATAGTGCTCGCCCAGCGGCAGGGCCTCTCGCGAGTTTGCAGCCGACAAGACGGTATGACCGTCCTTCTGCAACAGGTCGACCAGCATACCCCTGAGTTGCTCGTCGTCTTCAACAACCAGAATGGCGCCTGCGGCTATGTCGACCTCGACCAGTTCGACTTCGCCCGCCGATTCGGTCTCTTCCGGCGGTTCGGAGGTGCTGGGCAGGTAGATTGTGAAAACCGTCCCTTTCCCCGGTTCGCTGTCGATGGTGATGCACCCTCCGCTCTGCGTGACAAAACCGTAGGCCATCGACAGGCCCAGACCGGTGCCTTCACCTACGCCCTTTGTAGTGAAGAACGGTTCGAATGCATGCCGGCATGTTTCGGCGTCCATTCCAACACCGCTGTCGGATACGCTTATTGCAACGTAGTTTCCAGGTGCGGAACCGGGATTGCGCTCGATAAACTCTCCGTCAAGTTCGACGGACACCGCATCAATTTTCAAATCCCCGCCGTCGGGCATGGCGTCTCGTGCGTTGACCACCAGGTTTATCAGCATATGCTCAAACTGTCCCGTATCAACGGTGATATTGCCCAGATTGTCGGCTCCGGAGACGGTAAGACGCACGTTCTCTCCTATTATGTGTTTGAGCGGTTTGGTGAGCGATTCGATCAGAGTCATCGGGGCTACGATCCTGGGCTCGAGCATCTCTTTTCGACAGAACGACAGCAGGCGGCCGGTGAGTACGGTCGAGCGATTGGCGGCCTGGAGTATTTCCCGAATCTCGCTGATCCCCGGGCTCCCTTCACCCAGGCGCGACAGCAGCATCTCGCCATACCCTACAATGACGGACAGTTGGTTGCGGAAGTCGTGCGCAATCCCGCCGGCGAGACGTCCGATAGCCTCCATCCTCTGCGATTGGCGGAGTTGGGCCTCCAGGTTTTTCTGTTCGGTGATGTCTGCTCCGAATGCCTGGTAGAGAACGAGTTGTCCGTCTCTGTCGAACAACGCGCGGTTCGTCCATCGATGCCAGCGAATAACCCCGCCGGGCGCTATCACCTGGTGTTCGTGCGACATTATCGGAGAATCGGCGGTAAGAGCGGAGATACTGGCCATGACGGCCTCTCGGCTGTCGACCGGGATGAGGAAAATGAATTCGCTGCCGAGCAACTCCTCCTGAGTCTTCGAGAAGTACCTGCAGTATCCATCGTTCACAAATGTGATAACGCCTTCCGGGGTGAAACTGCAAATCAGCCCGGGCGAATCCTCGACAACTGAACGGTATCGCTGGTCGCTGGCGTGTTTTTGCTCCAGTGCTTCGACCAGGGGCGTGATATCGCGTATAGCCTCGACCACATGGGTGATGCGTCCACTCTCATCGGTCATCGGGGAAGCCAGAATATCCACGTGAATGTCCGCCCCGTACTTGTTCTTATGCGTGTGCTGGCAACTGTGGGGGCGGCCGGTCAAGAACACTTCCCGCACCGGGCATTGACCGCCAGGCAGGTCGCAGGGCTCGTCGTTGTCGTGCAGCAGTTCGTAACAGCAGCGTCCGATAGTTTCCTCGCGGCGGAGCCCGGTCGTGATCAGGGTCGTGTTGTTCACATCTCTAATCACGTAGTCGGAATCGATCACGAGAATATCCTCGTGCATATTGTACAGGAGCGAGCGGAAGTACTGCTCCTTCGCCTCCAACTCCTCGCGGGACCGCTTGCGAGTTGTGATTCGCCTGCCGCCCTGCCAATAAGCCATGAAGATCCCCACCATACCCGCAACCCACAACGCGCTGTGCGTGAAGATCATGTGGTTGGCCCGAGCTTGATGGGCTGCGAGATGCGCGCCCATTGGCACGCTCAGCGACACCCCGCCGCGGATATCGCCCACCTTATAGCCCTGCTCGGCGTGGCATTTCAGGCAGCCGGGCTTCGTAACCAGCGGTTTCATGAAGCGAAGATACTCTTCACCGCGAATATCCTGGCGGGACATCATCTCGGTCTGCCCAGACTCAAAGGCCTTAAGGGCCTGACGCTCCCACGGGTCCGGCGCATTTGCCGGATTGATCGGATTGAGGGATGTGATGTGCCCGTGGATACCATAAAGACCCTCGTACTCGGACATGGTCTGACGCAGTATGTAAGCGGGATTCATGAGTGTCAGCTTTTTCCCAGAGGCCGTCACGATGTCCCGCTCGGGAACGTGCGACAGGTATGGGTTGGGAGGTGTCCGGTCGTTCGGGGGGACATACACCCCGCCGTGCGCCGTCGCCCAGAGACGTATCGCCCGGTCCTTGTTAAAATTGGAAGCCGCTTCGCGCCTGACCACGTCCAGCGTACGGGAATTATCCTCGTATATGTTCCAGGCAAGGGAGGCGGCGATCAGAATAGTCCACAGCAGTACGCCTACCACAACGTATCGTCGCAAATGTCGGAGGTCCAAACCGGATCGCCGACCGGCGCGTCCGCCGCCAGCCACCGAACTATCCTCCACGTCACGAGCACAACCGTCACCCTGTCCACCCGTTGCACTATTCATGACAGCGTCCTTTCGCTGCACCGACCAGCCAAATCGACGACTAGTAAGGAGCCTTCACGCCTGCAAATACGTCGCCCAACCCTGCTATCATGCCCAGCAATCTAACCCTGTTTTACTCGAAGCCAATTGTCGCCCCATCCCACTGGAAACCGCAACACATTGTGATGGGTCAGCCCTAGTTTTCCACGTTGCATGAATTATTCGCGATGCGCGGAGACAAAAGCAACGTAAAAGTAGATATTATTTCACTTTGGACACAAAGCAGAGTCTCTTTTATCGTGTAATGTGGATATTTGGAGTAGCTCTCGGAGTAATTGCGGTCGCGGCCGTGATCGGGCTGACGACAATCAGAGCATACGGTCCCGACAGATCCGCCCATTCAGGGCTCCTGGCGGAAAACAATCGCGATATCTTTGGCGGGAATCTTCACCGTCACTGTCGCAGCGCCGATAGTGACCGCCGCAGCAAGAGTTTCCTCCGCCAGTCGGCCTCTAAGGGTCGTACCGTCGAACGTTTTGACTATCAGGACACCTGGGGTTTGGCGATCGAATGAGAACGTCTTTGCTCCTGCGAGCACGAAACTAGCAACGCCGAACTCGGTCTTCAGCGCCAGTTTCTCGCCAATCAGCTTTCCGTGCAGGCGATCGCCATTGCGCATTTCAATAGTTGCGCCTGCAGCGGGTTTGGAGCGGTACGGTTTGTCTTTTGTGATTCGCCATCCGCACTCGGTGATTTTGGTCAGCGGAACTCTGACGGTCCTCTCGGCGTCGGTGACGATCTCGAGCGTCTCGGTTTCCAACTTTCCGGTGAGAATCTGCGAGTCGGACAGCAAAAGGCGCATCTGTCCGGCTCGGGAGCCCGGAACCAGACCCGCCACACTCGAAGCGGGGATATTGATCTTTCCGAAAAACGCAGTCAGTGCAAACTGCTTCTCGCCAATCGCCCCAAGCAGCACCTTTCCGTCGAGCAACTCCACGCGGTCCGAGGAGTCTATGCGAGCAACGGTTCGCACGCTCAACGACGCCGAGGCGCCCGCGTCGATCGTCCATATTTCCCCGCCCGTTTCGGTGCGACGGTCGAAGGCGATCTTCTTTCCATCGCGGGACCATGCGGGCATGGTGAACGGACCGGCGGTAATGCACGAGCGCCTGCCGTTACGGACGTCGACCATCCACAGGCCCGCATGATCAGAGGATTCACGTCGACCGAAGCAGAAGTACTTTCCGTCGGGCGACCAACCGCCCAGCAAACCTGGTTTCCCGCCCGAAATCGGCCAGGTCCGCAACGTCTTTCCGGTTTTCGTGTCGGCGATGACAACGTCATTGATCGACAAAAAAGCGACCTGCTTTCCGTCAAGCGAAACCGCCGGATACCAGAATGGCACGGAGGCGATGACCTTTGGGCGGGCGTTGGCGGCGGAGGTGTCGATCGCCATCAGGTTCATCTGCTTGCGACAATGATAGAAAAGCGTCTTTCCATCAGCGGACCAGGAGGGGAAACCTCCATCGGCGATCTTCCGCGGTTCTCCGCCGGCGGCGGCGACGACCCATATTTCTTCATCCCGGCGGCGCGGTCCGGAACTCCGCACGTAAGCGATCAACTTGCCGTCCTTCGGCGACCAGGCGGGGTTCGCACCGATCTTGACGAGTTCCGCGGACTTGCCCGTATCCGTATCCAGAATCGCCAGGCCGGCTTTGGCGTCGTATTTCGTTCGCGGAACCCCGCGGGCAAAAACGATCCGCTTACCGTCGGGGGACCAACTCGGTTGGAAACCTCTGGCCAGGAACTTAGCGCCCAGCGCCCTGATCCGGGCGGTATGGTGCGACTTCATATCCCGCGCCGCTGCGAAACGCCCAACCGACAGAATCACCGCAGCGGCGGCGACGATCAAAAGATGTTCACGCGCGCGTGTCATGGGAAATTACTCCCTGAGCCCCGTAGCACTCAGCAGATCTTCATTGTGCGCCCCGGGGACATGCGCGTCAACAGCTAGATTGGCTCGCGACGAGATTGAAGAAACAGGCGACGGGACTTACTTGTCGCTTTTGGCGATCGCGTAAATCTTCTTCATTGTTGCGATGTAGACTGTTTTGTTTGCGGCGGCGGCTGGAGCGTGGATCGGGCTGTCGAGTTTGACGTCCGCCAGCACCTTCTTCTCCCGCCCGGCCGCGAAGATCAGGAACTGCGATTTTTGCGTTCCGACATACACTTTGGAATCGGCGACCAGGGCTGAGGCGTAGACGGCTCCGTTTGTCTTGTGGGTCCAGACAGTCTTCCCGGTTTCGGCGTCCAGGCAGTGAATGTTACCGCCCAGATCGCCCACGTACATCAATCCGCCCGAGATCGCGGGGGTGGCGGTGCAGTGGCTTACAAGTTCGCGAGACCAGGTAAGCGCCGTTCGCGTCACATCTCCGGTTTTCGTCGGATCCAGGCACTTGATCCACGATCTGCGCTTGCCCCACCAAACGTCGCCTCCGTGAGTTACATAAAGACGGTTTTTATGGAAAACGGGCATACCGTAGATAACGCTCGGCCCGGCCTGGCGGTTCTTGATGTACTTGTGAACGTTGACCTTGGGCGCCGACGGATCGCAGTCGAACCGCCAGATGCGTTTCAGCCCGATAGGCTTGTTCGACGGCGCTGCGTCGGAGGCGGCGGGTTCAAACGCATAGACCACGCCGTCGGGACCGCCCAGATAGACTTGGCGCTTACCGTCAACCTCGCCCATCGACGGAGACGACCAGGCGGCGTGGAATATTCGCGGACCGATCTTTTCGGCGTCTGCGGCCAGGAGTTTGCCCGAGGCCTTGTCCAGCACGATCAGGCACGGTCCGTTGGGGCGGCGGATCTTGCGGTGTGTGTTGTCGGTCCCGTTGCCCGTGTTGAGGTACAGATGGTTCCCTACGATCATGATCGAAGAGTGCGCAGAATCGTGCGGCCAGATGCCGGCCTGACTGGGCATGTCGAATCGCCAGATAATGTCGGCGTCGAGCTTGCCGAGTTTCACCGGCGTGGCGTCGCCCTGGGTCATGAACTTGGCTTCATCCTTGAACGGACCATCGTTGCCGTCAGACTGCCCGTTAATGTCCAGGCACACGACCTCGGCGCGATTGGTTACAACGTAAACCCGGTCGCCTTCGATCGTGGGCGGAGAACAAATTCCTATGCGAGGCCAATCGAGATACCGATCCTGCAGCAACTTTGGCGTGACCAGTTGCCAGATGAGCTTTCCGTCCGACTCGTTGAAGCACATCAGCACGCCCAGGTCGCCCTTGCGCCGCATATCGCGAGCCCGTTCATTGTTCGTGCCGACAAACACCTTCCCGCCTGCGATAATCGGCGTGGAGTAAGTGCGGCCGCCGATTGTCTCGGACCACTTGACGTTCTTACCGCCGGCCGGGTCAAATGTCTCGGGCAGGTTCTTCTCGGTCGAGACCATGTTGCGACTATAACGCTCGCCCCATTGCGGTTGGTCGGCGCCCCGGGCGATATTCACGGTGAAAGCTGCAACCAGTCCAACGGCCAGCAACCTTAAGAACGGTGTCATGCGCATATGATGAAATCCTTTTGTCTGCGGGATCGAACGTTCGTGCTGATGCGTCACGAAGATTCTACCATGATACGCGCCTCAGATGTCAGGCGATTTGCATTTCCAGCGCTGTGTGCGGCGTCGACGAGACGTTATACTACTGGCGATTCTCCGTAATCGGCGAGCAAAGGCGGTGAAATAATGCGGACGAGCATATTCCATACGGTGTGGGTGGTGCTGGCGGTTGGACTGGCCGGAGCCCGCGGCGCCGAGGCGGTCGAGGGCTTGCATAGTCTCGATCCTAAAGTGTTCCTCCCCGACGGGCGCGAGTTCAAGACCTGGCGGGCGAGACTTGAGTTCTCTCGCACATGGTGGGTCGACTGCGCCGCGACCGGCGCGTCAGACGACAATCCCGGTACTAAGGCCCGCCCGCTCAAGACGATCAACCGGGCGGCCCAACTGGCGGAAGCAGGTCATCGCGTTCTGGTCGCCGCGGGAGTTTATCGCGAATGGGTGCGCCCCAAACGAGGCGGGACCTCACCGGACAAGATGATAAGCTACCAAGCCGCCCCCGGAGCGAAAGTAGTGATCAAGGGCTCCCGCATCGTCACTGAAAAGTGGAAATCGGGCGGCGCCGAGGGCGTTTGGACACTCGCCCTCCAGGCCAAATGGTTCGAGAACAATTACAATCCGTTCGCCCTGCCCAACGTCACGCCGAAGCAGTTCGACATGATGTCGTGGGCGCAGCGATGGCGGGGCAAGAAACCGTACACGCTTCCGCGCGGCCTGGTGTTCCAGGACGCCAGGCGGTTGGCGCGGGCAAACACGCTGGATGATCTGGCCAAACGTCCGGGGACGTATTGGGTCAACGTTAAGGACCAGGTGCTGCACGTCCGTCCGCTGGACAAAAAAGACCCCAACACCGCAACCATGGAGATAACCGTGCAGCGTTGCGTTTTCGCCCCCGAGAAAACCGGGCTGGGGTACATTCACGTCGCGGGATTCACCATCGAACACGCGGGCAATCCATTTCCGTTCCCGCAATACGGGGCGTTGTCCACATGGCGCGGGCATCACTGGCTTATCGAGCGGAACACCGTGCGATCGGTCAACAGCGTGGGCGTCGACATCGGAGACCAGTACTGGGCGTTCGATCAACCGAAGATCCGCGCCGGGCGTCATATCGTGCGGAACAACACCATTACCGACTGCGGCGTGTGCGGGATACAGGGCCTGTCGTGCCGCGACAGCCTCATTGAAAACAACCTGCTGGTCGGTAATGCGATTTACGACGTGGAGGGCTACTACGAGACCGCGGCGATCAAGACGCACAATAACACCAACACGCTGATCCGCGGGAATCGGATTTTCGATACGCTGCACGGGGGCGGTATATGGATGGACTTCGCGAACGTCAACTCCCGCTGCAGCCGCAACATTATCGTAAACTCCAGCACGATACACGGCGGGATATTTATCGAGGCGTCGCTGAGGCCCAACATGATCGACCGCAACTTCATCTGGAACACGCGCGGAGCGGGGATCTACGAGCACGATTCGCGAGATCAGATCATCTGCCACAACTTCATCGGCAAGTCGACCGGTCCGGGGATACGACTCAGGGGCAAGGTCACCAACCGCAATGTCGGCGGCGAGAAGATCGTCAGCGGTAATCACACGGCGGTCAACAATATACTGTACAAGGCGAAAATCCCGATTGAGACCAAAGACAAGCACGCCGATCTGAGCAACAATGTTTCCGAGGGCGTCGTCGCCGAATTCGACCGCAAGACGATGACGCTGAAATGGTCCGCCGGCGCCAAGAGGCCTCGCTGCCGAACAGTGAAGAACATAACGCACGACTTCTTCGCCAAACCGTTCGACCCCAGGGGCATCGCGCCCGGCCCGTTTGGCGCCATGCCGAAATCCCCAACGAAAGTGAAACTCCATGACGATGCGCCGACAGAGAAGTAGGCCTGCGGCGGTAAGCGGAGAAGGAGAGGCAAAGTAATGCGAATCAACTTATTGTGTGCGACGTGCGTTTCGTTGTTCGTTTGCCTGGCTGCGGCCCGATGCGCCGACAGTCCCACCGGCCGCGACGCCCTGCTGAAAAACTCACCGGTGAAGTTCGACAAGATCGTCTTCATCAAACGCATCACCTACACGTCCAGCCACTACTACACCGAATACGTTGACAGCAAATGGACGCCCGGGGGGTCGCTGTGCGTGCTCGATCTGAAGACCGGTAAGGTCGCCGAACTGGTCAGCGAATTGAAAAACGGTGTTTTCGGGCGGTTCGATCTGTCGTTCGACGCAAAGCGGATCATCTTCGACTTCAAGGCCGACCCCCAGGAAGGTTACCGCATCTACGAGATCGATATCGATCCGGTCAAAGGCGTGCGAACCGGGAAACTGCGCCAGATCACGTTTCCGCCTGCAAACGAAAAACAACTCCAGAAACTCTACCGGGCCAACGCCCGCTACCATCACGGAACCGACGACATGCACCCGTGCTACCTGCCCGACGGGGGAGTGTGTTTCATCTCGACGCGATGCCAGTACGGTATTCTCTGCGACAGCCCCGACAACTTCTCCACAACCGTCCTGTATCGCATGGGCGCTGACGGACGAAACATGACGCGGTTGTCGAACAGTTCGGTCTCCGAGGCCTCGCCGGCGGTCCTGCCCGACGGGCGAATAATGTATACGCGCTGGGAGTACGTCGACAAGGGGTCCGTCAGCGCCAAGTGCCTCTGGTCGGTTCGGGCCGACGGAAGCGGGTCGGCGGAGATATACGGGAACAATATCGAGCACCCCAACACGATGATCTTCGGGCGTCCCATACCCGACCGCCCGAGCCATTACGTGTTCCTCGGCGTGCCCCACTGCTGTCCGCAGAACGGAATCGGGACGGTGGTGCGAATAGACATGAACAAGAATATCCGCACGACCGAGCCGATGACGTACATCACGCCATACGTCAAACCGCAGAAATGGGGCGGATTCATTTTCACCGAACCGGGTGGAAAGACCCGGCGCGGGCCAGGCTTCGGGCCGCTGTTCAGGGACCCCTATCCGCTGTCGGACAAACTGTTCCTGGTCGCCCACAAGCCCAAGGGACCGCCCTGGAACGACCCGAAGGCTTACGGGCTGTACCTGCTGGATGAAGGCGGAAAGGTCACCGAGATCCGCCAGGACCCGCAGATATCGTGTTGGCAACCGGTCCCGCTGCGCCCGCGCACCAAACCGCCCGTCCTGCCCTCAACGCTCGATCCGGAACTGGCCGCAAAAAACCTCGCCGTCTGTACGGTCACCGACATCTATCACGGAATGGAAAACGTGAAGCGCGGAACGATCAAGTACATACGCATTATCGAACAGGCGCCCCGCCCCTGGGCCACGAGGCGACGATGGCCGGGCGACTGCTACGACCAGCAGCACGCGTGCGTCACAAAGGACACCCACCTCGGGCTGAAGGTCCAGCACGGTGTCGTGCCCGTCGAGGACGACGGATCGGCCAACTTCGTCGTGCCCGCGATGAAGAACATCTACTTCCAGGCGCTGGACGCCAACTACATGTCCGTGCAAACCGAAAGGACGTACGTTAACTACATGGCGGGCGAAAGGCGAAGTTGCATAGGCTGTCACGAGACGCCGAAAGACGCCGCAACCGCCGTCGCCCGAGGAACCGTCAAAGCCATGAAACGCCCGCCTTCCGTTCCCGGCCCGCAACCGGGCGAAACTTCCGGCGGGAGGGCGCTGGACTACGCCGCGGACGTCCAACCGGTTCTCGATAAGCATTGCGTCAAATGCCACGGTGGAAAAGAACCGAAAGCCAAACTCGACCTGACCGGCAAGCTGACGGCCATGTTCAGCGTTTCATACGAATCCCTCTTGCCCAGGCGGAGGGGAGGCGTCGGAAGGCGGAGATTCGTGTTGGTCGGCCCGACCATCGGAGAGAACCATCCGAAGTCCGGAAACGTGCGATATCTCCCCCCCTGGTCGCTGGGTTCGCACACCAGCGTGCTGGTGGCGATGCACTCCAAGGGCAAGGTGAAACTCAAGGACCCCAAGCAAGCCGCCCACGCGACCAGGCTCGCCAAAGAGCACAAGAAGATCAACCTGAAGCCCGAAGAACTCCTGAAGATAACCAACTGGGTCGACACCAACTGTCAATACTACGGGGCGTACTGGGGAAGGAAGAACCTGCGACACAAGCAACACCCGAACTTCCGCCCGGTCCCAACGTTCCAGCAAGCCGCAAGCATGACCTGCCCGATCCCCGAAGACCAACGGTGAACGGTTTTCTTCCCGCGGATGAACGCGGATTACGCCCTGCGACGTCGCCTTGCCAGCACGGTCAGCCCGCCAAAACCCATCAGGACCATCGTGGCGGGTTCGGGCGTGCCCGTGAACGCAATGTTGTCCAGGTAGTTGTTGGGCCCGGCCGTGCCCGCATTACCGCTGCCGCCGGAGAAACTAACCCTTATGGTCACCGCCCCGCCTGCTTCCAGGGTGCTGTCGGCAAGCCCGGCCAGCGGGACATCCATATCATCATAATCATAAATCGGTTTTGCGTCGGGAAGATGGGTGCCCATGGCTATGTTTGTAACGGTAATGTCCGAACCGGGCCGAACGTCAACCGACCAATTTGGAGCGGCGCCTTCATCCCTGTAACCGGCGTCAAAATGAAAGTATTCTAAAGCATAGTCCGAACCGGTGTTGTTCGTCAGCGTGAACTCAACGTAGAAGGGTCCCGCCAAAGAACCGCTTCTGTATTTCCACGAACTTGCTGCTGTAGAGGCGCTCGCCAGCGTTCCGAAAGTCCCGTCGCTGTCCGCTTGCGCCAGGCTGCTGGTGTTGAACCAGCCGGTGCTTTCGTTTGCTGTCCCGGTAAATCCAACCGCTTCGATCGTGGCGTCCGCCACGCCGGTCTCAAACCCCGCCAGAATCATTCCCGCCTGCGCTGCGGGCGCTACAGCCAGAGCAACCAATACCGCCGGTATGATTAATGTCCTCATCTTCATTTTCTCTCCTTCAAAAAAGATTCACGTGCTGTCTTTTTCCTTTTATCCGCTCGACGTGCGTGCATCAACTATGCGCTATGAGGTGGATTGCATATGAACTAAGACAGGCGTCGCATTATACTCGATAAGCCCTGTTTAGTCGATAGATAAAACTGGTGCAACTTATGTTCTTCGTGCTTTTGGCCCGGTCGATTCGACCAGCCCGCCGCCCCTTCGCTTCAGTTCCTTTGCCATATCCACAAGTAAGCCAACCCCCCTTCCTTGTGCGGGCCTATCGCAACGTGGATCGGGCGGTGGGTGCTCCCGAGCCTTTCGATAGCGCTGTTAATCTGTCCGCTGGAGCGGCACATTGTCCAGGTCCATCCGCGAGCGGACGCATCGTCTACGAAGACAGCCGACAATTTAAGTTTGCCCTGCGGATACGATGGTTCGAAGTCCAGCACCCTGCTGCGTCTGCGGCGCTGATGATCCATCTCTGAATTCATACTCTCGACGCTCTTACCGTATCGGGCGACCCATGCCGAGCCTCCCGGATCGCGGACCATCACGTAACCGTAGCGAGTTTTGGCGCCGATTCCGTAGACCTCGATATCGATCGGACGATATCCCTTGCGCCGGTACGTGTCGAGTTCGTCGAGGAACTCACCGTTGGTCAGCCCCCACCGCATCCGCCATCCCGGTCCGCCCGGGTTCTCCATCCATACTGACGAGTAACGCAGCGTTCCGCGTTCGTTGATGACCTCCAGATCGACCGGGGTGTAACCCTGGCGCGTCATGACCTTGAAATCGCGATCGAACTGGCCGCGAGTCAGGCGCCATCGAATGAACCCGCGTCGGGAGTCTTTCAGGAAAATGCCCGCAAATCGCGTGTTGTCCTCGTCGTGATAGACCTCCAGATCGTGGAGGCGATATCCCTGGCGCGTCATCGACGATATGCTCTTTGAGAAGTAAGACTGCGACATCCCCCAGACCGCCTTCCACCCGAACGAACCGTTCTCGTCGAAGGCGTACGGAGGCGGAGTTGTGCGGGCTTTGGGAACCGGTCGCCACGAAGGCCCCAAACACCCCGCGGCAGCCGAAAGCCACACGATTGAAACAAACAACAGGTATCGCTTCAAAATAGCATTCATGATCTGCGCCTCGCCAATATATTATAGCATCGCGCCAAAGGCGTGAGCGGGACTGTTAAGCTGACACTGCGAAGCATTATTATCTCCTGATCAGATCCCGTCTGCGAAACAGATCCGAGGATCAGCCCTTAACAAAAGCCGGAATGACCCTCGCAGGCGCATCCTTCAGCATGGTTCCCATCCCCTTGTTGTGCGCCGTGATCACAACGATGAGCTCCAGTTTCGGAAAGATCAGAATGAACTGCCCGCCGGCTCCGCGTCCGGCCTTGCAGTGGTGCGTCTTTCCGCCGACCTTGAAATTGTTAATCCACCAGAAATACCCGTAGTACGACGTTCCGTACGACAGAACTATGGGGCTCGTGGCGCGCTGGATGAACTTCTTCGGGATCAGTTGCTCTCCGTTCCATTTTCCGTCGGAAAGGACCAGCATTCCCATTTTCAGCATGTCGCGAGAGCGTATGCTGCATCCGGCCGCGGATTTCGGAAGTCCGCTGGTGTCGGCCTGCCAACCGTAGTTGGTGATACCCATCTTCCCGAGCAGTTCCTTCTTGATGAACTCCTTCGCACCGCCATCGACAACGGCCTCGACAACCTGCATCGTCATCGCCGGATCGGAACCCTGGTATTTGAATTTCACGCCTTTTTTCGGGATCGGCGCGCTGTATTGCATATAGGCCTGGATCTGACGCTGACCCTTGAGCAGAGCGGGTTTCTTCCTGAGCTCTTTGACCTTCTCCCTATCAAGACGAATGCCCGAGCCCATGTGCATAGCCCTGTCCAATGTTATCTCCGCAGCCCCTGCTGCAAGTTTGGTTTTGTCCACATCCTTGAGGAAGCTCACGACAGGCTTCTTCAGATCCTCCATCGAGAGATGTCCCAGTTGTATCGCCCGGCCGAGCGCCAGCGCTGTATATGACTTTGTAATCGACATCTGGTAGTGGGGATAATTGATGCGGCCGCGTCGAAAATACGATTCAAAAACCAGCTTTCCCTTATAGCTGATAAGCAGGCTGTCTGTGCTGTGCTTCGTGTCTTCGGGTCCTTTGGCGATCTCGCGGGCGAAGGCGAGAATCTTTTTCTTGTCGCCGCCGTCAGCACCGAGCTTGCCAACTGGAATTCCATCATCCAGTTTCGTCGGGGCCGTGCTGATGTACGGCTTGTCGAGATATTCAATCAGCTTCTCTTTGCCGTACGAGACGTCAGCGGCGTTAAGATCCGTTACTTCCGGCGCCAGACCGTTGTTCTCGGCAGCTATTGCGCTGAAACTGAACAGAGAAGTCAGCAACGCTGCGATTGCGGCTCTCGTCATGAATTTCATTCTCATTCCTTCCCGCTCTTCCTTCTTCTCTTCAACGTCAAGGGTCTTCAGCGTGGGATTTTCCGGACGCCGTTGGGCCCGCGACCCTCGCGGGGCATTTGCAGTGATTGTATCCAATGCGTTGCGTCGAGCAAGCTGAACCTGGCGTCCGGGGCTTGGGTTGCGTTGCGGAAGGGATCGATCAGCGAATCGGCCCTCCGACCTCACCGATGGCGCGGCTCAACGTCTATGGTCCGATGCCCAGACCCCACATTCAGTTTGCACAACGCGCCGCATCGCATACAATCACTGTGAGAACCCTGCGACGGTCGCGGGCCCAACGGCGTCCGGGAAATCCCAGCTAATGGCATGCGTGGCTTCGGGCGAACTGGGATCTGAGGTCTTGAGGAGTACTACCGATGATCGGTGATCACGCTGAGACCAGATGGGCGAAGATACTTGTCATGTTCCTCCTCATTGCAGGTGCAATGTCGGGTATCGCTTCTTGTGAAAGGGGCGCGGGGACAAGTGGGCGAATAATCAAGACGAGGGATGTAACAACGCAAATTGGAGGACGGACTGCCGAAGTGAGAATCATCTCGTCTAGAAATCGGGGATTCAGGTTCAACCATAACGTCATTGGCGGTGGAGACCAGAAACACGATGTAAGGGTGAGTTTCGAAGACGGCAAGACTATCGAATTCAAGATCACCTCTTCAATTCCCGCGGCAATCTTGGAGAGCGAGGGAATCTATTACATTGCCTGTGCTCCAGGCGACGAGCCGAGGTGGTGGTTTGCAACTCTGGATGAAGAGGGGAACCTGACCCAGATCAGCAGGAAAGACTTACCGAGAGGCAAGATAAACTTGAATTTGGTTGAACCTTATATGCTTGCCTGGGCCCAAGACTCCTTCCGGAATTCTGGGGGGTAATTCGGAAAATTCCGGGGACATCCATGGGCAAGTCTCCGGAAGGACATGCGGGTTTAAACAGATATGGTAGGTGCAACACCAGGGCTGACTTGTGGAGACAGAAAATGATTGTCATACGAGTGTGTACGTTACGTTACATTACGGGCTTCCTGGCTGGCGTGTTTGTGCTGATGACCTCTGTGGGGTGTCAGCAGAACATTGACCCGGGGATCACCTCCGGCAATGACGGGAGTAAATGGTCCAAGCCGTTGGTGTTGGAGTCATATCGTCAGTCCGTATCCGTCTCCCGGCCAACACCGTCGCAAAAGGCCCGGGAGGAATTCCTTACAAAGCAACTTAATGGTGCTCCGGGAACGCCTCCATTCTCCGAAGTTAGATATGACGCATTGGGGCATGCGGAACACTATGTCTTTGGAGATGGAAGACTTGATGGTCACGGTTCCTACTATACATACGATGTAAAAAAGGGACAGTGGGTAAGCCGCATGATTATCCTTCGTGGGCGCAAGGTGATCTTCACAAAGGCGAACCCTCAATGAGTAGGGACCATGCCGCCCGAGTTTCAGAATCTGGTGATGATTGAGAGCGAAGGGGCAGAGTTGAATCGCGATTAAGACAGATTCGGCGTAGTTCCTTAAAACGGATCGAACTTGGGGGGGCGACTTTGACTTTGGGGCTGAGGCGCATCTCAATCTTTCGATGGAGATTACTCCTCCGAGTTTCAAACTTGGAGGTTCCGGGATCAACAGGGCAACCGCAAAGTCAGGTTTCCAATGTAATCAGGTTCAGCAGGAAGTCGTGATCCCAGCCGGCGAGTTTCCTTTTTTGACGAATACTGGCTTTGACGGATGTGTCGGCTTTTAGCAGATTCAGGGCGATTCTCGACAGGCGGGTGTAGTTTTCAGCGGCGTGGTCTTTTCGAATTCGCCGGGCGTCTTCATGGAACACCACATCCATCCGCCAATGCAGTTGATTCTCCACGCCCCAATGATCTCGAGAACATCTCAGCAGAGTCTTCGCATCGGCTGGCAGGCTGCTGATGTAGTAATGGCGTTTTCGCGTCGTCTCTGTGCCAATCCGGCGGATACGCTCCACACATACGACCGTTTTCAAACCAGGCCAATCATCACTCGGAGCCACCCCGGCGATATCGTCGCTGCACCAGCATCGTCTAGTTTCGATGCGGCCATGGCCCGCTTCGGTGGTCTCCGAGAAGTCATAACGAACACCGCGGCAATCATCTGTCAGGCCCTGATCAAAGAGCAGTTCGATGTTTTCATGCAATGACGGCTGATTGTCTTTGACTTGCAGCAGATAGTTTCCTTTGCCCTGACGGATGACCTTGGCGGTTTTCTTCTGGCAGTGCATCGCATCGGCGGTGACGATAGCGCCGTCCAGGTCCAACAGCTTAAGAAGCCTCGGCAAAACGGGAATTTCGTTCTCTTTTGTGCCGCAGACCATCTGGCCCAGGACCGACTGATTGGTCGTACACCACGCATTGATCATATGCAACGCCGTCTTTTCCGAGGCGGTGTCAAAACTGTGACGCAACGTTTTTCCATCGACAGCAATCAGCCGTCCTTGGCTGGTGTCGCTGAGATGGGCCATCCATTGGCGAAAACACGATTCAAACCCGTCGGGATCGAGTTTGGCGAACACGCGGGCAAATGTGTCGTGGCTGGGGATGCCATGAGGCAGATCAAGAAAGGTGGCGAACCATTCGGCTTTGCACTTGCCGAAAATCTCGATATCTTCCCAGCCGTCAGCGTTGCAAATTACCGCAGTAATCGCAATGGCGATCATGTCCGGCAGACGGTGACGAATGCCTCGTTTTTCTCTAGGATCGTTCATAGGGCGAAAAAAGCGCAGCGCACCACAGGGGGCTTTGGCGTCCATGCCGAAGTCCTTTCAATAGGGGATTAGGTTATCCCTGCGCAGCTGCTGCAGGCGTCTGCCCCAGCTTATACCATCGTTGCGGCAAAAGCGCAACCCTAACTTGATACGAACATCTCAAAAAACTACCGAGGACGACTTTGCGGTCGCCCTGCCGGGATCAATGATCGGCTTGACCTGCCTGACTGCTGCACTTAGACTCGATGGTCGATCGTTTCGAATTAGAAAACTCTATGGAGATCCGAGCATGTCCGAATTTAAGTACGGTCTGAATCTTTTGGTGTATACGGCGGCGTTTTCGGCCGATCAACTCGACCTGGTCGCCAAGGTCGCCGACATGGGCTACGACGGCGTCGAAGTTCCGTTCAACGATCTGAGCATACTGGACCCCGCCGCAACGCGCAAAGCGTGCCAAGCCGCCGGAGTCGACATGACCGCCTGCTGCGTAATCATGCCGGGCGAGAGCATCTCAAGCCCCGACGCAGACCAGCGCGTCCGCGGAGTCGAACGCCTGCGACGCATGATCGACATCACCGCCGAGATGGGCGGGAATATAGTATCCGGACCGCTCTATGCGCCAGTCGGACACATGACCGGGAAAGCACGCACCGAAGAGGAATGGAACTGGTGCGCAGACGGACTGGCCGCCGGAGCCGAACACGCCGCATCCGCCGGTGTGACGCTGGTTATCGAACCGCTGAACCGTTTCGAGACGTATCTCTTCAACACCGCCGCCGATGCGGTCAAGCTCGTGGAAACCGTGGGCAGCGAGAACCTGAAAATCCAAATCGACACGTTCCACGGGAACATCGAAGAGAAAGACACCGCAGCGGCCATCCGGGCTACGGGAAAATGGCTGGGGCATTTCCACGCGTCGGAGTCCGACCGCGGAGTGCTCGGAACCGGGCAGGTTCGCTGGTCTGAAGTGTTCGCGGCCCTGCACGAGATAGACTACAGCGGATGGGTGACGATCGAGAGTTTCGCAACGGGCATTCTGGACCTGTGCGCTGCGGCGTGCATCTGGCGCCCGATCTACGAATCGGCTGACGGACTGGCGATAGACGGACTGGCGTTCCTGAAACAAGCCGCACAAGCGTAACGGAGCCTCGCTGCAGCGAAGGAGCCGGGAGGCGATAAGGCTATGAACGGCAAGAAATGTCGGATGACAATTCTCGTTGCCGCGGTGGTTCTGTTCACGGCGGTGCTGTCGGGAGCCTCGGCGGGCGAGGCCGGGCCGAAGGTGCTCGTTGGCCACTGGAAAATGGACGACTCGGCCGGCAGCGCGAAAGTAACCGACTCGTCGCCGAATGCTCTGCACGGCTCGTTCAACAGCAGGACGTCCGGTTCCTCCGCTCAGGGCAAAGTCGACCGTTCATTGAGCTTCTCCGGGAAGACATTCGCAGACCTTTCCAAACACGCCGCACCGCTGGGCAAGCTCAAGGATTTCACCGTGTCAATGTGGATTCAGCACACCCCGGGCCCCAGTCGGATGCTCTTTACCTGGTCTGACGGAACTCTTAACCACCGCATGCAAGCCGAAGTGCACAACGCAAGACTGCATTTCGGGTGGCAAGCCGGGGGCGGTTGGCGATCGTTTGCGACACGACCGCTGAACTGGAAAAAAGGCCAGTGGTATCACGTGGCGTTTATCAACGACTCGGCGGCGGGCAAGACAGTCGTCCGCAGCAACGACCGCGTGCGAGCGACGAGTCTCAGCACGCTCGGGCCCGCGGATTTGCGCGCCGGCGTCAAGCGCGTTCAGATCGGCGCGGTGAACGGGGCGTACGGATTCACCGGGCGGATCGACGATGTGCGCCTCTACAACATCGCCCTGTGCAATGCGGACATCAGGGCGCTGTTTCTGGGCAAGAAAATCTCGGGCAAACCGGCCGTTGCGATACCGCTGGCCAGGTTGTCGACACTGGAGAGAGACTGGTTCTTCCAAGCCGAGAAACAACCCCTCCTTCCGCGCTCGCAGGCGGAAATCGGATGGGCTCGGGAAATGATCCGACACATGGTTCGCAGCGGGATGGAGAAGGCGAAGCTGACGGGGGAACTCTCAGCACTGGAGCGTCTGAAGACCAAATCCGCCGAAATGTCCGCATCGTCCGACACTGACGAACTGAAGGCGTGGGAACTATACCGCGAGGTCCGCAAGGTCAAACGCAGGCTCATGTTCAAACGCCCGGAAATCGACTTCGACGAGGTCGTGTTCGTCGACGTTCCTTACACTCGCGGGGGCGAATGGCAGCACCAAAGCCGCTACCGAAGCATCATGTGCGCATCGCACGGAGGGAAGCTGGCGGTCCTTAAGGGACTCTCGGGCCAGGGAAAATTGCGCAAACTCGCACCGGCCGACCAGCCGGCCGCTTTTCTCAGGCCCGATGTCTCGTACGACGGAAAAAAAGTGCTGTTCTGCATGAAACCGCAGTCAGACAAGGGATACCACCTCTACGAAATCGGAGCCGATGGAGGCGGGCTGAGACAGATCACCTCGGGCGGATACTCCGATCTCGATCCGGTCTACCTTCCGGACGGGAATATCATCTTCCTGACGTCGCGGGCGAACGTCTGCGGCGGATGCGCGCCGTGGGCGCCGCAGCACATAACCGCACGCTGCGATCCGAACGGAAAGAACATCTACCTGCTCAGCGTCTCCAGCGAGCCGGAGTATTCCCCTTCGGTCCTGAATGACGGGCGGGTGATCTACACGCGATGGGAGTACAACGACAGGGGTCTAAACCGAATCCAGAGCCTGTGGACGATGAATCCCGACGGCACGGCGTCGAACACGTACTGGGGCAACCACAGCGTCTATCCGGACCATCTCGGTGAAGCGCGGAGCATCCCGGGAACATCGCTGGTGATGTTCAACGCCATGGGGCATCACGACATGTACCGCGGCTGCGTGGGAATAGTCGACGTCGCAGCCGGTCTGAATTACCCAAAAGGCCTGAAGAAAGTCACTCTCGATGTTCCCTGGCCGGAAGTTGGCGACGGACCGACGCGCCCCGAACCGGTGTCCGCCGACTACCACGCATCAGGGATGTTTGGAGGATACAAATCGCCATATCCGTTGAGCGAGGAACTGTTTCTAGTCTCCGCCAGAGCCGGACAGCGCAACGGACGCAACAGCGGAAACGAACCGAACCGCGGGAACTTCAAGCTCTATCTGATGGACATCCGCGGAAATCGAGAATTGATTCACCAGGGCGCGCATAATGTTATCTACGCCCAACCGATCCGGCGAAGGAAACGCCCGGCGGTGCGTCCGGACATGACTGTCTGGCCCGGATCGGAGAAAGAAGGCAAACCAATCGCGCCGGGAAGATTCTACAGCGGAGACGTGTATGAAGGCATGGACGAGAAGGTCCGCGGTCTGGCGAAATCGCTCCGCGTGATCGAATGCGTACAGCGGAACTACACAACCGGCTGCGTTGACGGCGGCGGTTCGCCGTTTGGCAGCGGAAGCAACGTCGCACTCGACGGCCGGAAATTCAAAGGCGGAAACCCGGGCAAGAAGATCGTCGACGTGCCCTGGGGCGACGGAGCCATTCTAGCCGGTCCGGCGATCGCCATCGCCAGCAACACGCGTCTGAAACGCGTTCTGGGCACAGTACCGATCGCCCCCGACGGGTCCTTCAGCTTCATCGCCCCGCCCGGAAAGGCGCTGTACTTCCAACTCCTGAACGCCGACGGTCTGGTCCTGCAGTCCATGCGGTCCTGGGTTAACCTCATGCCCGGCGAGCAGCGCGGCTGCGTAGGTTGTCACAAGGGACAACTCAACACGCCCGTCTCGGGGAAGGTGCGGAACCTGGCTAACAGACCGCCCGACAAGATCACTCCGCCTTCGTGGGGCGTAAAGACGCTGAGCTACGTTCAAGACATCCAACCGATCTTCGACAAGAACTGCGCCAAGTGTCACCAGGGCAAGGGCAAGGGGCGAAAGAAGCTCGACCTGACGCTTCGACCGGACCCGAAGAAACGCTGGGGAGGCATATTCCCCGAACCGTACATAACGCTGACGTGCGGCGATAACCCGGTCAACAATTTCGCCACCATCGGGCGCAGAAAACCGACCATCGCGGGCAACTTCTTCATCTGGGAACTGTATCCCACGTTTGAGCCGATGACGAAATGGTCTTACAAGAGCCCGCTGATCAACATGCACCTCCGCGGCGAGCATAATAAGGTCAAGCTGTCGAAAGACGAGTTGGGCAAGCTGATCGCCTGGGTCGACACCAACTGTCATTTCCGCAGCCTGAATGACGTGTTGGCGATCTCCGATCCCGATGCTGACTGGTTCCTGAACTGGCCTTACCGTCCGCGGTTGGGTTCGGCTCGGTACGTGAACCATCTCTATTCTCAGGATGAGTTCAAGACGCCCGAAAACCGCCTTTCGCTGCGCGAGAAGATGAGGAAGAAGGACTAGACGCCCGACACCGCCGGTCTCACAACCGGTTTGACACAAACCGACAGCAACACGGAGTACAAGGATGACTAATCGCAGGAGTTTCCTGAAAACCGTCGGCGTCGCAGCCGGCGGACTGCTTCTTGCCCGCACGGCGCGAGGAGCCAGGGCGAAACCCGACCGCCCTAACATCGTCCTGATAATGACAGACGACCAGGGATGGGGGCAGACCGGATACTACAATCATCCGGTCCTGAAAACACCGAACATCGACAAGATGGCAGCCGGCGGACTGCGGTTTGACCGCTTCTACGCCGGAGCGCCCGTATGCTCGCCAACCCGCGCCAGCGTGCTTACCGGACGGGCCTGCGAACGCACGGGCGTACCGTCTCACGGACATCCCCTGCGCCTGCAGGAGAAAACGCTGCCCGGGGCGCTGAAGGCGGCCGGATACGCCACCGGGCATTTCGGAAAATGGCACTTGAACGGACTCCGGGGCCCGGGCGTGCCCGTATTGGGCGACGACACACACAATCCCGGAGCTTTCGGTTTTGACGAGTGGTTAACGGTCACCAACTTCTTCGACATGAACCCGATCATGAGTCGCAAAGGGGTCTTCGAGGAGTTCAAGGGCGATTCGTCGGCGATAATCGTAGCCGAAGCGCTGAAGTTCATTTCCGCCTCGGTCAAGAAGGACAAACCGTTCCTGGCGGTGATCTGGGACGGTTCTCCCCACAGCCCGTGGGTCGCAAGCGACGCCGACAGGAAACCGTTTTCCAAGCTCGACCAGCGAAGTCAGCATCATTACGGCGAACTGCTCGCGTTCGACCGCAGCGTCGGCGTTCTGCGGAAGGGTCTGCGGGATATCGAAGCGGCGGGCAATACGCTGGTCTGGTACTGCAGCGATAACGGAGGGCTGGGCGGCATCACGCCCGATACGGTGGGCGGGCTGCGAGGCAAAAAGGGTTCTGTCTGGGAAGGCGGACTCCGCGTACCGGGCGTGATCGAGTGGCCGGCGCGGGTCAAACCGCGAATTACGGGCTATCCGGCGTCCACCATGGACATATTCCCCACAATCGCCGACATTCTCGGTCTGGACGATTCGGTTCTTCTGGACCCGGTCGACGGGATCAGCCTGACCGGACTGCTCAAAGGTGAAATCGGAGCCCGTAAGAAACCCATAGGCTTCAGGTTCAACAAACAGGCCGCACTGGTGGACAATGACTACAAGCTCGTTTCGCTGAACAGGCTCAGAGGCGATTTCGCACTGTATAACCTGAAGACCGATCCGAAAGAATCCAAAGACATCTCCAAAGATAAGCCCGAAGTATTCAACAGGATGAAAGCGGCGTTTGGGAAATGGAGCGCATCGGTTGACGCCTCCATAGCAGGCAAGGACTACCCCGAAGGCAAAGTTCGGGCGGGCGAACCTGAATCGCATTTCTGGACAGCCGACGAACGCTACAAGCCCTACTTCGAAGAGTGGAGGAAGCGGCCGGAATACGCCGGTCGACTGAAACCAAGACCGAAGAAGAGACCGAAGAAGAAACCGAAGAAGAAATAACATAAGGAATTATCATCGCATGATGGACAGAAGAAGTTTTATTAAGGGCGCCGGCGCGGCGGTTTGTTCGGTTGGAACTATGTCGCTGTTTGGCGGTGCGGCGCGGGCCAAGAGCCCGAGGGGCAGGAAGCCTAACTTTGTCGTCATCTTTATCGACGACATGGGCTACGGAGACATCGAACCGTTCGGTTCGACTATCAACAAGACGCCCCACCTGAACCGGATGGCCGCCGAAGGCAGGAAACTGACTTCGTTCTATGTCGCCGCTCCGGTCTGCACTCCGTCGCGGGCGGCGCTGATGACCGGATGCTATCCCAAACGCGTTGGACTGGATAACGGATCGTGGCATTGCGTGCTGTTCCCCAAAGACCCCTACGGGCTGAATCCCAAGGAAATCACCATCGCCAAAGTGCTCAAGGACGCCGGATACGCAACCGGGTGCTTCGGTAAATGGCATCTCGGCGATCAGCCCGAGTTCCTGCCCACCAGTCACGGATTCGACACGTACTTCGGGATTCCTTATTCGAACGACATGTGGCCGCCAATGCCGTCGGCCAAGAGATGGAAAGTCTTCCCCTGTCCGCTGCCGGTATTGCGCGACACCAAGGTTGTGGACATCGTAAAGGACATGGACGACCAGGCGCAGCTTTGCAAACGCTTCACCGACGAAGCGGTCTCGTTCATCCGCAAAAACAAGGACAAACCGTTCTTCGTATACCTTCCGCACGCCTTTGTCCACGGTCCGCGCCGGGCTCGCAAGGAGTTCATGGACCGGGCCAATGGCAACCCCACCCGCGCCCAGATCGAAGAAGTCGACTGGTCGACCGGACAGATACTCCAGACCGTCAGGGACCTGGGGCTGGAAAAGGATACAATGGTGATATTCACCTCCGACAACGGCGGAGCGGGCGGATGCTCCTCCAAGCCTCTCAGGGGCGGAAAGGGAAGCACGTGGGAAGGCGGTCTGCGCGAACCGACAATCGCCTGGTGGCCGGGCACGGTCCCGGCGAAAAGCAGTTGCGACGAACTGGCCACTACGATGGATCTGCTGCCGACTTTTGCGGCGCTCGGCGGTGGAAAGACACCCGACGACCGCGTGATCGACGGAAAAGACATTTCCGGTCTGCTGCTGGGGCGGGCAAACGCGAAATCACCGCACGAGGCGTTCTTCTATTACAGTCGCAGCAATCTGCGGGCTGTCCGGTGCGGTAAGTGGAAGCTCCACACCAACGGGCAACTCTACAATCTCGATAAGGATATCGGCGAGAAGCAGAACGTCGCCAAACAGAACCCGGATGTCGTGGCGCGCCTCAAGAAGTCCCTCGACCGCTGCCGCGCAGATCTCGACAACAAGGCCAACTGCCGGCCGGTGGGAGAGGTAAAGAACCCCAAATACCTGACGCCGATGGTCCCAAACACCAAGAAGAACAAGAGAACCTGACCGGTCTACTTCCGGAGTTGTTTGAGTTTGTCCGCCGCTGCTTTGGCTGCAACCGTTCCGGGATAATCGGCGACGACGCCCTTCAGGATCGCAATGGCTTTGTCCTTCTTACCGAAACCCAGATAGGTTTTCGCCAGCCGGAGCTTCCTGAGCGCCCGGACAATTGAATCCTTTGCAGCGGAGGTCGGTTTGGGTCTGGTTGTCGGCGCGGAAGCCGGTTTGGGCCTGGTCGTCGGCGCGGAGGTCGGTCTGGGCTTGGCGGTCCTGTACGCAGACGACGGTATCCCGCCCAGACCGCCATAGCGCAGCCGCACTCGCAACTCACCGCCCGACAAACTCAATATTGCAATCTTCCCATGAACGGCGACGGTTGTTCCACCCGATCTCTTAACGGTGATGTGTCTGGTCCTGGCGACATCAGCATACCTGGATCGCTTGCCCGCCTTGAACCGGGCGACCTTGTCGGCGAACTTACCGTCAATATCGGCGGTGACGCGCAAACCGACTTTCTTCCCATGGATTGAAGCTGAACCGTATCTGAACGTGATCGAAACGCCCTTCCGGCCTCCAGACGAACCGGCAAACTTGCCCGTCATCGCCAACATGCTGCCCGGAGGAACATTCCCGCCCAGCCATTGGTTCACCGCATATTCCTGGGCGGGCGACAGTTTCCCCTCGGAGCCTTTGGTCAGCTCCCGCGGAATCTGAGCCAACAGCGATTGAAGCGAACGGTACATCTTCGGCGCCGGCGGCGAGGCCTTGGACGGTTGAGTTGTCGGCCGCGTAGTCGGTCCCGCAACCACCGACGACATCGCAGCCGCCAAAATCGCAACAACCGAAACGAGAATATCGCATTTCAAGTGCTTCACAGGGCGCTCCAACAGAAATGTCACCGCATCACGATGGACATTATAGCACTCTCCACGGGCATCCCCAAAGACGTTTTTCCCCGTCTGACTACGGTAATCACTGTAAGTGTTGCAGCAACCGCGATTTCAGACAACAATTGACGTTTTGCCATTATTCGGGTATAATGTTGCATTAGTTAATCACTGGCCTGGACGGTTAAGATTTGCTCGCGGAGGACCGTCATTTCCGGAGGTTGCATAGTGTCGAAACATCGAAGCTCGATCGCATGGGCGGCCTTTCTGGCTGCTCTGTTGCAGATTTGCTGCGCCCACGGACAAGTTCCCGGCTACGAGAGTCTTTACGATCCGTTCCAGGTGCTGAACCTGAACTTTGAGATGGACCCGGGCGACTGGTCGACGGTCAGAAACGACTCGGATTACAGCGAAGTAAGGCCAGCGTATTTCTGGGCCGACGACGAGAACAAGATCATCGTCAGCATCAAACGCAAGCCGAATGTGGCTATTGGGGACAAGGTCGCGTTGAAGATCGACATAAACGAGTACTTCGACAATCTCCGCTGGCACGGGGTCAAGAAGCTAAGCCTGGAAAACGGTTACGACGCCGACGCGGTGACCGAGGGGTTGGCGTGGTTCCTTCACCGTCAGGCCTCCGGAACAGGCGAGACGGGCTATAAACCCCCGCTGGCGTCGTGGGTGAACGTAACGGTAAATGGACAACGGCTGGGCATGTACGCCAATGTCGAACAGGTCGACAAAACATATCTGAGAAACCGGGATCAGTGGGTTTCGGGCAAGACGTGGCTTTACAAACAGGGGGAAGTTGGTCCGTCTGAGCTGAAGTCCGGAGCCGGCGACAGCCCCATCATCCAGACGCTCAATTACAGCCCGTTCGTCTCCAACGGAGCCGACCCGCCAACCGACTACATAACCCAGATGGAAAGCCTGATCGACATGGAGCAGATGTTGACCGTCGGGGCCATAGAAGCATTCATAGGCAACTACGACGGACTGCTGACCAAGGGCAAGAACTTCTTCTTTGCCGACTACGCATCAGGAGCCGGGCCCGAATCGGGCAAGCGACTCTATATACCCTGGGACCTCGATGCAGTGATGGGCGGTTCGGGAACCACCAGCATCTATGACAGCAAAGGTCAGAAGTTCAACGCCTACCGCCAGTACATCACTGACGTGCCCCACATCCGCGACGAGTACAACCAGATAATGCTGGACCTGCTGAACGGTTCCATGTCGGTCGCAGCTTACTCCGATTTCCTGGACCTGCTCGAACCGGCGCTGAGGGATTCGATCATCGCCGATCCCGACGGTAAGATTGGAAACACCCCGGGGGACGTCGCCAGTCATTTCGCCAGCCTGAAGCAGTGGTACAGCAATCGTCGCGCCAACGTGCTCCAACAGGTTCTGAACGACATGGCTGCTCCAGCTCCCGCTCCGGCCGCTCCAGCGCCAGAACCGTCAACTATGGCGGTGTTCACAATAGTAATGCTCGCCGGTCTGCGGAGGCGACGCAAGTCAATCGCCGCATAATGCAATTACCAGAACACAATCCCGCCTGGCGACTTGGCCTCGTGCTGCTTATTGCGGTATGCGTCTCGAGCATCGCCGGCGCAGATATCCTCCAATGGGACCCCAACGGCGCCGCGGCGCCCAACCCGTCCGGAGGCTCGGGCGCATGGAGCCCGACAAACTCCAACTGGTGGAACGGGTCGGGAGCCCAGGCCTACGACACCGGCTCGGCGCCGCACGACGCGATTTTCGGCGTCACGGGCGGAACGGTGAACATCAGCTCACCGGTCACCGCCCGCAGTCTGCAGTTCGACGTCGGCGGATACGTGCTCTCGGGAGGCGAGTTGACACTGAGCGATTCGGGCGCAGTCACAGTATCCAACGCAAGCGACACCGCCTCTGTCAGCGCACCGGTAACCGGCGCCATAGGGCTCGCCAAGGATGGAGACGGAACGCTGGTGCTCTCGGGCGTCAATACATTCTCGGGGCTCGCGATCCTGGGCGGGACGGTCAGCGTTAGTAATGACGAGCAACTCGGCGACCTGACTACCGGCGTGAGCCTGGACGGCGGGACGCTTACGGTCACCGGATCGAGTTCGCTGAAGGCCGCCGACACGCGGGATTTCAACATAGGCTCCGCGGGCGGAACGTTCGACATTCAAAACTCCAGCAACACCGGGCTGACCATCCAGGGTCTGCTCAACGGGACCGGAACCCTTACCAAATCCGGACCGGGCACGCTGCGGCTGGATGCGGCAAACAACATGTTCGCCGGCGGGATAACCATTGAAGAAGGCGTGCTGCGTTTCAACAACAATAACGACGCCGGGCCCAAGGCCCTTCGCATGAACACGATCACATTCGCCCCCGCCGGAGGCGCAGCGACGCTGTCCATCGGAGGAAGCGGAGACAATGTAGACGGCGGGGCCTCGGAACTGCGCACCGGACGTTGGGTGTCATCCGCTCCGGGCAACGGGTCGATCGTAGCGGCAACGACCTCCACCAACGCCGACGGGGCCTCGGGGCACGACCTTATGATCTTCGCCCTGACCGACGGCGAATTCTCGGGGACCGTGGCGAACCTGGCGACCTCCAACGGGGGAACGATCGGAAGCGGCAGCAGCAACGGCGACCTGGGCGTTCGCGGAAGCGCCGTCCAGACCCTCAGCGGCGTGACCGACATCGACAACACCGTCAGCGTATTTGACGGAGCGGGACTAACGCTGTCCGGAGCCGCATCGATAACGGGCTCTGAAGCAAACCTCAACATAAACGGCGGGACTTTCACGCTGGACAACTCCGCAACGAATATTGCCGATCGTTTTGAAGACACCGCTTCGGTCGAGACGCGCGGAGGCGGAACGTTCGCCCTGATCGGCAACGCGAGCGGTTCCAGCGAAACGCTCGGGTTCCTCCAACTGGGCACGAACACCACTACCCCGCCCAATTCGCGCAGCGGAGCCCTGGACATTCAGATAACGCATAACGCCGGTTCGTCATCCGCGACCGTGCTCACTTTTGCGGGCGTCACACGCAACAGCGGAAAGGCGACTGTCAACTTCTCGGCCCGGGACAGTGTCGGCGCTGTCGCCCTGGGCGATGCGGGCAATGCGCCTCGGATCATACTGACCTCGGCGCCGTCGATGTCATCGGCCGGACTATTCAGCAATGGAGGTTCGGTCGGGTGGGCGACGGTCAACGGTTCGGATTTCGCAACTTACGACCCCGCTACGGGCGTAAAAGCGGTCGCCACAGTCGCATTCGCTTCAGCCGGAACCAACGACAACGCCCTTCTGACCGGCGGTGCGGTTATCAGTTCAAACAAGTCCGTCGCGAGCCTGAAGATCGACCCGTCGCCAGGCCAGAGCCTTGACCTCGCCGGATCCGGAAACCTCCAGACACCGGCGATCCTGCTGACCGGAGAAGAGAACTTCGCAATCCGCAACACGGGCGGAGGAACGGGCGGACTTGCGACCTCAGCGGCGCAACATATATACGTCCAGCAGGCCGACCTGACCATCGCCGCGCCCGTCACCGGGAGCGGAGCGTTAATCAAATCCGGATCCGGAACGCTCATTCTGGAAGCAACAAACAGTCACAGTGGAACAACCACAATAAACGAAGGCCAACTGCGCGCCGCTCCCGGCGTGAGCCTCGGATCAGGAGTACTGGAGTTCCGCGGCGGAGTGCTGGAGATCACGGGCGGAGGAACATTCGACAGGCATCTGGACTACGGAGTGCCCAGCGGGTCCGGGCGGATCAGTTGGACAAGAGTCACCGGGCTGCCCCTTCCAAAGTTAAGCAAACACGATCGCGGAAGCGGCGGGTTTGCCGCCGTAGGGGCGGACGTAACGGTCGATCTTAACGGACCCGGAGCCAGCGACATCGTCTGGGAGGATCCGTCGTTCATCGCCAGCGGATACGCTCTTGTCCTCGGGTCCCCCAACGCCGACGCCCGAATCGACCTGGTCGACAACTACGGACTGGGCATATCGCCCGGATCGTACAACGCCCGCGAGATCCGCGCTATAGACAACCCCGACTCAACCGCTGACATCTCCCGCATTTCGGGCATCGTATTCAGCGACTCGAACGCCAACAACGGAGTTCTGACCGACCTGCTGAAGACCGGTGACGGCGTGCTGGAGTTCACCGGCGACAACACATACGTCAGCGGGACGATAGTCGCAGAAGGCGCCCTTCTGCTGGGGCACACAAACGCTCTGGGCCAGGGCGATCAGTACGCCTACGTGCTGCTCGGGGCAGACGGCGGGACAACGGACGCTGCGATCCTGACCAGCGCAGCGGTAGCGATTTCGCGCGACATCACTATCTCCGCCGGAAGCGGACGGGCGACGATCGGAGCGGCGGGAACAGGAACATCGACTTTCAGCGGCGACGTTATCGTGGCCGATGCGGAAAAGAATGTGGATCTCACCGCGGAATCCGGGGCAGCGGTCATCTTCTCGGCGGGTGTTAACACCGCTGGCGGGAAGACGGGCTTCGGAACGCTGACCAAGACCGGATCGGGCAAGGCGGTCCTGCAGTCCGTCAGCAATTTCCAGGGCGATACGCACGTTGACGCAGGAACACTGCGAATTGACGGAACGCTGCAGTGTCGCGATGTCTTTGTCGGCCTCGACGGCGTGCTTGGCGGAACCGGTGCGGTGTCGGCTGGCTCGGTCAACGTCGCCGGAGCGGTCTCTCCGGGCGATTCGGCGGGGATATTGACCGTTGGCGCTGACGTCATATTCGACCAGTCGGCGGATTTGATTGTGGAAATTGGCGGGACTATCGCGGGCGGGCAATACGACCGCCTGGATGTCGCCGGGGATCTGAACCTGGGCGGGACGCTTCAGATTTCGCTGATTAACGGATTCATACCGGCCGACGGCGACACGTTCGACATCCTGAACTTCGGAGCGCTGAACGGAACGACGTTCGACAGCATTGAGCTGCTCGGAACCGCCGCGGCGATCTCGTGGAACTTTTCGGCGTTGTACACAACCGGACAGATCAGCGCCGACGGAACGGCCCCGGTAATCGGAGACACTGACTCGGACGACGACGTGGACACTGACGACTACAATACTCTCATCGCCGCGTTCGGCGCTTTCGATCCGAACGCCGACTTCAACAACGACGGACGCACCGACCTGGCGGATTTCGCCCTGCTACGTGGGAATTTCGGTTACGGCGTGCAATCGGCCCCGATCGGCCTGGTTCCTACACCCACACCGGAACCAGCAACACCAATAGTCCTAGCCGCAGCAACTCCCCTACTGCTGAAACGAAAGCGTAAAGCCTGATTGAACGGCGTGCGGCGCCGACTCTACTTTCTCTTTTTGAGCTTTCCGAATCTGGTTTCCCAAAGTTTAACGAGTTCTTCGACTTTTTCGGGCATCTTGTCGGCGAGGTCCGTTATTTCGGTTTTCTCTTTTACTATGTTGTGCAGTTCCCAGGGGCGACGACCTTCTGCGACGATCTTCCAGTCGCCTTTTATCACGGCGCGCGTGCCTGCGTGGTTGAAGTAATAGGCCCGATCGTGGTCCTGCTTGCCTCCTTCGATGGTCGGGACCAGCGAGGTTCCCTCGTTAGGCAGGATGTTCTTTCCGTCAAACTCCTTGGGATACTTCGCACCAGCCAGGTCGATGCAGGTCGACATGATGTCGACCATGTGCCCGCGTTGATCGGTAATCGAGCCTTTCTTGATATTGAGCCCTTCGGGCCAGTGCATGATGCACGGAACGCACGATCCGCCCTCGTGAACGTTGCTCTTGTATCGTCGCAGAGGCGTGTTTTGGGCGTTGGCCCAGTTGTGCCCGACGCTGTGATACGTGTAAGGTCCGCCGGTGGGCACGTCAAAGTTATCGCCGATGCTGAACTTCTTGCCTTCGGCTTTGGCTTTGGCGATAACGTTGTTTGCGGTGTTCCATCCGTTACCGCTCAGGTGTTCGGGGCAGGCTCCGTTGTCGTTGGTGTAGATTATCAGCGTATCGTCCAGCCGGTTGGTCTTCTTCAGGGCCTTTACGATCCGCCCTACGGCTTGGTCCATATGATCCACCATCGCCGCATACACAGCCATATTGCGAATGCGCCATTCCTTGTGATCGATTGTGTCCCAGTCCTTGACGCGCGGTTCCCGCTCGGGCAGCGGCCAGCGTTTGGCGTCGATCACGCCCATTTTGAGCATGCGTGCGTATCGGTCCGCTCGCATCTTCTCCCATCCGCCCTTGTAGCGTTCGAGGTATTTCTGAGTAGACTTCTCCGGCGCGTGCAACGGCCAGTGCGCCGCGGTGAACGCCACATACTGGAAGAACGGTTTGTCCGATTTGGCGAACTGTTCGATCTGCCGCACCGCTTCGGATCCGATCTTGTCGGTGTAGTAGTAGTCATCTCCGTCGGGCTTGACGCTCTTTGTCCCGCGAGTAAGGGTCATCGGATCGTAGAAAGACCCCGCGCCGGTCAGCGTGCCGTAGAAGTCGTCGAACCCGCGCTGTATGGGCGAATTCTTCAGCGGATTCAGCGACAGATGCCATTTACCCACCATCGCAGTCTGGTACCCCACTTGCTTGAGCAGTTGCGGTATCGCAACCTGCGACGAGCCCAGCGAATCGCTGTATCTTCCGCTAAGGAGCGTCGCCCGCGTCGGCCAGCATCTCGCCGTCCCGTGAAACTCGGTGTACCTTACCCCATTTGCCGCCAGTGCGTCGAGGTTCGGCGTCTCGATCTCGCCTCCGTAGCAACCGAGGTCCGAGAATCCCATATCGTCGGTTAGGATCACAATTATGTTGGGGCGTTTGGCGTTTGCGGCGGGCGCTCCGGGTGCAATGCGCCCGGCGGCCGCAAAAGCAGCGCCAACCGATAGAGTCTTGAGAAAGTCACGACGCTTCATGGCGGGTGTCTCCTGTGTGGTTTCTTGAACGTTAACGCTCGCCATTGTACCGTGCGGGGTCCGCATGTCGAACCGGATTTCCATAATGTGGTAAGATACAATTGCTTCCGTTCGCCGAATACCGTAGAATAAGGCTCAAGTCGAGACGAAAATGTGAAACCACTGACCGGTGCGAACCGGGAAGGAGAATCGGGCACATGAGGCAGAACATCTCGAGCAGGCAAAGGGGTTTCTCAGCGGCGGCATTGACGTGCCTGGTCCTTGGGCTACTCGTTCTGGCCGGTTGCTTCAACCCGCGTGCGGATATCCGTATCCCCGACATTCCCCCGATTCCGGCGATACCGGACGCCAACCGGAGAGCCACAGTGACGGAGTTGGGTTATGGGACAGTGGTGACCACCGAAGGCCGCAGAGTGATCGGGTGGTGGAGAATCGACTCCCCCAGCCAGACTTACCAGAGACACGAACCGCCGACAACCAGATCCGGACGCCCCAGCGGATACGAACGTACGCTCGAAGCGATACCGGAGAAGAGAGTAGTCGGATTCAAGTTAAAGTAGATTCCAGAGCATAACTGCAATTCAAGCCGGACACCGGAGCCGGCGCCCTGACATTGCCCGGAGGCAAGGAGTACAAGACGGTGAGACGAACAGATTCGCGGTTGACGCGCCGAGAGGCGCTCAAGTTATCGGGGGTTTCGGTCGCGTCGTTGGTGACATCGAGGTTCGCCTACGCCAAGTCATCCGGCGCAAAACCAAAACCCAACATTATTCTCGTCTTCACCGACGACCAGGGCTGGACGGACACTTCCGTGCCTATGATGCTCGGCAAGCCCGAGACCGGGAGCGACTTCTACAAGACGCCCGCCCTGGAGAAAATGGCTGGTCGCGGCATGGTTTTTTCCAACGCATACTCGCCGGCCCCCACGTGCACGCCCTCTCGCGGCGGCGTACAGTTCGGCAAGACCCCCGCCAGGCTCAAGCAGACCATAGTCCACGATGTGCTCGCCAAGGTTCGCGGGGTCGACTGCAAGAACGAAGTCGCCCTCCCGCAGATGATCAAGGCCGCCGATGCAACCTACATTACCGCCCATTTCGGTAAGTGGGGCTTCCCCCCGCGATCGCCCGAACACGCCGGATACGACGTAACGGACGGGAATACGAACAACGGTGACGGAGACTGGACAGCCAAGAAGAACTCGAAACCCCTGCCGCCCGACGATCCCAAGCGGATATTCAGCATCACTAAACGCGCGAACGCCTTTATGGACAAATGCGTCAAGGCATCGCGCCCGTTCTTCATGCAGATTTCCCACTACGCGGCCCACGTGCAGCATTCCGCAAGGCCCGAGACCGTCGAAAAGTACCGCAAGGCCGCACCCGGAAAGAAATTCAAGAAGAAGAATATCGACGACCGGCAACCGCGACCGAACGCCTCGCCGTCCGTTTACGCAGCCATGATCGAAGACCTTGACACCGGTCTGGGTATGGTGCTCGACAAGCTCCGCCAGTTGGGAATCAACGAGAACACTTATGTGATCTTCACGTCCGACAATGGCGGGGGATTCCGCGGAAACGCCCCGCTCAAAGGCGGTAAAGCCAATGTCTGGGAAGGCGGACTGCGCGTGCCCACCGTTATCTGCGGTCCGGGAGTTAAGCCCGGGGCATACTGCAACCAACCGATCGCCGGATGGGACATCTACCCCACGATCGCCGACCTGATCGGGAACACCAAACCGCTGCCCGAGGGGCTGGATGGCGGGAGCATTCGCCCGCTTCTGTCCGATCCTGAAAACGGGAAGGTCAAGCGCGGCGTCGATGCGTTCGTTTTCCACTTCCCCTGGTACGCGGGCACGCCTATGAGCGCTATACGCGTGGGCGACTACAAGTTAGTGATGCACCTGAACACGGGCGAGTCGCGATTATTCAATCTGGCCAGCGATATCGGCGAGTCAAACGACCTGTCGGAATCCATGCCCAAGGAGGCCAGGAAGCTGAAGAGACAACTGAAAGACTACCTCAAAGAGGTCGGCGCGGAAGACGTTCGGGACATGCGCGCCGCCAGACGGGCCGAACTGCTCGAATACAAAGCGCGTACCAGGAAGAATATCGATACTATCCGCCAGTCCATCAAGAAAGCATCGAGCAAGACGGAAAAGGAAGCACTCAAAAAGAAACTCCAGCACGAGCGGACACGGATGAAAGCTCACCAGAACGGTCTGGACCAACTCGAATGCGGCCGCCAGGTGAAATCCTGGTAGGCCCCGGTCGAAATTGCGCCAATATCCGTCGCCTGCGTGCGTTTTTTCTGGGGGAAGTTGGCGATAGCTTACCGCAAAGGCGGTGAGTATAATACGCCCCCATACCGGCGTCTGAGCGCCGTAGCGGTTTCGGGCGTATCCCACACCATGGACCCAGGATCGCCTCGACCGTAAACTCATTGTACATAATTGCTTAACTCGTGAAATACTTCAGGAGGTCCGATAGTGACACTCAGCACGAAAAAGACCGTACTCGTCCAGTTTGCACTGGCGGCGTTTCTGACCGCATCGGCCGCGGCGGCTCCTCCGATTCGCGTCCTGTTCATCACAGGCAGGAACAATCACAAGTGGAAGCTGACAACTCCATCGATAACAAAGAGCCTCAAGGACAGCGGGCGGTTCAAGGTCGACATTACCGAGAAACCGTCTGAGATTACCGCCAAATCGCTGGAAGGCTACGATGTAATCCTTAACGGATGGACGGGATTCCCCAAGAAAACCGGACATCTTTGGGGCCTCGACACCGAAAAGGCGATCGACGATTTCGTCGCGAGCGGAAAGGGAATGATATCGTTCCACGCGGGAAGTTCCAGCTTTCACGATTGGGACGGTTTCCAGAAGATCATCGGAGCGACCTGGGGCAAGGGCACGGGGCACGGACGATACCACGAATTCACGGTCGATATGACCGACATAGACCATCCGATCACCAAAGGCATGAAGAGCTTTAAGACTTCCGACGAGTTGTGGCATAGGGTTGCTGTGCTGCAGCCGACGCCCGGGCGGAAAGTGCTCTGCACTGCAATGTCGGCGGAGTCCAACCGGGGAACCGGTAAAAACGAGCCTATCGCTATATGCACCACGTTCGGAAAAGGGAGAGGGTTCTACACCTCGCTCGGTCATGATGTGAAAGCACTTGAAAACCCCGGATGCAAGCTGCTGATGTTGCGCGGAATCGAATGGGCGGCCACCGGTAAGGTCACCATCGGCTCCGACGGGCAAACCGACGCGCCGGCGACCGCGGACGTCGATTCACTGCTCGCGGCGACAACAACTTACAAATACCCCGACGATCGAACCGCCTTGAAAGCCGTCGCCGAATACATACAACAGGCCGCCGGAAACGCAAAGTCGCGGCAGGCGGTCGCTGCGAAACTGGCTGCGATGCTGAAGTCCAAAGCCACCACCGACTGCAAGAAGTTCGTCTGCGATCAGCTTTCGCTCGTGGGATCGGCCGCTGAAGTGCCCGCCCTGACGGCGTTGCTGGAAGATGGCGAACTGGCTCTTGATGCGCGATCGGCGCTCCTTCGCATACCGGGGGCTGAATCACTGGCTGCGATGCGCAAGCTCCTGGCTTCCAGCAAACCAACCATCGCCGCCGGTCTGATCGCAACGCTTGGCGCCAGACGCGATGCGAACTCCATCGACGCGATAAGCAGTCATCTGGGCCCGAAAGGACCCGCCGCCGAAGCCGCCGTCGACGCCTTGGGATCCATCGGAGGCGCCAAAGCCCTCGCACTGCTCACAAAGGCCGACTCAACCGTGTCATCCGAATTGAAGCTGGTGTTGAACGACGCCATTCTGAAATGCGCCGACGATCTAGCCGAAGCGGGAAAGATCGACGAAGCGGCCGACGCATACAAAATGCTCTCGGAGCCCGACCGACCGAGGCATGTGAGGGTGGCTGCGTTCCCCGGAGTAATCGCCGCACAAAAATCCAAAGCCGCCCCGCTCCTCCTTTCGGCTCTGACCGGTAAGGACCGGACAATGCAGTCGGCTGCGATACGATGCCTCAGCACGTTCAAGGGCAAGGAAATCACCCAGGCTGTCGCCGACAAACTCAGCACCCTTCCGCCCGAATCCCAGGCCCAGGTGATCGGAATTCTCGCCCGGAGACAAGACGACACTGCGTTGCCTGCAATATCCGCCCTGGCGTCGAGCAAGAATGACGAAGTTCGTCAGGCCGCACTGGCCGGTATGGGGCAACTCGGCGGGGCATCCACGGTGAAACCGCTGGTTGCTGCGATGGGCGCCGCTGCGGACCGCCCCACTATTCAACAGAGCCTGGCAAGGCTCAAAGGCGACGGTGTGGACAAAGCCCTCATCGCAAACCTCACCGCTGAGGAACCGGGCGTACGAATCGGCATAATCGAAGTGCTCAGCGACCGCAACGCCCGCAGTGCGGCCGACACGCTGCTGAAAACGGCGTCCAAAGACACCGACCCCGCCGTCCGCAAAGCTGCGATCAAGTCTCTTGGCGTCCTGTCCGACAGCAAAATGTGCGCCAAACTCGTCGACCTGATGGACAAAACGCAGTCCGCCTCAGAGAGACGCGGAATCGTCAACGCACTGATAACCATAACCAGGAGCTCCCCAAAATCCGCCGACAAGATCACCGGTATGCTCGCCGACAAGTTCAAGACCGCCCAAACTGCGGAGACCAAATCCGCCATTCTCGCCGTCGCCGGAGGGATCGGCGGGGACGGATCGCTTAAGATCGTCCGCGAGGCGGCGGGGAACAAGGACCTGACTGTCCGCACCGCAGCGGTGCGTGCGATGTCCGCCTGGGCCGACGCGGCTCCCCTGGAGGACCTCCTGACCGTTATCGGGTCGGAGAAGCAACTCGTCCCGAAGACGCTGGCGGTGCGAGGTTTGGTGGAGCTGTCGTCCAAGGCTGCGAACATCCCGGCCGACAAACTCACCGCAATCTACGCCAAAGCGATGAAACTGACCTCCCGATCGGCGGACACCAAAACGCTTCTCAGCGGGCTCGGAGCAATCGGGGCGCCTGAAGCACTGAAGCTGGCGCTTTCATACATCGACAACAAGGAAACGGTGAACGAAGCGGCTTTGGCGACGGTCAACATAGCTGAGAAACTCATCGCAACCGATACCGACGCAGTCAGGGCGGCGGTGGCGAAGGCGGCGGGAGCCTGCAAGCTGAAGATCGTCGCCGACAAGGCGTCGAAGATACGGATCATCCTGGACAAGCCCATCAATCTGGCTCGGGGGGCGAAGGCGAGCAGCCCCGACGGGCTCGAAGGCGACGGTGAATCTTCCGGCGACCAGGCCGCCATCGACGGGGATCCGAACACCTACTGGGACGAGGCCAACAACAGAGCACTCTACCGCCTGAAGATTGACTTCAAGCGACCGATAGAACTGTCCGTTCTCAGCATCCAGGGATACGCTCATCACAGTTACGCGCCGAAGGACTTCGAAATCCTCTGCGACGGTAAGAGCGTCAAGACGGTGAAGGGCGCGACCTACACCGAAAACAAGCTGATCGTCCCGTTTCCCAGGACCGCGTGCAAATCGCTGGAACTAAAAATCACCGGGTGCTACGGCGGCTCGCCGGCGATACGAGAATTGGAATTGTACAATCCCAAGCAAACATCCGAACCGAAGGCGGCCTCGTCGTCGTCAGCGTCAGCCGCCCCGGAACCCGCCAAAGGATTCTCGTGGAAGCAAACCGACACCGCCCTGTCCCTGATGAACGGTCAGAAAGCGGTGTGGCGATTGAATTACGATCCCAAAAAGGGCAAGCCCTACATTCACCCGCTGGCCACCGTTGACGGAAGCGTGCTGACGTGGAATCGCCCGCCGGATCACGTGTGGCATAGGGCGTTGTGGTTCTCATGGAAGACGATCAACAAACTGAACTACTGGGAGGAAAACCGCCAGGGACTCTCCCAGGGGCGAACGGAAATCAAGAGCACAAAAATCACGCTCGGAAAGAACTACTCCGCCTCGGTCGAAATGGTGATAAGCTACCATCCGCCCCAAAAACCCGAGGTGCTCGCCGAGAAGCGAACCATCGTGTTCAGCTCTCCGACTGCAATCGGGCGGTACCGAATCGACTGGACATCGGTGTTCACCGCAACCGGGGGCGACGTCCTGCTGGATCGAACCCCGATCAAGGGCGAAAAAGGCGGAAAGGGATGGGGCGGATACGCGGGACTTTCGATCCGCATGGCCAAGGAAACGCGAGGATGGCGAATTCTCGACTCGAAAGGCCGCCAGGCTGAAAAGATACACGGTCAACCCGATGCGGTTTGGGTCGACGCGAGCGGGAAGACCACCGGCGGACAACAAGCCGGAGTCGCAATGTTCGACCACCCGTCCAACACCCGCCACCCCAGCCCGTGGTATATTGCAAAAGGTATGCCTTACTTTAGCCCCGCATTACTGTACAATAAGCCCCTTACGCTGAAGAAGGCTGAAAGCCTGACCTTGAAGTATAGAGTTCTCGTGCATCCCGGACCGGCTGACAAGAAGATGCTCGACGAAGAATTCAAAACATTCGCAAAGAACTAGAAACCCCAGACTACGAGAAGAGGACTGCCATGAAAAAACAGAGTATCTCACGCAGAGGGTTCCTGAAGGGAACCGCAATCGCCTCGGCGGCGGTCGCCTGCCCCACGATCCTGCCGTCGTCAGTATTCGGAGCCGACTCGCCCAGCAATAGAATAATGGTCGGGCATATCGGCGTGGGCGGACAGGGCGGAGGACTCCTGCGAGCTTTCGTAGGCCAGTCCGACGGTCAGTCAATCGCCACCTGCGATCCGTTCAAGGGCCGCCGCGACGGCCGGGCCAAGTGGATCGACGCCGGATACAGCAAGAAGATGGGCAAAACCTACAAGGGCTGCAAAACCTACAACGACTTCCGCGAACTGCTTGCTCGCAAGGACATCGACGCGGTCGTAGTCGCCACGCCGGATCATTGGCACGTACCGATAACCATCGCCGCCGCCAAAGCCGGAAAAGACGTCTACTGCGAAAAACCGCTCGGCATCAGCGTCGCCCACAACAAAGCCGCACGCGCCGCGATCCACCGCTACAACATTATCTTCCAGTACGGAACGCAGCAGCGGTCGAACAATACGCACTGCGCCAGAGCATGCGAACTGGTTCGCGCAGGCTACATTGGCGAGCTCAAGAGCATTGACGTGGTGGCGCCCAACGGACGGACAGGCGGGAATCCGGCTCCCCAACCCGTGCCCGCAGACCTCGATTACGAGATGTGGCTCGGACCGGCGCCCAAGGCTCCGTACACCAAAGACAGAGTAATCGGCGGCGGAAGGTGGCACATTTACGATTACGCCCTGGGCTTCATCGCCGGTTGGGGCGCCCACCCGCTGGACATCGCCCACTGGGGCTACCCGCACACCCCGGTCGAATACTCGGGAACCGGAGTAATCCCGACCAAGGGTCTGTTCGATACGATCGTCAACTGGGACGTCAAGGGCAAGTATGCTTCGGGCGTCACCTTCACCCTGAAAGCCGGCGGAGACAAGACAACCTTCACCGGAACCGAAGGAGTGATCTGGGCGTCTCGCGGGCGGGCCGGCGGCTCGAAGCCCGAACTGCTCAAGACAAAAGTCAAGCCCGACGAAGTCAAGCTCCTGCAGGACACCAACCACTACCGGAACTTCCTGAAGGCCTGCAAGTCGCGCAAGACACCGTCAGCCGATATCGACTCGGCGGTCCAGTCGGACTTCATGAGCCATCTCGGCGACATCGCGATACGCACCAAGCGAACGATTAAATGGGATCCGAAGAAGGAAACCATCATAGGCGACGACGCCGCATCGCGGATGCTTTCGCGAGCCATGCGCCCGCCCTGGAGACTCTAGAACCGCAAACTTTCGAAGACTATCGCAGACAGTGACAACGCGTGCAGAGCCCCCGGGCTCTGCACGCGTGCGTTGAAATAGATAATTCTTAATGATGAGGTGCAGTATGGTTGGGTTGGTGAAACGAACGGTTGTGACACTGGTTGTTCTGGCGTGCAGCGCGTCGGCGTTTGCCGCCGAGAACGCATATCTCAAGTCGCTGGAGAAGAGTTGGCTTGAGTCGCTAAAACCACAGCCCGCAAACAACCAACGGAAAGCCCGACCGAAAGTAACGCATCCCCAGCAGGATGCATACGGCGCGGTCAACGGGAAACGGCACGAGCGCACGGGATTCCACACCAACAAGGATAAGATCGCGTGGTGGCGGGTCGATCTGCAGAAATCCTACGCGATCAGCATGATCGTTGTGTCCAACCGCCAGCAGAATCCCGAGCGCGCCAACAAGCTGGAGATACTGCTCTCGCGGGATGGAAAGAACTGGACGAAGGCCTACACGCACAACGGAAAGAGGTTCTTCGGCGGAAAGAAGAAGACCAAACCGCTTATAGTAAAGGTCGGCGGTCTGTCGGCGAGATACGTTCGCCTGCAGGTCCGCAACAACTTCCTCCACCTCAACGAGGTCGAAGTTTATCCACAGGGCGGAGGAAAGGGCAACGTCGCGCTGAGGAAACCGGCGACCCAGTCGTCGATACACGCCCAGTCAACCCTCTCGCTGGCGACCGTGCCCAAGATCGCAGCGCCCGCCACGACAGGCGCAACAGCATCGCTCGCAAAAGACACCGACATCGCCGCGGCGATCGAACTGGCGAAAAAAACGCTCGCATACGTGCAGAAGTCCAAGAAACTGCCCGCATGCGCAACGTCCCTGCAGGCCCTTGGCGCAAAGTGGGCCTCAAAGACGGTCAAGCCCGAAGCGTATGAGGAATTTTATCTCAGCGTCCGTCATCTCAGGCGTAAGATGATCCTTTCGCATCCGGCGCTGGATTTCGAGCGAATCCTCATCAACCGCAATCCGCCCACGAGATACAGCCACAACGGCGACCAGCACCTCGGACGCCACAGCCGCATCGGAAAAGGTCTGACGATCCTGTCAGACTGGAAATCCGACGACATCAAAGTCGCGCCGATGCTCAAGGGCAAGCTGCCCGAAGGCGCCGTCCGCAACCCCGACCTCCACTACGACGCAAAGAAGGTCGCCTTTGCATTCTGCGATCACACGCGTAAAGGCCAGAAGCGATATTTCCTGTACGAAGCCGCTCTCGACGGATCGTGGATGCGCCAACTCACGGGCACGAATCGAGACAAGTTCGAGACATGGGACGACCGCGCAACGGTTATCATCGAAGACAACGACCCGTGCTACCTGCCCGATGACGAGATCATCTTCATCACCACGCGATGCCAGTCGTTCGGGCGATGTCACGGAGGGCGATACAACCCCGCGTGGACCCTCCACCGCTGCGACAAAAACGGCGACAAGATCACGCAGCTGTCGTTCGCAAATGAGAACGAATACGAACCATCAGTGCTGAACGACGGACGAATCGTCTTCACGCGGTGGGAATACACCAACCGCCACGAGATGTTCTTCCACATGCTCTGGGCCTGCCGACCGGACGGAACGAACGTGACCCACTTCTTCGGAAACGACATGCTCCACCCGATGATGATGGTCGAAGCCGTCGCCATTCCCGGAACGCACCGCGTAGCGACCACCGCACAGGGTCACCACAGCTACAACACCGGAACAACGGTGATTCTCGACACCAACATCGGCGAGAACACCGAAGATGCGATCCAGCACATGACCCCGGAAACGCCCTACTCAGAGTCGCCCGGCGGCGGATGGCCCAGCCCGCATTACTCTCACCCTTATCCGATAAACGAAGAGCTGTTCTTAGCCTCGCGGGCGAACCACAAGGTGCACAAGCAAGGGCAGGTCCCCCCCGTCGCCGACCGGGCGATATACCTGATCGACCCCCTCGGGGGACGCGAAATGATCTACGAAGATCCCGAAGTCGCATCGTTCTCCCCGATAGCCATCCGCAAACGCAAACGTCCCCCGGTCATGCCCACTATGGTAAGGCCCAACGCGCCGGATTACGGAACCGTATTCCTCCAGAACGCCTATCTCACCCGAAAGGAAAACGATCCCAACGGAGTCATCAAACCGGGCATGATCAAGGCCGTCCGCATAATCGCCCTCGGCGTCCAGCCCAGGGCCAGACGAACCGCATGCAGCATGCTCGTACCGGTTGAAATACCCAAGAAAGTCATCGGAACGGTTCCTGTAGACGAAACCGGATCGGCATATTTCAAGGCGCCGGCACGCACGTCGCTGCAGATTCAAACGCTCGACAAGAACGGGATGGCCATTCTCACCGAAAAGAGTCTGTTCTACCTGCAGCCCGGCGAGAACAGAAGCTGCGTCGGATGCCACGAACCGGAAGGTTCGAGCCCGATCGTAAGTGCGATAGCCAAGCTGCGGAGGCTCCGCCCGGTTGACCTCAAACCTGCTGCCGGTCCGGACTATCCCGGCGGGCTGAGCTTCATGCGAACCGTCCAACCGGTGCTCGACCGCTACTGCATAAAGTGTCACGGACTGGGCGAAGGCAAAGACCCCAAGGGCGAGAAGATCAAGCTGATCCACGACGGACAGCAGTGGCCTCAGTCGTTCAAGGCTCTTGTCGCGCTGGGCGATCACAAGGTTGGCTTGAAGCGGTACATGGGCGGCAACGAGAACCATAAGCCCGAAGACAACAACATCAGCAAACCCCGCAGGTTCTTCGCGTTCCGCAACCAGGTTTCGCACATGCTGGTCAAGAATCACGGTAAATGCAATATGGACAAGGACAGCTACATGCGAATCATCGAGTGGCTGGACGTTAACGCCCAGTGCTACGGAGACCTGTTCCCCAACAAGCTAGAAGAACGCAAGATCGACTCGGCGGCCATGACGCAACTGCGAGCCTACGTCAAGGAGCTGTTCGGCGCCAAGATCGCAGCCCAGCCCGATCGCGCTCTTATCAATGTCGCCCAGGTCGACGAGAGTCGCATCCTCATGGCTCCTCTTTCCGCCAAGTCCGGCGGATGGGGACAGATCACAGGGTACGCATCCAAGAGCGATCCGAAGTACAAGAAAATGGCCGCTCTTGTCGACAAGTGCATCATCCGCAACCCCAACGAGAACAAACGCGGATGGCGGCCCACGCTCGAAGCCGGCGGCGGAGAGACATGGGTGATGCAGGAGCGAGCCCAACTTCGCGAGAGCGTCAAGAAGGCTTCCGGATCGAAATAGGCCCGGGCGAAACCCTCAAGCGGTATAGTTGATTGTAATCTAATACGGCGTGCATTCTTCACCAGACCGATTCGCATTGCGATGAAGTAAGGCGGAACATGCGGACTCGTCGGATAACCAGGTTCGGAGACAACGATTATGAGGCGGACGAGACATCGGTTGAAATGTGCGGTGCTCATCGTAAGTATCGCGATGGTTATCGGCGGTTTGGCGGGGTATTCATTCGCCGACGACGCAGAACTGGAAGCCGCCGTCAAGGCCGCCGGAGCCTGGACGTTCGGCGGTGATGCGTCGCATGTGAATCTCATAGCGAAACAGGTCGTACAAGCCGCCCAAAACCCCGAAACCAAGAAGGCGATAGAAAAGCATATTATCGCCGGACTCGCAGGCGCCAAAACGCCAGCCAGCAAAGACTTCTTCTGCCGCCAACTCGTCATAGTGGGATCCCAGGCGGCGGCTGGGGAACTGGGGAAGCTGCTGGGCGACAAGGAATCGTCGCACATGGCCAGATACGCCCTCGGACGACTGCCCGGTAAGGCCGTCGACCGGGTCCTGCTCGAGGCTCTGGAGAAAGTCGATGACGACCTGAAGGTCGGGATGATCTATACGCTGGGCAGACGCCAATGCCAAGCCGCCGTCGACCCCGCGATAAAACTGATCGGCGGAAAGAAGGAAGATCTGGCGATCGCAGCCCTTGCCGCACTAAGCCGCATAGACTCCCCTCGTGGAACGGCGGCGATCGCAAAGGCGAGGAAACGCGGTTCAAACAAATTCAAACTCGCAGCCACCGACGCTTATTTGACTTGCGCCAAACGCAGTTCACCCGCCCAAGCCGCCAAAATCTACGCCGAACTCCTTCACGCCGACGAGTCTGTCATGTGTCGTATCGCAGCGTTGAACGGACTGGTCATGTCCACCAGCGGGCCAAAGGCCACCGCCCTGATCATCACCGCAATGTCCGACAAGGATCCCAAGATCCGCCAGGTCGCGGTTGCGGCGCTCCGCAACGTATCGGACCCCGGAGCAACTAAAGCTATCGAGAAAGAACTCGCCAGGCGAGACGAGCAGACCCAGGCGATGTTGATAAACGTGCTGGCTGGAAGGGATGACAAATCCGCCCTTCCAATCGTAACCAAAGCAGCCGGTTCTTCGTCCCCGGTCGTGCGGATATCGGCGATAACGGGCTTGGGAGCCATTGGGGATGCGTCGACTGTTCCAATGCTGGCCGATCTGGCGGTCAATGCAAAGGAAGGCTCCGACCGCACCGCCGCCCACAACAGCCTGGTGCAAATGCCCGCCAGAGGCGTGAACCGCGCCATCGCAGCCCTTATCCCGCGAAGCAAACCGCCCGTTCGCATTGAACTGGTCAAGGCGCTTGCGTTGCGCCAGGCGTCAGACGAAATGGGCGCAGTAGTCAAAGCAGCTAAAGACGAAGACCCGTCAGTGCAAACAGAAGCCATGAAATCGCTCAGAGTGCTCGCCGAACCAAAGCACCTGTCGCTGCTGGTGGGTCTGCTGACCGCAGCGAAGGATGAAAGCGTGCGAAAAGAGGCGCAAACCGCCATACTGGCCGCGACAATGAAGATCAAGGACGGGACAAGCCCGGTCGCGGCGCTCTTGGCGGCCGAGAAGAAAACCTCTGACAACACCATCAAGATATCGCTGCTTCGCACGATGGGAATGATCGGACACGACGACGCCCTGGGCGCCGTCCAGGCGAGTGTAAAGAGCAAGGACGCAGGCGTAAAGGACGCAGCCATCCGGGCAATGGTAAGCTGGCCGACCGCCGCGCCAATCAAAACACTGTCGGCGACGGCGTCGGACAAATCGGCGTCGAAAACACATCGTATTCTCGCACTCCGCGGATATATCTCCCTGATCGACAAGCAACTGGAGCGTTCCGACGCCGAGATAATGGCCGATTACTCCAGGGCGATCGCACTGGCGTCAGGCCCGAACGATAAGCGACTGGTGCTCTCGAAGCTGTCGGGCTTCCGCAGCCGAGCCGCACTCAAACTCGCCGAAAGCCTCACCGCCGACAAGACCGTCAAACGCGACGCCGAAGCGGCGGTCCGGAGGATAAAGTCGCTGCTGGCCCGTCCGGGCAGGGTCACCGCCTCTCACAATTCCAGCAACGCCAAGAACGCCATTGACGGGAACCTCGGCTCGCGATGGGACACCGCAGGAGCCATGAAGGGCGGTGAGTGGTTCAAACTCGAACTGGACGCCGACCAGGAGATAACAGGCGTAATCCTGGACGCCAGCGGGTCGAACGAAGATTACCCGCGCGGATACGAAGTGTACGTTTCCCGCGGCAGCATCGGGTCCGGACGGCTCGTCGCCAAAGGCAAAGGCGACAGTCCGGTAACCAAAATCAAGTTCGACAAACCCGTCAAGGGCGCGATAATGAAGATCATCCAGACCGGCCGGTCCGACGGAAAGCACTGGTCCATACACGAACTGACGATACTGGCGAAATAACGCCCGAAAGGATTTACAACAATGTTACGACGAATCAGCCTGCTGTTGATCGCTTCGATCATAATGATTCCGACCTGGAATGCGTCAGCCCAGAACAAGACCACGCAAAAGGCTCCCGCCCCGCCCAAGTCGGAGACCGTCAAAGTCAAAACCGAGCGGTTCAAGATCGAACTCAAGCTCCCGGGTGTGTTCGAGTCGGCGGGCATGACCGAAATATCCTTCAAGGCGAAAGCGGCGCCGTCGCTGACCGTACTCAAAGCCGTCGAGCACGGCGCAACGGTGACAAAGGGCGACACGCTGATAACGCCAATGCTGGAGAAGTTCGACAAGGCCCTGAAAGCCAGGCAACACACCGACCCCGTCGGAGCCCTGGCGATGAAGCAGGCCGAAGCCGAATTCGCACAACTCAAAGCCGCAACTCCGCTGAAACTTGCTGCGGCCAAACGAAACGCCGAACGCGCGCAGGAGAACCTGGAATACTTCAAGAAGAACCAGGAACTCAGCAAGCGGGCCACCATCGAAGCCTACCAGTCAACAGCCGATCGACTGGCGTACATTAAGGAGGAACTCCGCCAACTCAAGAAGATGTACCAAGCCGACGACCTTACCGACGCAACGGAAGAAATCGTTCTCCGGCGCACCGAAGACTCGGTCCGTCGTGCTGAGCTATCCGCCGAGCAGGCGAAAATGGCGCTCGACGCGGCGCTTAAGACCAATCTTGCCCGTCAGGCGGTGGATATGGTGCTGGCGACCCAGGCCGCGGTTAAGGGATACGAAAACGCCAAGGTCCTCCTGCCGCTGGCGCTGGAAAAAGCGACGCTCGATATCGAAGCATCCCGCCGCGGACGCAAGAAAGCAGTAGAAGCCCTGGCGAACCTCAAAGCCGATCGCGGCGCCATGACCATCAAGGCTCCCGTCGGGGGCGTGGTCTACTACGGACGATGCAGCAAGGGCAAGTGGAGCAGCACAACCGTCGCGGCTAAGCTCACGCCCAAAGGCAAGCTGCTGGCCAACGAGGTCTTCATGACAATCGTGGACCCCAAGGCGATGCTGGTTCGCGTGAGTGTCCCGGAGAAGGACTTCGGCCTGCTCGCGTCCGGATTAACCGGCCGGGCGGTGGCAACCGCATATCCGCGAAAACCGCTGACCGTAAAGCTCGATAAGTTCTCGACGATACCGACCTCCGCGGGCCAGTTCGACGCGCGCCTGACTCTGAGCGACGGAGCGGGGCTCGTAGCGGCCGGTATGACGTGCAAGATAACGCTGACGGTCCACGACAATCCCAAAGCGATCACCGCGCCCGTATCGGCGATCCTGAAAGATGCGGGCAAGGAGTTCGTCTACGTGAAAGAGGCCGGCGGTAAGAAGAAACGCCCGGTCGAGACGGGCAAGGCCCACGCGGGCAAAGTCGAGATCATCAAGGGCCTGACCGCAGGTGAAACGATATTCCGCAAGGCCTCGAAATAGCTTCTCTTCGGACCGAGACATGAGAAAAACCATCACTCGATATCTTGTTGCGGTTGTAACCGTGGGCGTATTTCTCGTCAACGGATGCGCAGCGCCCGGCCACCCCAAACCCGGACCGCCCCGGGCGATAGCTCCCGACGCATTGGAAAATTCCATCAACAGGGGTGTCAGTTTCCTCCTGGCCAGACAGAACCCCAACGGTTCGTGGGGCTCGGCGCGAAACACCAAGGGTCGCAACATCTACGCTCCTGTCCCATCGGCGCACCACGGGTTCCGAGTAGCGATCACGGGCTTGTGTGTTTCAGCACTGATCGAATCGGGCGCAGACAGCCCCGCGGTAATCAAAGCGATTGAAGGCGGCGAGGCGTACCTGGCGGAGAATCTTCCGAAGCTTAAACGCTCGGCGTTGCGGGCGCTGTACAACAACTGGTCTCACGCCTACGGACTTCGCGCCCTGGTGCGGATGTACAATCGCATCCCGGGCAGCGCGCCGCGGCGCGAGCGGATACTCAAGTTGGCGGCCGGTCAGGTTGATCTCCTGAAGCGGTTTGAATCGCTGGGCGGCGGGTGGGGATACTACGAGTTTGACTACCACACGCAAAAACCTTTCGCAAAGACCACCTCATTCCTGACCGCAAGCGTCTTGATCGCACTGCACGAGGCGCGCGGGATCGGCGTGGACGTACCGCAGGCGATGATCGATCGCGCCAAATCCGCCATCTCGCTCCAGCGAAACCCGAACTCGACATACACATACAGCCGTGGTTGGACGCGCCGTCGCGCCGGTGTGATAAACCTGCCCGCAGGCAGCCTGGGACGATCGCAAGTATGCAACCTGGCGCTGCGACTCTCGGGCGACGAACGGATAACCGACGAAGTGATCCGGACGTGGCTGGATTGGATTTGCGCTCGCAACGGGTGGTTGTCGCGGGCCAGGAAGTTCCCGCGCCCGCACGAATCGTGGTTCGCCGTAGCGGGCTACTTCTACTATTACGGACACTTCTACGCGGCTGGGTGCATAGAGCAACTGCCCCTCGAAGAGCGGAAGTTCTACCGGGATCACCTGGCGGGGATACTGATGCCTCTGCAGGAGAAAGACGGTTCATGGTGGGACTTCCCGCTGTATGACTATCACCAGCAATACGGAACGGCGCTGGCGCTGATGGCGCTGCACCGCTGCCGAAGCAACCTGAACGTAAAGATAGCAGCGGGAGGTTGACATGATCGGGAAAAAAGGGCTGATTCCGTTCGTTTTGCTTGGGCTGCTCGCAGCCGGCGGACTGCGCGGCGAGGCGAAGAAACCGACGTACGCCAACCCCGTGATCGATGAGATAGGCCCGGCCGATCCGTGCGTTATCCGCCACAAAGGCAAGTACTACCTCTACCCCACCGGAGACAACCGGAGCTACCACGTTTACACTTCGACCGATCTGGTGAACTGGAGCAAAGGCGCCAAGGTGTTCACGCCGGGAAAGAAAAACGTCTGGGCGCCTGACGTGTTCCATAACCCCGACGACAAGAAGTTCTATCTGTACTACACCGTCAACAAGACCATCGGTGTTGCAGTCGCGGACAAACCGGACGGTAAGTTCATCGATCGCGCAACGTTGTTCCCCAATGCAATAGACGCTCACATGTTTCGCGACGATGATGGAAAGCAGTATCTCTACTACGTCCAGTTTCCCGGATTCAGAATCCACGTTCAGAGAATGAAAACGCCCCTGCAGAAGGACAAAAGCAGACCGATCCAACTGATCAGGCCGACCGAGCCGTGGGAGAAGAAACGCGGCTCCGTCACCGAAGGCCCGTGGATGCTGAAACACAAGAAGACGTACTACCTGATGTACTCCGGAACGGGCGCCAACTCGCTGGACTACGCGGTCGGGTACGCAACGTCAAAGAGCCCCACCGGCCCGTTCGTAAAGCACAAGGGCAACCCGATAATAAAGAGGGGAAACGGCGCGCTTGGACCGGGGCACGGATGCGTCGTGAAAGACCGAGCCGGTAAGCTGTGGCACGTGTACCACCAGCAGAAGGATGGGTCAAGACCGTGGAATCGCTTTCTGTGCATTGATCCGCTATGGTTCGACGTCAAGGGCGTCCTGCACGGACGCGCCACTCGACAAACCCCCCAGGCGGCGCCCGCGCCGTTGCGATAAGACAAATCGCTCGCTATTGCCTGGGCTTACGGTTCTTCTTTCGTTTTCGCCCCACCGGCGCTTTGGACCTGGGCTGCCGAGCCGTCGGTGTGAACTTGCCCTTACCGTTAGCCGCCCAGTCGAGATCGGCTTTGATCGTGGCTACGGAAGTCCGCCCGTCCTTATACTTGCGCCCGTATTCGATCAGCTGGGCGGACAGGTCGCGGACAATCTGGCGATATTCGGGGTCCAGAAAGAAGTTCTTCAGTTCGTCGGGGTCCTTTTCCATATCGATCAACCACGGGATATCTCGCGGCGAGACGATGAACTTGTATCGCCCGGTGAAAGCTCCCAGCCAATTCGCATCAGGCCCGCCCGTGCCGCGAACGAATGCAACGTCCTTCCAGTCGTCGGGGGCTTTCCCCCTGGTGAAGAGGTCCGAGGCGTTGCGCCCTTCCTCAAGACCGGCGGTCTTGAAACCCATCATGCCGATAATTGTCGGCAGGAAGTCGACGGTCCCCAGCGCCTGGGTGACGATCGTGCGAGCCTTGATTTTGGCGGGATAGTAGATAACGAACGGAACCTTCGCCGAAGCCTCCAAAGGAACACCCTTGTTGTGACGATGATGCTCACCGCGAAGATCACCGTGATCGGCGGTGAAGATAACAATCGTATTGTCCATTAGCTTCTGGGCCCGGAGGCACTTGAGAATCCTGCCGACATTATCGTCGATGCACTTGACCATACCGTAGTACTTGGCCTGCCCGTAGCCGCCCTTCTGCTTCTGAGCCCAGCTTGGGAGCCCCTTATCGGGCTTGTCGTGGGTGCGCGGTTTTTCGAACGTCATTGAATCGTACATGCTCGCATACGGCGGGCGAACGGTGTCCGGGCCGTGCGGATCGGGAATGGAGACCATGTAGCAGAATCGCCTGGAGGCGTTCTTCCTGATGAAGTCGATGGTCTTGTCGGCCAGGAAGTCTGTGGTGAACGATTTCTTGTCAGCTCCACCGACACTGTAGCTCGGCTTGCCTCCGGTGCGTGCTTTTACGCGCGGACCAGAGGCGGTGTCTTCGAGTTGCTTCCAGTGGCCTCGATTGAACATGCAGGCGTTGTCTGCAAATCCGAATTTCCGCTTGGGACCCCACTGGGGCTTCCCGTTCCCATCGAGATGCCACTTGCCCGAATATCCCGTAGCGTAACCGACGCGCCGCAGGATTTCGGCAAACGTGACAATGTTGTCGTCCAGTGCGATATTGTTCGTAACAACCGGTGTGTTCTGAGGATAACGCCCCGACACAAACGCCGCCCGCGACGGCGAACAAACCGGCGTGGTCGCATAGAACTTGGTGCAGAGGGCTCCGTTGGAAGCGATCCAGTCGATGTTCGGTGTCTCGACTACCGCCTTCTTGCCCCACATGAACGCCTGGTCGGGCTTCAGCGTCTTTCGATAGCACCCGAGCGTACGGAAGTTGTGCTCATCGGTCTGGATTATCAGTAGATTCGGTCCGGGCTTTTCTGCGCCTGGAGCGTACCGCGGCGCGCCGGCGGCGAGGACCAATCCAGCGGCCTTGAGGAAATCGCGTCTATTCACTTGCCGTCTCCTTGTTGGTGCAAATCCGGTTGCAGCCCGCGCCATTCCAGCACAGCCAGCACCGGACGATGATCCGAAGCAATTTTCTCTTCGATGACTCTGACTTCGACCACTCGCCAACGACCGGCGGGACGAAGTAGGATGTAATCTATCTTCTTGGCGGGATCCTTCGCAGGCCACGTCGCCTGCGGGGCATCTCCCGCCGACCGCAGCCAATGTTCACTCATCGCCTTGATCGGTTCACTCTGCGGCGTGTCGTTGAGATCGCCGACAAGAATCACCGGTCCGCCGTCGTCTTTAACAAATAACTCGTTGAGCCTGCGAGCCTGCCGCAGGCGGAGCCTGTGGTCTTTCACGTGATCGAGATGCGTTCCGACAAACGTAAACTCAGGACGATCGGCAACCGGCCGGACACTGACGGACAGCGCAATCCGCGGTTCGCTGTCGGGGTCGTGGCCGAGTTGATGGGTCTTTTCGTGCAGGATCGGCCAGCGCGACAGCACCGCCTGACCGTACTGTCCGCCTGAAAAGTCCATCGCCTTGCCAAATACCGCGTGCATCCCGGTCAAACGTCCCAGTTCGGCGGCTTGATCCGCTCCCGAGGCGCGTTTGGTTCCGCAATCCACCTCCTGCAACGCCGCCAAATCCGGTTTGAGATCGCTTATCACTCGCGCCAGTCGCGGCAGGTCAAACTTCCCGTCCTCGCCCTGTCCGTGGTGAATATTGTACGTAAGCACGCGAATGCGAATCGGCCGGGGCGCATCACATCCTCCGATTGCGGCGACCAGGCCACAGGCGATCAGCACGCACACCCATACCGTAACTCCCCCGCATCGACCCCGATGAAGCGTCACAACGTCCATGGCGGCCTCAGCGCGGTGCGACGGGTAAGCCTGTTGGCCGCCTCATTATTGATGAACTGTTCGGCGTCGGGATCCCAGCGGAGTTTCTGCCCGCCCAGTTGTATCGAGATATGGGCCAGGTGACACACCGAGGTAGTGCGATGTCCGACTTCGGCGTCCGCCAACGTCCGCCCGCGCGTCTTGACGCAATCGATAAAATCCGTTTTCTCGCTCTTCAGGGGGAATCGTATCTCGTCGCCGGGCCCGAGAGTCTCCTTGGCGAGCGATTCGGGCGACGATTGTATTTTTCCGCGGCCCCATTCAGCATGAATCCATCCGCCCTCTCCTTCAAATCTCACGAAAGGCTTGCCCATCGTGTAGTGCAGCGTCACGCCGTTTGCATATTTGTACTTCGCCTCGAAGTTCAGCAAAACGTTCCACAGACCATCGGTGGGATACGTTCCGGTGGCCTGGACCTCCACCGGACCGCTGCGGTCTGTTCCATTGCCCCACTGGACAATGTCGACCAGGTGCGCGCCCCAGTTGGTGATCATACCGTCGCAATAATCTCTAACCCGCATCCATCCGGGCCGGCGGAAGCTGGAGGGCGTGTGCACGCGATTCAACGTATACGGAGCCTTCTGCGCCGGGCCCAGCCACATATCGTAATCAAGTTCCTCTGGAACGGGCATCTCCGGTTGAGGTCCGCACGCTATATCGCCCCGCGGAACGCCCGTGCGTATCGTGTGCAGCTTTCCGATCCGCCCGTTTCGCACGAGTTCGACGGCGCGATGGAAGTACCAATGCGACCGGAACTCGCTGTCGGTGCGGAACACGCGCCCGTATCGCTTTACGGTGTCGCTGAGAATCCGCCCTTCATGTATGCTCAGCGTGAGGGGTTTTTCGCAGCATACGTCCTTGCCCGCCTTGGCGGCGGCTATCGACATCGGCACGTGCCAGTGGTCCGGCGTGGAGATCATCACCGCATCGATATCGTCGCGAGCCAGGACCTCGCGAAAGTCACCGCATGTCCTGAGGCCTTTGTGCGTCCCGGACGATTTACCATTCCTCTTACCGTAATACTTCTCCACCCTCCCGACAGCCTGCTTCAACCGCCATGAATCCACATCGCAAATCGCGACGATCTGCGTATCTTTCGATTGCAGGAACGGCGGGAGGTTGGCGTTTATGCCCTGCCTTCCGACACCGATCATGCCAACTGTGATTCTCTCGCTGGGGGCGACCGCTCCTCCGACCCGTCCGGGGAGAATCCATGGGACCCCGGCGACCGCACCGGCCGACAGAACACCTTTTACAAACGAACGACGCGATATTCCGGTTTGAAGTCGGGTCTTGTTCATGGTTACTTCTCCTTTGAGGCGATCTTATCCTGATATGTCTTCCAGGTCGCAAGCGAACGCTTAAGATTCTCTTTCTGGTCGCCTTTGACGGCGTAGCATTGCAGTCCGACCGGACCGCGATAGCCCGAGACGTTCAACGTTTTGAGGAAGCCCAGGACGTCAAACTCGCCATCACCCAACGGGCGAATGAGTTTGTCCCAGCCGCCCTTGTGGTCGGCTCCGTTGATGGAAACCATGAACAGGTGCGGTGCGGCGGCTTTGATGATTTCGGGGAGTTTCGGTTCGCTGCCTGCCTTGAGTTCATGGCAGAGGTTAATCGACACGCCGACATTCTTGCGGTCGACCTTCTTAACCAGCCGAAGGGCCTGGTTGGTTGTTGCGATATAGAAACCCAGGTGCGGATAGATTGCAATTCTGAGACCGTGCTTGGCGGCTGCGTCGGCGAGAGTTCGGATGACGGCGGAGGCTTTTTCGTCGTCGGTCTTGCCCTGGACCGTCAACCACAGCACCACACCGGTCCCTTCGAGCTGCTTCATCGCGTCGATGAGTTTCGGATCGTAAGGAACTTCTCTTGCTGGATTGCACCACACATAAGTGCTGAAGACCTTCAGCCCCAGATCCTTGAACGCCTTGACCTTCTTGGGCAGGTCCCGCACACCGGAGTAACCGATCCCAGCGTACCCGAGTTCCTTGAGCGTTTTGGCCTGCTGTTGGATTGTGAGCCTACCGCGATTAATACCGTTGTCAAACGCAAAGAACTCGTTAGTCAGCCCGCCCTTCATGGCGGCGGGTTGCGTGGTCGGGGTCTTGCGCGGGGTCCTGGCGTCGCATACCAGCATAACGGTCAACAGCCCCAGCACCATCGCAGCGCCGCACAGCAGTCGCTTTGCGTTCATAGTCTCACCTCGTTATCGCGTTTGTATTATGCATATATAATAAGGTCAACGCACACCGGGAGCATCAATTTCCTTAGTGCTCAACGTTTGGAGTTGGTCTTTGGGGGCGTGGCGCTGAGAGCCTGATCGAACGTAACGGCCGGGCGGAAGTTCGGATGGTCTTTGTACCTTACGTGGCGCCGACCCCAGTACGATCCGTAGTATTGGCAGTTGGATTCGATCCAGTTGCTGATTTTCAGCAGCTCGCCCGTCGACAGTTGGACCTCCTTGTGCAATTCGGCGAGTTTTGCGACTTTTTGGGCCAGGGCCTTGTCGGGAAGGCGAACCTTGCCCTTTGACAGCATCGCCACCATAGCAGTCTTGAACGAAAACGACGATTTGGCGGGCAGATACTCCACGGTGGGCTTGGAATTCTCGCTAACCGACGCCAACGATCGTCCGATCTTGCTCATGATCGCTTCATACGATTTGGAGAAGTGACCGGTCGGCGCACCTCTCATGTCCATCCCGCCGGAAACTTTTTTGGGGCGCGTCGGGTTGTGGCACGTTACGCAGTGCTTGTCGAGCACCGGTTGTACGTCGGTCGGGTAGTGCAGCGTGCGCCTGGCGGACTTGTCGCCCGGTTGAGCAGCCGGAACCGAAGGCGGGCGTTTGAGCGCCGCGACCGCCCCGCCCGACCGCCCGGCCGCTGCGCTGTTGGGCGTTTCGTGACAACCTATGCACGATCGCGTCTCGCCCGGACGGTAGTTCACGTAGCTCCGCTCGGTCTGGACCGCCAGGTAGTTCTTGTCGAGCACCTGGAAGTAGATGTTCCTGTCGGACGGTACGATGAAGTGCGCCGACCCGTCGATCTCGACCGGTACGATTCCCCACTGCACCTTCAAGCCGATGTTGGAGCCCTTGGACAACACGACGTGCTGCTTGCTGAACTTGTCCGAGCCGTCGGTTCGTCTTGCCGACCAGGGACGCGGGACCTGCTCCATGATGCGAATGTACTTGATCTCGCCGCGCTTGACTTTCTCCAGCCCGTGATAGACGTCGGTGACAACGCAGACGGCTTGTTTTTTCCCGGCCAGCCTGCTGTCGAATGCGGTTTTGAGCACGGGCGGTTTGTCTCGGGCTCTCAGCGGATACGGCTGCCAGCATGAGAACTCCGCATCCTTGTGGATAAGACGCACCGAGCCCTTGTCGTCCAGCAGATACAGCCCGTAAGCCTTTGGGTCGGACCATTGCGGACCGGCCGGTTTGTGCGCTGCGAGAAACAACTTGTCCGACAGCGGATACGGATCTTTGAACAGCGGTCCGGTCCCCTTGCTGTCGTGTTTCCACTGGCCTGACGGTTGTTTGTACCAGAAACCCTTCTCGGTGCGGATGTCGACCTGCGGGGTCATGTAGGTCATGGGCGCTCGCGTGCGGATGGGCTTGCTGGTGTCGATGCGAATCACCGTACCGATCGAATTCGGGAAGCAATGCGGTGTTCCAAGGAAAACGTATCTACCGGACGATCCGGGGACGGGCCGGCCGTAGATAAATGACGGCGGGTAAGTGATGTCGTTACCGTAAATCTCGACCGATCCGCTTCCATCGGGCTTCATCGCCCAGAGGCATTTGGCTCCGATGTGCCCCTTCTCGATGTACTCCCAGCGCGTATAGAGGATCCGACCGTCGTCCAGAACACAGGGCGACGATTCGCTGACCGAACTGTTGGTGAGCTTCCGGATGTTCTTACCGTCTGAGTCCATGCGGTGCAAGATCATTGAGGTGAACACGTCGTCATTGTTGCACAACACGCCGAACTGACATCGCGTGGAGGTGAAAACGATCCCGCCGTCAGGCAGGTAGCACGGGTGCATATCGTCAGTTCCATGGTGGTAATACACACCCCCTCGACTCTTACCGTATTTCTTGACGAGCGTCGCTTCGTCGGACAACGGGAAGGTTAGTTGTCGCAAACCGCCGGATTTCGCACGGAGACCGGTCGACGGGTCAATATCGATCTCGTATATGCGGTAGCCTTCCTTCGGGGCCTTCTTCCATCCGAAGATTATCTTCTTGGCGTCGAATGAGACGTCGAATCGGCCTAACCATCCGCCCTTCAACTCTCCGGTCAGATCGGCGGCCCGACCGGTGCGAAGGTTCAGAACGCACAGGCTCCCGCCCGGTTTGGAAATGTCGTTTATGTGGTCAGTGTAGTAATGGTCGGCCGTACACGTGTTGCGTTTGATGAAAACGATCTTATCGAACTGCTTTGCGTAATCGTCAACAAGCGCCTTTCGACCGGGCGAAACGGGCTCGGCGACACATAGTGTCGCTGTAGCGAGCACAATCAGCAAAATCACGGGGCATTGTCTGCGAAATCTCATTTTGCGTCCTGCCCTGCGGCCTCGTTATACAGGCGGATTTCGCATATCACCGGAATCTTGGGGAATACTATGCGTATCCTGTCGGTCGTAACGGATTTGAAGTTCACAACGCATCTGCGGAGTCTGTTATTCGGGAGATCAGCTACAGTCTTAAACTCATCGCCCGTCATCGCCTCGACGCTGAAGCCCACGGACTTGTTCTTCTCAAACGTCACGTGAACGCTGTTGACCGCGGTTTTCGACGCCAGGCGAAGTTCGATCCAGTGGCGCCCTTTGGCGCCGCGGGCGGGAGTCCAGGCGTTGCGGTCCGAAGCGACGATCCTGTTCCATCCGTTGATCGCCTTCGTCGGAGCCATCTTCTCCTGGGAACTCGACGCGGTGAGTTTGGCGCTCAGCGCCAGGTCGCGACTGTCGGCGTTCTTGATCCCGAGCAGATAGCAACCGTCCTTCAGCAACGATTGCTGGAGTTGTTTGATATGGCTCTTGTACACGCCGCGCGGCGAGGTCTTGTGTTGTTTGGCGATAGCGGCGGCGGTTCCGGCGGCCTGACCGGTGAGCATCATCGGACGCATCACGCGCGTGGCGCCCAGTGCGATATGGGTGACCGAGTGACAGCGACCGGCCATGAACAGGTTGGCGATGTTCCTGGAATAAAGCGATCGATACGGAATGCTGACTCTCCGCCCGTGGTAGACGTGAATGCAATCGTTGCCCTTCACCCAGAAACCCTCGGGATGGTGAACGTCGATTCCCCAGTCGGTAAAACCGATCGTATCGTTGTGGACGATCTGCTTGTCGAAATCGTTCTGGGTCATAATGTAATCGCCCAGCAGGCGCCTGGACTCTCTGACTCCCGGCACGTAATTCAGCCAGACCAACTCGCGATACTTGTTTCTGGAAATCGTTTTAGGATTGTGGTTCTTGGCGTAATTCCACATGCCGAGATTAATCCGGAACAGTTCGTCGCGGATCGTCTCAGCGTCTTGAATGATGTCGGACATCCCGCCGAGTTCAACCCACCACTTGTGCAACACCGCTCCGCTGAGATCGTTTCCCGGATTCCTGCCCTTACCGCGGGACGGAGCGTCAAAGTTCTCAGGACGATCGGGGGTTCTTATGCGCCGATGGGTACCGAGCTTCTCGAATTCCTCGCTGGAACGCCATTGATACGCCCAGGGCGGGCAATCGAACGGTACGCCGTCGGGCGGAGGCTTGGGCTTGACCGCCGGCGCGGGATTTTTCGCGAGTTTGTCGCTCGGATCTACGACGCGAATACAGTCGGCAAGAACCACGCCCTTAGCGCCGCCGTTGCCGATCGTCACGCGGGCCGGACCCTTGGGAGTGAAATCAAACGTCCCCAACGCCTTCCATCCGCCTTTGCTTACGGTCTGGTCGACGGTGACCTTCGTCTTGCCGCCGGCGTGTTCCACCGTTACCGGAACGTTCTTCGCCCGGTTGTTGAACGCCAGATATCCCAGGAATACTTCACGTCGTCCGGCCTGCTTGACATCGAATGTGAAGACGACGCTTTTTTCGCCTTTGGCGCTATCGGCGTCATGCAGGTAGTCTCCGCCCTGAAACGTGCTGTGTGTCCAGTCGCCGGTGATGGTCACCCTGGTCTTGTCACTATATTTAATCACTACTCCGGGCGCCGGAGCAATCCTGGACGAAGCCTGAGGTTTTCGGTCCGGACGATGATCTTTAAACGCCGCATAGTACAGCGTGTTGCCCATTGTGCGCTTACCCGCCCGGACGGGGGCGAGTGATTCATTGAACTCGGCGCGAGCCTCCTGGCCCATGCGGTATTCGGCTTTGGCGTAGTATCCGATCCAGCCATGCCCGGTGCAGTCAATGAACAGCGGAGCCGCAAACGACATGCGCTGCCCGGTGCGAACGTCCAGGGCGATGACTGACTTGATACTGTTTGCGGTCGACATCTCCACGCCGATTCCCCGCGTATTCAGAAACAGTGAAATGTTCTTCTCGGCGCGAACGATGGCTTCCATTTTCTTCGAATCGGCGAAGCTGGCCCATCCCTGCTCGGGGAAGAACTCTTCGGCCAGACCGGTAATATTCACCCTGTCGGGCGGGCGACCGATATAGCCCATCGGCGGGACCTGGATCTCCGAGGACGAGTTGCCTCCCAGCACGGGGCGGTCCTGAATGAAAGCAACTTTACATTCGTGTCGCGCCGCAGCCGTGGCGGCGCCCATACCGGCTGGACCGCCTCCGATTACAACCACGTCGTAATCGCCCATCGGCTTGGCGTCGGGAGTAACGCCACAGAACTCAATCCGCTGGGCGGCGAGTTTTTTTGCATCTCCGGCCGGTTTGAAAGACTCCGGAGCCAGCACAACCGCATCACATCGCCCCCACCATCCGGTAAGATCGCGGATCGCCACTTCGACAGGCCCGGCCTTCAGGTCGAACGCCCCGCCGTCGACCCAGCGCCAGTCGTCGGATTTGGCTTTTCCGAAGGTGACATCCGAAGCCTTACCGCCCACAAGCACCTTGAACTGTCCGGGAGAATGGCTGGGCAACCAGTCCCTGCATCGCACCCATAGCGTGTATTTGCCCGGGGCGGGAATTTGGGCGGTGGTTACGGCGTCTTCAACGGGCTTGCCCACACCGGTGGCCAGCAGATACGGCGAGCCCATCAGATCGACATGCTGCGAATCATTGGACCACTTGCCCGTTTTGTCGAATCCTTCGGCCTCCAACCACACAACCGCCCCGCCAGCGGTGGAAAACGACAACAGAATCAGCAACGCCGGGATTGTCAGTGCTCTTTTGGTCATCAATCGCTCCTGCAGGAACAGATGCTGGTTTTTCAAGGCTTCTCCGTCCAGAGCAGTATACCTCAGCCCGCCGAAACAGACAAAGGCGATATAGCGCTATTCGAACACCGCCTTGCCAGTGCGGCTTGGGGGGGCTATAATTCCCCCGGCCGATCAGATTCAGGATCGCCTGGCTGATCCTGCCTGATACTACGGGAGTTACAAATGAACACCTTTGGGAAACGCGAGACCACAAGCATACTGGCCGCCCTGTTGGCGGCGGTGGGTTTGTTCGCCGGATGCGACAGCATGAGCCGCTGGTTCGGAGGCGCAAGCAGCCCGCCGACAACCCAGCCGGCGGTGCGTGAATACACGCAGATCGACGTCCCTCAACCGGTGAACCTCCTCCTGCCCAAGAGCATTAATATCCATCCGTTCACAGTCACCCGCACGTTTGACAGCGAGGCCGGAGGGATACGCGGGGTCGACGTACGAGTCGAGGCGTTCAACGCGTTCCACGAAGCGACCAAGGCGTTCGGTAGCTTCCGTTTTGAGATCTACACGCACCAGTCGAACAACCTGGAGCCCAAAGGCGAACTTCGCGGAGTCTGGGAAATCAAGCCTTCGCTGCTGGACGCGAAAGAGAACCTGCGATACTGGAATCGCAGCCAACAGATGTACGAGTTCAAACTGCAATGGGACACGCCGATACCGGTCGGGCACAAGTTCGTGCTAGTCGCCGTATTCACCAGCCCGTTCACGCAGCGATTGACCGCTCAACGCGTCTTCACGTCGGGTCAGTAGCAGCATATTCAAAGAACATAACCCATACTAATCATTACCAGAGGAGACACATTATGAAACGAACTGTATTGCTGCTGGCCGCATCAGGACTGCTGTGTCTCGCTATCGGCGGATGCAACAAGTTCTCCAGGGAACGCTACATGACCATCCAATCGGGCATGAGCAAATTAACTGTCGAGAAGATACTTGGACCGCCGACGGCGAAGTTCTCTGATTCGTGGACCTACGTTCCGGACAAAATTGAAGATGGTAAGGAGTACTACTTCGTTACGATCCACTTCGCCGGAAATGAAGTCACGCGGAAAACATGGTCCGATAAGCACCACATCGCCGACAATCCCGACGGTAAGAAACCCATCGGGCCGCCGCAGATCATCGTAGACTGAAACGCGATGCGCATATGAAACGGCCCCGGGCGAATCAACGATTGCCCGGGGCCGTTTTTCTATTTAACCAATCCAACCGCTTCGGTTGGAAAGCAGATACAACAACTACTTCGTTCGCTTGATCACGTGGAAGCCAAAGGGCGTTTCAACGATATCGCTGATATCGCCAACCTTGAGCTTCCATGCGCCCTTCGTGAAATTCTCATGCATTGTATTCTTGTCGAATTCGCCCAGAGAACCGCCATTCTTTCCGCTCGGACCTTCGGAGTGCTCTTTGGCTAGTGCGGCGAAATCGGCTCCGGGGGCCTTGGCTTTGGCGAGAATATCTTCGGCAAGTTTGCGGGCCTCGGCCTTGGTGCGTGTGGCTTCGGATCTGCTGGAGCCTTTGTATCCGATAAGGATATGGCTGGCGGTGATCTTTTCGGGATTGTCCCCGTCTGGAATATCCTCGATGAGATCAGCAAGCGATCTTCGCATTCTACCGGCCGGCCAGGAGGGTATCTCGTAGACCCAATTGTTGTGGAGTTCGTTGAACTCCTTAGCCTTGTCGTTAGCGGTAAGCACGGCGGCCTTCTTGTCGAGTTCAGCCTGCGGATCGTCCTGACTGATCATCATGCTCTTCTGGATCAGAGCGTCGTCGGGACCCTTGACCGATAGCTTTGCGTAGTGCTTGTCGTCCTTCTTCGAAAGCTGCACGGTATACGTAGCGTGCTTGTTGGTCTTGCAGGTGAAGGTGGTGTCGGGCGCGGCGGCGACGCTTGCGTCGACGGCAATGTCGTCAAGCGTAAGGTTCGACAGCACGTCAAACAGCGACTCAAGGTCGCTGTCCTTGGCGCGTTTGCCCTGGGGGACGTTCTGGAGGACTATCTTGTCGTCTTTGTCGCGAGCTGCGGTGAAAGTCGAATCTTTCCCGGCGACAGTAACTTCGACAACATCGTCTTTGCCGACCTTGATAAGTTCGGTCTGGACATAGTCGGAGATGCTGGTCGAGAAGCTCGCCCTGTTGCTGGAGGCGTAGACCTCGTCTTTATCGATGGACCGGATATAAACTCCGGATCCTCTTGATGCGCGTCCGCCTACAGCCACGCCGGCGATGATCTTTCCGCCTTTATCGAACAGCTTGATCACCGTAGTTCCCTTGTCGTCAGCGGCGACGCCGAGTTCCTTGTGATTGTCCTTGTTGGCGGTGACCAGTTCGTCGCAGCGGAAACCCAGGAGGTTGATGAACAGACCGTTAACCTTGTCCGCCAACACCGGGTACCCCTGCCGCTCCTTAATGGAGAATCCGTCTTTGGTCCTCTGCAGGGTCACCGAGTCTTTGCCTTGACTTATGCTTATCTCGGCGACGATCTTCGGGTCCAGTCCCTGGATCAACAGGGAACCGGGCGTAAAATCTCCGGCGGATTCAAACAGACTGCTGGAATGGACCACCACAGTCACCACAAGCAACGCCGCGGCCACACCGGCCAATACGGATAGTTTCTTATCTGTCAGTACCATCACTTATGCCCTTTGTGCTGCATAATATTTTGCCTGGAAATAGCGAACCAACCACAATACGATCGCGATCAACAGCAGTATCGCCGGAGCAGCGCCTACGTTGAGGGCTCTCAGCTTCCACTCGATCGCCTCGACTTTCTCGCGCCGAACGCTCTTGAGATCGCGAAGTTCGCGATTGGCGGCGGTTATCTCCGCTTGAGCCTTCCGCCTCTCTTCGATAACCGTGGCTTCAAGCAGCGCCACATCCTGCTCGGTGGCGCCCTGCCGGCCAAGCTCATCCAGTCTCTTCTGTGACGCCTTTATCTTGGCGTTTACCGCATCGATCCTTTTCTGCGTCTTGCGGTCGCTTTCGCGTTCGATCTCGTCGATGACCGTAAACGGCCGGAGGAAACGACCTCTGGATCGGATAGAAATCAGATCTTCCGAGCCCGAAAGGAATTCCAACGCATTCAGCAGGAACGGAACATTGGCTCCGGACTGGGCCATTCCGAAAAACGATCTGTCGTAGCACAGCATGTCGGTGATAATGTCCACATCCGCAACCACCAGCACGGTTCCCTTGTCGGTGCTCTTGATCGCGTCTATATGCTTGGTTTTGTCTTTCGGCTGGGTCGTCGGCTGGGTGCTCGCAGGCTGAGTGTCGGGTTCGTCGGGGCTGTCGTCGGGTATGTCAATGCCGTTGGGGAAGATGCTGTTCATCTTACCAGTCAACATGCACGCCAGGGTCACCGCTTCGGTCCCGTCCGTCACTTCCTCCTGTATCTTCTGCGGATTGGGCATGTTCAGCGACATCGCGTCGGCGGGCAGCCATGTGTTTCCGATGTCCGTGGTGGAGATCAGCGGAGTGAATTCTGCGGTTCCACCATGCCTTCCGATGGCTCCGGCGAACAGCATCCTGATTCCGTTAAGCTCGGAGACCATTCTGTGGTTCTTATTGACGCACTGGTCGTTGAGCGTCAGATACGGAAGAAACGCCTGAGGCGGACGACCGGTCTTGGTCGCCGACGCCCGGTCGACGGCGATCTTCTTGGTGTAAACCACGGCGCCCCAATTAACCAGCAGGTTGTTCAACTGGGAACCGGCCTTGTGGTTCATGCCCGCGTACGGGTTTCTGGGATCTCGCTGGGGCCTGTCGGCCAGACAGTGCGGATCGACAAAGACCATCAGCTTCCCGCCCTTCATAACATACTGATCGATGGCGAACACGGTCTTCTGGTCGAGGTTCTTGGGGTGTATGACCATCAGGAAGTCAATATCGGAGGGAACCTCGGGCGTCTCGAATCTGAGATTGCGGACATCGTAGTCCATCTGCAGTTGCCTTACGATCGCCCAGGGGGGATCGGGCTGTCTGCCCTGCATGCGCATCATCTGCAGCATGTAAGGCGACATATTGGCCGGTCCCATGACCGGTAGCGACGAGACAATACCGATCGTTCGTTTCTTGCGCTGGACCAGCGACGAGATAATCTTCGAGACATCGTATTCGACGAGTTCCTGACGATTGGGCTCGAAGAACGCTATGGTCTCATCCTTGCCCAGTTCGGTGGTCGCCAGCAAACCGAAGTAGAAGCTCTCGTCGTCCGACAGCGGAAAACGCCTGATTCCGTTGCGGATCGCCTCTTCCTCTTCAACGCTGTAGGTTCGCGGATCGATCAATTCCAGTTTGACTTTTCCACCGGAAATCCTCGAGTATTCAGTCAACAGATCGCGAACGTACAGATAGTAGTTGTTCCAGAATCGGATCTGGTCGGGGCCCTTCATCGCCGCAACTCGGGAGTAGTAGAGCTTCAGCGTGACAGGCTCGTTGAGTTTCTTCAGAATACTCCTCGTGCCTTCGGAAAGCGTGTAAAGGTTGCCGTCGGTCAGGTCGATCTTCGCGCCGCCCACGCCTTTTCGCACAAGCAGCACCGTCGAGATCGAAATCACACCGACGAATATCAACGCTAGTATGAGTCGGAAAGCAGTTTTCATTATGCAGCCCTCCTTTCCTCAAGGAGTATTATGTTCGCCCAAAGCCAACCGGCGATCAGCAGTAGGAAGAACAGAAGGTCCCGAAATTCGAGCACGCCGCGCTGGATCGACTCAAAACGCGTCTGGAACGACAGAGACTCCATCGCCTCGACGAAACCCATCGGCATGAAGCTCGATATCAGCGACATGAACTGCGGGCTGCCCAGGTAAAGGAACAGCCAGCAGAAAACTACTCCGAGTACAAAGGCGATGACCTGGCTTCGGGTAAGGATCGAAAAGAAACTTCCGATCGCCAGATACGCTCCGGCCAGCAGCAGGCTGCCGACGTATCCGCTGATAATCGGACCACAGTCGGGGTCGCCGAGATAGGCCACCGTAAGCACCATCGGGAAAGTCAGCGCCAACGCCAGCACCAACACGCTCCAAGCCGCAAAAAACTTGCCCAGAACCGCCTGCGTTGTCGTGATAGGAAGCGAGAACAGCAATTCTACCGAGTTGCTACGCCGCTCCTCGGACCACAATCTCATGGCGATAGCCGGCACCAGGAAGATAAACAGCATCGGCATGTTGCTGAAAAACACCTGCATCGACGCCTGACGCATCTTGAAGAAATCGTCCATGAACGTCAACTGCCCGCAAGCCGCCAGGAACACCACGAGGAACACATACGCCAGAGGGGTTGAGAAATACGCCTTTATCTCACGCTTGAAAACACTGGTGAATCCGTTCATGAGGAGCCTCCCTTCACCCGGGTCTTCGATCCGGTAAGCTCGCGGAATGTCTGGTCGAGCGTTCCACCGTGCTTAGCCATCAGCGATTCGGCGGTCTCGTCGACAAGTATCCGTCCCTGGTCGATTACGATTATCCGACTGCAGATCGCCTCAACTTCTTCCAGGATATGCGTCGAGATCACGATGCACTTTTCCGAGGCCATGGACTTGATCAGATTGCGGACCTCGTGTTTCTGATTCGGATCCAGACCGTCGGTGGGCTCGTCGAGAATCAGGACGTCGGGATCGTGCACCAACGCCTGAGCCAAACCAAGGCGCCTGCGGTATCCCTTCGACAGCGTACCGACAATCTGGTGCATCACGCCGGTGATCGCACAACTAACAGCCACCTTATCGATCGCCTGCCTTCTAGTCGCGCCTTTGATTCCGCGAACGTCGCAGACGAACTTCAACATGCCCAGAACGGACATCTCATCGTACGCCGGAGCATTCTCGGCGAGGTATCCCAGCGAGCGACGCACGTTTATGACGTCTGTGATGATATCGTGTCCGTTGACCAGAGCAGTCCCGCCGTCCGGCGGCAGGAAGCCGCTCAACATTTTCATCGTCGTGGACTTACCGGCGCCATTGGGCCCGAGGAAGCCCAGCACATCGCCTTTGTCAACGGTAAACGATATTCCGTCGACGGCAACGATTGGCCCGAAAGCCTTTCGTAATTCCTTGATTTCGATCAGATGCATCGTTTCCTTTTCCATATCTACGGAGGTTACTTCCGGATATTATCTCCAGTTCCCCATTCGGCGCTGTTAAAGCAGGTCAAGCAGCAAGCGTCAGCCGAATACGGCTCCGTGTCGCCCGGAGAACACCTCGACACGGGTCGCATATAGTACGTGATTCCACACGTGAGGTTCAAGCTCTCAAGTGTTTTTTTTCGAGGACCGAGACCCTCGGGGCAAAACGCCTGAAGGAGGGATCATCGACTGGTGTCGACCGGTGGAGCGGCCCGTTGCGTAGTCGACTCGGAAACCGGTGATGATGTCGTCGCATCGCGAGGTCTGGAAAGAGCCCGGTCAAAGCGTAGCCCGCCGCTTTGGGTAGTGGTGGGTTTGGCGTTTATGAGGTCGCGGCGATTGATGTTGATAACAAGCGCCCGCACGTTAACGCCCTGCTCCCGCTGGGATTGTACGTTGCGGCGGAGGTCGTCGTTCAGAATCCGCTGTCGGAACGCGCTGTTGAGCCTGCCATACTGCTTGGCGAGTTCCTTGGCGGACCTTCCGCGCTTCTGATCCTCGGCGATCTGGGCCGACAGTACTTCCAATTCCGAGCGATCGGAGCCAAGCCCGAGCTTCTTCTGGATTCCGCCGTTCACCATCGCAAGATCGGCGGGCCTGGTCGTCGGACCGACGACCGGGCGTTTCGCAACGACCGTTGGTTTCGGCGCGGGCTTTAACTTGAAAGCACCGCCCTTACCAACGGGCTCCCCTTTCTGCCCGCTGGCGTCTGAGTCTGCGACCGAAGTGATCGGGCGACCATCTTGTCCCACGTTGGTCGTACGGGAAGCAGCCTTTGCTGGTTGTTTCGGCGGCGTGGAGGACACCGGACCTCGCGTCTCCGTCGGCGAGCCGGTCCCAGGCTTGGTGACCTTTGAAGCCACCGGAGCCGGAACATCGACCGCTGGCGCAGGAGCGCCCTTGGCGATAGATGTACTACCGCCGTTTATTGTCTCGGTCTTGCTTTTCGCTCTGGATCCAGCGTCCTTACTCACCACGGGATCTTCCGCAAGACCGCCCTTGGTGATCAGCGTCCCGTCGGTGTGTATGTCCAACTCGGACCTCTTCCGCGTCCTGGGAGGCCCGGCTCGTCGGGCCACTAGCGCACCGGCGGACGAAACGTCCGCGTAATCCAACGTCGGGGCCTGGGAGACCATTTGAACTCTGGCGAGCTTACTGAGATCACCGTTGAGTTGCTCGATCACAGTATCGCTTGCCAGAACAACTATCTGCACCTGCTCGTCATCCTGCTTCTTGTTATAGTAGAAGTTCAGCGCTCCGCGAGAGACGTCTCGCTTCTTCTCAACGGACTTCTCGGGGGTCTTGTCGGAGGGCTTGTCGCCAGGCACGGGACTGCTGTCCAAAGCGTCAAGCTCAAGAGGCAGGACGTCGTTACGGTCTAGCGTTTTGTGCAACACCGCCAGCGTGTTGCTGACATCATGAGTGTATATGGACGCGTTACCGGCGTTAGCCACCGCGTAATCGAACGCTTCATCAGCGATAACGAGTTTCCCGCCAACATTTGCAACATTGTTGGTGTCATCGGAGCCGCCGGCCTTGCCAAACTTTTCGCCCCTTCCACCCGAGCCCTTGCCGCTCACCGTTCCACTACCAAAATCCATACCTTCCGGGCCAGCGGGAAGTCCGTCGCCTACGCCCGTATCCACGGCGATGGAGGGGTGGCTCCGGTTTGTGTTCAGCATATTGACCGCCATGATTCCGAGTCCCGCCGCCAACAGCACGGTAGCGGCCACAGCCAGCGTGATCCATCTGGCTGCTCGAAACGCTCCACCGGCGTGGTGATCGCCCAGAAGGTGTTTGCGTTCGGCCCGGACCATCACCTTTCGCACGAATCCGCGCGGAGCCCGCTGTTTCGGGAGACCCATAAGCAGTCGCCTGGCTGCGTTAAGTTCGTGCAATTCCAAGGCCAGTTCAGGATCCGTAGCGACCGCCTGTTCAACAGAACGGGACTCCTCGGGAGTCAGTTCACCGTCGATGTACGCCGACAGCAACTCTTCTGTATTGTCTCGGTCTTCACTCATAATCATCCAACAGGCCTCTCAACCTGTCCCTTAACATTGCTCTGGCTCGGTGCAAACGGCTTTTCACCGTGCCAACAGGCACATTCATAACATCGGCCACTTGTGCGTAGTCCATCTCTTCAATGTCACGTAAAACTATCACCAGGCGGAACTCGTCATCGAGCTCGCCCAGGGCGGCCATCACATGCTCATTCGTTTCGGCGGCGACCGCAGCTTCCTGCGGTCCGATCTGGCGTCTGGCGGCTAGGCCCGAGGTAAGCGCATCTCCACCGCTGGAGTCGCCATCCTCAGGTCCGCTCAGCGAATGAAACTTGATTCGTCCGCCTCGCCGTCTATGCGAAATCGCCAAATTGGCCGCTATTCTAAACAACCACGTATAGAACTTGCTTCTTCCGTGAAACTGTTCGATGCGTTCCATCGCGCGGAGGAACGCCTCCTGGGCAAGCTCCTCAGCATCCGCGGGCCGGCCGCACATGCGAAGCAACATGTTGTAAATCCGATCCTGGTACTTCGCCACCAGCAAGGAGAACGATTCCATGTCTCCCTGTCGGAATCTCCGCACCAGGGTTTGGTCGTCGAAGGCGATCGGCTTGCGTCCATCGGGACGGCCTGCGGCGCCTTTAGCGCCTCTATCGCCTTCCATACTATTCGACGCTCTCTTGACCACAAGGTTCCCGAAAAATCGACATTTTCAAAAAGTCCCACGCAGAGCGCGCGGACCACGGGGAGTTACTATAACACTTCCTACGTCTGAGAACACCATATGGTTCCGGTCCACTGCATTTTCAAATAAATATCCTCGCGCGGAACCGGCGCGAAGAAGTCACTTCCCTCCGGTCGAGGGCTTCTCAGCCAGCACCGCCTTGGCGTGACGGGAGTAGTGTCCTCGCAGGTCGCGGGTGTACTGTTTCAGGATCCTGGCGCCGAGACCCTCGTAATCACCGCATCGGTACAGTGCGCGCGCCAGGATCAACTCGCGAAGCGAGTTGTTGCGCGTACTGGTGTCAACGCGGCTGGCGGGGGTTCGCCCGCGCACATCTTTTATTTCGAGGAAGGCGTGCCCGGATACGCCCTTGGTCTTCAGCAGATCGGCAAGCGGTTTAGCGGCGCGCCGATCGCCGATTGACTCCAGCGCCATCGACACGGCCCGGTAATGGGAGAATTCGCTGCGCGGAGTCAGTTGGCTGACCTTCTCGAGTATGGCGTCCAGACCGCTGCTCTTTCCGGTGCGTCCGAGAGCTATTACCAGATTATCGAGCGGGCTGGTGGTCAGCCCAAACTGGCCCATACCGCGGAAGTTCCAACCCTTGTCCCACTTCATCGCCCTGACCGTCGCGGCGAGCGTCTCGGCGCCCGAAGGATCGTACAGCATGCCCAGAATGTGAGCGTACACAATCTTGTCCGGTCCGGCGGGATCGGCCAGTTTGTAAGCCTTCTTCAGCGGATCGATCGCATCGGCCGGCTGGGCCAGGATCACCGAGATGCCCTTGTAGCCTTTGGTCACGGATTTCACCGCCGCGGCGATCTGATCGCTTGACATCGGGTATGAATCCCTGTCGGTCAGAACGCTCTTGGGCATGTTGCCCTTCTTCACCAGATGGGCCTGCAGATCCTTTATGTTGACGCTGCGAACGGATGTGCCTTCCTTTGCGACCATCGCGGCGGCGACGCCGGCGGCGTAACCCTGATTCTGTATATCCGGCTGCATGCGCAGCACGGGCATGGCGTCACCGTGCGCGCTGATTCCGAGCCCGGTTACCAGAATCCCGTCAAGTCCTTTGGGCAGCAGCGCGCGGTAAGGCACATGCGCCACCAGCCCGGCCCGGTCGGGCGCCTTGATCATGAATATCGTGTGACTTGAGAATCCGTGGTTGTCGAAGTTGCTCTTGGAGATCACCACGGTGTCGGGGAACGTGCGTTTGTTCTGGATGTCCATCGGCATGATTACAACGTCTCCGACAATTCGGCGTCGGGCTCGGGTGTCTATAAGCTGGCCGAGGTCGAAGGCGTTCTTGTACTTGGCTTTTGCGACCACGAACATCCGCCACATGTCCAGCACGTCGTCGTCATCGTGGAAGGTCCAGTCGGTGTTGGTGTATCCGGCTCCGGGCTCCAGGGGCGGCAGGCCCGTGCCCTGAACGGATATGTGCTCGGCGTCGATTACGGTGCATTCGGCCCCAGCCGCAGACGCCATGGACGCGTTGCCCGTCGAGTCGATCACAGTTCCGGCAAGAATCACACCGCGTCCGTGATGCGTGGCGACGATCACGCCCTTGACGCGATTGTTTTCCACGAGCGTCCCGCATCCGAGCGTACCGAACCAGATGTCGGCTCCGGCCTTGACCAGCTCTTTGCGATACCATTCCATTTTCTTTTCGACGTTCCATCCGGGTCCGCCGACAGCGTTGTCTATTTCGGTCGAGAAGCCCACGCGGTTTCCGTGGTAGTACTTTGCGATCATCCCCAGCGTCCCCACGCCGCCGAGCCCGTGAAGCACCTCGACAACAAGCGTTTTGGCGCCCTTCCTCGCCGCACCGATGCCCGCGGGCGCACCGCCGGTCCCACCGCCTATCACGACTACATCGTACTTGCCGATAACCGGAAGTGCGCGGGCCTGTGTCTGGATGGCGGGGAGTTTCTGTTTTGTCGAACGCACGCCTTTGAGCACCTCGCGGACCTCTCCGCCAATCGGAGAAACCGCTTTGGGTCCACTGACCGTGATCTCGCTGAACTTCGCCGGAGCCGAAACACCCTTGGCGTCAACAGCGGCGGCGGCTCCGACTCGCCGGCCCAGCGCCATGATCTCGGTCGGGCGGAGCAGCTTGCCCGCAGCCGGTCGCGAAATGTCCCCGCAACCGCCCAGCACGTACATGCGTTCGACGCCTGCGGGACGAAACGCGCCGAGATCGACTTTGTCCGCCCCGGGCCAGTCGCCGGAGATGCTCTTGCGCCCGGTCATCGGGTCGGGCGGAATCTGAAACAGCGATTCGGATCCACCAAGCTGATCTTCGTGCCAGGTGAGATTGCGTGCGGTCTGATCGGCCGCTGCGAAAGATGCAAACGAAGCGTCCTTCATGGGCAGATTCAGTGAGTATTCGTAGAAATCGCCCGAGGTCCTGCCCCTGCTTACAGATCCTACTTTCGTCGCCTGCGTCGCGTGTTTGCCCTCGAGCTTCCCTCCGAACGTGATTCGCCTGAACGACTGCTTACCGGCGGGATACGGTTTGAACTTTGCTCCGGCGGCCCGTGCGGCGATCGCCCGATCGGTCGCATCAATTATTACTTTGGCTCGAACGGCCTGGCGACCGGCGCGGTTGGCCATAACGATGCCTGCAACCTTTCCTTTGCTGTCGGTCAAGACGTCGGTCACGTAGCATCCGTACAGAAATTGCACGCCGGCGTCGAGCAGCGCGTCGTCCAGAGTACGCTTGACGTGCATCGGGGTGGGAGTCCCAAACTTGGCGGCAGGCTTGTCAACCGCCGGTGTGACGCGGACTGTCGACTTGAGCATTCCGTCAACAGCGATTTCGCCCAGCAGGACCCGCTTGCACCCGGGGCCTTTCTTAACGGCGATGCGAACATAGCGCACCTTGCCCACCAGATACGCCGACAACTGAATGGGAGCGTCAGTACCGACAGACTTCCCGAGACTCTTATTGGCCACGACAACCGGATCGCTCCACTTCTTGGCGTCCTCGCTGAGGGAAACTGCAATAGTGGCGACCTCGAAATCGCCTTGCCGATGGAACGCCGCCAAATGCACTCCGCTTACCGGCTGGGCATGGCCGAGGTCGAGCGTCAAGGTAACGTCCCCACCGTACTGAACGCTCTCCGTGCTCGCTCGCACGTATCGCCCGTCAGTCAACATAGGCCTGCGACGACTGTCTTTGTGAACCCCCGCCGAAGCCAGATCAGCGGTGTACGTCAGCAGTAAGGGATTCTTGCCCAACTTGACTGGAGCAGTCTGCAGGACCGGGGGAGGCGTGAATATCTTCCTTGCCAGTCCCGTACCGGGGACCTCCCCTGACTCCAGCCAAAGGCGATATGTCGCGCACATGTCGTCGCCCAGATAGTGCCTCGGAGCGGCGAGAAAGACCTTCGCGCCGTCTTTAGCGGCCTGGGCGGCCGCAGCCACAGCCCCGGTCGATCCGCCGACAACGACAACATCCACATCGTACGCAACCGGTATCTCCCGAGCTGTCTCCAGCACGACATCACCGTGAGCGTGTTGTATCACGCAGAAAACCGTCAGGCAGACCGCAGCACACACAATTGACGTAATCCATCGCTTCATTTTGCTATCCCTTCAGAATTCCGCAGGTCGCGTTGAACAACCTTTGACTTTAACGGATTTTCGGGCGCCTCCGAAGAACAAAATACTCCCCGGCGCAAAAAGCGACCGCGGCGGGTTGAAGTCCGCCGCGGTCGGGAATAGTTGTCTCTCAAAAGCAGGTCAGTTGGTTGTCGTCTCCTGCACTTCTTCTGACGATTCCTCTTCGGTCTCGACAGGTTCGATCTTCACGCCTTCGAAGTACAGGTGCGACTCATCGTCGTCGTCAACCTTCTCGGTTTTGACCGTTACGAATATCTTCGTGTTGTCTGCGTATCCGCCGCGGAGAATCTCCTCGGAGATCGGATCTTCAATGTGGTGCTCGATCGCCCTTCTGAGCGGACGGGCGCCGAAGTCCTGGTTGTAGCCCTTGTCGATCAGGAAATCGGTCGCTTCCTGGTTGAGTTCCAGTTCGAGTCCGTGCTCGGCCAGGCGATCGCGAACTTTCGCAAGCTCCAGTTGAACGATATCGACAAGATCGTCGCGGTCGAGAGTCTTGAACACGATCACATCGTCGAGGCGGTTGAGGAATTCAGGGCGGAAGTAACGCTCGATCTCCTTGGAGAGCATGTCCTTCATCTTCTCGTAGTTCGAGGTCTTGTCGGACTTGTGGAATCCGAACCCGCCCTTGTTCCGCACCATGTCGGCTCCGATGTTCGTGGTCATGATGATCACGGTGTTTCGGAAGTCGACGCGCCGCCCGAACGAGTCGGTGAGCTGGCCTTCCTCCATGATCTGGAGCATCGTGTTGAACACGTCGGGATGGGCCTTTTCGATTTCGTCCAGGAGCACAACGGCGTAGGGTCTGCGACGGATGCGCTCTGTCAGCTGTCCGCCCTCTTCGTATCCGACATATCCGGGAGGGGCGCCGATCAGGCGGGAAACGTTGTGTTTTTCCATGTACTCGGACATATCAAGCTGCACCAGCGCCTCTTCGTCGCCGAACATGAACTCAGCCAGCGCCTTGGAGAGCAGTGTCTTGCCCACACCGCTGGGTCCGGCGAATATGAACGATCCGACCGGGCGGCGGGGATCTTTCAGACCGCTTCTGGCGCGACGAATCGACTTGGAGACAACCTTGATCGCCTCGTCCTGGCTGACGACACGCTTGTGCAGTTCGTTTTCCAGTTCCAGCAACCGCTGGGCTTCTTCCTTCTCCAGGCGAGTAAGCGGAACGCCTGTCATCTTCGAAACCACTTCGGCGACTATTTCCTCGTCGACGGCGCCTCCGGCGGCTCCGGATTGCTCCTTCCAGGATTCGAGTTTGGACTGTTTCTCCTGGCGGAGCGCTTCGGCCTTGTCGCGCAGTTCGGCGGCAAGTTCGTAGTCGGCGTTCTTGACCGCCTGGTCCTTGGCGTCCTGTAGTTTTTCAATATCAGCTTCGATCGTCGCAAGGTCCGGGGGTTTGGCCATTGTCTTGAGGCGAACGCGGGCTCCGGCTTCATCTATCACGTCGATGGCCTTATCAGGCTGGACACGCCCGGTGATGTATCGGCTGGACAGTTCCACCGCCTGCTCCAGAGCGCTCTCGGTGAACTGAACGCGGTGATGCTTCTCGTATCGCTCTCTGAGTCCGTAGAGTATCGCCAGGGTCTGAGCCTTGGTGGGCGGATTAACTATGATGGTCTGGAATCGTCTTTCCAGCGCTCCGTCTTTTTCGATGTACTTGCGGTACTCGTCCATCGTCGTGGCGCCGATGCACTGGATCTCGCCGCGAGACAGCGAAGGCTTCAGCACGTTCGCCGCGTCAATCGCGCCTTCGGCGCCTCCGGCTCCGACCAGCGTATGCATCTCATCAATGAAGAGAATGACATTCCTGGCCCGTCTGACTTCATTCATGACCGCCTTGATGCGTTCCTCGAACTGTCCGCGGTATTTCGTACCAGCGACCATCATCGCCAGGTCGAGCGCAACGATCCGACGTTCGTGAAGAATCTCCGGAACTTCATTACCGACGATCTGCTGGGCCAGGCCTTCTACGATCGCAGTCTTGCCCACACCTGCTTCACCCAGCAGGACGGGATTGTTCTTCGTCCGCCGGCAGAGCACTTGCAGTACGCGTTCGATCTCGTCGGTCCGACCTATCACCGGGTCGAGCTGCCCTTGTCGGGCCAGTTCGGTGAGGTCTCGACCGAAACTGTCCAACGCGGGCGTCTTGCTCTTACCCTTCCGTTGCGAACCGGGCCGACCTTCCGGAGAGGCCGGTGCGCCATCTTCGATTCCGTCGGGCTCCAGACCGGCCCCGAGAAGGCTGAGAACTTCAGCGCGAACTTCTTCCAGTTTCAACCCGAGATTCAGCAGCACTTGGGCGGCCACTCCGTCATGCTCGCGAAGCAGGCCCAGCAACAGGTGCTCGGTGCCTACGTAGTTGTGGTTGAGATTGCGGGCTTCCTCGATAGCGTATTCGACAACTTTTTTTGCACGAGGGGTCTGGGGCAGTTTGCCCATGGTGACCATGTCGGGTCCGGCTTTTACGAGTTTTTCAATCTCCATACGGACCTTCGGAAGGTCCACGCCCAGATTCCGCAGGACGTTGGCGCCAACACCGCTGCCTTCTTTTATAAGGCCCAGCAGCACATGCTCCGTACCGATATACTCGTGGTTGAACCGCTGCGCCTCCTGATTAGCCAGCGCCATCACCTTGCGAGCTCGTTCTGTAAATCTTTCAAACATAAACACTTCCAATACAGCAGATGATCCGGACTGATTTATGGGCCTACAGTATCGCACGGTGCGATAAACCGCCCATGAGTATTCTATCGCACAGGGACGGCAAGTATCAAGGGCAACTGTGGGTCAAGACGTCCCTGCTATACTATCGGAAGTTAAGCAGGCTAAGTTGACACAAGCCCGCAAAACACTCCGCGCGGCCCGGAAAAACTGATGTATCCAGAGTAGATACTGGCATTTGCCGCCATCCGACAGTATTATAAGACCTGCGATAATCGCAGATGGCACATTGAATCGGGCATTAGACAAATGAGTAGAATATCTTTTGCGTCAGATCTGGATTTTCTCAAAGAGAACACCGAAGTGCTGGAACTGGTCGGCTCGGACCAAGCGAGAATCGCAATCGCCCCCACATTCCAAGGCAGGGTCATGACAAGCACGCTCGACGGACCCCGGGGCGCCAGTTACGGATGGCTGAATCGTCCGTTCATCGCCAGTCAGGCGGAAGACGGACAAGCTACGTTTTTCGAGCTTGAAAGCTCCAGCCCGGCCGCCCAACTCGAACCGGGCGACAGTATTAATCACGTGCATCGAACCTGTCACTTTGAAGGCCAATTCGACGACCTGAACGACCTGAGCATGAAGGTGCTCGGTGTCGATTTGAACATTTTAATCTAGAAACAACCCAGTTCTTACAATGCTATTGCAATACGGTTGGAATGTTGGGCGTTTTCACATAAGATTCGTTGCGGTACGATAGAGACCGATAGTTTTGGTTGGCTGGTGTCCGGTGACCGACCACCGCACACAGCCCAGAGGCAAGCAAAGATGATTACGTTTAAGTGTCTGCACTGCGGAGCCCCGATGACCGTTCCGGCCTGCCAGGTCGGCAAGGACGAGCAATGTCCCGCCTGCCGGGAAACCGTGACCGTTCCGGATCAGACGGTTCCCACCGAAGCCGATATGGACGATTTGGCCAAGAAACTGCACCATCCCGAGACAAAGATCCGCTGCGCTGCGGCCGCAGCGCTGGGCAGGTCCAAATCAGTCAAGGCGATAGAATTGCTCGTCGGAGCATTTAGCGACCACGACAAATTCGTGCGCGAGCAGATAACAGAGTCGCTCCGCAAGATTGGCGACCCCCGCGCCGTGGGAATGCTCGTGCGCGACCTCGGAGGACACTGGGTTTCGCCGGCTATCGTGCACGAAGCCGTGCGGGAACTTGTGAAATTCGGACCGTCCGCGGGCGATCCGTTAATTGAAATACTGACCGAAACCAACAAGAACCCGCGCAAGTACGAACCCGAAGCCGTGCGGGCTGCAATAATGATTCTGGGCCTCTTGGGCGAACAAAAGGCCCTTGCCCTCATAGCCAAAATGTTCCGAAGACACTTCGACATTCACGTCCGCGATGAAGCTGCATACTCGCTGGTGATGATAGGCCGCCCCGAACAGTGGGTGGATATCGCCAACATGTCCGAAAGCAAACGTCGGTCACCGGCCCGAGAACAGGCCAAAGAAGTTATCAAAGAAAACCATATCCTCGTCTGATTTCAGATTTGGGAGTTGGGATTTCGGATCCGACGAGCACGACAGCGGCGCGGGGAGAATATCCGAATGTGTTGGGGAAGTTTGTCTTGTTTCTGATGTTGAAGCTCGCCCTTGAATCGCAAATCTGAAATCTCGAATCACCGGTCCTTTGGTCGGCGTCTTGATATCATAATCTCCGACCGGTAATATGCCGAGTAAAGTTGTGAGGTAACATAATGACCCAAGACCAGATTACAGGCGTCGCCATTGTCGGTTGCGGAACTGTCGGCGGAGCTGCAGCGACAATACTCACCCGCGACGCGGAACTCGTTTCCAAACGCTGCGGAACACGCATCGATCTGCGATACATCGTGGACGTGGATTTTACGTGCGCCGAGCAACTCGGAATGGACGCGTCCCTGTTCTGCGAAGATCTGGACGAGGTCCTGAACGACGATTCAGTACAGATCGTCGCAGAACTCGTCGGTGGAACGACGATCGCAAAGACAATCATCGAGAAGGCTCTCAACGCCGGTAAGCACGTAGTGACAGCCAACAAGGCCCTCCTGGCCCACCACGGGGCGGAACTCTGGGCTCTCGCCCGAAGCAACAATGTATGCATCGCGTTTGAAGGCAGTTGCGCCGGAGGCGTACCGATCGTCGGCGCGCTGTGCCAAGGGCTTCTGGCCAATCGAATTGACGCGATATTCGGTATAGTAAACGGAACGTGCAACTACATCCTCTCGGAGATGACCACGCGAGGCCAGTCGTACAGCGAGGCCCTCACCCAGGCCCAGGCCGACGGGCTGGCTGAAGCCGATCCCACACTGGACGTTGCGGGAATTGATTCGGCGCACAAGATCGCAATCCTGGCCGCACTGGCGTTCGGACGCAAGATAGACTTTGACGCCATCCCCGCCTCGGGCATCGATTCACTCGACACAATGGAGATCCGCTTCGGGCAGGAGTTGGGCTACGTGGTTAAGCTGCTGGCGATCGCACAGAGACAGGGCGACGGGCTGTCGTTGCGAGTCAGGCCCGCGTTCATATCCAAGGAACACCCGCTGGCGTGGGTTTCAGGCCCGTTCAACGCGGTAAGCGTATACGGACACGCCACCGGACACACCATGTACTACGGGCGCGGAGCAGGAGGGCTGCCCACCGCCTCCGCCGTGGTCGCCGACATAACCGCTATCGCTCTGGGCACAGCGCAACGCCAAAGTGAGATGATTGGTATCTGGCCTGACCAGGCTCCCGAGGCGAATCAACTGGCGATTGAAGCGGTTCGCGGGCGATACTATCTGCGTGTGATGGCTGACGATCGCCCGGGCGTGCTTGCGAGAGTGGCTGATATTCTGGCTGAATACGACATCTCGATTTGCTCGGTGCTCCAGCATGAATCACCTCACGCCGACGCGGGAGTACCGGTGGTCATAACCACGTACGAAGCCACCGAAGGCGACGTCTTGTCGGCGCTGCGGAAAATAGACGCCCTGGATGTCATAAAATCCAAGACTACGTGCATGGGCATTGTCGATGAGCATGAAGAGTGGTTGCAGCCGGCCTGAGGCGGATACGGACCGGAACTGAAGGCTAAACATAGACATGAAGTACGCCATCATAATTCCTGACGGCGCCGCCGACGCGCCCCTTGACGAACTGGACGGTCAGACCCCCCTAGCCGTCGCCGACCTGCCGAATATGGACGCCGTCGTCTCCCAGGGACGCTGCGGAACAGTGTCAAACGTGCCCGACTCGCTGCCCTGCGGGTCGGACGTGGCGATCATGTCGGTTATGGGATACGATCCTCTGGAGCATTACACGGGGCGAGCTCCGCTTGAGGCGGCCGCCCAGAAACTCAAAGTCAATTCCAGCCAGTGGATATTCCGATGCAATCTCGTGACCATGATTGATTCTATCATGGAGGACCACTCCGCCGGGCACATTCGCAACGAAGAAGCCAACAAACTCATCGACGCGCTGAACCAGAATATCGTAGATGACGAACTGAGCTTCTACGAGGGCGTCAGCTACAGGCACCTGATGACCTACAATCGCAAGTGCAAGGTGCGAACCACTCCGCCTCATGACATTCTGGGCAAGAAGGTCTCGGGATATCTGCCCAAAGGACGGGGATCAAAAGAGCTGCGAAACATAATGGCCCGCGCCGGCGAAATCCTGAAAGCACACGATGTAAACACCGTGCGCACGGACCTGGGAGAAAACCCGGCAAACGCGATCTGGCTGTGGGGGCAGGGCAAAATGCCCCACCTGCCCTCGTTCAGCAAACGCTTCGGACTCTCCGGAGCCGCCATCACCGGAGTGGATCTGGTCCGCGGACTGGCCGGGCTTATCGGCTGGGACATCATCGAAGTAGACGGCGCCACGGGATATCTGGACACCAACTATGCGGGCAAAGGCGCAGCGGCCGTCGAAGCACTGGACAAATATGACCTGGTCTTCGTACACATCGAGGCTCCCGACGAAGCCGGGCACGGCGGAAACCCCCAAGCCAAGATCGAATCGCTGCAGAAGATAGACGCTCACATCGTAGCCCCGGTGCTGGAACGCCTGAAGAAGGAAGGCGACGACTGGCGCCTGCTGCTGCTTCCGGACCACCCGACCCCCTGCACTATTCGAACGCACACGCGACAGGCCGTCCCGTTCGCACTGGCCGGTAAGGACACAGCGGGAATCGTGGAAGCCCCGTTCACAGAACAAACCGCCCGAGACGCAGACCTCCACATAGCAAAAGGCTGCAACCTGATGGAGTTCTTCCTGAAGGTCAGATAGTGCGATAACGCTGTTCTCGATATCCGACAACTTGCGATCCCGTCCAAACAGCTCTTGCATCCGGCTATCTGTGGGCTATTGTACTGAGAGTCGCGACGCAAACCGCCAAAGGGGCGGACCGCCGCATAACAAAGGGCTGTGAACCGATGGAACATGCCGAACCGCATCCAGTTCCGGACACCTGCAAGACCGCCGACGAAACGGCGCCGCAGCCGGTATCGAAAATACCATGGGAGAATCGCAAACAGATCGGGCGAATCCGCGCATATTGGCGCACCGCATGGATGGTAATGGCCAACCCCTCCGAGCTCCAGCAATTCCTGGACGCCCCCGTCTGCGAGAAACACGCAAAGAGCTTCCGCAGGGTCACCATGCAGCTTACGGCGATCGTTACCTTTGGCGTTCTGATTGTGTTGCTTTCGAAGAGCATCAGGTTCGCATTCTGGTCGGCGTATTCGCTGCGTGCATTCGAGTCGATTGTACTTGGAGTTCTTGCGCGTATGATCCTTGCTGTTCTGGCGTTGATTGGTCTGTTCCTGGCTACGCGATCGCTGGAATGGTTCTCCAACCCCAAGGATTTCGACCCGGTGCGCCAAGACAGAGCAATTGCGCTGAGTTGCTATGTGTGCGGGCCCATCTTGATCGTCACAGTAACGGGAGGAATTGCATCTTTGGCGATAATCTTCACACGGACAGTACAAGACATGCAGACGATCATGCGCGTGATCAGTTTGGCGTGGGTGGCGGTCTTTCTCGCATGGTGGCCGGCGGCGGTGCGGGCAAACTACTTTACAACCGGACGGAGCGGCCGCCGCACCGCCATCGCCGCGGTCGCCCTTCCGTTGATCTGGACGGGGCAGCAGATGCTGGTGGGTGTCATCCCGATATCCGTGGTGCAGTGGGTCATTATGGTTTCAACGGTGTCATGATCCCGGACAATTCACCGGCTCACCTGTCGCTATCATCATTGTCCTCGGTATCCGCATCCGATTTTTCTCTGGGCCTCTTCGGGCGGCCGCTCAGAAAGAACAACAACTCCTTAGGGTCTTGCTCATAGTCGCCCAGATCATCATAGCTCCCGCCATCATCCGCGCCATCTGCGCCTACGCTGTATATCCGCGGCATATCCGGATCGTTGGCATAGCGAATCGTTCTTCCCGGCTCGTCCATCGGATCTTGGGGGACCTCCGCCAGATAGTCCGGCACAAGGTCGCCAAGCGTCTCGGGCCGGCGGCCATGGTCGACCTGGTACATCCGAACAGCAATTGCAGCCGCCGACATTCGGCGGCTGGCCAGAATACCGTAGTGATATACATACACGCGATCCAGCGACGGAGCAAAGAGACTGCTGAGCGGCTTCAACAACATATTACCCTCAAGACGTTCGGCCGCATCGCGCTGCGCAGGTAGAATACCGCGGCGAAATTCAGGCGCCGTCCCGGCGATGGAAACCCTGACAAACTCATCGCTGTGCCTGACGCCCCAAGCCGCATCTAGTCGCAATACTGGCGCCATGAGAGAATCGAAACACCATCGCACCAGAACACCATCGGATCTGGAAACCCCTCCGTAGAATCCGTCGACAGAATCGGCGTTGATCTGACCTGCCGACATATCCGAGCTCAGAACGCGCCGAGAGATTTCATAGCCCTCGCTTCGCACACCCATCATGGCGAGGGTTACGCCTTGACTGCTGGGGCCTGTGTCCAAGAGTTCGCTCATCAGGCCGCGAAGGTTCTCGGGCCTCACGCTGCCCGGCGCATCGCCAATCTTCAGATCGGGCAGTATCACTTCAAGCGGTTTATTGACTATAGCCAACGTGCCAATACTGGTCAGGTAGGTTAAAGTGGACGGCATCATTGCCAGAGAGTCACTCATCGCAACGCCATCCCTAAGATACTCAATCGCCTCGTCATCATGTCCGGACTCATGGGCCTCAATCGCAGCCAGAGACAATAAGTACGCAATGTCACGATACAACCACAGTCCAGGCGGACCTGTGAATCCAATAGCGATTCGGTCGAAGTCGATCCCCCAATCGGCCTTGTCGAGCCGCCGCGCCTTTCGGCAGAGCGTAAAGACATCCGCGGCCATCTTGAGCAATTCGCGAACATCTTGCGGATGCTCTCGGCGGACTTCGGGCTCTCTGACAAAGTCTTCGAGCATGTCCATGAGTTCATTCCCCCGCGTATCGGCAACGGCGAGCAATTTGCCTTCGGACAAGCTTTCGTGATTCTTCAGGAGCGGCGTCTCGACGGCCTGGCGGTACAGGATCGCTGCGTTCTGATCGTCGGGGATCGGGTCGGTTGCGAAATCGGACCATGCCAGCGGTTCGCCGCGGGCGATTATCGGATCCACCGCCTCATTGAACTTTCTGTGCGAGTAAGCGGACCACCAGATACCGGCCACAATCGTCACCGCAAGGTACGCCAAAACGATACCGTAAAACCATTTCGTCTTGCGCCATCGTTTGCGGGGTCGCTGCACGCCGGATTCGGCATTCTTATCGATCATGACCGAATCGTAAAGGATTCCTGCAACGGTGGCAAGCATTGAAGGCACAGCGTGTTGGGATAAAACAACTCTTGTGTTTTATCGCGGGAAAGCTATCGTGCTTAGGATAGTGAATCACCCGAAAACACATCCCGATACCGGCAACGCTGAAATCCTAAGCGAAACTCCCCCGCCGCCGCGCCTGCCTTGGGAAAGACGAAAACATGTTGGATCGTTCCGCGCGTATTGGCGAACGGCGAAGATCGTGCTGTTTGATCCCAGTCAACTCGAGAAGTTTCTCGACGAACCGGTCAACGAGAAACACGCCAGGTACTTCCGAAGCGCAACGTTACAGTTTACCGCGGCGATCACGTTTATCATCACATTCGTGGTTGCAGGGTATGCAGACTCAATTGCAAGGGCGACTGGGAGCCAGCGACAAGTCGCGACAGGGAGCCTCCCTTCTCCTGTCATTCAAGTGCTTGGCTGGGGACTTAGGCTGATAGGTCTATTCCTGGCGACACGATCGCTGGAATGGTTCTCGCGCCCCAAGGATTTCGACCCGGTGCGCAAAGACAGAGCGATTACGCTCAGTTGCTACATATGCGCTCCCATTCTGATCGTAACCGTTATGGGAGCAATCGCATCCGCCGCGGCCCTCGCAACATGGGCGGGACAAGAGATCCGGCCGATTCTGTACGTGGTTAATCTGGCGTGGGCGGCGGTTTTCGTGGCGTGGTATCCCGCAGCGGTCAGGGCGATCCACTTCACAACCGGACGAAGCGCCAAACGCACGGCAATCGCCGCACTAGCCATTCCGGTGATATGGACTGGGCAGCAGTTGATGATGACATGCCTCCCGCTGTCTGGAGTAGTCTGGTACAACATGGCCTGGTCGTTCTTATGAACCTTGCCAATTCCACCGCTAGTCGTCGCCGTCATCCGGCGCCGATTCTTTTTCAGGCATTACCGGCCGGCCGTTCAGAAACCATGGAATATCCTTGCAGGCGTACACGCCGTCGACAAGATCCTTATGGTTCCCACCGTCATCCCGCCCATCTCTGCCCACACTGTAGAGCAGCGGCGTGTTCGGATCGTTAACGTAGCGAATCCGTGTCCCCGGCTCGCCCATCGGGTCCTGTGGAACCTCCGCCAAATAATCGGGCACGAGTTGTCCAAGCGTATCCGGCAGGCGCCCGTGGTCGATTTGATACATCCGAACAGCAATCGCAACACCGGCCATTTGACGTTTCATCAAAGTCTGGTAATGCATCACAAATGTCCGTTCGAACGCCGGCAAGAGCATACACGACAATACTCTGGGGAAGACATGTTCGCTGCAATCGTGCGTTTGCGGGGCGTCGCGCTTGAATTCGGGCAACGTTCGAGCGTTTGAAATATTGACATATGCATCCAGATAGCTAACAGCCCGAGCCGTTTCGATTCGCCACAGGGACCCAACGCAGACATCATAACCCCATCCCGTAATACCAGCGGAGCCAAGGCGGGCGCCATAGACATTTCTGAGGCGACCGTCTCCCCCCTGTCCGCCCACTGTTCCCATATTAATAAAGCATCTGCCGCTATCGTACCTCGAACTTCGCACGCTCATCACGGCAAGGGCAAGAGATCGAGAGCACCGATCCGTGTCCATCAGATCCGTAATCAAACTGCGAAGGTTGTCGGCCGACACACTACCAGGCGCGTCGCCGATCTTGATCCCGGGCAGTATCTCTTCAAGCGGCTGACTGCTGATGGAGTATATGGCGATAGTCACCAAATGAGTAACCGTACATGGCGCGTATGACAGAGCGTCGCCCAGCGCCAAACCGTCGCGAATATATTCAATCGCCTCGTCATCACGCCCGTTTTCGTGGGCGTCAATCGCCGCCAGGGACAACAGTTCAACGATTTCACGACACTGCTGGATCCCACAAGGCAGGGCGGGGAATTCCAAAGCCGCTATATCATAATCGATCGCCCAGTCAACCTTATCCAGTTGCCGCGCTTTTCGACAGAGAGCAAGAATATCCCTGCCCATATCGAGTACTTTCCGCATATCTTCAGGATGCTTGCGTCGCATCTCAGGGCTGGTGAGAAGACCATCGATGGCGCCATCGAACTCCCACTCCGAATCGTCCATCGCCTTTCTGAATTCACGTGAATACTCGGGTTCCGAATCGCTCAGCAACAACATCTCAGTCGCCTGGCGGTACAGGATCGCTGCGTTTTGGTCGTCGGGGATTGGCTCTGTTGCGAAGTCGGACCACGCAAGCGGCTCACCGCGGGCGATTATCGGATCCACCGCTTCCCGGAACTTCCGATGCGAATACGCGGTCCACGAAAGCGTGGCGGTGATCGTCACCGCGTAGTACGCCAGCAGCACTCCGTAAAACCACTTCGTCTTGCGCCATCGTTTGCGGGGTTTTGGGGACGCGGGTTCTTCAGTCCGATCGATCATACTTGAATCGTAAGAGAATCCCATCCGACTCGCAAGGATTGAACGAGGTCGCGGCGCGAGCGTTCGGTTCGAGCAGATCGATTCCGACAAACGACATTCCCGCCTTCGGCGGGACCAGGCCGACGCACCGTCGGCCGCTAATCGGGGAGACAGGCATTGATCTGAAATTTGGAATTTCACGAACAATATCGCGACATTGCCTACCTTTGTGTCCTTTGTGACAAGATCGTTCTCGTTGACGATGGTCAAAAACTACTACACTACAAGGCGGTTCGGTTCAAACAACTCTTGCATTTTGTCGCTTAATCGCTATTGTATTGAGGCTCAAATTGCAGTGTTTGAAGGCTGTGGACTGTTTCAGGGAAAGACTGGTGGAAAGAAAGCAATGAGTATTGTCGTAATGAAATTCGGCGGAACGAGCGTAGCTGATGCGGACAAGATCCGCGCCGCTGCTCGGCGGGCCGTCCGAACGCAAAAACAGGGACACCAGGTCGTGATGGTTGTCTCGGCGATGGGCAAGACCACAGATCATCTTGAGGATCTGGCCAACCAGGTCATGCGAAACAAACCGGCGCCCAAACGCGAATGGGACCAGCTTATGGTCACCGGCGAGCAAGTAACGATCTCGCTGATGGCGATGGCGCTTGAGGAGATGGGCTCCTCGGCGATAAGCTTCACCGCCGGGCAGATCGGAATGGTCACCGACGACCGCCACACCAAGGCGCGGATAAAAACAATCGCCGCCGAGAAGATCCACAAGGAACTCGACTCGGGCAAGATCGTGATCATCGCCGGCTTCCAGGGTGTCACCGAAGAAGGACACATGACCACGCTCGGGCGCGGCGGGAGCAACGTTACGCTGGTGGCGATCGCAGCGGCGCTGAAAGCCGATCTCTGCGAAAACTATACGGACGTCGACGGGGTGTTCACCGCCGACCCGCGAATAGTCCCCACCGGACGCAAGATCAACAAGATCAGCTACGACGAGATGCTCGAGCTGGCTTCTCTGGGCGTAAACGTGCTACACAACCGAGCGGTCGAATTCGCCAAGAAATACAACGTACCGATACACGTGCGAAACGCCGCACACAATAGAAAAGGAACCATGATCGTGGCAGCTACCGAATCCATGGAAAGAATCGTCGTCAGCGGGGCCGCACTCAAAGAGAAGCTCGCACGAGTTTCGCTAACCAAAGTACCGGACCATCCCGGAGTCGTAGCGAAAGTATTCCACACTATCGCACAACACGACATCATGGTCGACGACATCATCCAGACAATAGGCGACGACAAAACCGCCTCGCTGTCGTTCACGGTCGAGCTGGCCGAATTCAGCGACGCAAAGGTTGTTTGCGAGAAGATCGCAAAGAGCCTGAAATGCCACATAAGCTACGACGATTCGCTTTCAAAGGTCAGCGTAGTCGGCGTGGGAATGCGAGTGCACACCGGCGTGGCCGAGAAAATGTTCAGCGCTCTGGCCAAGGCGAAAATCAACATCGAGAACATCACCACCAGCGAGATCAAGATATCCTGCATGATCGACCGCGCCGACGGTAAGAAGGCTCTGCGATTGGTGCACGACGCCTTCGAACTCGGAGGTAAGAAGAGAAAGCCCGCCGGGAAACGCGCAAAGAAGAAGTAACACGAGCCGGGAGCCATCAGATGAATAACGCCGCCGCCTCGAGACGACAATTCTTGCGGACCGTCGGGGTCGGAGCGGCGGCCGTTGCGGCGCCTCGGTTTCTGGCGGGCAAAGAAACGCCCGCCGCCCGCAAACCGAACTTCATCATCTTCTTCACCGACGACCAGGGCTATAACGACGTCGGGTGCTTCGGTTCGCCGAATATCCGCACGCCCAATTTCGACCGGATGGCCCGCGAAGGCATGAAACTCACCAGCTTCTACGCGCAACCGGTGTGCGGTCCGTCGCGGGCTGCGCTCATGACCGGATGCTATCCTATCCGTGTCGGCGAACCGGATAATCGCAAGAACCAGCACAACGTTCTGCACCCAAAAGAGATCACCATCGCCGAAGTCCTCAAGAAAGCCGGTTACGCCACAGCAATTGTGGGCAAATGGCACTTGGCGGGCGGGCGAAAAGGGGAATACGACCCCAAGCTCATGCCCAACGCACAAGGCTTCGATTACTCCTATGGTACTCCCCTGCACAACGGATTCACCCGCACAGTCAACGCCAAATCGTTCAAGACTCAGATCGCCCGCAATGGAAAGGTGCTCGTCGACGCCCTCGACCAGAACGGCATGGACAATCTCACCGCCGACTACACCAAGGAGGCGGTGAAATTCATCACCGCCAACAGGGACAAACCGTTTTTCCTCTACCTTGCCCACAACATGCCCCACGTTCCGCTGGGCGCATCGAAAGCGTTCCGCGGGAAGTCCAAACGCGGGCTCTACGGAGACGTGATCGAGGAACTCGACTGGTCGGCTGGTCAGGTGCTGAAAACGCTTAAGGATCTCGGTATCGATAAGGATACGCTGGTGATCTTCACGTCCGACAACGGACCGTGGATAGAAAAGCACCTTGGCGACTACGGGGGAAGCGCCGACCCGCTGAGGGGATGGAAAATGTCGGCGTGGGAAGGCGGACCACGCGTACCGTGCCTGGTGCGCTGGCCCGGAAAAACGCCTGCGGGCAAGGTCTGCGACGAGATCACAACCACGATGGACCTCATGCCCACCTTCGCACGCCTGGGCGGCGCGGAGGTCCCCAAAGACCGCATCATAGACGGAAAGGACGTAACCGACCTGATTACCGGAAAGGATGGAGCGACCAGCCCTCACGAAGCGTTCTACACGTACAATTACCTGCGTCTGACCGCCGTCCGCAGCGGAAAGTGGAAGCTGGTGCTCCCCCGCCCCGCCCGGCCGCCGGGTACGGGCTGGTCCGGACGAATGATAGACGCGGTTCCCGAAACGCAGCTTTACGATCTTCAAAAAGACATCGGCGAGAAGCGGGATGTCGCAGCCGAGAATCCGGAAATCGTCGCCAGAATGATGAAGCTGGTCGAAAAGGCCCGCGCCGACCTCGGCGACTATAACCGCGTGGGCAAGGGCGCCAGGTTCTTCGAGCCGAATCCGCCGACTAGTCGCGGCGGGTCAGGAGCCAAACGCAAACCGCGGCCGGCGAAGGCGAATACAAGAATCGTATACAAACACCCCAAACCCGTCGGCGATCTGCGATTCGATTTCGAAGGCGGCGACCTGCAGGGTTGGAAAGTAATCGAAGGCAAACTCGAAACACCGGTGGTCGATCTGGTAAGCCCATATCGCACCGGCGAGAAGCTCAACAAGCAGGGCAAGTTCTTTCTCAGCACGCTGGGTGAATCGGCCGAGAAGGCCGCCGATGCAAATCTTGCGGTAATTCAATCACCGGTATTCGAACTGACCGGATCGAAAATATCGTTCCTTGTCGGCGGCGGACACGGCGACAAGACGCGGGTCGATCTCTGCGACGCCAAGACAGGTAAAACGCTGATGACCGCCGGCGGACCGAACGCGAAACACATGCACCGTATCAACTGGAACGTCGGGAAGCTAAAGGGCAAACAACTGCTGATCCGCGTGGTCGACGCATCAAAGGGCGGATTCGGACACGTACTCTTCGACGATTTCTCCGCCGAGGCTCGCCTCGCGACAGATTAGTCCGTTCGCCAATTTGGGTCCAGGCCCGAAGGGCCTCTGCGATCTTGGCCGGGGCCGGCAGGCCCCGGAATAGCGGGCTATAGAGAACAGAGCCCCAACGGGGTGACAGAAAGGTGGGACAATCAGTGTCTTACACGCAACTTATTTATCACATTGTATTCTCGACGAAGGAGCGACGAGAGTTCCTGACTGCTGAACGAATAGACAGAATATGCAAATACATCGCGGGCATTATCCGCAATCACGAAGGAATCCCGCTAGCGGTCAATGGTGTTTGCGACCATCTTCATATCGCCGCAATTGTCGGACCAACAATCGCACTGTCTCAGTTTGTTGGAACGGTAAAATCCAACTGTAGCAAATGGATTCATGAGACATTCGGCGACATGCAGAATTTCAATTGGCAAGACGGTTACAGTGCGTTTACCGTATCCACCAGTGTGCGAGAATCAGTACTGTCATACATTCGTGACCAGGAATCTCATCATCGCAAGATGAGCTTTCAGGAGGAACTGGTCCAGCTGCTCGAAAGACACGGCGTCAAATACGACCCGAGGTATATTCGATAAGCTCTGCCGCCCCTCCGGGGCTCTGTTTCTTGTGGATCACCATTCCGGGGCCTGCCGGCCCCGGCCAAGATCGCAGAGGCCCTTCGGGCCTATCCAAGTGCGGGCAAATGTGCGTTCGAAAGCCCCGACAGAACACAAACCAAATTGCATAGTTCGCTCGCCAGTTTACTTCTTCGTCGCAGGTTTGGCGATCTTGATTGGTACGAGTCTATCGCCCATGGCTGGCGTCTGTTGCGACGGGGCCCAGGGATCGCCCCAGTCGTATGCTTCCCATCTTGACCTTCCGCCGTCGGCTGGGCGCTTGGACCACATCAGGTGCTGATTCGGGGCGTTGGCGTCAACCCAGGTCACCAGCGTTATCCACTCTTCGTTTGACAGCTTGACGTCCTGGTGACCTTTGTAGCTCTTCTCGAGCAGGTTCGTAATCAGCTTGCTCTTGTGCGAGCCGAACTGCTTTATGCTGGTCACGCCTCCGTCGGACTCGCGGTTGGAAAGCGCAACGAGCTTCCTGTGCCTGACGATGGTGTTGTAGGCCTTGCCCTTGGACAGGTCGATCTTCGCCTTGGCTTCCGAGCCGGTGTGGCATCTGACGCATTTCTTGTCGAGTATCGGCTGGATGAGGTTCTCGAACCCGACAATCGTTTGTGCGCCCCATGACGGAGGCGTTGGCGTATCGGCCGGACGGCGGGAGGCGATTCCGCGTTGTCGGCTTACGGCGACAGCTTGGGTTTCGTGACATCCGTTGCAGCTTCGCTTCTCGCCCGGCTGGAACGATATGTTGCTCCGCATGCGTCGGATTTCCATGTGCTTTGCATCGAGCGCCTGGAAGTAAACCGAAGCCGAATCGACGGTGGGAACCTTGAAGTGCGCCGACCCGTCGGCCTCGACCGGAACCGTTCCAATAACGCGCACCGGATTCCAGCGATTAGACAGATCCCATCGCTTCACGCCCAACCCGGGAACGATCGGCCAGGGCAGCGCCTCGGCGATTCGGATGTACTTCACATCGCCCCGTTTGACCCCGTGCATGCCCTGGTAGATGTCGGGCACGATGCAGGTTGCATAGTTCTTCGTGTAATCCGTGGCGTCGGGCATAACCGCTGGGACCTTCCGCTTGCGGAACGGAAGAGCGCTGTAGACCGAATGCAGCGGATCGCGATAGATAAGCTCCTTGTTTCCAAAAGTGTCTATCAGGTAGACGCCCAGGCCGTTGGAATCGATGTCGGATTTGTAGTGTCTGTAGCGGACCGCATTCTTTGATCCGTATCCGTACGACGCCAAATAAACCTTCTCCGACAAAGCGTAAGGCATCATGTAGAAACCGCCCGCATCGTTCACGCCGCCCTCAGGAACCACGTTCGACCGCCACGATGTCTTGCGTTTCCATGTCTTCGAACGCTCCTGCGGTTGAGGACCTTTGGTCAGAAGCTGGATGCCTTCTTCTTCGTTGAGCCCCTTGGCGGGGTTGAGTATCACCACAGGCCCCTTCGGCAGGCAGTGGTGTCCGGCTGCGATGGCGACAAGCTTGCTCGAACCGGGAATCGATCTGGCGTCGCGAACGGACGTAGGTGCTCCGAGATGCTGCTTAAACAGCGCGTCAGACATCGTACCGTCCGGGCGCACCGTCCAGACCGAATGCACGTCCCAGAAATGGCGTTCCTGGTATTCCCACCTGAGATATCCGATCAACCCGTTGTCGAACAGATGCGGGTGCATGTCGACGTCTTTCTGGTTGGTCAGGCGGCGGATGTGTTTTCTGTCGGGTGTGATCGAATAGAGATTATGGTCCGTCAGATCGTTCATCTTTCCGTCGCACGAGGGCGAGTTGGCCGAGCGGTCGGACGTGAAGGCGATCGAACCGTCGGGGCAATAGACCGGTTCGACGTCGGTCCAGAAGTTGTGATCGGTAAGTTGTGTGATCTTCCCCGTCGCCAGATCCATCTCGTACAGATGCGGAGGGACGGTGCAGTTCCGAAGCTCCCACGCGAAGCAGTCGTTTCCGCGTCTCGGCCAGCGGGTGGAGTACTTCGGCGGCCAGACCGGTTGATTGGCCCAAGAGAAAACAACCTTGTTCGCATCAAACGAAAGGTCGACACCGTGCACGTGGCCCGGCCCGAGGCGGTTCTTGATGAGATCCCTGATGCTCTTGCGATTCTTGAGCCCCGATACGATCCGGATATCGCCGCCGGGCTTGTACGACCAGCTCGTGTGCACGCCGCAGACGTTGGGCTTGTAGTGCATCGTGAAACGCGTGTAGACCAGAATGTCGTCGAAGTTCAGCTCCGAGCGAGCAAATGCTATCGGGCGCATGGCGCGCCTGGCGTCGAGCCACAGATTGCGTAGTGCGGCGATATCGCTCGACGCGTCCATTTTGGTGCGAATGGGTTTCAGCGAATCGCACTTGGCGTCCATTTTGGCGACGCGCGTGATCATCTCATCGACCGAGGCCTTGAGTTTGTCCGCATCGTTATGGATGCCCAGTTCAACGGCCTGGCGACAGTAGTCCATCTCGATCCGATCGGCCGGCGGAATCGCCAACCACTTCTTGAACCACGGGGCATCGCTGGCGACGGTCCAGTTTATCTCTTCGTGGTTGTTGTCGTTGCCGACTTTACGGGTGATAGCCCACTCAGCCATCGCTCGAACGAAGATATCCTCATCGTCCAGCAGTTTGGCGGCGACTTCAGCTACGGTGTCGTCGACCTTGCCGAATCGAGCGTCTTTGTGGATCGATATGGCGATCTCCAGCGGCGAGCCGCCCTTAATCCTGTTCAGCATTTCAGCGGTCTGACTGGACGGAAGGGCCAGGGCCTTCTTGCCCGCGGCGCATCGTTTGGTGATCTCCGCAGGGGCCAGAGCCCTGTTCCACATCGACAGGCTGTCAATATATCCCCGGTATCGCGCATCCTGGCCGGGCGTGCCTGCAGAATTCCCCACGCCAAGTCCTTCGCCCTTCAGCGTTTTCACCGTCCCGTCATACGGCGTGGATCCGGTGAGTTTTCCGTTAAGGTAAACTTCAATCTTGCTGCGGGCGGGATTCTTCTCGTTGCGCCGGGCGACTGCAACTATGTGATTCCAGCGGTGCTTTGTGACTCGACCGCCCTCAGCGGCGCGTTCATCACCATTAGCCTGGGCGTGATACAAACTCACCCTGCCGCCGTGAATCGCGAAGTGATACGACTTGCCTCTGCCCCAGTGCAGGACAAGACGATTCCACGCTGCTCCGATTTCAGTCGGATGAATCCAGGCTTCGATCGTATAGCTCGTTCCAAGCTTAATATCGTCCGAAGCGGCGAGAGCAAGCGATTGGGCGTCACCGCGACGCACCCCGATGGCGACAGCCTTGCCGTCCACCCCGGGCAGTTCCTTGGCGGTTACGAAACGCAACTTCCCGCCGCGAGCGGCTAGGGTGTCTTTGCTCTTTCCGCAGGTGTCGTTGGCGGATCCGTTGAAGTCCCACGTCGACACGGGGCCATCGGCTACGGCGATGCTCAACGGCAACAATAGCGATACGATCAGTGTCTTCATGTTAAATCTTTCTGGTTCAAGCTTGTCCCCATAGATTATACCGGTCAACTCCTGCTCAAGAGTCTACCGCAAAACCTCTGCACGATCAACGCGTGCGGTGCTATATGCTCCGGCGGCGTTTCAGCATGTAGTCTCGCGATTTGGCGACCGCGGCCTCCATCTTATCGGCCGGGGGATGTCCGTGCATGAAGATGGAGCTGTAGTGGGCGTACTTAAACCCGGCCAGAGCCTTGATCCATGGCGTGAAATCCGCCGGCCCAACGCCTGGCATCTGTGTGAAGCTCTTGCCTCTCTGCCAGGCGTACAGGAATAGGCACTGATCGCCGGCTGTCTTGATAACGTCCTCGACAGGCGTCTTGTAAGACTGCAGATGATACGGCGCCACGGCGACCCCGACGCGTTTCTTATTCGGGTTCAGCTCGACGAACGCCTTGAACGAATCGGGCGTGCTCAGGAGTGACCCGCCGTGGTTCTCAATCGCCAGGCGAGCATTGCATTTTTCCGCCAACTCGATGTCGGGTTTCAGCTTCTCGAAGAACGCCTTCATCTTCGGCGCCAAGTCCTTGCCGCCAGCCCTGCCCGCACCGGCGCCGCGCACCACGACACCGCCGCCGAAATCGCCGATCAGGCCGCTATAGTCCGAAAGTTTGTGCCCGTAGATGGTGAACGCGGCCAGTTCCAGTTTATGTTTCTTCAGCAACGCCTTAAGGCCCTTGCCGCCCAGGCGTTTCTTAACATCCGCCAGGTGCGTGCACTGGGCTCCGCCCCAGGTGAAAGGCGCCCAGATGTCCAGTCCGCCAAGCCCGAGTCGAGCGGTCCTTTGGCAGACCTGCTCGATCGTAAGCTTGTCGAACATCACCGACGAAGTCGCCAGTTTCATCCTCCAGGCGTTTTTGGCATTGCCCTTTGGCTTGTCTTTGGCGTAAGCCGCCGAAACGCCGCAGACCGACATCCCGGCGACAGCAGCCGCAGTGTTACGGACAAAATTCCGACGCGTCATGCTGTGATCTTCACTCGATTTCATAGGACATATCCCGGCCCCCGCGGTTTTCTAACGGCCTACCAGACCTTCCATTCCTTACGGTACGGACGCGCGATCATCTTCGACGCTTCAGCATCGCCAATAATCTGCTCCTTCTTCGGGTCCCACTTTATCACCCGGCCGGTCTGGGCCGCGACATTAGTCATGTGGCAGATCGTATCGCAGCGAATTCCCATTTCCACAGGGCAAATGGTTTCTTTCCGGGACTTCACGCATTCGATGAAGTTGCGGTTATGCTCCGGGACCACCGGAAGTCTTTCATCGCTGGATTTGAACTTCTGCTTCCAGAGTTTCTGGTTGCTGGCGATAAACGCCCAACTCGAACCGATCCATCCTTCTGTTCCGTGGAAGTAGACTCCGTCACCGTCGCGCCATCTCGGCAGCATCTTCGACAGCGCGCCCTTGGCGGTTCGACAGTCCATGAAGCGAAGCTGCACTCCGTTTTCATAATCGCACTTGACGTCCCAACGCTCCAGCGTGCGGAAGATTCCCTTCTTGGGAATGCTGCCGGTCCCTTCATAGCGTATCGGACTGGTATGATCGCTCTTGTTTCCCCACTGGGCGATCCCAAGCGGGTGAATGCCGCACCCAGCAAGGAAACCCAGAGACGTTTCGACGCAGTGGTATCCGCCCCACTTCGTAGCCCGGTCAACCGTGTAAGGAACCATCGGGGACGGGCCCTGCCAGGCGTCGAAGTTAAGATCGTCCGGTATCGCAACTTCCTCTTCCGATCCGTACGGTTTGACGTTGTAGTTCCTTGCATCGAACGACACGTCGCGGGACCAGACATCGATCCGCTTCAGCTTTCCGATATATCCGTTTCGGACCAGTTCAACCAACTGCCGCCATCTGCCCTGCGATCGGTATTGGGTCCCAAACTGGAATACTCGCTTCTTCTCGTTGACCACTTTTCTCAACAGCGCGGTGCGTCCCAGGTCCAACGCCAGCGGTTTCTGGCAGTATACGTCCTTGCCGGCCTGCGCTGCGGCGATGGACATCGGAGTGTGCCAATTATCGTGTGCGGCCACGACGACGGCGTCAACATCGTCGCGAACCAGCAATTCACGGAAGTCAGCGTGAGCCTTGGCGATGTCTTTCCCGCCGTAAAGCTTGTTCAACATCGCGGCTTTGCGGTCTCGGCGAGTTTTGTAGGCGTCGCTGACGGCCACTACGCGAACGTCCTTCATCCTGTTCATATAATGCGAATGGTAGTTGGAGATATTGCCGCAGCCGATCTGGCCCACGTGTACGCGCTTGCTCGGCGCATCGGCGCCAATGACCGCGCTGGGGACGACAGTCGGTAGTCCGATCGCAACGGCCGCTACTGCCCCGCTCTTGACAAAGTCACGCCTGCTTACGGTTCGCTTCTGCATGATTGAAACCTTTCATTTTGTCCGTCGGATTTCCGTTGCGTTCGGTTAGCTCACTTCTTTTTCGGCGCCAGATGCACATCAAACCAGTCGGCGATGTGTTTCATTTCGTTGGTCCACTGGTCCCGCCAGGAGTGCCCTTTGCCTTTGGCGACGACGAGTTTTGATTTCACGCCGACAGCCTTCAGTGCGTCTATCATCTTCGAAGCCTGAAGCAGCGGGACCAGGCGATCCTTTTCGCCGTGGACGATGAGCGTCGGCGAATCGCCAGCGCTTACGTGCGTTATCGGCGAATTGTCGGCCAGCAGTTCAGCGATCCGTTTGGGATCGGTGATAAGATTGTAGCTGTTCGTTTTTGGATCGTGATCCCGGAACTGGTAGGATCCGAGATGTCTGTGAGCGGCCGCTATTTTCAGAACGTTCTCGCCTTCTTTCTGGAAGTTGATCAAATCGCTGGCCGGGTAGAAGCAGCCTATCGCCTGGAGCCGTGTAGATACGCGATCGATCGGGTCGCGGGCCTTGGGATCGCCCTCCTGCGGTGCGGCGCCCATCATCAGCGAGATCACCCCACCGGCGGACGCGCCTGACATCCCGATACGGTCCGGATCGATTCCGTACGACTTTGCGTTGTAGCGGATGAAGCGGATCGAACGGCGGATGTCGGCGTATGTTTCGCGGATCGTGAACTTCGGCGTGCTTCCGTGTACGACGAGAAAAACGGTGTATCCGCGATCGAGCAGCATGCTCATGTTCTTGGCGAACCGCGTTCCTTCGATCCATTTATGGTGCGAATTGAACCCGCTGCTAACCGCGTAGATGACCGCCGCTCGGTTCTGCTTCTTCGGGAATATCACATCCATCGTAAGCGCAACACCGTGCTTGCGATGGTAGATCACGTCGGCCTGGCGAGTGTATTCCAGACCGTCGATCGGCTTTCTCTCAGCCGCCGTCGCCGGCGGGATAACCGCCAGAGACGCCAACCCGCACAGCAATACCGCCGTCAAACCCTTGCGCATCCGTTACTCCTTGTCTTTCACAGGCTTATGCCACATCGACCGCCAGTACTTCATATCCATTTCGTAGACATCGATCTCCTGGGTCTTCAGGTCAAACGCAGGGTCGAGCACTTTATAGCGTTTCATTTCGCGGATGTAATGGGAGTTGGGCTTGAAACCGGGCATGTCGAATCGCTTGATCTCGTCGAGCTTAGCCCCTGCCGCCTGCACATGCGTAAGAATCTTCTTGTAGTCCGGATCGGTTTTGTCGGCGAATATCACCGGATGCTTGATCGCCTTCGGCGCCGCGGCGAGGTTCTCGCGTATGGGCTTGTGGTCGGGCTTGCCCTCTGCGTATCCGCCGGACTTCTTTGCAAGCGGAGCAGTCAGAACGAGCGATTTGTCGGGATTGGTGAGGTTGAACACGCGATGCCGAGAGAATCTGCTCAAGGGGCGCTCCCACGAAAGCATATCGCCGAACGACACCGGGATAAGATCGGTGACGTGTCTGGGCAGTTTGCGTCCGTGACATTTCCCGCATCGTTTATCGATGGCGGTTTTGGCGGCGGGAGTATCGGGCCAGTTGTCGGCCATCATTCGAACGTACTTGTTGGCTCCCCAACACCCGCCGATCTGCCCTGTGCCAATTGACGCGTAGGTTCCCGGATACTGAGCCGACGCGTCGATCCACAGTCGCACCGTCGTCCGCTCGATATCGCTGAGCTTGACCTTGTTGTGATGCATGTCAATTTTCTTCATCAGCGCCGAGGCCGAACTGTACGTCGTGTACGGTTTATCGTTGCCCTTCTGCCTTCCGCTTCCGTTTGTCGGATTGCCCGCGGTGTCCTTGATCTGCCACTGGAAGAACAGTTCGTAGTAGCTGTGGGAGAACACCGGCCCGCGGTCGCCAGTCAGGATCACGTTGCCCTTGCGGTCCTTTGAGTTGTGACACTTTATGCAGTGCTGGTCGAGAATCGGTTGGATGTCTCGCGGGAAGTCGGGAATCTGCCTGATGCCCGCGTACGGTTCGATCTTGTTCGCAGGGCGCGCCATCGCCTTGAGCTTTCCGACCGCGGCGATGTCGGGCGTTTTGGTTCGTTGCTCGTGACATCCCACGCAACTGAGCTTCTCGCCCGGCTGGAGCGTGATGAAACTTCGCATTTGCTTTACCGACAGACCGTTTTCGTCGAGGGCGGCCAGGTAAATGCTCCGCATGGCGGGCACTTCAAAGTGCGCCGACCCGTCGGACTCGACCGGAACCGCGCCAAGCACGCGCTTCAGCGTGGAGGTCACGCCGTGCCCCAACGGCTGGGACCCGCCGCCGTGGAAATTGGCGGGCTTGGGGAGATCTTCGAGCACCAGGAGCTTGGTTATCGCGCCGCGCTTGACACCGCCCATATTGCGTCCGATGTAGACGTTGCTCATCATCATCGTACCGGTCGTTTTCGACAGGTCCACTCGCGACGGGACCACGCGCGGTTTGGTTTGAACGACAACAGGGCGCGGTTCGTGCACCATCGCATCGGCGGTGTGGACGACCTCAATGGCTCCGGAGGAGTTCATCAGGACTATCTGATTACCCTTGGCGGCGAGAAAAGCGTCTTTCGCAACCGCGCACGGATCGCGGAAATCGCGCCGCTTGGAGACATTCCGCATCGATGACCGCTCATCAGGTCCATTCTTGTCGGTAACGGTGGCCACAAAGCCCGTATGCTCGTTTCGCCCGTGGCCGGGTGAGTTGATAAACACCACCCGGTCCGTGCCCGGGATGGCCCGTGCGTCAATGAACACGCCGCCCGGATGCATGTTTCCGAAAAACGCAGCCTGGTTCGTACCGTCGGGGTTCATCGTCCAGAGGTGGTGGAACACCACCGGATCGCGATTGACGTATTCCCAACGCGTGTACAGCACACGCCCGTCGGGAAGTACTGAAGGGGTGTTTTCGGTGAACGACCCGGAAGAGAGCATTCGCATATTGGTTCCATCTGAGTCGCAGCGGAACAGAATCGCCGTCTGCGCCAGCCAGCAGCCTATGTATCGCTTGCAGCGGGCTGAGGCGAACACTATTCCCCCATCCGGCAGGTACGCCGGTTCAATGTCGTCCCAGGCGCCTTTGGTGATCCGTCGCAGGTTCTTGCCGTCGATGTCGATCTCGTAGAGATTGTAGTAGTGCGTCCCACCCTTGCGATAGGCAAACAGCACCCTCTTGGCATCGTACGAGACCTGTGGATCGCGAACGGCGCCTTTGGGATCGTCCAGCAGCGCCCTTATCTCGCCGGATGCGACGTTCAATTTACACAGCCGCCCGCCGTCTTTACCGTGGATCCAGAGGTTCTCGTCCGTGCACGAGTATCCGAAGTTCGCGTAGTAGTGCCCCTGCGGATCGCGACCGGGATGGCGCTCGGCGAAGACGATCTCCTTCACGCCAAGTTCCTTAAGCCCGGTGCGTCCGGTGAGTTCGACCTTTGCTGCGATCGCAGCCAGACTCTTGAGCGTTGCGGCGCGTTTGGCGTAGTGCTTTGCGATATCAGCGGCTGGCAGCGCTCGGGACCAGATCGACAGTTCATCAACGTACCCGCGAAAACGTGAGGCTCCGCCCTTCCCTTGCGCCCAGTCGCCTATTCCCAGCCCTTCGCGTTTGAGAGTCGCTATCGTACCGTCGTACAAAGCCGAAGCGACCAGTTTTCCGTTTAAGTAAACTTCCAGCGTCGACTTGTCGGGAGTTTTGTCGTTTCGTCTGGCCAGGCCCACCAGATGCGCCCACCGGCCGGGGCGCACCCTGCCGCCCTCGGCGAAAACATATTTACCGTTGCTCTGGCCGTGATAGAGACTCAGCATCCCGTTGTGGATCGCTAAATGGTATGCGTACCCGGAAGTTCCCCAGTTCAGCACGAGGCGGTCCCACTGGTCGGTCTGCAATGGAAGAACCCAGGCGGCGATAGTGTAGCTGGGGCCAAGTTTCACGTCCGCAGAACTCACCGCCGCTGCAAAGCCCGCATCGCCTGACTTGACACCAAGCGCCAAAGCCTTGCCCGACACTCCGGGAACTTGAGCAGCAGTTACGAACCGCCCCGCCGCCCCGCGAGCGGTGAGATTATCCTTGCTGGCTCCGCGAGTGTCTTTCAGTGATCCGTCGAAGTCCCAGAACGAGACAGGGCCCTCAGCGTCATCGCCAACCGCGACACCCGACACTGCAAGGATCGATACGACGACACGAAGCAGATTTTTCATCGGAATCTCCTGGATACGACCCCATAATGATATCACGCCGGACGCCCCTACTGCCAGCCTACATAAAACGTGGCGTTATAGATACGCCGATCGGCGCCGCGTTTGGGCTTGGGCAGGTCCGCTGGCGCGGGCGATGCATTGCGATAGACCCACAAGGCCAGAGCGTTGTAAACGAACACCTCCTCTCGCGAATCGCCCAAGGCGTCGAAATGCTGGGCGAAGTGCGAACCATAGCCCGAACGGGCTTTTGCGGGCGGAAACGGAAACTCAGCGACGATCTTTCCGCTCCCGTCCAGAAGCACCGGAGGTCCCTTGTGGCGGCGATACAGCAGCAGGAAACTTCGGTTCCTGACCCCCGACCAACCGTCAATCGTACTGGCGATGGTGATCCCGCCCTGGGGCGCAGTTCGCCATAACTCATTGCCAACCTTGTCGTAGCAGTAAACGATTCCGCCTTTGGGGTCACGCGAGTTAATTCGATCAACGAACACAACCTGCTTGCCCGATTTGCCCGCCGCGAACGCGCCGATTACCGCGTGCTGCGAGTGCTTATGCGGTTTTCGCCAGAGGATCTTCCCATCGGTATTCAGCAGAACGCTGTCGCTGCTGCAAGCAATCGCAATCTCCGGTTTGCCGTCACCATCCATGTCGTCGATATCGAGGGCGTCATTGTGATCGTGGATACTTCGGCTTTTCCGGAATTCCCAGCGGACCTCGCCATCGTGATTGAAGAGCGTGTAACCGCAAAGCAGTTCATCACGACCATCGCCATCGACGTCGATATTCATCGGGAAGTGCCCCGTAGCGAGTGATTTTTTCCACCTGAGCTTCAGGTCTTTGTCGTACACCCAGATGTTCGTGTAGCGATCCTTGATCACCAGGTCGTTGGGGCGCGATGCTCCGGCGAAATTGGCAATCAGAATGCTGTCATTGCTCGGCGCCGGGGCCTCCTGCTCGACCTTCCCGGTAGCCCCATTGAGAATGCGAAGGGTCTTGCCCTCGATAACGATCACTTCGTTTTCCTTGTCGTTATCCCAGTCGTAGATCTGAACGGCGACGTCGGAACTCAGGCTTCTATGTTTCGCATCAGCCTTTCCGCGGCGCCAGAGAATCTTGCCCTCCAGGTCAAGCGCTGTGATGCAGGTAATCTGCTGACCGGCGCTTTGGACAAAGACAACATCGGCCTGTCGGTCTCCGTCCAGATCGCCGAACCGAGCGACCATACCGCCGAAATCCTTCAGATCGATCTTGCGGATACACTCTGGTTTGCCCGCCGATTTGCCAACAGACGGCAGATTCTTCGGGGCCGCTGTGCCAATCTCAAGACCGCCCGTGGCAAGCACGAACGCCATAACGCCAAACAGTTCTCTCATCGGAATCTCCCAGTCGCAGATCCCCGATAATATCACGCCGCACGCCGCGGGAAAACAACCGGCTACACATTTGTTATGAGGTGAGGCGACGACGATGCGGACATCACAGCCCAAAGTACTCCATCAGCCCCAGGAAGAACCTGATGCTGCCGAATATGATCGCTCCCCAACTTATATAGTAGATAGGTTGGCCTCCGTAGCCTTGTTCAATGAGCGGCAGCACGACGCCGCCAACGACGGTGACAGCGCCCATCAGCATGGTATTCACTCCGGCGGCGCTGAATCCCAAACCTTTGCCCGAGTCGTAACGCGTCCGGATGACGTCCGCAACCAAGTCGGTCGCCGCCTTTGGATCAAGCCCTTTTGCAACGAGTAACGCCTCGATGTGCTCCTCGGCCGCACCGCTTTTGATCTGTTCCAACGCAATGGCGCGCATCTCAGCCGTCAGAACGTCTTCAGGATTTTCATGCTCGTTCATTTGCGATCACTGTACTTGCCGTTCGCCAACGTTCATTGCCCGACGCGCCCGCCAACATCAAGACACCCGGCGGGGCAGTCATTTTCTGCGTTATTCACTTCCGGGTTTACCGTGCCAGACGTATCCTCCATAGGCAAAGAGCCCGCCCGGTACGAGAACCGCCCATCCCGACCCAGTGCTTACGAAGGTCAGCGCCATAATGACAAGCCCGAGAATCATAATGACCGGACCGGCGGCCAGTCCGGCCGACTCCCGCTGCTCTCGTCGCTCACGACGCCCCTCGACCGCTCCCGTGATGATCTCGTGGGTCTCTTCGGGGGAATACCCCGCTGTCGCCAGGTCTCTGCGCACCGCAGACAGGCGCTTGCCGTTACTGACGTCCTCAGCCACAATTCGAATCATCTGCTCTTTGGTGAACATCGGTTTGTCCATAAGTCCAACATACTCCAGATTGCGGTTATCCGGTCACTGGCTCCATTCACCCGCAAATGAACTGGACGGCTCCCCGGCCGCAAGCACCGCCTCTCCCTAGTCAGGTCCTATCCGCATGTGAACATATCATAAACAGCGGACAGATTCCGGGCAAGTTCCTTCCTGAGTTTCGACAGTAAACGGCGATTGTCACCCAATCCCGCAATCAACTGCGATGCAGTTTCATGTCTGCGGCGGTCATTCTATCGAAAACTCCACCGCCGGTTGTCCCTGGTCGGCGTCGAACTTGTAACCGCTCTTGATTACCGCCGTGACCAGGACAATGTAAGCCCCCGACGCCTGACGCCTGCCTGTTTTCCACTTGAGCAGCGCCTGGCCCTTTTCCGAGGTGAAGCCCTGCAGAGACGTTACAAGCTCACCGCTGGTGTCGATTACTTCGGCGAACACCTGGGCTCCGCCCAGAGGGATCCCTCCGGCTCCGACGACGTCAGCGGTGATCTCGACTGTTTCCCCGCCCCGGAAAGCGTCAACTTCGACCGGATCGCCCTTGTTGTCGGCCCCCCACGTAGTCAGAGTTTCCACGACCGCCTCCGGAAGCCCTTTGGGCGAGTCGACGATGATCGGCGGCCCATCGGCTCCGGTTCCGAAGTTCAGTCGCAGTATCACAAAGTCAAGCAGGTCGACGCGTCCGTCGCCGTTGAAGTCGGCGCTGTCTTCGGCGGGCGGTCCGCCGAACTGGGCGACGAAATTGGCGTAGTCGGTTCCGTCGACGATATCGTCGCCATTGGTGTCGCCCGGAACGAGCGGGGGGCGGGCCCACTCGGTTGAAGCCATGACGTATGGAGCCGCCATATTCGTGTTCAACCATGCATCCAGCAGATACTCGCCCTCGTTGGCGAGAAACGCGTTCTGCTTATTGTTCGCAAGGTACAGGAACTGGATGTACTCCCAACTGGTCGGCTGGTAGAGCAGATCGATCGCCGCATATGCGGCGCCCTGGGGCGGATTGAGAGTGATCCGGTCCCAATGACGATATCTTCCTCCGGAGCCCGGGTCTCCGTATTGACTGGCGGGAACGGGGAGAGTGTTGCGAATCCCGGATGCGTCATAGCTCATACCGTACGGGGGAATTCGATTGTCTTTCGAGACATAATTGTTCAGAACGAAGTGGAAGGTGTCGTAGTGCGATCCGGCGGGCTGGGACGCCAGTTGCCCCAGCGTCTTGTTCACTGCTCCGCTGACTCGGTCGTAACTCAGAGACATGTCGGCGGGGTAGCCCAGGGTCCGCAACTGCTGAGCCCATTGCTGGGTCATCGCGTAATGGGCCTCGTATATTTTCGTGTTGGGGTCGTGGAGATCGATTATCGATTTGACGGGCGTTTCAGGCGTCTGGTCTCCGTCAAGATCCAGGGTCGCAACGACTCCGTACTTACCGTCCTCTCGGAGCAGACTGCCCCCGGAGTCATACCATCGAATGTTAACCCACATCCGCCGCCCTTCGGGATATCCGCTGATAAGCTTGTGCCCAGTCAGGTTTACAATCTTGAGCGTTTGCCCTTCGACCGTGATCGAGGCGGCCTGGCTGAGTTGCTTCTGGGCTCGGAGCTTTCCATCGTCAAGCGCCGCAATCTGATCGCTGGTCAGCCCCCCGCCCAGGCGGAGTTCGTTTCTCGCATCGAGATACTTGATCACGTCGGGCATCCAGTAGTTTCCGCCCGTCAGGTCGTGCATGGGCAGATCCTTGCGGACGGGCGGGTTCTTGTTGCATCCCCGCCCGGTCACGGGGCGCATATGACAGGTTTGGCAGGTAAAGAGACGGGTTGCTCCGTCTTCGTAGTCGCCTGAAGCGCCGGCTATAATCGAACTTTCGTACGAAGCCCGGATCGCACCGGCCTGGAGTTCAACCGGAAGTTGGTGGTAGCTCGATACGGGCGTCTGGGCCAGCAGGCTTGCCTTGTGCTCGCTGAATGTGCGTTCGACGACCCCGTACATGAACGGAAAGTTGTTGAAGGCGGCTTTGTTGGCGACGGCGCCGCCCAACTGCCCGCTGAACGTTCCCTGGGCAAGAGGGGTCTGCGCCCCGTTGTTGTGCGCCAGGTCCCCCACCGCCGAGTTCGACACGTCGTGGCAGGTTCCGCAGAGATCCGATGAACGATGGAAGTTTGATGACAGGACCTTGTGCTTGGCGTCTGCATCCGAGTAGGGACCTATTTTCTGGTTGCCGCCCCACAACGACCCCATTCCGCTTCCGTAATAGGCATCCGGCGGATTACCGCCGTCGTTGGCGATATACGGCGCGTTCATTTCTCCGGCGTGCTCGGAGTTGTCGGGGTTGGTGAGTTTGTGGCAGTAGTCGCAGTCGACACCGTCGTCGTCACCCGCGGCAAGGCCCGATCCGTCCGTAGGCGTCGAGCGCCCTGCAAGCCAACCGGTCGTCGAATGACAGCGGATGCACAGATCGCCCACGCCGTCGAAGTCCTGTTCGGCTATGGCGACGGTCGCCCAGAAGATCGGATCGCGCCCCGCGTTAGCCATCATGCTCCCGCGCCACGTGTGGGCCGGTTCAACCGCAGTGTTGTACCCGCCGTGACAGTTGTCGCATTTGTCTGGGGATTCGAGATTGCTGACCTCGCCCGGCTGGGTCCCGGGAAGCTCAATGTCAGACGGAACCACCAACGCCGCAACAGCAACGGCGCTGAGAATCAGGAGAATCGCACAGACTTTCACGATACGGGACGAGTTCATCGCTCAACTCCTTCTCACAGGCAAACCACCCCGCGCCAAACGCAATTGAAGACTGATTCGATCCGCATCATCAGCCGCTCCTGAGACGCAAAGAAGCATCTGCTCCGTTGAACTGTCAACCACTACATGCCCGTCAAATCGACAAATTAATTATCAGCATAACTCGTATGATGTCAAGGGCAAAGAAAGACTTGAGGACCCGGCGCCCCATGTGTTCCAAAGCTCAGCGTCCCCCGAGCAACTCCGTGCATGCATCGGTGGAAATGCAGTTGTAGCCCAGCCGCTCTGCAATAATGCGCGCAACGGTGGTTTTTCCGACAAGCGGGGCTCCGCCGATGTAAATCACCCTGGAGAACTTCATTCGATGTTCGCCTGAATCGTTTTGGCCATGGAGAGTCTCGGTTCGGCGAGGTATCCGTTGGCCTCGTAGAACTCCTCGACCAGATCGTTTCCGTCCAGAACCTGCAGGTTGATCTTCACGCAACCCAGCGAGGCCAGGCGGCTTTCGGCGTGACTCAGAAGCTGCGAGCCGATCCCCCGACGCTGATGCTTGCGGTCCACCGCCAACGAGTAGATCCATCCCCTGTGCCCGTCGTACCCCGCCATAATCGTGCCGACCACGCGGTCATCGCTGACGGCTACAAACAACAGACCGTCGCCGAAGGCGAGCTTCTTGTCGATCACCAGCACTGGAGCATTGCGCGGGGCCTTGTAAGCAAACACCCGCTTCCAGAGATCGATAACCTGATCTCGATGAACCGCGTTGTCGAATGCAACGATCTCAGTTTCCATAGTGCTCCTTTCATCGCCCGCTGACATTGCTCACGAGCGTTGCATAATAACACGCCGAAGCTCAGGCCGCCTTCGTTTGTTCCGCATCATAATTCAGCCCGTTATGAACGCGTGCAATCGGTTGTAAAAATCCTCGGGGTTATCGCTCATCGGAAAATGACCGCTGTGCCCTATCTCGACTTTCGGAATGTCCCGAACGGCCTTCACCGTGGGGTGTTCGGAATTCCTGCTCCCGTAGAAATAGGCCTTTCGGCAATCCAGAGCATCGAACAAGTCCAGCAGTTCATTGCTGTCAGACCGGGCGACCAGCGATTCGGAGCTTCGGTGGAGAACATCGGCGTTAGTGGAGTCTACGGCGGCGTAGCCCGGTCCCGAGTCTGCGTATCTTGCTCGCATTTTGGGTATTATCTCGGCTGCAATAACGTCCGGGCCGGCGTTCTTCATTCCTCGACTGCACATATCGCTATCCTCGATGAAATCGCAATCATCACCGGTCAGGTTGCCTTCAACATTTGCGAATGTCTCCACAGAGTTCAGAATTCCAGCGGGCAGAAGCAAACCGACAGCCCCGCCCATACTGTGGGCGACCAGGTGCAGCTTCCCGTGTGGAAACCGCGCCAGGAATTCAGCGACCACTTGCCCCTGGGCCTTCATCGTGTAGGGGAAATCGCCCGGCTTGTCAGAGTCCCCGAACCCGACAAGATCCATCGCCAATACAGAATACTCCGCAAAATCACTGCGATCCCAGATGTAGCAATAGGTATCCCTGGAGCAAGCAAGCCCATGAATCAACAGGAGCAAGTCCGGCCCGGCCCGGCGGACATTGGCGGCGACCTCAAACGACTTACCGTCAAACGATACCCGGAAACGTTCAGTATTCATGTTGTGGGCTCCCGACAATCCAGCGTAAACACAATATCGAAACCAACCACCACTACGCAGGCGAGCTAGCCGAGTTTCACCGCCGTACCGTACACGAGCAGTTCAGCGGCGGTTCCAACTACGCTGGTGGTCATGTAGCGAACATTTATTATCGCATCGGCGTCCAATGCGGCGGCTTCGGCGGTCATCCTGGCGGTCGACGCGGTGCGGGCTTTGCCCATCATCTCGGTGTATTCGGTAAGCTCCCCGCCAAGCAGAAGGCGAACTATCGCAGACAGATCCTTACCCAGCGAAACCGCGAAGACGGTGTGCCCCTGAACAAGCCCCAGAATTTCAGAGACATCCTTGCCCGGAACCTTGTCGGAGTTCAACAGAAGGACCGATCCGTCAGTCTCCGGCCCGGCGGGAGCCTCCCGGCCGGCCATGCTTTGAAATCGCTTCCGTTCGCACGCAAGCGTTCCCAGCACTACAAGTATCCCGCCCAACAGGCAGAACACAGCAATCTTCAACCACAGCGGTATGACCGGATCGTCGGCGACAAGAACATGCCACGGCAAGCCCCCAAACACCGAAACGAACAGGCCCAACACAAACGCCAGCGAACCAATCTGTCGAATTGCCTTCATAGCTTGCCCTTTCCATATTGCCGAGGATCACCGGAATTCGGAGCCCAACGCTATTGTACGCGCACATCCCGCAAGACCAATCTTTTTCGAACTGTCAGCAAGAACAAGAACGCCGCAATTGTTACAGAAGTCTCCTGCTAACGCCGTTTCCGTCGACTGGTTGTTGTTAATTCACCTCCCCGATGATATTCTGCCCGCGAGCCATCCCCCGGAGGTTTGAAGGAATGAAACATGCTTAGAAGATTGTTCTTGTCGGCAGTGTCGGCTCTTGTGATTTCGGTTGGCGTGTTTATGGCGACCGGCGCTGTCGGCGGCGCCAAAACGGACAAGAAGCCGTCGAGCGATTCGGAGAGAATCGCCAAACTGCTGAAGACGCGCGACCCGTTCTACAAACAGCACATCGCGGTCGACGGGGTGCTGATTGTCAGTTCGGAGAAAGTCTCCAAGTACGCGCTGGCCGAAGCAGCGCATCTGATGCGGAAGATGCTGGCGAATCGACCGGACGTTATGAAGAAAGTCGCCGCGCGGAACGTTTACATAGGCGTGATGGCGTACAATGAAATGACCACCGACATGCCCGAGTGTCGCGGAATGTCGCCCTGGTGGGACATGCGAGCCCGCGGGCTGGGCGGGAACCCGCTGATCTGCGCCGAGGAGAACCTGCTGTGCTTCAAAGGCGATCCCTGGGGCGGAGAGAGCATCTTCGTCCACGAATTCGGGCACATCATTCAGGGCGCGATCGCGCAACTGGACGGAAGGTCCAAAGAGAGTTTTCAGGAGATGTTCGAAAAAGCCAGGAAAACCGGACGGTACCGCGGATACGGAATGAACAACACCGGAGAATTCTGGGCCGAAGGCGTCCAGGCGTGGTTCAACTGCAACGGGACGATGAGAGGGAAATTCGCCGGAGGCCAGAGTTCGCTGGAAGTCGTCGGGCCTGACGGCAAGCACGTTTGCCACATCACCACGCGTAAACAGATAAAAGAACATCTGCCCGAGTTGGCGAAACTTCTCGACAGCTCGTTTCGAAAGAACGCCTGGGTCTACACGCCCCCAGCCAAACGACTGGATCAACCGCACCTGCGCGGTTACGACCCGACCAAGGCGCCGGTCTTCCGCTGGCCGAAGAAAGTCGTCGAAGCCTTCAACCGAATCGACGCCAAGATGAAAGCCGCCAAAGCCGCCAAAGCCAAAAAGCAAAAACAGCGCAAGTAGGCCCGTCCGCTGAAGCGTTTACCGACCGGTCGCCAGGGGCGGCAGGCGGAAGTCCGGGCAGTCTTTGTCCCGGAGATCTCTCTTGCCTCTATAGGTCCCATAATACGGAACATTGGCGTCGATCCAGGTTGCCACCCTGATGAACTCGGCGCGGGTGATCTTCGTTTGGCACGGTCCTTTGCGCATATGTGCGATCATCTTGCTCAAGTGCGAACCGCGCGACAGGGGCGGGACGGCGTTGAAGTTGGAGCTTCCGTAACGACAGTCGGCGAAGCTTACAAGCCTCTTGTTGATCAGATTCTCGTAGGAGCGGCACCATTGTCGGGTCGGCTCGCCGGTAAGATCGAGGCGCCCTTTTGGTTTGGCTCCGCTGTGACATCCGACGCAATGCTTGTTGAGAACCGGCTGAACGTCTGATGCGTAATGGACCACTCGAACGCCCTTGTCGCCCGGCTGGGGGACGAGCGTCTGGGGTTTGTGTTTCACCGCGGTCGGACGCGTGCGAAGGTCCGGAGCCTTCTTGCGCAGCTCGTGGCAGCCCACGCAGGACCTGGTCTCGCCGGGCATCATGTTAATGAACGACGGCATCTGCTGCAGCGCCATGAAATCCTCGTCCAAAGCCTGGAAGAAGATGTTCTCGCCCGCCGGTACGGTGAAATACGCAGATCCGTCTTCGTGCACCTTCGCCACCCCGTAAATCCTCTTGCGATGCGGGTCGGCGTTATGTCCGAGCCGCCACGAGATGCCTCGCTCGTTCCAAGGCCAGGGCAAGGCTCCCATAACCCGCACGTACTTGACTCTGCCCCGCTGGATTCCCTTCATCCCGACATATATGTCCTGGATAAACATCGCGGCGCGCCCTGTCTTGGCTCCGGCGGTCTCGAGCGCCGAGACCTCCGTCGGTTTGCGGCGCGGGCGGAGCGGAAGCGGTTCGAAACAGCCTATGTCCGGATCGCCGTACAGTTTGGCCCGATTGCCCCATGAGTCCAGTGCATAAAGCTCGTAACGCGGCTCGGTGCGGTTCTTGTCACCGCGATTGCGTCTGTACTGGAAGTATCCGAACCTGTGCGAAACCAGGAAGAACTTCTCGCTGAACGGATACGGGTCCATGAACGTGCCGAACTTGCTGTGGGGATACCCCATCGACGTAGGATATTCGAGTTCGGGAGTAATGCAGTTCATCGCCTCGGTGGTGCGTCGGCTGTGGCGCAGGTCGACTATCACGACCGGACCGACGGCTGCAAAATGGTGTCCGCCGGAGACCGTGACGATCTTACGACAGCCCGGAATGCTGCGGGCGTTGCTCATCGCCGCCGGCCACATCGTATTGTTCTTGTAAACGTGGTCTACGCCCGTTCCGTCGGGACGAACCGCCCAGAGGCTCTGACCGTTGCCCAAGCCCTTGTCGACGTACTCCCACCGCGTGTAGATCACGCGCCCGTCGTCCATCACCGAAGGAGCGGTTTCGTTGACCGGGCTGTCGGAAACGCGGCGGAGGTTCTTCCCGTCGGCGTCCATAACGAACAGGTTCGTAACTGACGCTCCGGGCGCACAGAAAACGACCTGCATCGCGCGGGTGGACGTGAACATGATCTTACCGCTAGGCAGGTAGACCGGGTCCATGTCGTCGAACTCGCGGCCGACACACATTATCCGGTTCTTGTTTCGCTCAATCGCCTCGGCGTCTTCGTCGCCGCCGCCGGAGGTCAACTGCCTCAACGAGCCGGAGACCATCACACCGGTGTCGGGGTTGACTCCGACCTCGTAGATTCGGAGCCCCGCTTTGGGGTTCTTCCTGTAGCTGAAGACCACTCTCTTCGCATCGTACGACAGATCGAACCGATCGAACAGCCCGCCGTCCAGCTCCGGTATGAGTTTGGTGACCTTGCCGTCAGGCCGCACGGGCGAGAGAATGCAAAGACCGCCCGCCATGTCGCCCCTGTGCTGATCGGAATAGGTGTGCCCGTATCCGTCAACCTTCCGCTTGAGAAACAGGAGCTTGTCGAACTTCAGTTCCGGATGATCCAGCAGCGCCTCGCGGCGGAGAGCCTTCAGTGCGTTGGCAACCTCCGGCCCGGCCTGGGGCGTTGCGTTCCGCGCCGCACTCTCCTTGGCTTCCAATTCCGACAGTTGCTTCAAATACTCGCGCCCGCGGGGATATCCAGCGCCAAAGCTCGCCACAGTGTCAGCCAAAGCCAGCCGAAACGCCGCAGTGTTAACCGCCCCGGGAGTCAAAAACACGCTGCGATACCGTGGCGGGACTCTGTCAATATGCTTCACCTTACGTTCGGACTGCTTCCAGCCCTTGGCGAAAGCCTCCTGAGTGCTGAAACGCACCGCCAGCAGGTAAGGCAGCCCGCCGCGACGGGACAATCTCAGCGTGTGTTTGCCCTTGGTCGCCGACAGCCTGACAAGCCTGCCCCGATCGCGAAGCTGCTCCCATCTTGCGATTCTGCTGCTCCACGACAGTTTGACCGGCCGTTCAAAGCGAGACGAACCGATCGTCACACCGCAGCAGCCCTTGCCCACTCGTTTTCCATCGAACCACACGTCGGCGGGTCTGGCCTGGGCGGCGGAATAACGAATCTGGACCGTGTACTCGCCGCTGACGGGAAAGTCTATGTCGTATTCAACGCTGGTCTCACCGGACCCGCTCGACCCGCCGCCAGCCATCGGTCCGGCGTCGGCGTATCTGTCGGGGCTCGCGAGGATCTCGGCGTTTCCGCGATCGAATGTCCAGGCGGGGATCTCCAACGATCCGGGCGATCGCGCCGGAGCCAACTCCAGCACGGGCGGCGTCTTTCCCCCGGAAGGCGGGAACGCCTTTCGAAACGCCTCCGGAACGCTCTTGATGTCCCGCACCTTGTACACGGGTGGTTTGTAGTCGTCTGGGAATTCCGTCGGCGTGTCAAGACGCAACGCAAAAATGTGCGGGAGCTTCCCGCGTCTGACGAGCCTGATAGTATGGATTCCCTTGTCCAATTCAGTTTGTTGAAGCGAAAGCGAACCGCGTTTGTAAAGCCCTTCCCACCTGGCTCCGCTGCTGTTTGACGTAAGCCCGGCCTCTCGCCCAGCCGCCGCCGGAGCAAACGTCACTCCCATGCAGCAGTCGTTCGGGTCGCCGTCGTCGATGCAGACATCCAGCGGCCTGGCGTCGGTTGATGCGTAGCATATCTGCAGCGTGTACTTGGCGGTGACGGGGATATCGACATCGTATTCGACGATCCAGCCCCAGGCCTCTCGCGGACCGGAGCCTACGACCGGTCCGGCGTCGGCGTACTGGCTCGGGTCGGCGTAAATCCGGGCGTTTCCCCGAGCAAACGACCAGGCGGGAATCACCAGCGATCCGCCTTCAGCCCGAACGACTGGAGGCGCGACGATCCAGGACCCAAGGCACGCCAGGAAAAGTACAATCGACGTCAACCGGCCGGGCCGCCGCAACAGATGCGAACAAAATTGCATCGCAAGTCTCCGTAGAAGAAGGAGGTAAACTCTCATTCCAGACGTCAAATATTATAACACGCTAACCTCGCCATTACGATAGAGGCTCCACGGCGGACACACCCCATTCGCCCCGCACGGTAAATATGCTCATGGGTCAAGACATTACCCCAGGCGCCTTCGGCGCCGTCAGAAACGACTAGGCCGTAGGCGGATCAGTTCTCCAGAACAGGTATTGGGAGTTGCCTACGGGACCAATGGCGCCTGGAGAATCACCGTGGTGGTATTGGCTCCTGGATCTATCTGTACTTTGGCGACCGCACCCAGCGCTGTCAATTCAAGAGCCCACAGGACCAGACCGATCTCAATGTCCGTCTGGGGAGCCTGTCTGCCCAGCAGAAGATCCCTAAGCCGCTCACAATCCGGACCACTCAAAGCCGCATTCGCCTGCAATTCGATTCGCCCCCACATTCCCTTGGAAGAACAATTGGCCCGTAGTTCGCTGGCCCCACCAGGATCCATCAGGTAGGCGAGAAGAGGCTGAATATCCGGTAGTGCCTGCAAGTCTGTTCTGACCTTACGCTCCAATTCTTGCTCTCCGGCCGTGACAACCTTGACAGAGCACTCCGCCAGGATTCCATCATCACTCAACGGCAGAAGCAGCCCCAAGGCCAGCGTGCCTGATGCGCCAGACGGCAGCGATGGCAGTTCCATACGCTTACAGATAACATGGAAGTAATGGACCAGCCGCTCATCAGCCGATTTTCCTGACGCGTTGGCAGGCGCCTCCCCATCGCCTAACAAATGGGCGCATTCGTTTTGCAGGGCCCATTCGGAAAATCGTTGACTAAGCAAGTTCCGAACGGCCTGCACACGTTTCTTCGCCGCCACCATAAGGACAGATGCAAGCAGGTCCATTTCCCCATCTTTGGTTATGTAGTTGGACGCGCCGAGGTTCAAACACTCGGGCACCCGGTCCAAGTAACCGTGTGCTGTCTGAACAATACAAGGCGCATCCGGTCTCCGCATGGCCCACTCCCTGATCAGATCCAGCCCACCGTTGGGCGCCCCGGGAAACAGCATGTCAAAGATCGCTAAATCCGTCTCAACATCCCCAGACATAATACGCACGGCGTCACATATCGACGGGGAGGTCCGTACAACAAAGCCCTCGCCTTGAAGAAACTCCGTAACACTTATCACTACCGCGGGCTCATCGTCCACAAAGAAGACATTCATGGTAATTCCTTTCTCGTCGGCGGGTCAAGTAGTAGCGCCTGCTGCATCAGAAAACGGGAGGTATACTGTAAAGCATGCACCTCGATGATCACTTCTGGCCAGAATTACATCCCCGGACCTTACCCTGGTCATGCTGCGAGCATAGGCAAGCCCGATACCCAAGCCTTGTACTTTGTTGGAATTAGACGGCTCAAACAGATGTGTTAGTGTCTCCTGGTCAACACCCGGGCCGGAATCAACGACGTCAATCACCAGGGTATCCTCCGGCCACTTCCACTCCAGCTCAGACGTCTCATCCCGACGACGGAGACAGACGTTAAGATACCTGTTTCCACTCGGAACGTCAGCCAGAACATCGTATGCGTTCTTGAGCAGCACGCTGAGAACAACCTCCAGTATGCGGGGATAGGTCCAGACAATCTCCAGTTCGCCATCCATTGCTATCTTGCACGGGGTCTCATATCCGGCCTGTTGCTCTCGACAGATACGACGAATCAAACTGTGGATGTTCTCACGTTGCGGTTCGTCCGAACCCGGGCGTGTGAAGAGCAGAAAATCTCTATTAATCTCCGATATTCTCTTCCTCTGCTCATCGATTCTGCCAAGCAACTCTTCCAACCTCCTCCTGCTCGCCTTAGGACTTTTCAGACAACGTCGCATGTTTGCAATATCCGCCGTTATTGCACGTAGCGGCTGATTGGTGTTATGCAAGACCAAAGACGCCGCAATGGCCTGTATCTCCATTGCGCGCGCCCGAGCCGCTTCAGCCTTTGTGTGAGCGGATTCATGTTCCCGACTTATGTGGTCCTTAAGACCCTGAGCCAAGAGACCGGCCATCAACTCCAAGAAGTACTTCTTCTCCTGATCGAAGAATCCGCCCGTGGCCGACCTGAACGACACCGTCCCGATGACGGCGCCTTCAGTGAGCAATGGATATATCCCGTAGCTTGGAAGGCTGCGGAGGCTGTTCTTTTCGATTTGAGACATTTCGCCATAAGCCGGAATTCCCGCTCCATGAGACCACTTCACAACATCGTTCAGGAAATCCGGAAGGCCTGTCATGGCAACTCGAGAAGTAAGCCTTTCGCTCTTTCGAATATCGATCGCGCGAGGGGAGACCCGCCGCAGATCTCCTCCCAGATAAGCCAGCGACACAGCCATATTACCCTTCAACTCTCTAACGTGAATAACTTCCAACCCAGGATCAGCGGTCTGAACTTCCTCCATGACGACTATTAGCGGATCAACATCACCGGAAGATACCCTCGCAGCCACGTTCAGGCGCACACGCTCCAGCATCGAAAGTCTCTCCGTCGTCAGAGGCTCGGCAAGCGGTTTGGCGGCCATTATCCGTGCGATCTCGTTAAGAACCGCCATAGGAGACGGCGGTTGGTGAGTGTCTTGTCTGGCGGGACTCAAGTCCTCAATCTGCAACGGAGGCAATTTCCTGTTGGAATCGAGGGGCGCGCCCCAATTGCCCAACAGCACCACACCCAGAAATCTGGCTTGCCCGTCAAACAGGGCCGCACATATTGGATCGTGATCTGTTGGGATACCCAACTTGTGTTTTAGGTTGAGATTAAAATCCAGAAGATTCCTGAGCTTAAAGACCTTCACCATTTGACCGGATTCGCTAATCAAAAGCTTGGGCGCATGGCGAAGCGGTATCGCGATATCGGAGAAGTTGTTCTGCAGCGGCTCTATTCCCCTGGCGACCAGGCCCTGAACACTCTTCTTGAATGATTTGCCCTGCCAGACCTCATGCGCCCGAAAAACGCCTACACTCGGAACACCCATATTCTCCAAAGCCGCCACAAGAAGATCCAAGTGCCCAGTCAGGCCCATCGCATCCAACTCACTTCCAGGCTTAATCTGAGAAACTGTTTCGATCACGGCCAAAAGACGACGCTTGGCGTCCGATGGATCTTCTTCCCCGGATTCGATTCGCGGCGTATTCCACAGTGGATCAGAATGAACGTGAAGATATTGAAAAACCGGATCGGAGCCCGGACCGTTGGGGTATGTCGGACAGTAGAAGACACCGTCTATCCCACGGCTGGGGGCATCTTCACGATCATCGCCCCGCTGGAGCGTATTTAAGAAGCAGTTCGTAAGACAGTTCTTGCACCTTCCATGATCGAGAGAGTATCCGTGGAACTTGCAGTAACAGAAATTGTAGGGAGAACCCGACTCCCCGATCACTCTGCGGAAGACTTCGTCGCAATACCAGACTCTACCCTGGATGTCGCTGACCTGGAACCCGACTCCAAGATTCGCTAAGAGATGTTTAGTGCCTCTCCGACCTTCCTGCATCTCCTGAAGCTTAAGCGACAGTAGCCTAAGTTCTTCCAAGTCCGTCCGAAGAACGTCAAGCAGATCGGGAAGTTTGTCGCGATACACGACCGGCCAGGGAGCTCTTGCCTGGGTCTGTGATCCCACTCCGGGGAGTTCCCTTGTAGTGTAAATAGTGATCGGAAGCATAGGATTGATCTTAGCTATCTCGCGAGCCAGATCGTCCCCTGACGTCACATTCCCCACTCCTTCGGGCCGCTCAAGGACATTACTGAGCGACATATCTGAGAAGATTCTGTCGAGAAAAACGACATCATACTTCTCCGGGTGATCCCTGATCTCCCTGTATGTATCAAGCCAAGTACCCGGCGTGACAATTTCTATGTCTTCAGTCTGCAACTCTCGCTGAAGTTGGACTCTACGGATTAGGTCGTCCTCGAACATCAAGACCACTGTTTTTTCCTGAGACATACGCTACATCTCCCTATCAGTTCCTGGACTCACAAATCTCGCGGGGATGGAAATTTCGAAACATGTACCACAAAAGAGAATCGATCTTCTAACATTTATTGTGACCTTTGCAATATTGCTGAGAATACTCCGCACAATGGCCAGGCCCATACCACATCCGTCGCTGCGCTTCGTCTCCCCGGGTTCAAATATACGTTCGAGTCGATATCCGGCAATTCCGGGGCCATTGTCGTAAATCCTGATGATCAACTCTCCGCCCTTGGTTAGTTTGTGCTGAACTTGGACAAGCCCCTCTCGCCACGGATGAAGACCGATCTGTTGTATAGCATTCAGCACAAGATTGAACACGGCTCGCTCCAGAATACCGCGTTGGGATCGGACCGACACGTCGGCACAATTGTCCAGGTAGATTCCCACTTTGTATCGCGCCGCTTCGCGGCGTGCCATGAAACACCCTTCCCTGATCGCATCGGCCACAGAAAAACCCGTGACCGACTCCTCATTCGCTCTGGCAGTGCTCCCAAATCGTCGAGCAATGTCGATAGCTCGCTCGGTAAACCGTTCCAATTCAACCAATTGATCGATATTCTCGCTTGTGGCCGGCGTTCCACTCTCCATATCTTGCTGCAAGGCAACGACATTCTGATTCGATCCCATCAGCAAGTTGGCCAGATCGTGACCCATACCGGACATGGCGATGCCCATGAGGAGAAATGGGGCCTGCTTAATCTGCATCCGGAAATGCCATTCCTTGAACAGCAACATCCCCGCGTGAGAGGCATATTCGCGTACATGACCCAGCGCAGCGACATTTTGATGCAACTCGCCCTGTTCTTCCGGCATGTCCTCAGTGTCCAGACCAGTCACGTCAAACGCCGCTGGAACACTTCGTCCGACAGCTGGAAAGCGAAATGCAAAAAAGGCGTAGGCGTACTCATCCCCCGGCGGAGCGGGAACGGGCGCTGCAGCACAACAGGTATATTGGGCTTCGGGCTTGAAGATACGGAGGAGATTCTTGTGCTTTCCTCGCAGACGCCAATCGCCCATTACATTTGAATGACACCAGGATTCACCGGTTTCCACAACATCGCGCACCGGACTATAGCGAAGCCCAGGGCGGTACTGGGAAAAACGGGGTAATTCGGCGCCATCCTGAACAAGAATCGAAACATCGCGAGACAGTTTGTGCATACGGAACAGCACGACGGTCTCGGCATGCACTTTGCAACGGAGTTCTGAAGCAAGTTTCTGCAGATCCTTCTCTGCATCCCTTCTGACTTTCTCACTGCGAATCTGCGAGTTCTTCTTCTTCGTGCCTGCACCGGCAAACAGAGTTCGTGCCGACTGACGGGGCACATCATACAACTGGTTCACCACACGTCTAAGCTGTCTTGAGGTAACGGGTTTCCGAAGGAAGCTCACGATCTCCAAATCTCCGCAGAATTCCGGGAGCTTGTTGTCATACTGATCGGTCGCGGACATCAGGGCAATCCTACATTCAGGAAGCACCGCCTGCAGTTCTTTGGCGAACTCCACCCCCATATAATCCAAACACCCCGGAGTGTCCTGGAGATGAATGTCAAGGATGGCTAGATCATACGGCATGGGCTCGTCCGCACGGGCTAGTTCCGCCAGTTTCCTCCGCGCCTGTGCGATGCTCCAGGCGCAAACAGTAGTATGGCCATCGCCTTCCAGTATCTTGGAAAAAGGCTTCAATACACTATTGATATCGTTATCCAGAACCAGGACACACATCGGCTTGCCCCCAGGTTCCGGTATGCTGTCGTGAGACCCGTCGGTAATCGTCGCCACCGCCTCGCTTTGCTCCGCACCGGAAAGGCCCAACTGCCTGAAAGCATCGACCGGATCGCGCTCAAGAAGATCCATATATTCAGGGATGCTCAATTCCACGGTGACAGCGTGCTCCTGAGTGTCGTACTGGGCGTCGACCAGGCAGCCGATGATCCGGTCGCCCGGATGCAGTTCGTACTGGGCGTAATACCCCTGCGCCAAATCGGCGCCCTCAGGGTTGGCGTCGGCCAATTTGTCCGTCTTGGACGGATTCCGGGGGTGGTGACTCTTTGGGGGCGCCGGCTGATGCATCTTGACCCAATCTCGCAGCGCTTGCTTGGCGCATCGCCCCTCCATATTCTCCGAGATGTCGCCATAGGCGAATTCTTTGCTATTGGTGTCGCGAACGATCATCTGCACAGGCATGCCTGGCGAAAGTTCCAGTAGCTTACGAAGATTGACATCTGCGACGATCGTCTTGAGGGTTGCCTGTCGCAGCCCGGCCTGAGCGGGATCAGAATCCCAGCGAACGAAAAGAAATGGATGCTCTTCAAAATAGCGACTTACTTTCTCGGCGCCGACGGCATTTGATTCGGTACGAAAAGCAATCTCTTCCCGAGCCAGGAAGACAGTCGTCTTGCCGTGCAGCGTCTCCAGCTTAACGTATTCCTGCTCCACGGACACAAATCGGGCATACCCATAGGTAGTAGCCATTCCCTGTCCTTCGTGGGGTCGCAGTTCCCCAACAACCTTATTATTATACCTCCTGCTGATCGCCGGTACAAGATTTCCTGACGGAAACAGACAATTCTCCAGCCGAATAGGCGCTGGCGATCGGGCATGCAGGAAGAATCATCTTCCCCGAACTTCTCCGGGCCGGTAGAATCGGCGAACAATCCTGTTAATTGAAGAAACTGAGGAACGAGGAGTTATTATGCTTCGGAAATTGTGTTTTCTTGCGTGTGTGTTTGTCGCGTTGGCGGCGGGGCTTGTTGGTCAGGCGGCCGACAAGAAGAAGGCGCCCGCTGCAACGGCGCCTGAACCGCTGATCAAAGGCGCCTTGCGTCATACTGTCATCGCAGCTGACGGATCGAAGGGGAAGGTCTTCAAGATTTCACCGGAGGGCAAGATCGTCTGGGAGTTCAAGGCTCCAAGATGTCACGACGCGTGGATGCTGGACAACGGCAACGTGCTGGCGACGTACCGGGGCGGAGTAATAGAGATCAGCCCGAAGAAGAAAATCGTCTGGAAATACGAGGTTAAGGGCGAAGTTCACGCGGTCCAGCGATTGAGCGACGGTAATACGCTGGTGGGCGACCCGGCCCGTGGGCGGCTGATCGAGGTCAACAAGGACGGCAAGATCGTCAAAGAAGTGAAGATGACGTTCAAAGTCGGCGGGCACGGGATGATGCGCCATGCTCGCAAGCTTAAGAACGGTAACTACTTAGTGGCGCATCACAAGAACAAGGTGATCCGCGAGTATAAGCCCGACGGCAAGGTGGTGATGGAGATCAAGACCGAGGCGCCGGCGTTCGCGGCGGTGCGGTTGGCGAGCGGAAATACGATGTGCAGCGAGTGGTTCCGGATAAAGGAAGTCGACCCCAAGGGCAAGGTAGTCTGGTCGATGACGAAGAAAGAGATCGTCGAACAACTGACGCCAGGCGGGAAGGAAGTCGAGAAAGGCGAAGCACTTATGACGGGCATACAGATGCTGAGCAACGGGAACATCGCGATCGCCAACTACTTCGGCCACGGAAAAGGGGCGCGAGGCGCCGTGCTGTTCGAAGTTACGCGAGACAAGAAGGTTGTGTGGCAGTACACGAACAAGAAAGACACCGGCGGAGTCATGGGCGTGCATATAGTCGACGCCAAAAAACCGCACCTGCGCTAGGGTGTCGCAGCAGGTCACACAGTTGCACAAACAGACCGGCCTGTGACATATGAAATCGCGGCTGTCAAGTGGATATTACAAACCCTAACAGACTTACTATCAACGTGTTACAATAATATGCGGATTACCGCCCGAGCGTGGTTCACACTTTAAAACTGTGAACCAATTGTGACATGTCCGGACGCCCCGATCGTGACCAGATGACCAGATACAGACGCAAATCGAGCAGTCGCTCAGCCCGGCACGGCATGCGGTATACGCGTCGGAGGGCTTTGGGGTATCTCGCGGCGGTGCTGATTGCTACGGGAATGATACTGGCCGATCGTATGGGCGTGTTCGGCTGGCGCCCGGAGCCCAGGGCGAAACGATACAATCCGGATGCGGCTGCGATTGCTCGCAACAACGCCTCAGATTTGCGGACATACCACAACAAGAGCTTCGAGGTTACGTATGTGGTTGACGGCGATACGCTTGATGTGGGCGCGGGGGACAAGGTGCGCGGCAAGGACGTCACGCGGATTCGCCTCTGGGGGGTCGACACTCCGGAAACCGTCAAACCCGACACTCCCGAGCAGCACTTCGGCCGGGAAGCCTCCGCATTCACCAAAGATACCTGCATGGGCAAGACGGTGCGGCTGGAACTGGTCGCGAATCGAAACACTCGTGACAAGTACGGGCGGTTGCTCGCATACGTATTGACTCCATCGACCGGAGCGGACGGAAACCCGACGTGTCTGAACGCCGAGTTGATTTCACAGGGATACGGATATTGCGACCCGCGTTACGCTCATCCTCGCAAGACCGAGTTCCGAGCCCTTCAGCAGCAGGCTCGCGGAAACAAGCTGGGACTGTGGGCCGGTGTTAGCGACAAAGACCTTCCACATTACTATCGCGGCAAGATCAAGCTTGGGCAATGAGCCCGCTGCGACTACAATCGGCTCGACAATGGCGGACACCGAAACCAAACCCGAGTCGGTCTCCAATAAGGTCTGAGAATGGCGCCCTACCTTATCGACGGGAACAACCTGATTTACGCTCTTGCCGACGCCGGTCGAGAACTCGGGCGGGAAGGCTTGTGCAAACTGCTGGCTCGACTGCTGGACGGAAGGCCAGTGACAACCGTTTTCGACGGACCGCCCCCACCGGCGCAAATGGTCAAGCAAATCGAGCAGACAGGCGTCACGGTGGAGTACTCATCCGACCGCCCCGCCGACGAGGTGATAATCGAACATATCCAGTCCAACTCGGCTCCACGCCGTCTGACCGTAGTAAGCACGGACCGCGAAATCCGTCAGGCCGCACGACGGCGCCGCTGCATATGCAAAACGAGCCAGGAGTTCGCAACGCTTCTGGAAGAACTCACAAACGCTCCGGCGCGCCGCAATCGCCCCGAACCACCGGAGAAAACCGATGGCCTGAGCGGACGACATGTCGACAAATGGATGAAGGAGTTCGGGTACGAAGAGTGACGCTTCTTCGCAACCGAGTCGCAGTAGTATTTGCCTACGACATTGGGGGAGTTACTCCGGGGTTCGACCCAACTTCGCCGGATGCATCCAACCGGAAATCAGCGGCGGAGTATCCTCTTGCGAACTTCGCCTGGACGATCAGACAAGTAAACAACGCCAAACACGGATAGGCCAGGAATCTGGCGTAGAAGAAGGCCTGAGCGATCTGGTCGGGCGTTTGGCCCAGAGCGGCGTCGGCGCTCGTCAGTTCACCAAAGTTAAACAGGGCTCCGCAGGATAAACTGCTGGAGAGGATCGGTTTCCACGGTATAAGCATCAGAAGCAAAGGCAGCGACCAGTTAAATGCGCTGATAAATCCCGCCATTCCGCCGGTGCGCTCAACCAGCGACAGCTTCACCGCAAACATCATCATAATAACCAGCACCAGACACAGCGCCAGGGCCGCAAACCGAGTACCGGGCAGACCGTATGTCAGCGCCAGGCGGATGATGCTCGCAAGATCATCCTCTGATTCCGCAGGTTTGCTGGTCGCCTTGGTTGCGGCGGCTGTGACAGCCGGTCCCGTATCCGGCTGGGTCGTCGCCCCCGCGACGGTGGGATCATCAAGCACTCTGGCGAAATGTACGGCGATCGTACCGCCAATCTGCGCGAGAATGCAGAGAATCAAGAGTGTTGCGATGACGTTCTTCGCGGCCCGAATTGATCGGAACGCAATTGCATATTCCGGGCGGCGTGTGGTCTGGCTTATATGTTGCATGAGACGCTCCTTTCGAAAACACGTTTCGAGGCGGTTCGGCGGGTTTTCTACATGAGTTCCGCCGCAGCGGCGAAGGCGGATTTGGCGGCCTGTATTGTATGATCGACGTCGGCGTCGGTGTGTGCGGCCGAAACCAGCATCGCCTCAAACTGACTTGGTGCGAGGTAAATCCCCGCATCAAGCATCGTGTGGAAGTACGCGGCGTGGGCCTTGGTGTTAGACGCCGAAGCCGACGTGAAATCCGTTACGGGTCCGGGCGTGAAGAAGCAGCACATCATCGCTCCGACGCGGTTGAAGCACACCTTCGCCCCGATACCGGCGTCTATGGCGGCGGCTTGCATTCCGGCGGCAATTTCAGCGGAAACCGCTTCCAGGCGATCGTAGAATCCTTCGACCCTGAGCTCAGCCAGAGTCGCCAGCCCGGCAGCCATAGCGGCGGGGTTGCCCGACAGCGTCCCGGCCTGGTAGACATTACCGACCGGCGCGAGGTTCTGCATAATATCGGCCCGACCGCCGAAGGCTCCTACGGGCATACATCCTCCGATGATCTTGCCCAGCGTAGTCAGGTCCGGCTTGACGCCGTAGAGACCCTGTGCCCCGCCGTAAGCTACTCGGAAACCAGTTATCACTTCGTCGAAAATCAGCAACGTATCGTGCTTGTCGCACAGATCGCGGAGCCCCTGAAGATATCCCGGACCTGGGAGGACGACTCCCATATTGCCTGCAATCGGCTCGACCAAAACGGCCGCCACATCGCTGGGATTCTCCTTGAGAATGGTCTCAACACCCGCAAGATCGTTGTATTCCACCAGCAATGTCTGGGCGGCGGCTCCAGCCGGTACGCCGGGGCTTGACGGCGTGCCCAACGTGGCGGCTCCGCTGCCGGCGGCCACCAGGAACGAATCGGAATGACCGTGATAGCATCCGATGCATTTGATGATCTTGTCGCGTCCGGTAACACCGCGTGCAAGCCTTACGGCGCTCATGACCGCTTCGGTCCCGCTGGAGACGAACCGCACCTGCTCAATCGATTCAATCGCCGCAGCCACCGTCGCGCCCAGTTTCGTCTCGACTTCTGTCGGCGCTCCGTATGTTGTCCCGTTGCGAACGGCCTTGTTTATTGCAGTGACGACCGGCTCGGAGGCGTGTCCGAGTATAGCGGGCCCGTATCCGCACACGTAATCAACGTACGTGTTGTCGTCGATGTCGGTAATCTGCGAGCCCTTGGCCTTGGCGATTATCGGCGGCGTTCCGCCAACGGCGGCAAACGCGCGCACCGGGGAGTTAACGCCTCCGACCAACACTTTGTTCGCATGTGCGAAGGCCGCTTCCGATTTTTCGGTTCTTCTTGGCATACTATTGTCAGCCCGAATTTTGCGGGCCTCTCCTTGTCAATCCTTGATCGCCGACTATTTTACCACGAGATTAACCATACGGTTAGGAACTACAATCTCTTTTATGATTTCCTTGCCTTCAATCGCGCCCGCCACTTTTTCGTCCGCTTTGGCGGCTTGGAGTATCTGGTCGTTTGTGGCGTCGGCGGCGACGGTTATGCGGCTCTTTAACTTACCGTTTATCTGAACTGGAAGTTCCAGGGTGTCGACGGTCAGCATATTCTCGTCAAATACCGGCCAAGCCTCGTAGGTCAATGTTTTGTCGTGCCCGAGTACTCGCCAAAGCTCTTCGCATATGTGCGGAGCCATCGGAGCCAGCAGCAGCACGAACCGCTCGGCCTGGTCGCCTGCGATCTTGCCCGTGCGATAAACCGCATTTACAAATTCCGTAAGCGCCGCGATCGCAGTGTTGAACTTCAGCGCATCGTAATCTTCGGACACTTTCTTGATGAGCTTGTGTAGTTGACGTTCGATATCGTCATCACGCGGCGCGTCAGCGATAAGCGACTCGGTGATATTGCCATCGGAATCTTCGTCGCCCGCAACCATACGCCACACGCGCCGCAGGAATCTGAACATGCCCGGTATATCGCGCGTGTTCCACGGTTTTGAGGAGTCAAGCGGGCCCATGAACATCTCGTAGAGCCTGAATGTGTCGGCTCCGTATTCGGCGATAACGTCATCGGGATTAACAACGTTCTTCAGGCTCTTGGACATCTTCTCGACCGACTCGGTTAATTCGCCTCCGGTCGATTTCTGCATCGGCTTATCGCCTGTCAGGTCAACGTCGTCGTAGCCGACATACACGCCGCGCGGATCGCGATATGCGAAACTTCGAATCATGCCCTGATTGAACAGTTTTCCGAACGGTTCGGGCACGGTCGCGTGCCCCAGGTCGAACAGCACTTTGTGCCAGAACCTGGCGTACAGGAGGTGTAGGACGGCGTGTTCGGCGCCTCCGATGTAAAGGTCCACCCCGCCCAGCGGATTGTCTTCGGACGGACCCATCCAGTACTTCTCAATCTCCGGGTCGCAGAAGTTCTCGTCGTTGTCGGGATCCAGATACCGCAGGTAATACCAGCACGATCCGGCCCATTGGGGCATGGTGTTCAGTTCGCGTTTCGCCTCGCCGCCGCAGGTGGGGCAGACAACGTTAAGCCAGTCGGAGGCCTTGCCCAGCGGCGGACTTGGCGGCGCGTCGGGATCGTCGCTGACCGCCGGCGAGAAATCGTCCATCTCGGGCAGTTCCAGCGGCAGATCGGCTTCATTCAATGGTACGCTGTGACATTCAGGGCAATGTATTATCGGGAAGGGTTCGCCCCAATACCGCTGGCGCGAGAACAACCAGTCGCGGAGTTTGTAGTTTGTGGCGAATCGCCCGGCGCCCTCGGCATCGAGCGCCTCGGTGATCTTCTGCTTGAACTCGGCGGTCGCGAGCCCGTCGTACTCGTCGCTGTTGACAGCCGTCCCTTCGCCGACATAGCCCCGCCAGTCGACCCCATCGGGCGGAACTACAACCTGCACGATCGGCAAGTCAAACTTCGTGGCGAATTCGAAGTCGCGAGTGTCGTGCGCGGGAACGGCCATGATCGCGCCCGTTCCGTAACCCATCATCACATAGTCAGCCACCCAGATCGGAATCTTCTCGTCGTTGACGGGATTAATCGCATAGGCGCCGGTGAACTGTCCTGTTTTTTCCTTGGTGTCGGCGGTCCGTTCGAGTTCCGACTTGCCGGCGGCGGCGTCAACGTACGCCCTGACCGCCTGGCGACATTCCTCGGTGGTTATGGATTCAACCAGCGCATGCTCGGGAGCCAGCACCATGTAGGTGGCTCCGAACAGCGTATCGGGGCGTGTTGTGTAAACGTCGATAGCTTCTTCGCATCCGTCTATGGGGAAAGTAACTTCGGCGCCTTCGGACTTGCCAATCCAGTTGCGCTGCATGATCTTGACCGATTCAGGCCAGTCCAGCGCGTCAACATCCTCAAGCAGGCGGTCGCAGTACGCGGTGATCCGCAGCATCCACTGCTTGAGATTTCGTCGGAACACCGGATGGTCGCCGCGATCGCTGCGCCCTTCGTTGGTGACCTCCTCATTGCTCAGCACCGTACCCAGCGCCGGACACCAGTTAACCGGAACTTCATCAACATACGCCAGCCGATGCGCGTCGATCACGGCTCGCTGCTGATCGTCGTCGAGATCAGTGAAGCGAACCACGTCGGACGGCGTCCCGCCAATCGCAGCAATATCATCGCCTGCCGGAGGGATCATCGCATTACCGAACAGATCCAGCACGAGTTGCCCGCTCTCAAGGCAGTCGACCAGTTCGCCGATCGGGCGTGCTGAGTTGGTCTCAGGGTTGTACCAACTGTTGAACAGTTGCAGGAATATCCACTGCGTCCAGCGGTAGTACTTCACGTCGGTGGTGGCCAGACGGCGGGACCAGTCGTACGAGAAACCGAACATCTTTATCTGGCGTTCAATGTTGGCGATATTATCGTTCGTTGTCTTGGCCGGGTGCACGCCGTGCTCCACTGCGTACTGCTCGGCCGGCAGGCCGAACGAATCGTAACCCATCGGGTGCAATACGTTGTAGCCCTTCATCCGGGCGTATCGGCAGACAATGTCCGTGGCGGTGTAACCTTCGGGGTGTCCAACGTGCAGACCGGCTCCGCTGGGATACGGAAACATATCAAGGACATAGAGTTTGGGCTTGTCGACGAAGCCCGCATCACCGGGATTCGGCTGGACAAAGGTCTGGTTCTCGTCCCAATACTGCTGCCACTGAGTTTCAATGGCGTTAAAATCATATCCGGGCATGGTTACTCCTGCAGGCTCTGCGCCGGCGCTGGACTATCTTAGAATTCCGAAAACTACGCTTCCGGAGAATCAATTTCTACGTCACGAGCGGGCGGAAGTCAAGGCGACTCGGAACGCAAGGGGCCCGAACGGACGGGAATCATCGAGATCGGACGAATTTCATTGTTGACCGGCGGTCTTGTCAGTTATGCTTCACGCTATGGGAATTTCGCATACTCCAGGATTAATCGTGTTCTTAGCGGTGGTTCTAGTGATCTCGGCGGCTACGGCGGGGTACGTTATTGCATGGATCGGGCGAAAGCTCAAGCACCGCCCGGAGCCCAGCCGATCGGCGCTGGCCAAGTGGACCAGGCGCGACGTGCTGGGGCTGGCCGGGGGCGGACTGGCCTGTATCGCCTGGGGAGGATTCTATGAGCCTTATCGCCTGGAAGTCACGCGTACTCGAATTGTCTCGCCAAAACTTCGCGGCGCCGACAGACCCGTACGGATAGTGCAAATCTCGGATTTGCACTGCGATCCGACACTGCGAAATGAGCCCAAACTGCCCGGTCTGATCGCCCCTCTGAAACCGGACATTATCGTGTACACCGGTGATTCAATTAACTCCATAGAAGGCCTGCCCAACTTCCGCAATTGCCTGGCGGAAATCGCACAAATCGCCCCTGTATACGCCACACGGGGAAACTGGGACGTCAGCTTCGGCCCACGTATTAACTACTTCGGACAACCCAACGTGACGGAATTGGACGGTTCAAATCAGTTGATCGAGGCGGCCGGAACGCGTCTGTGGGTGGCCGGTATTAAAGTTCTGGACGCACCAAGCAGATATTGGGACAACGACCTTTCGTCGGAGGAGCGTCTGGACAACGCTCTGGCCGGTATTCCCGAAGAAGACTTCAAGGTTTTCCTGTATCACTATCCGGACGAGGTTAACTCACTGGCCGATCGCGGAGTCGATCTGCACTGCGCCGGACACACTCACGGCGGACAAGTAGCCATGCCGTTCTACGGAGCACTGGTGACGGTCTCGAAGTTCGGTAAGAAGTATGAAGCAGGCCTCTACTCTATCAGCAGGAAACAACCGCAACCGGACATGCACTTGTACGTCAATCGCGGTATCGGAATGGAAGGATACGCTCCGAGAGTTCGTTTCTGGTGCCGCCCCGAAATCAGCCTGATCGAACTGGCCCCGCCGGGTTCTCCAGCCACGGATAAACACGGATGAACACGGATATTTCTTTTTCTAACGACTTTTGAAACTTGGACTGAATGGCTGAGAAGACACGACTTCAGTATGAGGAAATGACCGGCGCTATTCTTCGTGTGGCGTTTGATGTCAGTAATGAACTGGGGTGCGGGTTTCTTGAGAAGGTATATGAAAACGCCATGGCTATCGGGCTCCGGGCCGGCGGGCTGAAGGTCGCCCAGCAGACGCCCGTTCGTGTGAAGTATCTCGGACAAATCGTCGGAGATTACATAGCTGACATGATCGTGGACAATACGGTTCTCGTGGAAATCAAGGCCACCGAGCAGCACAATCCCCTATATGTCGCCCAAACGCTAAACTACCTGAAGGCGACAGGCCTCGAGGTCGGGCTGCTGTTGAACTTCGGGAAACCAAAACTGGCTTACAAACGCCTGCTTTCAAAAGAACTGCTTACGAAACCCGATCAGCATACCGGCGAATCCCATGCGGGTTCTTAGCCACGGATGAACACGGATAAACACGGATGAGCTGCTAGATTCTGAACCGCCCGGTGCGCTGGTTTGCGTGACTTGTCAGTATGATAATCTTGAGAGCAGGTTTTTGACAAAAAAAGAACATCCGTGTTCATCCGTGTTCATCCGTGGCTAAAAGAGCCACCGTTAAAGCGCCGGGCCACAACGACACAACGATAAAGGAGCCAAGAGCGCCATGTTCTATGCCATTATCATTGCTAACGTGCCTATCTGGGCTTTCGTTTGGGTAGGGATCGTGCTGGCTGGGGTGTGTCTGCTGTTTTCGCTGCGGGCCGGGGCGCGGGGGCGATTGATCGACAACCTGCCGACGTCCAAAACCGCTGGCGTCTTCATCGGGCTCGTGGAGATCAAGGGAACAGCCGAGTCCGAACAACCCCTGGGCAGCTATCTGGCCGAGATTCCGTGCGTCTACTACAGTTGGAGCGTCCAGGAAAAATGGTCCAGAACCGTCACCGAAACCTACACCGACAGCGACGGCAACACAAAAACGCGGACGCGACACGAATCCGGCTGGAAGACGGTGGCCAGCGGCGGCGACGAACAACTGTTCTACTTGGAAGACGATTGCGGCGTGATCCGCGTAGACCCCGCTCGGGCCAAGGTACGGGGCGACTGTGTCTTCAGCCAACGAGTTTCTCGCAGCGACGGCCTCTACTACGACAAGGGGCCGGCGACCTCGGTAATGGACTCCGACCATATCCGCAGATTCACCGAACAGGCTATACCGCTGCACCATCAGCTCTACATCATCGGCCACGCCCGCGAACGCAACGACGTGGTCGCCGCCGAGATCGCCCACGACGACACCGCTCCGATGTACCTGATCTCCACCCAATCGGAAAAGCAGATCAGCTTCGGCTACAAGTTGCAGTTATGGATCCTTGGGGTCCTGGCGCTGATTCTCGCCGTCGCCGGACACGTGATCGCTGACGCCCAGGTCTCCATCGATCCAGCCTCACGGATCGGCCGATACTTCGCCATCGCCGCGGCTGTAGGCGGCGCGTGGGCGCTGGGATGGGTATGGATGGTCTACAACAGTATGGCCGATCTGAAGAACCGCGTGCGACAGGGCTGGAGCAATGTGGACGTGCAGCTTAAACGCAGACACGACCTGATCCCTCAACTGGTAAGGGTTGTCGAGGGTCTGGCCGATCACGAACGGACCGTCCTGGAGCAGGTGACGCTGCTGCGAAGCCAGGCCGCGGCGACCGAACCGGGCAACCCCGGGCCGGACCCGCAAGGGTGCGCAAAATCGCTGATCGCCATCCGGGAAGCCTATCCGCAACTGAAAACCGACAAGTCGTTTCTGCGTCTCCAGGCCCAACTGGTCGAAACTGAACAGCGGATTGCACTGGCCCGAACGTACTTCAACGAGATCGCCGCCCACTACAACATCCGCCTGGGGGTGATACCCGACCGCTTCGTAGCGGCAATGGGCGGTATGAAGCCCCAAGCCTACATCACAGCCGAAGATTTCGAACGCGCCGCGGTGCGAGTCAACCTGGCGCGGTGAAAGGCGTTCTTTTTAGCCACGGATGAACACGGATAAACACGGATATTCTTTTTTTCTTAAACCAGCGCACCGGGTGGTTCAAAACAAAGCCGCTCATCCGTGTTTATCCGTGTTCATCCGTGGCTAAAACCAAAGCCCCTGTTGAAGCACCGAAGCGGTAACGATATAGTGGCCCCATGCAACGAGTAAGAGTAAAAATTGAGGGCCTGCTTGATCCGACCACGGCTGTAAAGGTGGCCCAGATGGGAGCCGACGCGATCGGGATGGTCTTCGCCGAATCCCCGCGGCGCATCGCACCGGAACTGGCGCGGGCCATCACTGACATTCTTCCTCCGTGGGTCGCTACTGTCGGCGTGTTCGTCAATGAAGACCCCGACGTTATCAATCGCGTCGTCGAGAAATCAAAGATAGCTTACGTGCAGCTCCACGGCGACGAAGCCCCCGACGTTGTCGGACGCATATGCGCGCCCTGCATCAAAGCATTCCGCATACGCGATGAGGGATGGCTGGGCGAGGTCAGACAGTGGGTCGCCGCAGCTTCTGCGCCCTCGAATCTCGCCGCGGTGCTCCTGGACGCGTACGCCCCGGACGTTCGAGGAGGCAGCGGGCGACGCTTCAACTGGGACCTGGTCGCCGACGCACGCGCCGCCGGAGCCATGGCGGGCTTGGACCCGATCATACTGGCCGGCGGGCTTGACTCCTCGTGCGTATCACGGGCGATAGACTTAGTCCAGCCATGGGCGGTCGACGTCGCCAGCGGCGTCGAAAGTTCACCCGGCGTAAAGGACCTGCGCAAGATCGAAGACTTCATCCGAGCAACACGCGAAGGCGAGGAACTGCAGACGAACTTCTGGCTCTAGCCGTCGCCCCCCCCCGCTTCCGGACGGTCGCGTCGATTACCACGTATAGTCTACGGTGTAGGTGACCTTTGCTTCCTTGTCGGGCTCGACCTTTACGTCGAAGGCTATGGTGCGCGAGTCGAGCTTCTTGTACTCGTGCGATTTGGCGGTGATGCTCCAGTTCACCCAGCGGTAGAGAGGCTCTTTGCAGCGGACGGTGACTGCTTCCTTCTTGTGGTTGCGAACCTTGATCTCGATGGTCTCCTGGATCCAGTGACGCCCGCTTTCAACGCGGAAATTCGTCTGCTTCCGCTCGCCGACAATGTCAAACGCATTGCCTATGCGCAGCGACAGTTCTTCGTCCTTGGGAGTATGGTCGATTCTCTCCTCGCCGATGAACTCTAAAGCTTCGTCATCGGGGTCCTGCTTGTAAACGCGAACCTTGCCCGCCGGCAGCGGGATGCCCAGATTGTTGTCCTTGGAGTTCTCAAACTCGATGAAGACGTTCACCTTCTTGCTGACGCCCGAGGCTCCGTAGCTGCGGTCGGTGTACCGGCTGCCATAGTTCCACCGGAAGCTGCCCAGAGGGTTGTACAGGTATCGTTTGTTGACCTTAACGCCTTTGGCGGGCGCGAACATTTCGAGCTGCTTTATCTCACTGTCAGCCACCGTCGAGGGACGAGGCAGAGTGTACATGTGGTACTCGAAGAAGGCCTTCTCGACCATCGGAGCCGACGAGCCGCTGCCTCTCTTCTTCATAGACCAGGCTCCTGCTAAAGCCGGCCGCGACGTCTGGATGCGACGCACGTCGCCGGCGATGAATTTGAGTTTGGCGTCCGTATAGGTTTTGCCCGAGTTGTTCTGGAACGAAACCCAACCGGTAAGCCCCAGCGCAGTGTCGTCGCCGTTGAGAACGGCTACGTATTCGGCATGCCACGAAACCCCGGAGGTCTGGTAGGTCACCTCGGCCAGGTGCTTGCCGGGCTTTTCCGTGGCGACCAGCCACACCAGCGTTGGACGAGTCAGCAGCCCACCGGGCAACGCCGAGAAGCGAATATCACGAACGTTGTCGGGGCGTTGGACCATTACGATCCCGCCGCTTGCCTCGCGCAAGACTATCTGGCGCGTATCAAAACTCAGCAGCGATCCGGAGTATGTCTTGCCCTCGCAGACGACTTCGATTTTGCTGTCGATGTACTTCTTGAGCAGTTTGTCGGCTGACACCAGATCGTACTGGTAGTTCTGCTCGAGCAGCTTGGCCTTGGGGTCGGTTATGGACTTGAAGTGTACGGTCGTCGCATCGATGCGGCTGGCGACGTCCTTGAACTTGACCACTCCGCCTTTGTCGATTACAAGATTGCGGGTCTCGCGCACCACGCCGTATCCGCCGTTGTAGATGGTGCAGGACACGCCTTCCTTGTCGGCCGCCGCCGCGGGCGAGCCGACCATCGCGATCGCCAATACGATTACAATCCAGTTTCTTGTTGCGTTCATTATGATGCTCCTTGTCCCTGTGGGACTGTGTTAGTCATTGTCTTTGTCGCCGTGCGGCGAGGTCAGCCCCCCGCCGCTTACGTTGTTGTAGCTATACGAGAATGTAGCGGTCACGGCCGTGTTGGCCTTGATGGGCGCGTCGATCTCGACCATCCCCACCTGCCGCACGCGCCACGGATAATTGCAGTCGGCCTTGTAGGTGCTGCGGGGCACGTGGGCGATAATGGTGACCGTAACGTCGTATTCCTTGTGGTTGCGTATCTGGTACTCCCAAGTCTCATGCCTGTCGGGTCCTCTTCGGCTGAACTTCGTTTGTTTGCTGGAGCAGACGATGTCGAAGGCGTGTCCCCACATCAGTCGGACCTTCTCGTTGACCGGAGTGTGGTCGATGTCGACCCGGGCGACGTACGAATCGACACCCTCGCCGTCCGGTGCGTAGAGGCGAACGGCGCCCTTAGGAAGCGGCTTGCCGAGCCCGTTTTCCTTGGAGTTCTTAAACTCGCTGACCACACGGGCGGCAGTCGCGTTGGCGCGGCGGTCGTAGACATATCCGCGATTGAGCTTGATCCCGCCGCCGCTGAGCAGTTCGATCTGCTTGGTCTCGGCGTCGGCGATGGTCGTCGCCCTCCCGAGCGTGTAAAGGTGATACTCGAAGAACGACTTCTCCTTAAAGCCAAGCTTGCCGAGCTTCTCCCCATCCAGCTTAAACCCAGAGAAACTATATGAGTCAAACTCCACAAGCGTTTCCGGCGGGATAAGGTTCACGTCGCCGGCCATCAGTTTGAGTTGGGCGTTCTCGTAAGTCACGCCGGAGTTGTTGGTGATCGTCGCGTAACCGACGAGGTCGGCGGTGTCTACGATGCCGGATTTCGCTTTTTCGTTCTCGGCTATGACAGCGGGCTTGAGTTTCAGCACGTAGTCGGCCCGCCAGTTCAAACCGTGAGTAAGATACGCCACTTCGAACCTCTGCCTGGCGGCCGCACGGTTCTCAAGCCCCCAAACAAGCGTCGGGCGGGTCAGCAGACCGGTTGGCAACTTGGCGAATGCGATCGACCGTACGTGGGCGCGCTCGATATTCCGCACCTCCCCGTCGGCCATCCGGACCACGAGCGTCGCGGCGTTGAAGCTCATCAGAACGCCCGCTACCGGCTTGCCGCCGTCCTTGGGGATGATGGTTATGGCCTTGTCGACGTATCGCTTGAGCACAGCCGACGCCGAAGCCAGATCGTATTGGTAGTTCTGCTCGAGGATGGCCAGGCCTTCGGGATGATCGATCCCTCGCAGGCGGATCGTATCGGGCAAAATGGCAAACGGCACGCCGGTGAAACTTATCTCGCTAACGCCCTTCTTGAGGCGTCTGACGAGCCTCTGGTCCCGCACCAGCGCCATACCCGGCCAGACGCCCCGCGACATAAGAGTATCGCCCGGGCCGAGTCCCCGCTGAGATAAACCCCGTCGGAAACGGTCCCGCTCGACACGCCTGGCTCCGCGGTAATTGTCCGGTCGGGACATGATCGTAAGCGACACGCCGGTCTGCGTGATCACGGGCGAGCCGTCTTGGCCGTACACCTCCGGAATGGTCGATTCGTGGAACATCCATACGGTGACGCCAATCACGATCGCCGCCGCAGCCGCGCTCACCGAAGCGATGAATCGGCGTAATCGCAGGCGTGCCGGCCGGGGCGGCTGCAGAGCCACATCCGCTGGCTCGGCGCCGCGATGCGTAGCTATCAACAATCGTCCGAGCCGAAGTTCCTGCAGCTCTTCAGCGCATTTCGGACAATCAGCGGCATGCCGCTCGACAGCACGGGCCTCTTCATCGCTCAGCTCACCGTAGATGAGATCCATCAGCAATTCGTTTGCTTGGTCGCAATTCATGATGCCTGCTCCGGGGCAAATGCCCTCAATTCATTCGCCAGTTTTGTCAGTGCGTATCGAACGCGGCTTTTCACGGTCGCCACGGGCAACTCCAGCAGTCGAGCGATTTCACTGAAAGTCAAACCGTCAGACTCCCGCATGGCCAGCACCTCACGCTGCACGCCCGGGAGCCTGGCCAGCGCCAACTCCATCTGCGTCGAGAACTCCCGCCGACTTGCCGAAGCAACCGGACTCGGAACCATCGAGGCTGTCGTTGCGGCCTGATCCATTGTCTCTTCCACGCCCCGCACGCGCCGACGCCGCAGATGGTCGATCCACGCATTGCGGGCGATTGAAAACACCCACGTCCGGACGTTCGCCCGGCCGTTGAAATTCGCCCTCGACCGCCAGGCCTTAAGCAGCGACTCCTGGGCCAGATCCTCAGCCACATCCCAGTCGCCGCACATACCGAACAGGAACCGTCGAACAGTCCGGCCGGCGTCCGACAGCGCGGCGCGCATATCTTCCGCATCCAGCGGCGCGACGCCGCCGACATCTACGGATCCGCCCGTAATGCTCTCGCCTCCGGCCAATCGTTCTCCGATCTGTCCGTCAGTTCAGCACATTAGACGCTGCTGTAATGAAATGGATCTACAAAATATGCTTTTTCAGCCCAGACACGCCGGACTGCGCTCAGCATAGCATGTCTGAAGGCTGACGCCATCCCGGATCCCCTTTTTCACTTTTCGCCTATTCGAACCGGCCAGCCGACGAACAGGCGGAATGTCTTACGCATTTGCACACTCCAGCTCCGACTGTCCCCCCACCAGCGCCGGGTTCCTGCTCGACCCGACCAGTATGCAAACGATCTGAACGATCGGGAAGGAGCCCCAGAACACCACGTCGGCCATTGATTCGGTCCACACGATCTTATCGCCCTCGAAGACTTCAATCACCAACGTGCCGACCACATACCACCCGCAACCGATAACATTGAGCTTCAGACCCCAGGCAGCCGGCAGGTACAGGCCTATCAAAGCAATACAAAAGATCAAACCGCTGCTTACGTTAAGAGCAGCCAACGCATAGCGATGGTCCGCGTTGGTATAGAGGGCCTGCGTCAGTTCATTCTCCCACTTAATGCTGCCAAGCGCACCAACCAAGAGCAGAGCCCCCGCCATGCCTCCAAGCATAACCAACCCATAACGTCTCAACTTGGCCCGTCGCAGCGCGTGGGCCTCCAAATCCAGTTCCCTCACTGATCTGGTATCGGTCGGGGCGGTATCCAGTTCCGAGGGAATAACCTCAATGACCTTCCCGTCGCCCGACAGTTCACTACCGCCTTCATTCATACCCATTTCCTTTTCTCCTGGTTCAATTCCGCAGTCTCATCTGACGATTCAGAAAAGTATATTACCGTGATCGCATATAGTAATATATCTTCCTGAAAGTGTCCAATCAAGCTCTTTTTGGATATTTCCCATAGTTGCAGCAGCGTAACGAAGTTTCTATTTTCGCGATAATACTACTGTTGACCCGTCGCCCCGATTAGTATACAATTATATGCGATTTGAGTAATATAGCTAAGTACGAACGTTCAGCCGGATGGAATTGATCTGACTATGGCAGGCAGACTGGACATATTGAAGGCCCTTTCCGAAGAGGTTCGCCTGCGTATTTTCCGACTGATATCGATGCAGGAATTGTATGTAAATGAGCTGGTAAGCATATTGGACATATCCCAGCCGCGCGTATCGCGTCATCTGGCCGTACTGAAGAACAGCGGGCTGGCCGTCGGCCGTCGCGAAGGCAACTGGATATACTACCACGCGAGCGATGCCCGGGACGATCCGTTCGCCGCCGAAATCCGCCGCACAATCACTGACCATGTACTGGATGAGACTTTCTTTCCTGAAGATCTCCACAACTTGAGAGATGTTCTGGACCGTCGAAAGGCAAGCAGCACCGCCTGGTTCGACAACGTCGCCAGCGAGTGGGACCGTATCAAGCACAACTACATTCAGGACATGCTGCCGTTCATGGTGGCGACGAATTTCATTCAGTCGGGAGCGGTCGCCGCTGACATCGGGACCGGAACCGGCGAGGTTCTGTTAACGCTGGCGGCCTCTGCGGGCAAGGTCATCGGAGTGGACAGTTCAGCCAAAATGCTTGACGTCTGCCGCGACCGCATCGCCCAAAGCGGACTGGACAACGTAGAACTGAGGCTCGGCGACGCCGAGGCCCTGCCGCTGGACGACGCCGAATGCGATACGGTGTTCAGCAGTATGCTCCTGCATCACCTGACCAGCCCGCAACAGGGCGTCGCCGAAATGGCGCGTGTTCTGGCGCCTGGCGGCAAGGTGGTGATCATCGATCTGGTCAAGCACGCCAACGACTGGACGCGTGAAGTGATGGCCGACCTCTGGCTGGGCTTCACCGAAGAACAGATACAGAGCTACCTGCGGGATGCGGGGTTCGTCGACCTGAACTATTCGACGTCGACGGTGCTCTCGCCGTCCGGCGGCGAGCGAACGGGGAAGCTGCAGGTCTTCATCGCCATAGCCGCAAAAGCCCCCTCCAGGGCCGAACCGCATAATCAATCGAACAACACAACAGCCGTTTAACCTCAAGGAAAACTACAGATGACAGAGATCCAAACAACACCCGACTACGAAGTGAAGAATATCGAGGAGGCCGATTTCGGCCGGAAGGAAATCTCGATCGCCGAACACGAGATGCCCGGCCTGATGGCCACTCGCGACAAGTACGGTCCGGACAAGCCGCTGGCCGGAGCCCGCATAATGGGCTCGCTGCACATGACCATCCAGACCGCCGTTCTGATCGAGACGCTCAACGATCTCGGCGCCGACGTGCGCTGGGCGTCGTGCAACATCTTCTCGACCCAGGACCACGCCGCGGCGGCTATCGCGGCCGGGGGCACGCCGGTCTTCGCCTGGAAAGGCGAGACGCTGGACGAGTATTGGGACTGCACGCTCAAGGCGCTGACCTGGCCCGAGGGGAAGGGACCGGAGTTGATCGTGGACGACGGTGGCGACGCGACGCTGATGGTCCATCGCGGGTATGCGGCGGAGGACAACCCCGGGATCCTCGACGAGCCCACCGACAACAAGGAGATGCAGGTCATCAACCGCGTTCTCAAGGAGCGCCTGGCCGAAGACCCGCAGTTCTGGCATCGCACGGTGGCCGAATGGAAAGGCGTGTCCGAAGAGACCACCACAGGCGTACATCGACTCTACGAGAGGATGGAGGCCGGCGAACTGCTGGTGCCCGCGATTAACGTCAACGATTCGGTCACCAAGAGCAAGTTCGACAACGTTTACGGCTGCCGCGAGTCGCTGGTTGACGGCATCAAGCGAGCGACCGACGTTATGGTCGCCGGCAAGGTCGCATGCGTGTGCGGTTACGGCGACGTGGGCAAGGGATGCGCCGAAACGCTCAACAACCATCGCGCACAGGTGTGGGTCAACGAGATCGACCCGATCTGCGCCCTGCAGGCGTGCATGGCCGGTTACAAGGTCGCCCCCATCGAAGACGCCCTCCCCCACGCGAACATCTATGTGACCACAACCGGAAACTGCGACATCATCACCGCCGAACACATGTCGAAGATGAAGGACCAGTCGATCGTCTGCAACATCGGTCACTTCGACAACGAGATCCAGGTCGACGCGCTGCGCGAGTGGCCGGGCGTGGAGCATACGAACATCAAGGCAGGCACGGACATGTTCACCTTCCCCGACGGGCACAGCATCTTCCTGCTGGCTGAAGGGCGCCTGGTGAACCTCGGCTGCGCCACAGGGCACCCGAGCTTCGTGATGTCAAACAGCTTCACCAACCAGACACTCGCCCAGATCGATCTGTGGACAAACCAGCGCGACGTTGGCGTGTACTGCCTCGACAAGAAGCTCGATGAAGAGGTCGCCCGCCTGCACCTGGATAAACTCGGAGCCAAACTGACCGTACTGTCGCAGGAACAAGCGGACTACATTAACGTCCCGGTCGAAGGACCCTACAAACCCGATCACTATCGATACTAGTCGTTTCCAACACGCACCGAAGCCCTCGGACAGCAATCCGAGGGCTTTTTTTGCGCGCGTGCAACAAACCCGACGATTGAGTATCATCGAGGCGTCTCAAACGAGAACGCAATCATGAGTGCAAAACTTGACGGGAAAATCGCCGTAGTAACCGGAGCCGGACGCGGCATAGGAAAGGTAATCGCACATACCCTCGCCGCCAACGGAGCCTGCGTCGTCGCAGCCGCCAGGACCTCCGAAGAAATCAATTCACTGGCCGATGAGATAACGGGCTCCGGTGGAAGAGCACTCGCGGTTCGAACGGACATCACCGACGAGGCGAGCGTTGAAGAGCTTTTCGGCATGATTGACGACAAGTGCGGTCCGGTGGACGTACTGATCAACAATGCGGGCATGGGCGTCTTTGCACACATCGTCGACTGCAGCAGTGAAGACTTCGATCGAGTGCTGGCGGTCAACACCCGCGGAGCATTCCTCTGCAGCCGCGAAGCATTCAAACGAATGATCCCGCAGAAAAGCGGGTACATAATCAACATCTCCAGCGTTCTGGGGATCAGGGCCTACGTTAATCAGGGCGCCTACACCGCCGCAAAACACGGTGTGATGGGCCTGACTAAAGCCCTGGCGCTGGAAGGCCAACCACACGGTATCCGCGTCAGCGCCGTCCTGCCGGGCGGAGTAAACACCGAACTGATCCGCCAGTCGCGCCCGGATCTGGACGTATCGGTTCTCCTTGAGCCTGAGGATATCGCCCAAGCCGTAACGTACCTTCTGAGCCTCTCAGAGAAAGCCGCCATCGACCAAATCTACATACGCCGCAGAAACAGCTCTCCGTTCTGAGAATCCTGCTGGCGTGGCGAGGGCTGAAGCGGTATCCTTAGCGACTTGAAATCGTGGCGCTTAACCGTAAACACAGCGTAAGGCGCCCTTAGGAAAACAAGGAGAGCTACTCATGGCTGAAGCGTTTGCAGGCGTACCAAAGATCCAGTACGAGGGTCCTGATTCAAAAAACCCGCTGGCGTTCAAGCATTACAATCCCACCGAGCAAATCGAAGGCAAGACGATGGCAGATCACTTGCGGTTCTCCGTGGCCTACTGGCACGCGTTCCGCAACGGTTGCGCCGATCCCTTTGGCGGACCGACCCGCCTTATGCCCTGGGACGATGGTTCGGAGTCCGTCGAAAACGCCCAGAACCGCGCTCGGGCGGCTTTCGAGTTCTTCGAGAAGCTGGGGATCGGGTTCTACTGCTTCCACGATCGAGACGTGGCTCCCGAAGGCGCTACGTTGAGCGAATCAAACGCCAATCTCGACGCTGTGGTTAAAGTCCTTAAGGAAGAGCAGGAACGCACGGGCATCAAGTTGCTCTGGGGCACCGCCTGCCTGTTCGCCAACCCGCGATTCATGCACGGGGCCTCAACAAGCTGCAACGCCGACGTGTTCGCATTCTCCGCCGCCCAGGTCGCCAAAGCCATGGAAGTAACCCACGAACTCGGCGGGCTCGGGTACGTTTTCTGGGGCGGGCGCGAAGGCTACAAGAGCCTCCTGAACACCGACCTGGGTCGCGAACTGAGCCACATGGCCAGATTCATGCAGATGGCGGTCGACTACAAGAAGCAGATCGGCTTCACCGGACAGTTCTACATCGAACCCAAACCCAAAGAACCCACCAAGCATCAGTACGATTTCGATTCGGCCACCTGTCACGGATTCCTGACCGCCAACGGTCTGGCTGACGACTTCAAGTTGAACATCGAAGCCAACCACGCCACCCTGGCCGGACACACCTTCCAGCACGAACTGGAATTCGCCGCCTCGGTCGGACTGCTCGGATCGGTCGACGCCAACCGCGGCGACCCGCAACTGGGATGGGACACAGACCAGTTCCCCACCGACATCTACGACACGACGGCTGCGATGCTGACGATTCTCAAGAACGGCGGATTCACCACCGGCGGCCTGAACTTCGACGCACACGTCGCACGCGAGAGTTTCGAACCGATCGACCTGTTCTACGCGCATATCGGCGGAATGGACGCATTCGCACGCGGATTGAAAGCCGCCGCAGCCATCCGCGCCGACGGGGTGATCGGCGACTTCGTGTCCGAACGCTACGCCAGTTGGGATACGGGAATCGGCGCAAGCATCGAAGCCGGTGAAGTGGGATACGCCGAACTGAGCAAGTACATGCTCGACAAGGGCGACTCAGACTCCAACGCCTCGGGAAGAGTGGAGTACCTCGAGAACATACTCAACGAATACATCTGATCCGAATCGAATACTCAATTGGAAAGCCCGCGGGTGGTAGTCCGCGGGCTTTCTATTGCGCTGGGAGCAATTCAATCATTTCTGCGCACGGCCATCGCGGTCGGCGGAGATATCATTTCGGCCAGTTCGATGTCGGCGTCGGTGAAGGGCTGTTCGCCCTTGCGATAGAGAACGACCAGCCCTATCAGTTCGCCCGGCGAGGGGATCAGGGGCATCGTCAGCATGCTCAGACCGGGCAGGAATCTGCGGATCGACTCGCTGAATTTTCCGGAGTTGTCTCCGGCGTCCATGAGCATGCATTTGGGATCGGCCAGCGTCATATCTATCAGAGGGTCGCACAGTTCCCGGCAGAACGAAGCCTCGTCGGGATGCGGTACGCCGAATCGTCCGGCAATCTGAAGTTCGGCCTCAGCGTCGCAAACCAGCGCCACGCCAAACACTGTTCCGGTTTTGTGAACGATTACTCGGAACAACGACCGGAAGACATCATCGTCGCCCTTGGCGGCGATAAGTTCGCGTTGATACGCGATCAGCACTTGCTGAGAGGCCATTTGCGAACTGAGCGTCCGATAAGCCACCGTCAGATCCGCACAGGTCGAATCCAGGCGGTTTTGAATGGTCTTGCGCTCGATGTTGATTTCCCTGGCGAGGCTGCGGAGTTTCTTCTGCCGATTCTTCGATCTCTCGTATCCGGTCCGCCTTTCGAGTTCCTCGCGAATGGTTTTGCGGAGTCGGTCGAGATCCAGCGGTTTTGTCATCAACTCCACCGGCCGGTGTCGGGAGGCTTCGGTAAGCGTCTCGGGATCGCCCATTCCGGTTATGACGATGGCGGATGTGTCGCCGGCGATATTGGCCCGGAGCGAATCTATCACATCAAGCCCGGTGCAGTCGCCCAGCATCAGATCGGTCACCACGATATCGGGCGGATTGGCTCGGGCGAGTTTTATCGCCTCGCTGCCGCTGCCTGCGGTTTCAATGGAGAAACCTTCGCTCGCCAGAGCATCCTGCAACAGTTCGATCATGTCCGCTTCGTCGTCAACTACCAGCACGTGTGCTTTCATATCGCCAGACATATTCTCCTCTCACATAACTCTGAGCTATTGATCCGCTCGCGGCAATTCGATGAAAACGGTCGTTCCTTCGCCCAAACGGGTCTCTATCCACATTCTACCGTCATTGTTTATGACATATCGCTGGGCTCGCGGCAGGCCCATGCCTACTCTCCGCCCGGCCTCCTGGGCCGAAAAGAACGGAGTGAATACGCTCGAAAGCGTCTGAGCGTCCATTCCAGGTCCATTGTCGCTAATCGCAATAACCACCGTGTCGTTCGCTTCGCCCGCCTGTGACGATATCCGCACTTTCCGCTCGCCTTCGCCCTTGCCGGCGATGGCGGCGTTGGTGACGACCTCGCGGAGGGCGGCGCGTATCTGGACTATGTCGGCGATTATGTTCAACGGTCTGGCGGGCGGTTGGACGATAATCTCACACGCACAGATCACCGGATCTTCCGAGGCCGCGAACGCCTTTTCAATCTCGGCGGTCAGGGCGTCGACATCCACGACATCAGGTTCGGCCCGACGCGGTGAAGCGAAGTCCATCAGATCCGTTATGATATCGCTGATCCTATGTGCCTGATCGGCGATTTGACGCCAGGTCTTGCGTTCTTCGGGACTGGCGGCTTTGTCTCTCATTAGCTGAGCGCGTCCGGAGATAACGGCCAGCGGGTTATTGAGTTCGTGTCCGGCGCCTGCGGCCATCTCGCCCATCGCCGCAAGCGTGCGTGCTTCGGCGAGCGCTTCCTGGGTGGCGGCGAGTACTTCACCGGCCCCTGCGAGCTGTTCGCTTAGTCTGGTGGCGCGGCTCTGGCCTCGCGACATCGCCAACGTCAGCGCCAGTATCTCGCCAAATACGTTCAGGCTTTCATCCATGCGCCCCTGGTCCGGTGCGTCGGCCGGCGACAAAACACCGCCAATCCATCTTTCGCGACAAATAAGGCGATGATGCGCGTAGATGCCCGGGTCGATCCACTGCCTGAGCACACCAACATCTCCAAGCACCGCCGCCATCGCCTCAGCGGATGAACCACCGCCTGCGTCAACAGCGCTGGCGTCGAATGCGGGATTCGGCGGTGCGACGTATATGTCGGGGCAATCGCTTCGATCTGCAATTATCAGGGTGACCCCTTCGGTGTCCTGCCCGCAACAGTATGCGATAATCGGAGCTGCAGCGCTGGGCTCGACAGACACCACGTCGGCGACCGCCTCAGCCAGGGCTCCCAACGTTTCGGGCAAGAGGGCCTCGGGCGATATCGACGAAGCAAACCGCCTGAGTTTACCCAGCGCCTCCGAGTCGACCTGGAGTTGCGCCGAACCGCTGCACAACTGGTCGTTGATCTTGCCCAACTCCGTGTTGGACCGAGCAACAGCCCTGTGATACGCCTCAGCGTTCTGCACAGGACTCCCGGATTCCAGGTCCGCAAGAAGCTCCCGGACGTCGTCGGCCAGACCTTCTGCAATTCTAGCCGGTATGTCCCCGGCAAGCCCCATTTGCGCCGCCATCTGAGCGCTGGTGCGGGCGAACTTGAAATTACCGGAGAATCCAATATCGCTCTCGCGTGCTATCGTATCGGCCAGGCCGACAATCTCGACCATCGCGCGATCGGCGATGGAACCGGGAATCGCCTCGCCCGGCTGGTGCGCCAGCCAGGTGACGGCCTGGATGGTGTTTCCAAGCCTCCACTGCCTGGCCAGATGCAGCCCGGCTACGGCGTGATCAACGCCTATAATATCGCGTTCATACTCGCTGATGTTCCCCTGACGCCTGAGGGCGGTCCGTATGACCCGGTCATAGCTCTTGGGCGCGGCCCGAACGAGAACGAGTTTACCCAAATCGTGAAGTAATCCGCACACAAAGGCCTGGCCCGGGTCCAGAGGGGTTTCGCCAAAGGCGGAGAGTTTCTCAGCCGCAATCGCCACAGCCAGACAATGGCGGTTAAATGCTTCATTATCGAATGCAGTGTCATCTCCCCGACCGCAGGCGGGAACAACATACCCCCGCCCCGCCAGCAACCCCGCCCGAACCACTTCAAATCCCAGTTTTTCGATAGCCTGAGCTACGGTGACGACATCTCTGCCTCGACTGCAATTGGCCAACGACAACACTCCAGCCGTCATCGCCGGATCAAGCGACACCAGACTGCTCAGCTCGCCCGACAGTTCGGCCGGGCCGTCGCTAACGCCCACACCGTCAGTCAGTAACTCCAGCACTGACGTAGCGACCGGTCCGCAGGCCGACAATCCGCCCAGGCTGGATATAAGCTGATCCAACCGCTCTATCCCGAGCTTGTCCTGCAAGGAGCCAACCTGTGAAAACCTATCCATTTCGGTCGGACCGCCATGGCCGGAGAACCAACGCCCAGCCACTTGTGATTCCGCCCTCCTGTATCAGATATCAGTCTCGTATCCGCCATCGCCGCCGAACGTAACCCGCTGCGGCGCAATATCGTTTGTCAATTCTTGACCAGTTCCAGAATCCGTTTCACAACAGTATCTATGTTAAACGGTTTTCTGATGAAATCGTTGGCGCCGGCCTCCATCAACCTTTCGACCTCCGCGGGGTTGACCATCCCGGAGATCACCAGGATCTTGATGTCCGACAGCTCGCGATTCTCGCGAATTGTCTTACAGACGACGTTTCCGTTGATGTCCGGAAGCATGAAGTCCAACACGACAATGTCCGGGCGGAACTGCTGGGTAAGTACGCCCGCATCGTAGCCCGTCTGGGCGCTGGCGACTTCAAATCGCCCATCGGCCTCCAGCGCTTCGACAAACAGTTCGATGATTTCAGGATCATCGTCCACCACAAGAACTCGTATGCTGTCATTGTCCAGACCGTCCAGAGGAATCTTATTGGACTTCATGAACTTGATCAGAGCGTCCCGCGGTATGCGTCTGAACTTGCTGCCGGGCACGCGAAACCCCTGCAACTGACCGCTGTCGAAACATCGTATGATAGTCTGCTGCGAGAGCTTGCACACGGCTGCGGCTTCTCCGGTGGTGTAGACGGCCTTGTTTCGCACGATGCAGTCTCCTGTAGCTAGCTGAGACGCCAGCCCGCTTTCCAGATACACTCCCCGACGCCAGCGGTGTCAGTCACGCAAACCGACGACGCCGGGATCACTATTCGTTCTTGGTACACAAATACCACAGCTTTCCAAGCTTATTTATTTTAACATTCATTACAATAAGCGACAAGGTTAAAATACGGACACTGGGGTAAATATGTGTGAATCCGGATAAAGCGGACTCTGAGATCACCCCCGAGCATTAGCGTGCGGTCAAACTCTCTTCCGCAGACGTCTGTTGGATCCTCTGGAGAGGTCCCGCACCGTTAGAGACAGCCTACGGAGATTTGCTTATAGAATGCAGGCACGGGCCGATAGCCCGTGCCTGTTCAGATTGCAGCCACACATCGTGGAACACTAGCTGGAGAATTCGTCCATCAATCTATCTACAGTCACATCAATACGTTCCTGAGTCTCGTATACACCGGTCTCTATCTCCGCCTTAACTCTGGCGATGAGATCCGCTCGCACTTCAGGGACATCATGCACCTGTGCGGCGAGCTTCGCGACGGTGGATATCTCAACTACGTCCCCTGTCGGCGGCAAGGCCGCTGACCCGCCGTCGCGAACAACGGTAGTGACTGGTTCGACCGACTGCGGCGGTGTTGGTGGGTTGACCCCATTTACATACATCTTCAATTCCTCGTCAACTTAGTCCGCGTTTCACCGTCACGGACGGCCAGGCCTCGGACTTCGCTGCAGGAGGCGCTTCCTTGCGCCAATCCGCGGTGTCAGCTCTTGTCCGAAAGCCCCGATTTCCTCTTCCAGCCGGCAACCTACTTAACTTCCGTGCCGACCGTTCTGCTTCCTTGCACAAGTAGTTTCGGCAAGATCCATGAGTCATCATTAGGCAATCGCATTATTCAGACTTTGACGCAATCTGAGCATGAAAAAGGTGTTACAAACGCCCCGATTTCGATATACAAAAACAGTGAAATTTTCCATCAATTCCTTCATGCGAATATGCGACCTCCCCTTCGCAGTTTACCCAGCTTACCGCCCGGAATCCGGCTCCTCTCCGGGCTGACTGCTCGCCCTAGCCAGCCCGACAGCCAGAACAGTAATGTCCGCAGGAGTGACACCGCTGATCCTCATGGCCTGGCCGAGCGATCGTGGGCGAATCGTTGAAAGCCGCTCCCGGGCCTCTGCACGCAGGTGTGAAATCGCACCGTAGTCAATATCCGCAGGAATCATCTTGGCGTCCAGGTCGTGCATCTGCCTGGCCGCGGTGCGAGCCTTTATAAGATATCCCTCATATCTGGCGTCGATCGTGAGCGATTCTATGGTTCTGGCGTATTGACGATACAGGGCGCGTAGCTCCCGACCGGCTGGTTCGGGGCAATCGGCGATCACGTCTTCAGCGCATCTTTGGGGCTCCTGCAGCAGTTGCCATACGCTCTTGGGCCCATGGCGCGTTTGCTTCATAAGTTCTTCGGCTCGCAGGATCGCCTTGTTGCGGCTGGTGTAGCGGCCCCAGCGGTCATCGGCGACCAATCCAACATCTCGTCCTATCTGCGTAAGACGCCTGTCGGCGTTATCGGCGCGGAGCGCCAGGCGATGTTCGGCCCGGCTGGTGAACATGCGATATGGTTCGGCAACGCCCTTGGTGACCAGATCGTCTATCATGACGCCTATGTAAGCCTGGTCTCGCAAGAGCACCAGCGGTTGGCGCCCGGTGATCTGCGCCGAGGCGTTTACGCCCGCGATCAGACCTTGTGCGGCGGCTTCTTCGTAGCCGGTGGTACCGTTTATCTGCCCGGCCAGGAAGAGCGATGCAATCTTCTTGGTCTCAAGCGTGGCCTGCAGTTGGATGGGCGGGACGTAGTCGTATTCGATAGCGTATCCGTAGCGGAGAATCTCCGCCCGCTCCAAACCGCGGATGTTATGGATCATAAAGTCCTGCACATCAGTCGGCAGCGACGTGGAAATACCGTTGCAGTAGACCCAATTTGTATCTTGTCCTTCGGGCTCCAGGAAGACCAGATGAGACGTTTTGTCGCCGAAGCGGTCGACCTTGGTTTCGATCGAAGGACAGTACCTGGGCCCGGTGGATTCTATTTGACCGCTGTAGAGCGGTGCGCGGTGGAAGTTGGCCCGAATAGCATCGTGAATTTTCTCGTTAGTTCCGGTCAGCCAACACGGAATCTGCTCTACATCAACTGAATCGTTGAGGAAAGAAAACGGTGTGGGGACTTCGTCGCCGTCCTGCCTGTCGCAGAGGTCGTAGTCAATCGATTCGGCGGCGACTCTGGGGACAGTTCCGGTCTTGAGGCGATCGAGCTCCAGCCCGCCGGCCCGCAGGGACTCACTGAGAGCATCCGCCGACGGTTCGCCGTAACGCCCGCCGGGCCATATCTTCTCTCCGCAGTGCAGGCGTCCGTTCAGAAACGTCCCGCTGGCCAGAATGACCGCCCTGGCCCGGATATCTGATTCATCCCCCTGCTGCGATATCCGCACGCCAACGGCCCGTCCGTCTTCGATGAGAATTCCAACCGCCTCTCCGGCAACAATTGTAAGATTCTCCCGGCAGGCAAGTCGCCCGCGGACCCATTTGGCGTATTCGTGTCGGTCAGACTGGCATCTGGGCCCCCAGACGGCTGGTCCTTTGGAGCGATTGAGCATGCGAAACTGAATTCCCGTCGCGTCGGCGGCCTGGCCCATAAGACCGCCCAGAGCGTCGATTTCGCGAACCATTTGCCCCTTGCCCACTCCGCCTATCGCGGGATTGCACGACATCTCGCCGATCTTGTCGGGATCGAGCGTTATCAGCGCTGTAGCACGCCCCAGGCGAGCCGCCGCTGCGGATGCTTCAACCCCGCCGTGCCCACCGCCAATCACAACTATGTCGTAGTCCGTTGGCATGGGTCATCAAGTGAACAGCGCCTCGACAAACTGCTCGGGATCGAAAGGCTCGACATCTTCATACGTCTCGCCGATACCTATGAACTTCACCGGGAGATTCACTTCGTTGCGAATAGCCACTACAATCCCGCCCTTGGCGGTCCCGTCCAGTTTGGCCAGGAAAATGCCCGTAACGTCGATCGCCTCTGCGAATGCTTTGGCCTGATTTATAGCGTTTTGCCCGGTGGTGGCGTCCAGGACAAGCAGCACTTCATGCGGGGCCCCGGGAATCTTCCGGGCGACCACGTCGCGAATCTTCGTAAGCTCCCGCATGAGATTGTCCTGGGTGTGCAGGCGTCCGGCGGTGTCGACGAGCAGGATGTCGGCCCCGCGCGCGACTGCGGCGTCGCAGGCGTCGAACACGACCGCGGCCGGATCGCTGCCCGAACCGGAGATTATGTCCGTACCGATACGCTCGGACCAGATAGTAAGCTGCTGCACGGCCGCCGCCCGGAACGTGTCCGCCGCGGCGAGGCACACCTTCTTACCCTCGCTCTTGAACCGATACGCCAGCTTGGCCACCGATGTGGTCTTCCCGCACCCGTTAATGCCCGCCACCAGTATCACCGTGGGACCCTCGCCCGCGAAATGCACGCTGCGGTCCGACTCGGGCCAGTACTTCTTGATCTCATCCTTCAGGAACTCGATGGCCTGGTCCCCGGCCTCGATTCGCTTGTCGGTGAACGCCTGCTGGAGGTCGCCTCTGATCCTCATAGCCGACGCAACGCCCATATCGGCCTGGATAAGCGTCTCCTCAAGATCGTCCAGGAGCTTATCGTCCAGTTTTCGCCCGGAAAGCAGCGACTTAAGCGAACCGATAAACATCTTCCGCGTCCGGGATAGCCCCGCGGCGATTTTCTCAACAGTCTTCTTCAAAAAAGCCATCGTTAAGTCCTTACAAACAACCGGTCCGCCCGAGACCGCAACCTGTGGGGCCTATTCCTTTGCGGCTAGTTCCTTAACCACCGAATCCAGCACTCCGTTGATGAATCTCGGGCTCTCGGCCGTTGAAAACTCGCGTGCGAGTTTCAGCGATTCTGCGATAACGACCTTCGGGGGAGCCTGCTCGGTCAGGAGTTCGTGAACGGCGAGGCGGAGTATGCCCCTGTCAACCAGCGCCAAACGCTCCAGTCCCCAGTGTCGGCAGTGACGTTTGAGGTATTCGTTGCAGCGGTCGGTGTCGCCCAGGGCGCCGGACAGCATATCTCTAGCCGAAGCTATAGTGTGCGCCGGAGCATTGCAGTCGGCTATGAAGTCCATCATGAGGTCCAGGACGTCGTCTCCCTGGACATCAATGCAGCACAGCCCCTGCAACGCCAACTGTCTAACCCGATGGCGCTGGTCCACGAGACTACTGGCCTTTCGAGGGAAGCTGACCGATTAGATTGGCCATCTCTATCGCCGCCCTTGCCGCATCGGACCCCTTGTTTCCGGCTTTTGTACCGGCCCGCTCGATCGCCTGTTCGATCGTATCGCAGGTCAGCACGCCGAATATGCACGGCACGGACGTCTCCATCGCAGCCATTGCGATGCCTTTGGTGACTTCGGCGGCGATGAACTGGTAGTGATCGGTCCCACCGCGGAGCACCGCTCCGAGGCAGACAACCGCCGCATACTTCCCGCTTCCGGCCAGTTGTTTAGCCAGAAGCGGTATCTCAAAACTGCCCGGAGACCACACAACGTCGATATCCTCTGCGTCGACGTCGTGGCGGGTCAGTTCGTCTATCGCGCCAGCCAGAAGCTTGCTGGTCACGAACTCGTTGAATCTGCCTACGAGTATGGCGAACTTTGCTCCGGCGGGGGCTACTATTTTGCCTTGATATTCTGTCATTTCCGCAGACTCCTACAGGTATTGCGGGTAGTTGCGTAAGTATAAGCGTTTTCAGGTCCAAAACGCAAGACCGCACGTCGCAAGCAATTCCAAGCGGCGACAGCAAGCGGAGTTCACCCACCGACATCCGGGCCGGCAGGCCGGCGACAACGCACGTATTGTTGCCCCCCCGCCTCTCACCGTCAAATCCCAAATCTGACGACCTCAGTTCATAGTTCACAATTGGTTCACACTCTTTCGGGGCTGCCCCGGGCGCGCGGGCGGGGGGTCGTCCGCACAATCCGCAAGATATGATCGCCCTATCCGGCCAGGGCGACTCCACTTACGCCCCACCATCGACCGGAGATCCAACATGATCGCATACCATACTCCGTAACGCGGCGCCAAGACCTGTGAACCCTCGACACATATCGCCTTTCGCCCATCTAAATCCGCCCAACAACCCGTAACACCCGACACACGCAACACTTACGCCTACACAATCGCCCGCCAAAGACCACTCAAAACATGCCTTGACGCCATCGGGTAGTTCACAGGCTGTTAAGTATTTACTTTGCAGGCCGTTATCGATGGCGGTTGCGTCAGATCGGCGAGAATTGTCGGATCGTTCCTCCCCTCCCCCCCCCCCGCCGTTGCCCCTTTCCAGCGCCCTGCACGGGCGCAGCCACTGGTCCCAGTGCAGAGAACTGATGCTTCTTGCGATCACACGCAATATAATGATCATCATGCCTGCGGAGCTTTTCTACAGAGCAGTTCTGACCCCGTTTTACGTTCGTTTTACGTTCCTATGAGTTAGAGGTCCATTATGAAGAAGCGCGTATTGTGGTCTGTTGTTGTCTCCCTGCTCGTCGCGTCGTCCAGCGCGGGCCCGGTCCGGGCCGACGTCAGGCTGCCCAAGGTGATCGACAGCCACATGGTCTTGCAGCGCGATCTGCCGCTGCCGATCTGGGGCTGGGCCGACCCCGGCGAGGAGGTCGCGGTCAAGCTCGACAAAGCAACGGTCAGCACCAAGGCTGACGCCAAGGGCAACTGGAAGGTGGTGCTCCCGGCCGTCAAGGCCGACGGCAAGGCCCACCGCATGATCGTCAGCGGCAAGAACAAGATCGAGCTGGAGGACATCCTCATTGGCGAGGTGTGGCTGGGATCCGGCCAGTCCAATATGAAGATGGGGATTGGGAAATGCGACAAGGCCAAGGAGCAAATTGCCGCTGCGAACTACCCGAAGATCAGGCTATTCTGCATACCACCGTCCACAAGTAAGCGTGCATTGGGACTCTGGGCCGAGTGCAGTCCTGAAACCGTTCAAGCTGGAGCTTACGGTAATTGGGGCGGCTTCTCGGGCGCGCTCTATTATTTCGGACAACGGCTGCACAAGGATCTCGATGTGCCTGTGGGCCTGATCTCATCCAGCAAGGGTGGAACGTCCATCGAGTCGTGGACCGCGTCGGACCCGAAGAGCGGCAGGAAGAGCGGGAAAAGGTACAGCGGCATGATCGCCCCGGTCATACCCTTTGCCATCCGTGGCGTGGTTTGGTATCAAGGCGAAGCCAATGTGGGCGACGGGCTGAAATACGCCGACAAAATGAAGACCCTGATCGGGGGTTGGCGCCGAGATTGGGGCTATGATTTTCCTGTCTACTTCGTCCAACTCCCGCCCTGGTCAGGCTACAAGCCCGGCAGCCTGCCGCCGCTCTGGGAAGCCCAGGCCGCCAGCCTCAAAATCCCCGGCACGGGCATGGCTGTGACGATCGACATTGGCAACCTCAAGAACGTCCACCCCGGGAACAAGTTCGACGTAGGCAATCGGCTCGCCCTGTGGGCGCTGGCCAGGGACTACGGCAAGAAGGACCTTGTCTACTCCGGACCGCTGTACAAGTCGATGAAGATCGAAGGCAAGAAGATCCGCATCAGCTTCGCACACGCCGAAGGCGGACTTGCCGCCCGCGACGGAAAAGACCTTAACGAATTCCAGATCGCCGGAGCCGACGGAAAGTTCGCACCCGCCAAAGCGGTTATCGACGGCCGGACCGTTGTAGTCTCCGCTGACGGAGTAACCGCACCGAAAACCGTACGCTTCGGATGGCACAAAGTCGCCAAACCGAACCTAATCAACAAAGCCAAACTCCCCGCCTCCCCGTTCCAAACAGACAACTGGATCGGCGGAACCGGCGAATAAGACGCACAAAACTTAACTCACGCAAGACAAAGCCCTGGCCAGCCTCTAGTCGGGGCTTTGTTCGTTCTGACGTTGGATTTCGACACAGAGACTCAGAGGCCCAGAGAACGGCAAACGGCCGCGATCAGTCGTCGGTGATGAATTCGCAGTAGGGTGCCCCCCGAATTCGCTTTTGTTCTGGCTCGTTGACTACGTATATGTGATACAAGCTTTCTGTTCATGTTGAGCGATTGGGATCTTGCTCATCCAAGAACGACCGAAGTTCATCATTGTCTTGCAGCAGCTGCAGCGCAGCGTCTGTCCGAAAATGGACGGTAATGGAATCATACCATCCTGCGTCCCAGGAATGATGCCGTGCGTGGCATTCCTCAGAATGGTCTTCACGATGAATTCGGTTGATGATGATCCCAGCCGCACGCTCCGCCTCTGAACAAGAGTTAATGACCAGCGAGGCCGAGAGGAGTACGTCCTCAGATGGATAGCCATCGATGTGGACATGGTAGGTTTTGTCCGAACTATCATGAAAGCTGGAGCTATTCGGCCATCCGTCTCTCACAAAGCGAATGAATTTTCTTCGCGCCCATGTCATCATGATTCTGCCAAGAGAAGCGACCTATGTGACTATTCTATATCTCACGACCTCACACGTGCTGCCGCGTCAGTTTGAGCTGTCAGGTTTTCCATCGCTGATCTACGATATTATAGACGATTAGTAGATCGGGTCACCATTTTTGTTTTGAAGTCCCGCTGCTCCTGTCGCTGCTCACACTAGGGAATTCGGGGTGTCCCCCGAATTCAGCGCTGGGCTGATCCCGATGCCCCCCCGCGAAGCGCAGGGCTGACCCCGATTCCTCCGGTCTATAATCGAGTAAGTCCTTGAATTCACGTCGTTATGCTGTCAAAATATGCCGTTGAGACGTTTTGACCCGCCATAACGGCAGGTTTTCAAAGATACCACATATTGTCGGACAGGCCCTAAATCTTGGGTTAGGGCAACGTTAGGTATTGTGGCACGGGGGTTGCATATGTTTACTGGTTCTAGTTGGCGGCCTCACGGCCGCGCGGGGGGCCGCCAATTCATAAGTGGTAGCTGTGTCGGAATACGATAAGACCTCGGTTACCGGTGTAGAAAACAGTTGGATCGAAAATATCCAGGAGCACGAGATGAAGAAGAACATACGAAAGATCCCCCAAGCGATTTGCAGGAAACTAGAGAATCTCCGCGGGAAAGACGTCGTTGCGGGATGCGCCCTGAAGTTTTCAGCCGCATCGATACGTAGCGGCGTGCTCTCTCATCTTGGCGTCGAATTGCAGGACGATGGATTGCATTATCCCGAGCGGATAGTACCCCCTTGCGATCGAGGCAAATACTCTCGTCGCAATGTCGAGGGATGGGAGGAGGTGCGAAGAGATTTGCCCATGGAAACCCATCACCACCCCGTTGAAACCCCCAATTGGGGCGACTCCTACAATGGCACGCATACTGTCTGGCTTCCGAGCCAGGCATATCCAAAGGACTTTCATCCAGCGCGCGAACTCGAGATCATACTCAAGTTTGCGAATACCGAACCGACCGAAGAGACCTTCGTGCTTATGGCCCGTGTTGCTGAGGTGCTTATCCCATCGGCAACGAGTTTTGACGTTCAGCTCTTAGAAGACTTGAATATACTACAGGAGAATCTGGGAGCTTGCGGAGTGGAGCCCGCTGATTTGTCAATCGATGAGTACGCGCGCACTCTTCACCTTTCGTGGGATATACTCCCGCCAGGATCACGCGAGGAAGCTTTGCAATGCTTGTTCAAAGAAGGAAAAGCGACACAGCAACAGCAAGACACAGCGGCATCGCGCTACGACTTTTTCCAGAGCATGAATCCGAGGAAAATCATAGTCGGGTCAAGCGGATTTAGAAGGTACTTTGGAGCACTTCTCGAGGACGACCTTGTCGTTTTTGAGAACATACGATACGGTAACGCGGTCTACATTATGTACGAGAATTGGGAGGAGCTTGGTCGCCAGAGCCGAATAGAACTCCTGACGGGCCGCCTCCGTGACCAATTTGACCGAGTTATTCACAAAGATGGATGGGAAACCAAAGTGAGGCTTCTTGTTGAGGCCAAAAGAAAGAAAATCGGAGTTGATAACAGAATCACGGGGTAAGCCCCCAAAAGATGGACTATGGGAATTCCTAGCGGCCCACTAGCAAAAAACTCAGTGAACTGATGTCCCCGGAATTCAACTGTTGGATACAAAGAGGAGAATAGATAATGACAGCCAAGAAGCCCAAAGGAAACAAACCAGCCAAGAAGCACAGGACACGCGTAAGTCAATCTGACGTGCCTGTCTACTCACTTGAGCACGCGCTTCGCATCCCGATGGCCATCCACGAGAACTACGCCGGGAAGCCGACTACACCGCTCCGCGTCGCATCGGCCATGAAGATGCAACCTAGTTCAGGGCCTTTTCGCGGGATGTGCGGTTCAGCTATCGCTTATGGGCTAACCCAAGGGGGAGGCAAAGCTTCGGAGATCAAACTTACCCCCCTCGGTCAACGGGTTGTTCGACCCCTTAAGGAAGGCGATGATCTAGCGGCAAAACGAGAAGCACTTCTTAACCCAAGAGTGATGAAGGAGTTCCTGACGAAGTATGATGGGTGCCCTATTCCAAGAGACTCCATCGCTGAAAATGTTCTAAATGACTTTGGTGTGCCATCAGACAGGACCTCCTCCGTTCTCGCATCGATTCTCGAGGGGGCAGAGGCTCTGTCCCTCATCACAGACATCAAGGGAAAACGCTATGTCGAGCTACAAGGCGCAACGCCTACTGCGGCTCAACCAGATACGCCAGATAAGTCGGAAGGCGGCGGCGCAGAAGGAGCCGACGAGGTCGCTGTCTCCGCCCCCACACCTCCTGCTACACGTCAAGTCACCAACACGGCAAAACTGAAGCGAGTGTTTATAACACACGGAAAGAACAAGGAATTTGTTGACCCAATTAAGAGGCTTCTGACCTTTGGCGAAATGGAACCTGTGGTCTCAGTCGAAAAACAGTCCGTTTCC
>JASLNT010000002.1 GCA_030745875.1 Phycisphaerae bacterium
CTTCGTGTCGAGCCTGATGGGCAGTTGGATCGGCCGGCCGGCGATTGTCTCCCAATGCACCAGGTCCCTGCTGCGTGCGTACGACAGGTCGTGGTTCGTCGCACAGTCCGGCGTGTTGCGCCAGACCCAGGTCATGTGGAAGTATCCGTCCGGACCGAGGCTCGGGCCGATCATGTAGGCATTCATCTTGCCCCGTCCGTCGGTCAGGGGCTTGTCCAGCAGTTTCCGCCACGATTTGGTCTTGTGATTGTAGACGTTGTATATCTCGTTTCCGTTCCCGCTGCCTCCGTCGCGGTAGTGGAAAATGAACTCACCCTTCCCGCCTCGCATGAAGTGCGGATATGTGCATCGACGCTCGTTCTTGCCAGTCATCGCCTTGATCCGCTCAAAACTCGTGATATCCCCCGGTTTCGCCGTCCTGAAATAGATCAGCGGCACGCAATGCATATTACCGCTCAGGTGGATATGCCCGTCATCGTCGATCGCCATCGTTACGCCGTTATGAGAGTCCCAACCTACCTTCGAGGGCAGTATCTGGTAGGTCCATTTCTTCGAGCCCAGCGTGCGGAAAGCGACGGTCATGCGGTGCTGGGCGTCGTAGTACGCGACGTACTGACGCTGCCCGTGAGTCAGCAGGCTGAAGCCCACGGGAAACCCCGCCGGTACGCGAGAGATATCCAGCGATTCGGCGACAACCGGAGCCCCAGCCGCAATACCGCAGGCGCCGAGGGCGCAGACAATCGCGGCCGCGATGGTAGATATTCTTAACACCATGTCACTTCGGTTTCTTCAGGCAGTGGAGTTTCTTTTCCGTGCGGATCAGCAGCCTTCCGTGGGCGGGAACTATAGTGCTGAAGCAGATGCCCTCATCCAACTGGGAGCGGTGCAGTTCTTTGAACTTGTCGCCGGCCTCCAGGACGACGTAGGTGCCGCCCTTGGAGATGCAATATATCTTCCCGTCGGCCCCGGTCGGCGACGCTCGCCAGGGTCCTTTGCCTTTAAACTCGTGCTGCCACTTGACCTTGCCCGTCTTCGGATCGAGACAGCTTATCACCTTCTTCCCCCGATCGGGCAGGATGTACAGTGACCCTTGATAGACCAGCGGCGAGCAGACGTCCGCCGATGCTTCCTCGGTCCACTTCCACGCGTAATCCGTATGCTTGATCCGCCCCTTACCGCCCGGTTTCAGAGCGAACGTCCCTTGCCCGAGCGCCTGGTTGGTGATCACCAGACCGTCGACGATCACCGGGCAGGAGACGATCCGCTGGTAAATTCCGCGCTTCTTGGTGTACTCCCATCGCCACAGCTCCTTGCCCGTGTCGATGTTGTGCCCGGTGACAAACTCGCCGCCGCACATGATAAGTTCGTCGCCGCCTTTTACTTCGACGACCATCGGGGTGATGTAGGTGTCGCGGCAGTCGAGTTTCGCGTCGGTGTAGCGATTCTGAGTCCAGATCGTTTTCCCCTTTTCCGCATCCAGGCAGAGTATCAGCGAGTCCAGCGGTTTCTTGCCCCATTCTTTCATGCCCTTCACGTAAGGCCAGCCCTCGGCCGTACGGAGCAACGGAATGTACAATCGCCCTTTGCGAAGCAGCGGGCTGGCGCTGTAACCGAAGCGCACGGCGAACGGACCGTAGTCTTTGGCGAGCTTCCGCGACCATAGGATCTTACCGTCCAGATCCGTCGCGTGCAGGTCGCCGGTTCCGAACAGGAAGTACACGCTCTTGCCGTCGCTGGCCGGGCTGCACGAGGTAATCGCGCGCGGGGCGGGCTTACCGCTGGACATCACTTTGCTCCAGATCGTCTTACCGTCTTTCAGGCTCACGCACATTCCCAGCAGATCCTCGCCTCCGGTCTTCCGGGACGTCAGGAAGATCTTGTCGCCAACCACAATCGGAGTCGAACCTGCCGCACCGGGCAACGTCACTTTCCAGGCGACGTTCTCTTTCTTGGTGATATCCGTCGGCAGGTTCGTTTCGTCGGTAGAACCATTAAGGTTGGGTCCGCGCCATTGCATCCAGTCGCCCGCGCTCGCCAAACCGGCCGTCAAAACGACAGTCGCCAGAAGTCCAATGATCTTTCCGTGTTGTTTCATGTGTCAAGTTACCTCGCGCATCTTGTTGTAGAATACGTCTCCTGCAATCGGCCGGGAACGCCCAGCCATAAGATTCAATCACACTCCGGATATTTTCGCAAGAGCAAAGAAGGTATTGACGTTCCGCCCCGGCGCAAGTAGAATGTCTCGCCCATCTGAGAAGATGGTTTTGACCAACGCGCCGCTAGCTCAGTTGGCAGAGCAGCTGACTCTTAATCAGCGGGTCGCAGGTTCGAGCCCTGCGCGGCGTAGTAGAAAAGCCCTTGGAAACAAGGGTTTTTTTGTGCGCCGAATTAAATCACGATAAAGAAATTCTTTTTAACGCCGCAGAATCGCCGCAGAATGAAAATTATGTTTCATCTTTCCTCGGCCGACCCCTTCGACGCACCTGATCCCCCTTTTCACGAACACGATCGAGATCCGCTTTCTTAAACACATTCCGCCTCCCTATCTTCGTAGGCCGCAACGCCCCTTTCTTGATGAGCCTCTGAAGCAGCATGTCAGGCCGCGCCACATCAAGACGGTTAAAGCCGAGGTACTCGATCGCCTCCTGAGTCCAGAATTCCGTTTGCTCAGCAAGGCCCGACTTGCCCGCAGATTTCGTTGTCTTAACGGAAGCGATCTGGAGTTTTTTCTTCAGCCCAACCAACTCCGGATACTGTGATGCGTCACACTCAGCCGGCGGAACCATAACATCGAAACGATTGAAGACACAGCTCAGCACCAAGTCCCGTTGATCTGCCAGATCACCAACATAGCTCGTAGACAACGTGACCTTGCTACGCGCAACCGCGGCATCATCCGGAGCGCGATGCGGAAGGGGAGGCGGCTTTGGCCGCGAGCGATGATCCTTCATGATCCCAGGCAAACTCACCGCCCGTCTGAATACGTTCTCAGACTCCAAGTCAGTCACGTCACGA
>JASLNT010000003.1 GCA_030745875.1 Phycisphaerae bacterium
CCGCTATGCCGTACTTCCTGCCCACACGCGCGGCCAGGGCGGCCTCAAATGCATCCAGTCTCGGACCTATGCTCAGGCGATCGCTCCGCATGACTTCCATAACGGCATCGATCTCAGCGCTGGTTATATCCTGACTCGACAGATTAATGGGCTTGTAATTCACGACTACTCTCTAATTCGGCAACGTTGAACAAAAGTGGCGGCGGCTACTATGACCGAACAGGGGACGGGGATTCTTTCTTTGGCGGATTGAGCGGTTCGTACTCGGGAATCAGTTCGCAGAGGAGGTCCACAACCGGTTGACGGTCGGGGCAGTTTTCCAGAACACTGAGTTTCTCGATGGCCTCTTCGACCCAAATCCACTGGGCCTGGTGACTCTTCCAAACGTTCACCTTGGGATGCACTGTCGGTTCGATGTCTTCGGCGTCTGTGCGAAGTTCCTCGTACAGTTTCTCGCCGGGCCTGACTCCGATGAACTTGATCTCGATGTCTTCACCGGGTCGGAATCCGCTGAGGGTGATCATCTGCCTGGCGAGATCGACTATCTTCACTGATTCACCCATGTCCAGCAGAAATATCTGTCCGCCGGCCCCTGTGGCGGCGGCCTGAAGGACAAGGCGCGAAGCCTCCGGGATTGTCATGAAGTACCGCGTCATTTTCGGGTGTGTCACGCAGACCGGGCCACCGGCCGCTATCTGCTTGCGAAATGTTGGAATCACCGAACCGTTTGAGCCGAGAACATTTCCGAATCGAACGGCTTTGAACTGCGTCTTGCAGTCTACGTGACCGTTAAGCGCCTGGGTGTAGATCTCAGCCACTCGCTTGCTGGCTCCCATAACTGAAGACGGATTGACAGCCTTATCTGTTGAGATCATCACAAACTCGTCCGTCCCGTATTGACATGAGGCGTCGGCGACGTTGCGAGATCCCATGATGTTGTTCTTCACCGCTTCGCACGGGTTGTGCTCCATCAGCGGAACGTGCTTGTGGGCCGCAGCATGTATCACAACTTCGGGGCTGTGCTCGGCCCACAATTTCATCACGCGATTGCGATCGTAGATATCACATATCCTGGCCGAGATTTTGATATCGGGAAAATTCGCCCTCAGTTCATTGTCAATATCGAACAAGGGGGTTTCCGCCTGTTCGAGCAGGATCAGCTCGGCGGGTCGATAATGGCAGACCTGGCGACACATTTCCGATCCGATTGACCCACCGGCCCCGGTGATCAGGATCCGTCGCCCGGTGAGAAATCGCTCAATCGCCTCGTCGTCAAGTTGCACGACGTCCCGTCCGAGCAAATCGTTGATGTCCACCGGACGAATCTGCGAGACCGTAACGCGCCCGTCGATCAGATCTGCGACACCGGGAAGCGACTGGAACTGCAACTTCGTTCCGCTGCACAGATCGATAACTTCCTTAAGCTCCTTGCGAGAAGCCGAAGGCATTGCGACTATTATTTCTTCAACATCATTCTCTTCGCATATCTCGCGAATATCCTTTGTTCCACCCAGGACCGAGATTCCGTGAATCATTATCTTGCGCTTGGCCGGATCGTCATCCACCATTCCCGCCACCCTGTAGCGCTCGATACGCATACGGTGGATTTCCCTGATAATCGCTTCGGCCGCATCACCGGCGCCAATCAACAGCACGCGCCGGAGGCTATCGGCGGCCACCGGACGAAGTTCCTCACGATAAAGCCTGAACCCGAGTCTTACGGTGGACACAAGAAACACCGTCCCCAGGAAATCCAACACGAGCACGGACCTGGGAAAGCTGCCGAAGTAGGCTCCGAGAAATGGAACGGTCCGGACCATCCCCTGAGGCAGGTGATAGAACAACATCCACATGACAAAACCAGTGAGGACAAACCACCATGAGCCCAGAAGGATATTCGTCACATCTCGAATGCTGGCGTATCGCCATCCCCCGCGGAAGAGCCTCATCTTTCCGAAGATCAACAGTTTCACAACCAGAAAAAACGGCAGGCACGCCCAGAAACGCCCCGCCCATTCGTGAGACGTCGAACCACCGGCCGCCGCAGTCGCATCAAAACGAATCAGAAACGCCAGCAGCAAAGACAGGGTGAACAGTATCGCGTGAATGACCACCTGCGACAGGAGATGGCAGCGGATAACAATCTTCACCAGCCATGAAGCATCGCCAACAGCAGAATCCTGCGTCGCATCAGAATTAGGTAGTTTCGTCATAGGATATTAGCATACCACAAGTTACGCCAACTCTCGTCCACTTTGAATATCGACAAGTAACCATCACACCTTTAATGGTAACCACCGCTGCAATCTCCAGCAACGAGGATTCAAGGCGTCAGGATTCGCTTTCGCCGATTCCCGTACAACTGCTACCGGCTCGCCCGGTCTGCAGCACCGCCGGTCTTGCCTGGTTCGACAGAACTTTTGAGCGCCTTGTCCGAGCTTTCGGCGGCCTTGCCGGCGGGCTTGGTGGTGCTCGAACCACCGGAAGACGGTGTGGAAGTCGCTCCGCGAAGCTTACCTGTGGCCTTTCCAGTGTCGACTATCGCCCTCCAGAAGATGTGTATCGCCTCAATCCGTTCCTCGGATTTCGCGACTGCCAGGGCTTTTTCCAACGCCGACCGCACCGCTGAAACATCCGGAGTATCCGCAAACCATCGGAAGTAAGCTAGAATCAACAGGGCGTCACCATCGCCCGGACGCTCGTCCAATTGCGATTCCAGGCGAATAATCAAATCTCCAAAAACCGCTACATTCGGGTAGAACTTCTTCGGGCGCAACGGAACAGCAGGCAATTGCGGCATACAGACAAGCGCCCTGCGAATATAGAAAGCCGTCATGCTATATCCGCCCGAACCAAATTTTGCGTGCGCCATATTCAGGTACGGTTCGGGAGAACGCCCCACTATGTCCGAAGCAAGCTTGAATTGATCGTACGCTGTAAGATAACTACCGGCGCGCAGAAGTTCTTCACCTCTGTGCATCTTGTCTCGATATTGACCCGGTTGATCGGGCACAAGCGTCTTTATTGACTCATCAGGCTTCTTGAGACTACTGCTTTCGCCCACAGAGGCGATAAACTCCCTGGCTGCAGCCAGACTCATACCTTTACCGAGAATCACACTGGCCATCCCCCTTCCGCCTGCACCTTCAAGGGTGATGCCCGAACCGCCTTTAAGAGTAGATCCGGTCTTGAGGGTATCCGGAGACAGAGACGGGCTGACGACACGAGTGTCAAAACCTGAAGCCCCGCCAACGCGGCTGCTGGATGCTTTGTCGATACTGCTGGCCAAAGATGTGGTTCCCTGACGGCCCCGACCAACCCCCGACACCAACCCCCGACCCGCCCGACGATCGCTCGCCATCGCACTGCGAAGCACGCCCCGAGCCTCATATCCGCCGCCGCTCTGCAGCCCCCCGCCACCGGCCGAATTCAGATTGAACTCGTAATTCTGCCCACGCCCAATCTCTTTCAGAGCGCCGATATTCCTGAGACGTATCCCGGTGGAGCGGCGCAGCTGCGCCATTGCCGGATCAACCCCACAACATAATGCAACACCACACGCAAACACCGCCGCTATTCGAAATGTAAGATTGTTCATTTTGTTCATTATTAGCGCTCCAATAAATTATACATCCGCTCGAACGCATCTTCCAGCAACAATTCGCCAACAGTCCGCCGACAACACCGTCCTTGACCATCTTAAGCACAAACAGGTACAATACATTGGGCGCACTTGGCTGTCGTGACCGGCGACCTGAAGGTCTCCGACTCAAGCCAGTCGCCGCTAACCGCTGAATATCTTGTTTAATAGGAGCTTGACGCGTTCCTTCCTTCCGGGCCAGAACGAGCCCTTGTCCCAAAACGGATGCAGAAGGAGTAACCCGGCAAGCAAAACCTTGTGTCGCGGACCAAGTGTCCACCAATAGTGACGCTGAAGGGACAGGTAATTTCGATTATGTTCAAAAACTACGACAGACGCGGATCGGTGCTCTTGATGGTCGTCGGCCTGCTGGTGATCCTCGGAACTCTTGGTGGTACGTTCCTGCTGGTCTCAAGCCTCGACGCCAGACAAGCCAGGCTCCTTGCCGGACGTGGAAGAGCTGAACTCATCGCCAGCGGCGGAGTGGGACAAATCGTGCGACTCCTGAGCGAAGACCTCCACTTCGACGCCAGCGAAGCCAGCTCGCCTTACACCGCCGAGAACATAACAGGCGCTGAAGCCTACAAGTTTTATATGGACTACCGGGGCAGTGTGCTGGACAGACATCTCTTCAGCAGCGACGGCGGGACACAGCCGTCCAACATTCTAGGCGAAGGTCTGGGCGATTCGCACCTGGTCTCAACCGAGGATGATGAAGGCGGTGATCGTGATTCATATCTCATACCCACCGGAGAGTTCTCAGATGAGGGGGAACAATATCACGTTTCGTTCAAAGTAGTCGATCTGGGCAGTCTTCTGGCGCTGAACACGGGCGGGTATGACTACATCGGAACTACTACCGATACATCAAAGATCCTGAAGTCTCCAGCCTTGATAGACCTCAAGAACTGGCTGGGAGGAGATTACAACAAGATTCATTCCGAACGATGCGGTGGAGCCGCCAAAACGCTTATGGTCTACGATCCTCAATGCGGACGCCGTTTGCTGAGTCCCGTGGAGCACCAGGGCTACATGCCCTTCGCCATCGCCGACGAAGTGTACCTCAGGTGGATGGGATCCGGCAGGAAGGCCAACTTCGGACGCGTCTTCGAGGAACTGGACGGCGGTTCGGGAGGCAGCGCCTCCAAGAGACAACTGCTTACCACTATTAACTCCTCACGAAGCATCACTAGAAGTCCGATCTCAAAAGTGATTGCATCGCGAATCGACCTGTCGGAAATAGACGCCCTCGATAGCGACGGTAAGCAGGGGTTGTACTCCCAGATCATTATGATTGCGGGCAGTGAAGACGGTAAGGGAGGCGGGCTGTCCAAAGGCGCCGCCCGGATCATAGACAATTCTGCTGCGGGATTCTACGCTTCTCGCAGTTGGCGACCGACTTCCATGACCAGTTCATACAGCAGCAAGAACAAGCGTATGGCGAATTCGGCGGCAGCGGCGTGGTGGGTGTTCAAGGATCTGCCCCAGTCAACGTACAAAGTCTGGGTCACCTGGGGAACCAACACGTCAAAACCTCCGGCGGTCAACGTTCCTTACAGGGTTTATACGGGCGGAGCGGCGTCGGGAACATCCTACTCAGGAGGAAATCTGCAGCGTACGTTTATCGCCAATCAGACCGTGCAACCGGCGACCACCATCAACGGACACAGATGGCAGTCTATGGGCCAGTACACGCTGTCAGGAACGCTCGCAATTGAAATTCAGGGTCCTCAGGGCGTTCCAGAGGGCGAGTCGCAGTTCGCATTCGCCGATGCGGTCCTGATTGAAGGAGTTGGAATAGATCTGGGAAGCGGATCCAAGCCTGCGGCGCATCTTACGGCTAACACGTGGGCGGCGATGTCTGAGGATACCGCCGAAAACACAGGCAAGGCGTTTCCTTTCAGGCCGAGCGGCAAGGACTGGACCGTGTTCGGCGTCCGCCAGCAACCCTTCATAACCGAGGCGTTCGCAACACACACCACCAGGACTATAACCCAGAGTACGACGGCCAACGCCCAGCCGGTCATTGATGAGAATTCGTGGAAATGGGGCGCTGCGATCGAGATAATGAACTTCAGCCCAAATGCGATCGACCTGAGCGGCTACAGACTGGCCTTCGAGAAAACACTTGGTAAAGACACCGAACTGCACGCATTCCCCGCCGGAAGCGTGATCCCCAAAGCCTCAGCCACCAGCGGCGGAAGGCTGGTGGTGTACGACTTCAAGGCGGGCAACGCAGCCGTCAAAGCCAAGGACGTGTTTGGTGTTGCGGTCACGGCCTGGAAGCAGGTCGAGGGCCTGAACTTCGACAATCAGACCGTGCGCCTGGTGCAAGTCGCGACGAAGAAGCCCACCGCCGAGGGCGGCGGAAACGGGACGGTGTACAATATCCCCATAGACCACATCGAGGCCGGGGATAAAGATACGACCAACACGTTGGAATACCCCTTTACGACCGAGGAAGTAAAAACCCTGGCTCCGCCGACTGCGGTGCCCGGAAAGTCTCTCAACGAAACCACCACATCCAACTGCCGCCGCGATGATTCGGTCAGCAGGCAGCGATACGCAGTAGCCAAGTATTGGAGACCGGCGAAACCGACAGTGACAATAAAGGACGCACCCGAAGGGACCCCCCCGGGCACCGCCATCACCGCCGACAGCCATAAACTTGCGGTTGCTAATGCAATCGACACCGGAAAGCTCCCGACAACAGCGGTGAAAGAAGGCTTCCGAACGAAGATGAAGTACGGTTTGCTGTCCGGACCGGGAGCACTCTCGGATCTCTATCTGGCCGGTCCTGTCATCTTCCACGATGAGGGCGCCGATGGAGACACCCCTTCAGCCACCATCCCTCCGGCCGATCTGCCCGAACTGCTCGCCAAAGAATATGCTGTCGCAGAATCACGTGGCCGGGCCAACTCTCACGTAAAGAACACGTCAGATTCGGATTACTCCAAAGCTCCGTGGAACAAGTACCCTCGCTTCCGGGACGGAAAGGCGCTGGCGTGGCCTGTCCTGCTCAGCGAGATCATAGAGACCGTGCCCATGGACCTCCAAAGAGGCGACTCTCCCGGACGCGTCTACGGTCGGGTAAACGTAAACACCGCCGGTTCGGAAGTGCTCCGCAAGCTCCCCTGGCCCCCAGGTGTCAATGCAGGCACGGCCGCATCGAGGATAATCGACTATCGCACACGCAACAAGGGCTTCGTTACTCCCGGCGAGATTGCCCTCGCGCTGGACGGTCTGGGCGGTGCGAACAAGGACCTGGATCGAGACGCTATTTACGCAGCCATAAGCAGTTGCACATCGATAAGCAGCGACATGTACGCGGTAACTATCAGAGTGCAGCTTGGTCCGAACACTAACGAAAGTCGAGCGTGGTTCTACGTGGCGGTAATTGACCGAGGATGCGCCGTCTTCTCGACTGACAAGCCGGCGGTGCTTCTGTTTACGCAGGTCAAGTAGACCCGGGTTGCAGCAACCCGACACCAGCACGGTGCGAATTGACTTCAACCGGGCCGTTGTCTGAGCGGACAGGCGCGTGTATCATATCTGGTCATGGACCTGGTGAATACTCATCTCGGTCGAACGGTGTTGATTTGCGCCGTACTTCTAGCCGCTGGTCTCGAATCTCCCGCCGCAGCAGCTACCGCGCCTCTTGTCCTTGAAGGGTTCGAAGACGACTCCACCACCGCCAAGAATCCATCGGTCCGGATAGTGAAATCCGCGCCGGGCCTGACACAGGGCGTGGCGGCGGCGGAACTCGCCCCGGGCGGAGCCGTCGCTGTCAAAGCAAGCGGAGCCGATATCGCCAGACTTCCATGGCTTCGGATAGACACCCACCACAGCGGAGACGGAACTCGGGGGTTGCAGATTACGATAAACTCGACCGGGTTTGGGCATCGGGCGCGAGGACATGTCCAAACAGGCAAGGATACGCTTGCATTTCCGCTTACGATGGTCGTCCCGGCGGCCGCCGAGAAGACTGACAAGCGCGTGTTCGCCATTGTCGTCACAAACGCGAGCGATATCCCTATCGTGATAGACAACATCCGTCTGGAACCGCTCGTTCGAACACCGCGCGGGGCTGTCTTGTGGGACTTCGGTAGGACGGGCGGCGCGGTCTGGCCGGGATTCGCCCGCAAAGGCGTAAGCAGCAAGAGCATGAAGTGGAAGGGCGACATAAGCTACTATGGCGGATACAGCGTACCGTATCTGGATCCGCTGACGCAGGATTTCATCGGTCCGTATTCCTCCAACTGGGGAAGCAACACCAGAACACCCGTCGCAATCGCCGCACCCGCCCAGAAGTCGATGGCGGCGTGGTTGTGGGTCACACACTACGGGAATCGTTACTACCAGCCGCAGGAATACAGGTGTCGCGCCGCGATGGGACGCCCGGTGGGAAGAAAACTGACCGCAGGCCAATTGGTCGGCCCGGCCGGTCTGCTGGAAGGCGCAGGAGGCCTGTGGACGCCAAAATGGTACGCCGAAGACTACGCCGACCACTTCGTAACTTTAATGCCTTTCACCATGCCCAAGGGCGTGGGAATGATAGAACTTGGCAACTGTCAGATGGCCGCCCTGGCGATGGCGCCGTCTGCGGGCAGATCCGCGATGGCGTCATGCATCAAGCAGATCCAAAGCGAACTGGTGCGATATCGCAGACAGTTTGTGATGAAGCAACTTAATCGGAATCTCTGCAGCCTCAAACCAACCGAAGCGGAGAAGAAAGCCGGGCTGATGCTGTTCGAGACCCCGGGCGATGAAGCATTCACCGGTCTGTGGAAACCCCGGGCCGATCAGCGAGCCTGGGCGATACACAAACTCGCACAGCCCGGGGGGACTATTCGCATCCCGCTGGCGTTCGTTCCCCTGCAGAAGAAGTTCATGGCGTTCAGTGTGATTACCGGATCGCTTCGATCCGATTCCGATTCGATGTTGCCATTGAATCGAAGCAGTGTTCAAATCGATCACATACACTGGGTTCCCGAAGTGCGAAAAGGCGTAACGATCCGACGCCCCTGGCTGCTGGCAAGCAAATCGCCTCCCGTTGAAGTTCGAGGAATCGGATACGTCTGGCTGACGATCACCATACCCTCGCAGGCCAAGGAAGGCTTGTACCGCGGAACGTGGAAGTTAGGCTCGGGCGTCGCACGCACGAATCTCCCGGTGGAAATCGAGATCGTGAACTGCGGACGCCGGAACGATAAGAACGCAGAGACGTTCACGCTTGCATCACACGGCTTGCCATCAGCGTCAACCATTTACTCTTCCGCATTGTCGGCGCTGCCGAAAGCCAAGCAGCAGAAGCTCAAGAGCGACGTCTTCAGGCAGGTTCGAGCCACCGGTGTCAATGCGTACGCCTTCCCCGCCGCAGAGATCACCAGCGGCGACAGTTCCGGAACGTACGTGGTAAACACCGCCGACATGCAGACAGCAATTGACAACTTCCCGTTTAAGGAACTGCCCGGACCTATGTTCCTCAGCTTGAGCCAGGCGCTTGGGCGAATGAGTTGGGGCAAGAAGTCGACCAAGAAAGCAGTACTGGACAAAGCCATTGCTCAAACTAATGCGCTCTGTTCGCAATACTCCATCAATCGGCGATATTTCCACTTCGGTTATTCAGCCGGGCTGGCCGACACGACAAGCAGTGCGGGGCTGACGACAAGACTCGCCGGAGCCAAACTATTGGCGTCAGAGAACTGTCCGGTGGTTATACATACGCGATCGAGCGCTCTGAAAGCCTTGTCACCCGTGGATTTCAGTATGAAGCTCATGCCGGTCTCGGCGTTGATAATCACGCCGGACAGTCCGTTTCTGGCTTCGCAGATCGCAGACTTCAGGAAACTTAGCGGCACCAGGGAAGTTTATCTGCACAGCCCCTACGCCGACCGCTTTGCGATGGGTTTTCTCACCGCTGCGGTCAGAGCTGACGGGTGTGTTCTGGCAAAGGTCTTCATGGCAGGCGGACCATACAACGGGTACTACCTCAATGGAGCGGGCCTGGTGGCGCCGCAGTTGGGCGGTAAGCTGGCGCAAACGGCATCCGCATTTCGACTGAAACAGGCTCAAGACGATCGTAATCTTATGAACCACGCCAGAACGCTCCTGATCAAGGCGACGCAAGCCGACGTGACCGCCAAGGAACTGTCTGGTATTCTCTCAGAGATCGAATCTCGCGCGCGGGCTCTCACAACGCTTAGATACGACTACATGAAATTCGCTACAACAAGAGTCTCACACGCCGAGATGGATTCCTGGAGAGCCTCCCTGCTGAACGCCATGGGCGCAGTCAACAGGCGGCTGGGCGGTCCGAAGCGTCAATGAGACTATTCAGCGTTCCGGGGCGGTCGCAGGAGTTGGCTTCCATTCCAGACGATACAGGACCGGAGAATCGGCCGGGCAGGGGATCGCTTCGGTGTCGGCCAACAGTCTAGTCGACAGCCCCTCCTGCTCCGTCGAAACAACATAGAGGGATCGACCAGCCAGGGCTCGTCGGTATCCTTGCGGATCATCGTCATACGAAGGCAACAGCCGGTTGAACTCCGACACCTGGACATCTTCGTATTCGTCATTTCCATTCCGCGTCACCAGTAATGGGTATACCGACGTGCTGTCGGCGAGGATAACGCTTCCGGGACGACATTGAGCAAGGGCGGAAACGGAAAAACGCTCGGCTGAATCTTCGTTCTGCTTCCATGGGACGAGCCAATACCGCATCTCATCGCGAAACGGAAGCCTGCGTCCACGGCTGACTCGCACGCCCGCGGCGCGGAGCAATGACGGGCCTGCTGCGTAAAACACCGGCTGTGCGGCAAGCGATGCGACACAAAGCGACACAGCGCATGTCCGCACGCGACGCGACATGTCAGCCAATATCGAAAGTCCTATTCCCGCAGCCAACGCTACAGTCACCAGTGTGGGCAGAATAAACGTAAACTGATCGGGTACAGAGTAGCGGATGAAGAACAGCACCTCTATTACGGTAACCGCTCCCAGCGTCACGGCCAGCGTCAGACCGAGTTTGCGCCGCATCCCAAACCAGCCGACGATCGCCAGCGGACCAAGCATCGAGATGAAATTAAGCGCCGACAGCGCCATATTGGCCTTGAAGTTCTGCGACAGGCTCGATGTGTTGAGCACTTGGGCGGCATACCTGCCGAACAACGCCGATCGCATCGTATCTACAACATCGCCGCCGGCGAGGGCATGGTGGATCACAAAGCCCAGATACAAGCTTGCTCCGGCGAGCCAAGCAAGCCCAGCGACCGCCAGCAACCGTCCCGACAACCGTCGCCTGAAAACCAATACGATAACCAGGACCAGATATATCGGCAGCGGCAGGAGGGCGAAATTGTGCAGGCTCAGTCCAAGCCCGCTGACAAGAGCAAGCCCCGCCAGAGGCCTCAGCGAAGGTCCGCGAACAAGGATCACCAGCAGCCATAACTCAGCGGTCAAACCCGCCGCGGACCACGTGTAAACTTCCGCCACAGTTGAAAGCCACCAGACCGTATGAGCCGTCGCCAGCGTCGACACTGTCAACAGACCAATCCACCTTCGCCCGGTCAAGAGCATCAGCGTGGCGGTCAGATTGGCCAGAGCTACGGCCATACCGAGCCCGCTGAAGAAGTTCAACCGCCCCGCCAGGGAGCCTATGGGAATGTATTTGAGTATCTGTGCGGCGCCTATGTACAAGGGATGCCCCAGCGCCAGGCCACGTTGCCCGACGTATTGCCCGTCAATCACGCGCCACTGATACATTCCGCTGTCCTGCCAACTGACCCCTCGTTGGCAGGTAAGCGCATAGAACAGTGAGAAGACAAGCACGCACAGACACCATGTGCGTGCAATGCTCGCCCCGGGTGCGGGATCGATCTTGTTGGATTCAGATAACGCCATCTAGCCTCACTCTTATCGGCATCCGGTAGCGGCGGACAATACATAAACGCCTCGGTCGGGAGTCCCGCCGACGCACTTGAGTTGTCATTAGCACGCACCGCGATGCCGCAAACCGTGCGCGGGCGGGAGTTTTTCTTACACACCGGGGGCTCAAGAGTCGATAAAAAGACTCTGACAGGACCGTTTTAGAAATTGTTGCGGCACGAGTATGACAAAAACAACAGCCATGATACGCCTGGCGAGACCGGGACACTGGATCAAGAATGTGCTTGTTCTATTTCCGGTGGTCTTCGCCATGCGCACCGACGAGATATCCGCATGGCGGCTTGCGGGTCTGGCGACAGTTGCTTTCTGCCTGGCCTCCAGCGCGATATACATATTTAACGACATACGCGACCGCACAGCAGACCGCCTCCATCCGAAGAAGAAGGACCGCCCTCTCGCAGCCGATCGGATCAGCGTTGGAGCGGCTGCGGTAGAGGCGATCTGCCTGTTGACGGGAGGAATCGTCGTGGCGATGCTGGTCAACAACCTCCTGTCTGCGATTGTGATAATATACGTGCTGCTTCAATTCGCGTATTCGATGCTGCTGAAACACAAGGTCATTGTCGACGTAATCTGCATCGCACTGGGGTTCGTTCTTCGGGCGGTGGGCGGCGCGGTTGCGATCGGCGAGGAGGTCAGTTCGTGGTTGTTCGTGTGTACTTTCACCTTGTGCCTCTTCATGGGATTCTGCAAACGATGCAATGAACTGGTCACGCTAACCGAACCGCACAAAGCATCCGAACATCGCAAGTCGTTGGCGGCCTACAGCAGCGAACTGTTGACGCATCTGATAACACTGTCGGCGGGTGTGGCGGTGGTTGCGTTCCTGCTGTACGCCTCGAACGAACGAACCATCCAGAACTTCGGGACGAATTACCTGATGTACACCCTGCCGGTCGTTGTTTACGGAATAACGAGATTTGCAATGCTTTCGATGAAGGGCGTCTACGCCGACCCCACCGACCTTTTCCTCCGCGACCGACCGTTCCAACTTACCGTCGTGGTCTGGTTCGCCGCAGTGGTGGTTGTTATTCGATGGGGTATTGACCTGAAACACTGGCTGGGCTCGTTGACGTAATCGACCCCGCAAATCGATCGGACTGACGTCATGCACAAGTGGATACCTCTAATCGTCGCCCTGGTCCTGAACGCCGGAGCCAACGTGCTGATGAAGGTCGGAGCCAACAGCGCCGATCAATTGAGCGAAAACGCTTCATCATGGGCGAGAATAACCAATTTTCTGAATGCGGCGACAATTCTGGCGATTGTTCTGTTCGCAGCCAACGTGCTGGCCTATCGCAAGGCGCTGGACAACCTGAGCGTTTCGGTGGCTTATCCCATCATGGTTTCAACGGGAATGGTCCTGATAACTATTGTCGCTGTAACGCCCCTGCTGGGTGAACGAATCTCACTGCGACAGATCGGCGGAATGGCGCTGATAGTCGTTGGAGTATGGTTGTTGGCGGGCGGATGGGCCGGTGGAGCCGAACAACCGCACTAACGATCTTATGCAATTTGGGGGATAGCAACTCGCGCCAGGCGCCGTCTCTTATCGATATGCTTCAACTGTCCCCAAATCGAATGGGGACTCAGGGATGCACTTTCGAGCAATCGAGGAAACCTATGCTGAACTGACTCTGGCCGACAAAACCGACTCTGCGGTTCAGTTCCTTACCGTCGGAGCCCAACAGCAGAAATGTGGGATACTCCTGAACACCGTATTTCTTGGCGGGATCTTCAGTTTTTCGGACTTGGACGAGTACGGTGATGAGTTTCCCACGCTTGATCTGCTTGGCGTTCTTCTTCAGCGTTCCGGTGGACATAGTCCTTGCGACCGTACTGGGCGGAGAACCTGCAAAGAACACAAGCACTTTTCTGTCTTCCTTTTTGGCCTGGATCAGAGCAGCTTCGAGATCGTCAGGCCAGTCGGGCAGTTCAGCTCCGCTTTGTTGAGATATGTACACCAGAGCGACAGCTACTATGATGACAGCCAGGAAGATCAACTTGCCCCTGTCGACGCGACGTTTCGCTTCCACTGGTTGATCGTGACTATCCTGCTGATCCATCGCGGTTGCTCCTGTAGGCCCGAATATACGCTAACCCGCCGATCGGGTCTCTAGCAATATCGGCATTGCAGGACAAATGTCTGTTGGGAGTTTTGACGCCTACGCAAGATCAGCGTGAAACGAGAATTCATTCGGACTCAGGCGGTCAAGCGTCGTTTTCGCGATCTGAGCAACAGCGGCGCGGCTCCGACCAGAACGAACATCGTCGCAGGCTCGGGAGCAAGCACAGGCACAAAAGCCGGCGCAGCCACAGGAAGCGTAATACCGTTTCCGCTCACCATGCCGAAATTATGCTGCAGGATTTCCAGATCAGCATCATCGACGACCCCGCTGGCGTCAAAGTCCGTCCGCATACCGGCTCCGGTCTGCCCGAAGGTCTGGCGAAGCAGGCTGAAGTCCACAAGGTCAACCGTTCCATTCCAATCCGCATCTCCGGGCAGCGGGGTCAGGCGAATGGCGGTTATCTGGCTGTAGTACGGGGACAGATCCGCATAAATCGCCCCAGTGTCATACACTGCGTGGGTCTTGAGGGGCAGATCGTCAGAGGGATAGTCCTCCACCGCCGCCATCGCAATAACCAGACCGGATAACTCCCAACTGGATTTACTGGGGCGGGCATCGATATCGAGGAACGCGGCGCCTCCGGAATCCTTGTCTACCGGCTGGGTTTCCTCGGCGCGGCTGGGCATCTTGTCGAACATCGTCCACAAGGCTTCGGTCGTACCGTATCCGCCCGGCGGCGTGACAGGTGTGGGATACTCGGCGATCATGTTCGTTCCCCACTGCTTGACGCGCGTATCGGAAGTGTTGTAGCCCTCATAGGTCTTGCCCTGGATATTCCAGGTCTGCATGTCGCCTTCCCTGCCGAATCCCGTTCCAATGATGGTCGCCAACTCGCTGCTGACGGAAACAGGGGCCTGACGAATATTGACCACAACCGGTCCGTCCTCGTTATCGGGATAGAGCTTGGGATTACCGTTTACGCGGAACATCACCAGGTCGGCGTCGGTGTCTTCGTCAAATTTGATGCGCTGTGCGGTGTCCGCTATCTCGTCGTACTGTCGGTCGAGCATTATGTACGAATGTCCAGCCGAGTGCTCGTAAACGTGATACGGCGTGAGGACCCATCCGTCACCCAGATAAACCCCAGTACCGTTGTACATTTCCCCTACAAAGTTCCAACCGGGATCGTCGGCCGGCGCTTCGTTGTAGCTGGAGTGGTCAGAAGTATTGACCAGCCCAAACGAAGACTGGGGCGCCACTGCCCATATGATGAAACAGCACAGCACTGTTGCTGCAATACGCCTAAATAACCGTCGCATAAGTGCCTCCTCCGCACACCGGCCTACGCCCAGAGCTACTCCTGTCCGACACGTTTAATTCTATCCCATAAGTCCAAAAATGACAACCCCCTTATTAGTATTTACTCCACAGGCACGCGCCTGATTCGTCGGCCCAGACCGCACGTAATTTCGTACGGAATCGTCCCTGCAAGGCTGGCGAGGTTCTCGACGCTGTGCGGCTCCGACGGATCGGCTGAAATGACCTCCGCCTCTTGACCGATCCGCACCGACGGAATGTCGGTCAGGTCGACAATCACCTGGTCCATCGCCACCCTGCCGCAGACGGGAACATCCGCGCCGGCGATACGCATGGAAACCTCGCCCGACAGATTTCGCGGGTATCCGTCGGCGTATCCCACGGGAACAAGCCCAACACGCGACGGCCGGTCAAATGTATGCGTCAATCCATAACCTACGCTGCTGCCAGCGGTAATGTCCTTGATCTGCATCACAATACTCGTAAGCCTCAGACAGGGGCGAAGCGGCAGGACGGTTTGAATCTCGTCGGAGGGCTGGTATCCGTAGACCGCGATACCGGGACGAATCATATCGAAGTGCGAGACCGGTAAATCGATCGCCGCCGCGGAATTGGCCGCGTGGATCGTCAAGTCGTCACCGCCCCGACAAGTATCGACAACACGTTGAAAATTATCAAGTTGCGCATGTGTGTAGCTCTTGTCGGATTCGTCGGCGGTGGCGAAATGCGTGTACAGACCCGTCAATCGCAACGATGGCTCGCGGCGAACAGAGCTTAGCAAATCCCCGACGACATCGTGCAACACTCCCGACCGCCCCATGCCCGTATCGACCTTGATATGCGCCGACGCCTCAACGCCCAACTCCCCCGCCGCACACGCAACAGCCTCCACATCGTCCGCGCTCACAACTGTTAGCGTAACGTTATTGCTGATCAACTCCTTGAGCGTCTCACGAGCCCTACCGCCGATCGGCAGGCTGCTGGGCGTGAAGAACATCAATATCTCGCCCGTATAACCCAATTGTCGCAATTCCATCGCTTCGTCAGCCGTCGCAACCGCCATCGCATCGGATTCTTCTGCGATCACCGGTAAGAGTATCTCCAGACCGTGTCCGTAACAGTCGGCCTTGACTGCGGGGCATATCCGCACGTCCGGACCGACATGACTGCGGAGCAGCCGCAGATTGTGACGAACCGCGCCTACCGATATTTCCGCAACGAGATGGGCTTCCATAATCTATATATCCGCACAATTACGCCGGAGTGTTTATGTTAACCCCGATAATTCGCAAGGTCCAGATATCCCGCAGAATATAGCATCCCGCGCCCGATACGAACGGATGTCACATTTGGTTCACACATATCACACATCCCGCACGGAGCCCAAACCTCACTCACCCCGTCAAGTCGGGGCCTTACACCGCCCTATCAACGGATCGCGGCGGGAGTTATGTCATATCTATATTTAACCATTCGACATCCGCCCCGCCGCTGAATTGTCGCTGACCGACAAACTGTGAACCTTCCGCCCGGCCGATAATCCTCCGGTCTCCGGCGGCGGTTTACGCCGTAACATATTTACCATCCAAATGTTACGTCTACAATATGCGGCGGGTGTCTATCCAATCTCACCGCCTGCCGCCCGAAGGTGTGTCACAGGCCCGTAAGGCGCTGTTTTCACCGGCCAGCCGGTTACCGTTGAACTGAATCCCCCAAAATGATCCTCGCGCCAACTGAGATTCGCGTATTTCGTAATTCCGAAAGATTCGAAGCCCTGATGCTCCCGGGGCTGACGGCGAGGCGTCCCGGGCCAGGCCGAGTATCTTGTAGTAGCCCTTATCACCCATGTACATTATCCCGAAACCAAATCAGAACCGCTCCCTCACTTCGAGGGACACGGGGTCACGCCCTAACCCCGCATCAGACCGCCTCTAAGAGGATATTTCCGCGTAGGCCCAAATAGTCAGGGGATTGTCCCCAAGGCTAATGCGCAGGCGAAATAACTCGTCGTCCAGTTCATCAGCCTGCTGCTGTACTCTCTCTATCTCGGATTGCATATATTCGATTCTTGTCAGCGAGACTCCCAAGTCACGCAGGCGAGCCGATACTTCGTTGTATTGGTTTCCTATAGCCAGGAGTTGATAGCTGACGGCGGCGGCCTCACTTTCGAGTTTGCTGCGCTTCAGTGAGATCGCTTCGCGTGCTGCAGCCTGTTGCCTGAGGGTCAGCATCTCCGCCAATCTTTTCTGTATAGTGATCAGTTGCTTGTTACCGTTATCTCCCAGCGCCGAGATCTTCGATTGCAGTATCGCCGCCCGGAGTGTGGCGACGCTTGGGTCATTGGCGACAGCAAATCGGATTTCAGGCGAATTCATCAGCAGATTGTCAGTCTGCTTATCCTTGAAACTGCCCAGATCCGATTCGATCCGGTTCTTCTTCAATCTCAGCGATGTAATCGAGTTGCTAAGCAGCGTCAGTGAATTCTGCAGCGAGGCGCGTTCCTCTTTCATGAGCGGAACCTGGCTCTGGCCTCGGAGCTGCGCAATCATCTTCCGTTTGGCGGCTATGTCCGCTCGCAGTTCATCTGACGCTGTGACGGTGTATTTCATTTGCATGGATACCGTCCGTTTGCGCTGTTGCACGGCTTCGTTTACGATGGCGTCAGCCACAGCGTTTACGATATCAGCTCGCTCGATGGGTTTGGCAGACTTCAGCGACACGCGAATCAGGTTACTACCCGGCACGGCAGTCACTCGCAGGTCCTTCTGTAGATTCTTAATGGTCCCGAGGATATCGCCAGTGAAATAGCTGGTCTTTCTGATACGATCGCGATTGCGTCCATCTTCCGTGCGATCTGCACTTATGCTGCGATCGAGCACATTTCTTGTCGTAGCCATGAGAGCATAAGTCTCTGTTACAGCCGCCAGCATCGGTTGCTCATCCACAGACGCCGACACACGTATGTACGCGGCGGACGATATGTACGCGGCGGCCGGGCGGTATTCCGCCTCACGCGAATCGTTGCAGTGCAGATTCGCAGCAGCAGCGACCGGAGCGAGCAGCAGCAACAAAGTCCTCGATAGTTTCCTCATAATCGCGCTCCCACAAAGGTTGTGAAGTCGACTCAGTCTCATTTGAACTTACCGATATTGAGTTTGGATCGAAAGACACCGTACTCAATTATTGAGTTTCGTTCAAGCAGAAGACGGGATTCAGTAGAGCGTCCTCCGCACGGCAATCGGGGTCTGCATGAATTGGCAATTCGCGCATTCCGTAATTCCAGGAAATTCGAAGCCCTGACGCTCCGGGACTGACGGCGTTCCCATTTAGTCACGCAGTCTTGGGATGAATAACGCGACCGCCAGCATTATTAGTATCGGCAGGGCCCAGCACGGGGCGAAGAAGAAACCGAATGTGGCCGCAATCGTTAACATGGCGCAACCAAGCACGAATTTTATCTTCTCCCGTCTCCGGCGGCGTTTTCCTCGTTGTCGCCAACCGCGCACAGCCTTGCCGCCCCCTTGTGCGGCGTGTCCCGATTCGAACTGTGACGCCGCTAATTCGCTCGCTGAGACTCCATGCGATCCTCCCAGATGCTGCCGGATTTCGCCTGAGTAGTCTGCGTGGTGGATACGCGGTATCGCATCCGGCGCAGGTTGCCCCGTGCGAAGATCATATTCCCGCCGCAATTCAGGATCGACAAGGACATCGTGCGCCTCGTCAATATCACAGAACCGGCTAGCCGCATTCGGATCGCGGTTGGTGTCCGGATGGAATTGCTTGACGAGCCTGCGATACGCACGCTTGATCTCCTCCTGCGAGGCGTCCCGGGCCAGGCCGAGTATCTTGTAGTAGTCCTTATCACCCATTTACATCATCCCAAAACCAAACCGGAACTGCTCCCTCACTTCGGGCGAGATGTCGCCCCTGAAGGTGATTTCCGCATGATCTTCTTTATCGCATCCGCTGCGGCTTTACGCACGTATGGATCACTGTCCTGTTCAGCTATTTTACGCAAGGTTGGAATGGCCGATCGAGAAACGGACGAACCGCCCTTGCCCAGAATAAGGACGGCAAGCAGCCGTGTATCACGCTTTCTCGACGCAAGGTCCTTGATCAACGTGTCGACAATTATCGGTAGAGCCCCAATTTTCTTCCTATGCTCAACAATAGACTTGTTTAGGGATTCATACACCCACCGACCGCCGCGCTTCCACTGCTTACTATCACGGTCAAACCTCCAGCCGCCCATCTGCCTCCAGCGCCCGCTATTGGCGTCTTTTTCGATGTCGGCTAGCGGTAGATTGATAGTCCAGTCGCCTGGATACGCAATTTCCAATCGCGTGGGAATTCGCTTGCCATTGCTATCCTTGCGAGTCTCCAAGAGACACCGCAGACGATGCCTGTCTTTGGGATAAAGGGAAAACAGCACCTCCTGTTTGCCCGGAGTTGTTCGCGTCTCGATAGCCCTCGTCGCTGCCCGCAATCCATCGTGATCCTTATTCAGCCCCTCAAGAAACTCATAGCATGCGTTCAGATCGCTTGGGGGATTATCCTTGCTCGCCTCGATCACCGCCTGCATCAAAGGCGTCTCGGGGGATCGGAATGTGTATCCGAGATGGAGTATCTTCAGTTTCTTCTTTCCGAACGTAACAGACGGCCCGCTAAGCCTGACCGTGAAAGAGCCGCTGAGAGCGCTATACTCTCCGAATCCCTGCCGCAATATACCCTCCAGAGTCGCCCCGGGACCTAACAGAATCCCACCGACTTTCAGACCCTTTTTTCCTACGCCGGGCAGGCTCTTGGGCCATGACTCCCCACTTGGGTAACAGCGTCCCCGCAGAGATTCCCGGCCCTCAAGAAAACCCTCAACAACAGCTCCCCATCCATGCACGGCCACCTTTACGGCGTCCGTCGCGCCATCGAACCGTTTACGGATGCGAACGACTTTTCCTGAACTTGCGATCAGATCCAAAGCCGCACTAAGATCCGCAAGAGTGTTGGGCTTCCTCTTTCCCACAAAGAATCTGCTGTCGTTCTGCTTTGTAAGAATCCGAATGAACGTCTTGCTGACCCGGTCCTTCTTTACGTAATACGCGACTTCCTCAACAAGCACTTGCCTGTCCCCCGCTTGCATCGGCAGACCATACAAGACCACTGAAAACTCGCCCTTGTAAGGAGCGACCCTGCCAAACCGAGTAAGTTGCCACAGTACGGTCCGCCAGCGCGAAGATCCCGACGCAACGGGAATACCTAGAACCGTCTTAAGCTTCGGTAGTCCGCCCGGCCGGAAGAGAGGATCGGGCAGCTTTTTATCATCCGCGGATTTCGCGGGTGTCTTGCGACGCGCTGACGTGATATCAGACTCCGCGCGGGCGCCCACCGTAAGCAGTACGATACAAGACAGCCCAAGCACGCCGACGACAGCATCTTTAACTTTCACTGTGCATGTCCTTTCAACACGGGGAATACACTTTTCATTTCGTGTCGGCAACAGTCGGCCTTGACTGCGGGGCATATCCGCATAATTACCCCGGAATGTTTATGTTAACCCCGATAATTCGCAAGGTCCAGATATCCCGCAGAATATAGCATCCCGCGCCCGATACGGACGGATGTCACATTTGGCTCACACATATCACACCGCCCGCACGACAAACTCCGGAAACGCCCGATTCTCATCATGAATGAACAACTCACCAAACCGCGAGCGATTGAAATGCGGTTGCCGATTACTACAATAGTCACCATCCCCTGCGGAATGGAGGTGACAGTAGTTGACAACCGTTCCGTATGTAATCGAGGCAAAAGGAAAGCATCATGACCAATCGCAGATCGTTCTTGAAGACAGTGGGCGTTGCAGCGGCGGGTCTGATGGCTCGTCGTTCGGCGTTCGGCGCGCAGACAAAGCCCGACCGGCGGAACGTAGTCCTGATAATGGTCGACGATCTGGGCTACCACGACCTCGGATGCTACGGGCACCCGAAGATCAAGACGCCGGTCATCGACAAACTCGCCAAAGACGGAATCCGCCTGACCAGCTTCTACGCCGGAGCCACCGTCTGCACACCGTCGCGAATGGCGCTGATGACCGGGGCCTACCCCAGCCGCGTCGGATGGAAAAAGGGCGTAGTAGGATACATGATCAGCAGGAACGAAGGCCTGAGCCCCAAGGCCCTGACCATGGCCGAGGTTTTCAAAGCCGAAGGATACAAGACCGGGATGTGCGGCAAGTGGCATCTCGGAGACCGCAAACCGTTCCTGCCCCATCGACAGGGCTTCGATTTCACCTATTACATCAACAAGTCCAACAACCAGACCAAGGAGCTGTGGCGCGACGATGAACTGATCGAGAAACCGTTCAAGAATCCCCTGCTGACCGAACAGTTCACCGCCGAATCGATCAAATTCATAAAAGCCAACAAAGACAAACCGTTCTTCCTGTACATCCCGTACACCGCCCCGCACTTCCCCGTCCAACCGCATCCGCAGTGGAAAGGCAAATCCGCGTTCGGCAAGTACGGCGACGTGGTCGAAGAACTGGACTCGCGCATCGGCGAGATCCTGAAAACGCTCGAAGACGAAAAGCTCGACAAGAAGACGATCGTCGTGTTCCTGTCAGACAACGGGCCCGAGCCGGGAACGAAGGAGTCTCTGGCCAAACCGTATCGGGGCCGCAAGTGGTCCGCGCTGGAAGGCGGAACGCGCGTGCCGTGCATTTTCCGCTTCCCGGGCGTCATCCCGCCCGGACAAAACAGCGAGGCGATAATCGCCGCCATAGACATGCTGCCGACATTGAGCGCAGCCTGCGGGATCGACCTGAAAAGCATATCGAAAGACTCCCCGGTGATCGACGGCGTAAACGTATGGGACACCCTGAGCGGGAAAAAAGGCGTCGAACATCCGCGCAAAGACCTGCTCTATTGGCACGGGGCAAGAGGCTTCCACGCGATTCGAGTCGGAGACTGGAAACTGTTCCTGGACCGCAAGGGCGCCCAACTCAAGACCAAGGGCAAGGGTCCGGTGCTGTTCAACCTGGCCGAGGACATCGGCGAGACAACGGATCTCAGCGCCAAGCACCCCGAGCGGGTCAAGGCGATGGAGGCGTTGGCGAAGAAACGCCTGGCCGAGATCGAGGCCGGCGTCATCCCGTTGGGAAAAGACGGATAGAGACCACCCGAACTCAGCATGCGGGCGGTTTCGCCGTTTTGCGGAAGTCACACATGTTTTCCGACCGCTTTGCGACTTCGTACAGCCGCCCAAATAACCGCGTGATTCGCCTCACGTCCGGACCGCATTGTCACTTCCGGCGGTCCTGGTGTTCGGCTTTCATTATCTTCGCCATGTCGGCGACGATCTCGGGATGTTCGGCCGCTACGTTCTTCTGCTCCGAAAGGTCCTTGGTGATATCGTAGAGTTCGATCGGTCCGTCGGGTTTGCGGAACGTGTTCAGGCGAACGCCCTTCCACTTGCCCTTTAGGACCGCCTTCTTCCCGCCGCCCTCGTAGAACTCCCAGAAGAGGTGAGCGTGCTTCTTCTGGTCGCCCTTTCCGGTCAGTGTCGGAACCATCGAGATTCCGTCGGTCGGGGGGCATTTGGCTCCGGCAAGTTCCGCGAATGTGGGCATGATGTCCTGGAAACTCGACACGTGATCGCTCAGTTCGCCCGGTTTGACAACGCCCGGCCAGTGGGCGATTGTGGGAACTCGCACTCCGCCTTCATATAGATCCCGCTTCTTCCCGCGAAGCAGCCCGTTGGAGTCGAAGTACTCCATCTTGTGCCCGCCTTCCTGGTGCGGTCCGTTGTCGCTGGTGAACATAACCAGCGTATTCTTGTCGAGTCCGGCGGATTTCAGCTTGTCGAAGATCTCCTTGATGTAATTGTCAATGTAGGTGATCATCGCGGCGAAGCCCTTCTCCGCATCGGGCCAGTCCTTGTCGGCGTATTGGCCGTGAGATGGGACCTCCATACCCTTGCCACCGCCTTCGTTGTTGGCGTGAGGTATGTTCAACGCGTAGTAGAGGAAGAACGGTTTGTCTGAGCCTTTGCTCCTGTCGATGAACGCGATGACCTCTTTCTGGCAGAGGTGCGGGACGAAGTCTATTTTCTTGGCGGCTACTCCGGCGCCGTCGGGAACTCTGCGCTTCTTCCACCTTTCCTCCAGCACGTTTCGCAGCGGAACTTTCTTTCCGTTCCTGATGACGAACTCGGGGTAGCAATTGTGGGCGTGGTTCATGCAGATGTAACCGTAGAAGTAATCGAATCCGTGCTCGTTGGGATCGTCCAGACCCGGACGCCCGACGCCCCACTTGCCGATGCAGGCGGTGTTGTATCCGGCCTGCTGCAGGACCTGCCCTACGGTGATATCGTCTTTCCGGAGTTTTACGTTTCCGTTGGAGCGAACCGTGCAGTGTCCGGTGTGGAGACCGGTCATCAGCACGCAGCGCGACGGGGCGCAGACGGTGGAACCGGCGTAGTGGTTGGTGAAGCGAATTCCGCGGGCGGCCATTGCGTCAAGATGGGGCGTCTTGAGTTTCTTCTGCCCGAAACAGCTCGGATCACCGTATCCCATGTCGTCGACAAGGACGTAGATGATGTTCGGTTTGTTCGAAGGCGCCGCGTGGGCGAACCTGGGCAGCATTACTGCAGCGGATGCGGATGCGGCGTATTTAAGGAAGCTTCGTCTCTGCATGTCTGTTTCTCCATTACCGGCAAGCACGGTCTGCCCGGGCTCGCGTAGTCTCAATAGCTCCGGGAACTATTGTAACAGGCCCAATGCGCTCAAGCGAGATTTCCCGACCGGAGTGTTTCATCTTTAAAACCGGTTGGCGAGACGATACAGTCATCGTTAAGGTCTGCGGCGGTCGCGGGCGTTTGTACGGGGGGTGGAGCAATGCAGGAGCAGCCTTATGAATCGTCGCGAGTTTCTCAGCAAGACCGCCCTCGGAGCCGCCTGTATCGCCGCAGCCGGACGAGGTCTAACCGCGGCCGATAAAACCGCGCCGCGCCCGAACATCCTGTTCTGCATTTCAGACGACCAGACATGGGCTCATACGTCCATCGGCGGCGATCCGGTTATCAAGACGCCCCACTTCGACCGGGTCGCTCGAGAGGGACTGTTGTTCACAAACTCGTTTACCGGGTGCCCGTCATGCGCGCCTTCGCGAGCATCGGTGCTCACGGGGCAGAACTTCTGGCGCCTGGAGGAAGGCGGGCTGCTGTTCGGGCGGTTGAATAAGAAGTTTACAATCTACACGCAACTGCTCGCGGACGCAGGATACGTTGTTGGCGCAACGGGCAAGGGGCACACCCCCGCCAATCACAATCTTCCCGGCGTGTGGAAGAGTCCCTGCGGGAAGCGTTGGAACAAACGACACAAGGGCAAGGTTCCGCGCGGAGTTTCAAATAACGACTACGCGGGCGCCTTCGCGGACTTTATGAAGGCGCGGGACGCCGATAAACCGTTCTGCTTCTGGTACGGCGGGTTCGAACCGCATCGCGGTTACGGATACGGTAATGGTGCGAAGTCCGGAATGGACATCGAGAAAGCCAAAGTCCCGCCCTTCCTTCCGGATTCAACGGAAGTGCGCAACGACGTATGCGACTATCTTTTCGAAGTTCAATGGTTCGACTCCCACCTCGGCCGCATGCTCAAAACGCTGGAAGACTGCGGGCAACTGGACAACACGCTTATCGTCGTAACCAGCGACAACGGCATGCCATTCCCACGCGCCAAAGCCACCGCCTACAACTACGGCGTGCACATGCCGCTTGCGATACGCTGGGGCAAGGGCGTAACCAAACCCGGACGCCGGATCGACGATTTCGTAAACCACATCGATTTCGCCCCGACATTCCTCGCCGCAGCCGGACTCAAAGCCCCGAAAACAATGACCGGGCGGAGCCTGATGAACATCTTCGCATCTTCAAAGTCCGGACAGGTCGACCCGGAACGGACGATGACCGTAACCGGTCTGGAGCGTCACGTGTGGGCCCGCCCCGAGGGGCTGCCCTATCCGCGAAGAGTCATCCACACGAAGAAGTTTGTCTACATTCGCAACTACGAGCCCGATCGCTGGCCCATGGGCGGCCCGGACTTCAAGGCCTCGCACCAGGGCGTATTCGGCGACATCGACGCCGGGCCCTCCAAGAGCTTCATGATGTCCAACAAGGACAAGTTCAAGGATCTGTTCGACAAATCGTTCGGCAAGCTGCCGGAAGAGGAATTGTACGCCGTCGAATCCGACCCCGCCCAGATGAAGAACATCGCGGCCGACCCGAAACACCAGCAGATCAAGAAAGACCTGCGGAAGAAGATGGACGACTACCTGAAGCAAACCGCCGACCCCCGAGCAAACGGAAAGTCGCCCTGGGACGAATACCCGTTCTACGCGGGCAATAAATACCTGAAAGGCAAATACCTCCAGGAAGTAAAAGGTCAGCGAAAGCGAAAGTAACCGCCCCCGCAAGTCGAACCGCGCAGGGCCGTCAGCACGCCCTGGACAACCGCCGATGTCCCAGTCGTGCTCATCTCTCAAGCTCAGTTCTACTTGCCCGATTTCGCCCGCGGGGCGGTGCTGGGTTTGATCCGGTAAGTTCTGGCGACGGGTTGGTTGGCTTTGTAGATCTTGTCTTCGTATTCGGATTTCAGCTTGAGCAGTTCGGCGACCTTCTTGTCGAAATCCGGTTTGAATTTCTTGTACTCTTCCGTGCCGAGTTTGCCCGGCCGGGTGAACTTGCCCCGTAACCGGAGCCATTGCCCTCGCAGCGGACGGATCGCTTTAGCGTTTCGCTCCTTGTTCAGCATCGCCACCTTGAGAGCCTGTTGATACTGTGGGGTCTTTTCGTTGCTTTGCAGTTCGATCTTCGCGGCCAGGCGGTTGTGCGGATAAGTTCCCACCACAACATCGTCGATGATCAGGTCGTAGCGTCCGGGCTTCAGTCCGGAGATCGTTATGCGTTCGTTGCTCTTTTTGTGTCCGGCCTTGGTCAGTTCGTAGCCCAGTTTCGCCTCGGACGGGAGCACCCAGGGCAGGGCTTTTGCCTTGAAAACGAAGCTCAGCCCGTCGCCTTCGGCTTTAATGTCGGAAACCTCGCCGTTGCGAACGTAGGCTTTCCACCGGCCTTTGCGTTGATTGATTACAACGGCGCTTACCTGGGCGGCGGCATTCATCTGGTCCAGCACTGCAAACGCCATAACCGCCTGCCCGCCGGCGTCGGGATGGACCGCATCGGGTATCATGGTGAACTTTGGGTTCTCGGCCTGTTGCTTCTGCGTCAGGTTGCCCATAAAGGTCGCCATGTCGACGTAGCCCTGACCGTAGCGGACCGCCTGGTCGCGGCACCACGCTCCGTAAAACGCCAGCACCGCGCTGTAGTAGGCGGTGACCGCCTTGACCTGCTCGGGATTCCCGGCGATCCACCTGGGCGGGCGGGTTTCCGAAACGCGCGAATCGTACATCGTGGGGCCCATCAGGATAGCCTTGGCGCCGATGGCTGCGATCTTCTTGCGCACAGTCGTCATGTCTTTTTCGTAACTGGCGAAGGTCTCGTGATCGAAATGCTTGTACAGCCCGTCGTTCATTCCCAGAAGCACGGTCACGTATTTCGGTTTGAACACCGCAACGTCGGCGTCGAAGCGCGAGACGGCGTCGTCGGCGCGATCTCCGCTTACGCCTGCGTTATGGAAGTTGATCCGCCTGTCGGGGTATCGCGTGTAGTAGTAGTCCTCGATGTACTGCGTGTAGAGGCATTGGTGCGTTATGCTGTCGCCCAGAAACACCAGCGTATCTCCATCCTGCAGATCGATTGACGACAGGGGCGCCAACGGGTCCGCCGCAAGAGTCGCTGTCGACAACATCGCCAAAACAACACACAGTACGACTGAAAGCCTGGTGCGATGGACGGTCATAAGAAGCTCCTGTTTTAGGTTATGTCAGCGTGAAAAGAGCTCCGGCAGATTACGCGCCGGAGCCCTTTCTCGCCAGTGTTTACTGTCGATTATTCGATGCCGAGTTTCTGCGACATCTCTTCAAGCGTAAAGCCCTTGGTCTCGGGCACCATGACCTTGACCCACAGAAGCTGCAGGACCATCATGAAGCAGAAGAAACCGAAGATGTATCCGGTGGAGACCACTGCGGCGACCATCGGATACAGCGTCGCCATTCCGGCGGCGAAGACCCAGTGAGTCGAACTTCCCAGAGCCTGGCCGGCGGCGCGATGATCGTTGGGGAATATCTCGGAGATGAACACCCAGATCACGGCGCCCTGGCCGATAGCGTGAGCGGCGATGAAACCGATCAGGCAGACCAGCACCAGCGGGCTCAGTAGTCCAAGCTTCTCTCCGGCGGCGGTCTTGGTGTCGTCCGCGATTTTCTGCACGTCGGCGTCGGTTGCGTCGTCAGGTATCACCACCGGATCGCCGTCGTAGCTCTCGGACTGTGAAGCCTCAACCAGGGCGACTTTGGCGTCGGCGTACTTCTTGAGGGTCTCGGCCTTGTCCTCGGCGGTCATGAACGTCTTGCCTTCCTTGGCCGATATGGCCGCCTTCGTGCTGTTGGAAAGGTCTATCGAACTGGAGACCACGTCGAAGGCGGGATTTGACAGGAATGCGAACGCACAGAATCCCAGCGACAGGATGTATCCGAACGAACCGATGTACAGCAGCGAGCGTCGCCCGATCTTGTCGATCAGCCACAGGCCCACGAACGTGAAGATCAGGTTCGTAGCGCCAAGCGAGACCGCCGACAGCGTTGCGTTCTCCAGCCCGGCCAGCGCCAGCAGACGCGGAGCAAAGTAGAAAACAATGTTGATTCCGGACAGTTGGTTGAACATCGCGATCAGGAACGCCAGCATGATCGGCAAACGAAGTCGTGAGGTGAAGAACTTGCTGGTCTTTTCCGTACCGACCTTGGTCAGCTCGACCTCGGCGACCAGCGATTCTATCTGCTCGTCGGTGAATTCGGGATTGATCTGGCGGAAGACCGCTGCGCCTTCCTGTCGCTTCTTGGCGTGCGTGATCAGCCAACGCGGACTCTCGGGCAGGGTGAACGCCATAAGGGTGTAGATCGCCGCGGGAATAGCTTCAGCTCCCAGCATCCATCGCCAGGCGATTGCTTCGCTCAACGTCTCTTTTAGAATGGTGTTTGACACCAGAGCGATGAGAATGCCGAAAACGATGTTGAACTGGAACATGCCCGCCAGCTTTCCGCGACTCTCGGCGGGTGATATCTCCGAGATGAACATCGGGGCGGCGACTGTTGAGGCGCCCACTCCCAGTCCGCCGATGAACCGTGCGATCATGAACGTGTAAACGTCCTGTGCGACGCCCGACCCGACCGCGGAAACGAAGTACAGCACGCCGACCCAGATCAGTGTCTTCTTCCGGCCGTATTTGGCGGTCGGAATGCCGCCGAAGATGGCGCCGAGCACCGTCCCCCACAACGCCGCACCCACCGCCCAACCGTGAACCGCACCGCTGAGCTTCCAGAGATTCTGTATCTGCCTCTCGGCTCCGGAGATCACGATCGTGTCGAACCCGAAAAGGAAGCCCGCCAGCGCCGCGGTTATCGACCAGTAGATCAAACGCTGATGTTTCATACTGTGTCCTTTCTTACGCCTTAAAAGACTCGGGCAGTGGAGGAACTGCGCCGTGCTGTGTGCAGACAAAACCCGCAAGGGCGTTTGCCTCTTTGTTTATCTGATCCAACGGCTTGTCGTTAAGAAATCCCATTATCATCGACGCGGTGAACGCATCGCCCGCGCCGACCGTGTTTATAACGTTGATCTCCGGCGGAGATGCAGAACTCGATTCGGTCGGCGTGACCATCAAGGCTCCTTTTTCGCCCATCGTCAGCGCAACGAGCTTCAGGTCGAATTCCCTGATGATCGCGTCGACAATCTCCCGGTCCGAACCCTCGGCGCCGACAAGCTCGGCTGCTATGGGCAGTTCCTCGTCGTTCAGCTTGAGAACATTGGCTGACTCAAGCGAGCTACGGATGATTTCATCGTTGTAGAAATGCTGCCTTATGTTGATGTCGAACACGCGGAGGCAGTCGGGCCTGGTTGCGGCCAGGAATCTCGTGATAGTATCGCGCGAAACCCCATTACGCTGACACAACGACCCGAAGCACACCGCATCGAGTTGCGGAGCAAGGGCGCCCATCGCTTCGGTCATTGGAATGTTGTCCCAGGCTACGCCTTCTTTAATCTCGTATTCGGGCTTGCCCTCGTCGTCCAGCGTCACGATCACCACGCCTGTCTCACAGGTTTCGCTGTCGGCCAGGCACGAAGTGTCAACACCGTGGTTATCCAGGAACTCCCGCGCCATCGCACCGCGCTGATCTTTTCCGATGCAGCTTACAACGTACGTTTTGGCGCCGAGAGAATGACTGTGACACGTAAAGTTAGCCGGAGCCCCGCCGAACTTCTCCCCCTCGGGAAAAGCATCCCAAAGAACCTCCCCGAGACCGCACACCTTGAAACCGGTTTTGCCTTCGCCCATCTCTGGCCTCACTGAATACAACCAATACCCTGTCGGACATCGACAATTGGATTACATTTGCCCGTGCTTTTGCAGTAATAATGTCATGCTGTACGACACCCGTCAACAGGTTTAATTGTCGTCCGACGTAAGCTGCTGGTAAATAAGCAACTATGCGACATCCTGGATCGAAGCCGGCCGCGGCGGCCCCGGAAGCTTTCGGCCTGTGGGGGCGAGGGGCTTCAGTTGGATGCGGCCTGGGCTTTGATGTACTCCCTGATGTTCGCCGCTTCGGTCTTTTCCCACTTGAGGCGCTGATTGTGGACCTTCATATACAGCGCTTTGTCCTCGGGCTTCATCCCTTCGGTCCAGGAGCCCGAATGCGGCAGCGCCAGGTCGATCCAGCAGGCGATTTTGTCCATCTCCTGGCGGGTCATTTTCACCTTCTCGTGCCCTTTGGTCAGAAGAGTTATCAGCGGGCTCTTCGACGATCCGCAGGAGTACGGAGGCAGCAGCGTCGGTATCGACCATCGCCCGATCCAGTTCAGGTATTTCGACTTCTCGGCGATAACGCCCAACCGTTGACTGGTGTCGTTCGCCGGTCCTCGCGCTCTCCCGGTTGAGATCAGTTCGTGGTACGCCCGGTTCCAGTTCTTGCGCGCCGATCCGTCCCAAACGGGTTCGGCGGTAAGGTTGGGCGGTTTGGTCTTTCCGCCTTTGTGGCACTTAACGCACTTGGCGTCGAAGATCGGCTGGATCATCTTGGGGAAGCTGAAGCCCTTGTTGGAGATGTCGTAGAACGGTTCGAGCGGTTTGACGCCCTTCTTCATCGCCATCGTAACCGCCGACTTGCCCGCCGCGGTCCGGTTCTTGTCTTCGTGGCAACCGATACAACCAAACCGCTCGCCGGGCATCAGCGTCGACCAGGACCGCATAGACTGTGCGACGTGCCCGTTTTCGTCGATCGCCTGGAAGTAAACCGGAGTGCGCGCAGGAACTTCGAATGCGGCCGACCCGTCTTCGTAAACCGGAGCCTCGCCTAGAACGATCTTCACATCCCAGGCAGCCAGATCGCTGATCGTCGAAGGTCCGTGCTTGCGCCCGATATCGGTCGCCATGAAATCGAGCGCCACCACGCGCACTTTCTTTATCGATCCGCGCTTAACGCCCTTCAGGCCCGGTCCGTGATAGATGTCCTGAATCGTAAATACGCCTGTCTTCTTCCGCCAGTCGATCGGGTAAGCCGGTTGGGGCGGACGCTGGCGCGGCGCCAGCGGGATCGGCTGGTTGCAGGAGATGTTCGGATCCGACGCCAGCAGAACCCGCTGACCGTCTATGTTCATGAAGTATATCCCGAATCGTTTCTGTCGCTGGGTGCGGAAGGTCACCAGGTAATTCTTCTCGTCCAGCGGATACGGATACTGCCACTGATCGCCCCTCTGCCCGTAGCGGTCGATCTTTATCACGCCTTTGCCTTCAAGAGATTCGACCGGAGCGACAAGCGTCACGCCGCTGGTCTCCTGGCGGCCCTTTGACGGATCGATAATCGCGAGCTTTCCGCGCTGGTGGGTGTGATGCCCCGACAGGACGGCGAGGACCTTTCTCGTGCCCGGAATCCCGCGCGCGTGGAGAATCGTCGTCGGGAAATACGAGTTGTTCCCGTAAAACTCGGTCTGCTGGGCGCCGTTGGGATACATGCGGAAGAGCGGTTGGGGGTAGATCTGCCCGCGATCGTTGTATTCCCATCGCGTGTAGGTCACCAGCCCGGTCGTCGGATGAACCTGCGGATAGTTGCTGTGGACCTGGTCGAACCCGATCCGGCGCATGTGCTTGCCGTCCTTGTTCATCAGGTACATGTTGCATACGCTCACGTGCCAGCAGTCAACGTTTTGAATGCACCGCGTCGAACTGAACATTATGTTCCCGTCCGGCAGATAGATCCCCTCGTAGTCCGCCATTCCCAGACCGAAGGTGAGCTGGCGGACCTTCTTAGAGGCCGCATCCATCTCGTACAGGTGATAGTCATCCCCGCGGGCCGACTTCTTCCATGAAAAAAGTATCCGCTTGCCGTCGAACGACACGTCCGGGTCGCGGAACACGCCGTCTTTATCTTCGAGCAGAGTTGTAATTTTCACGGCGTAATCGTCGCCGATCTCCAGCAGGCACAAGCTCGAACCGCCTTTGAAGTTGAACTCCTTGACTCGCCCCGAGGGGTTCAGCGTGTCTTCGTTGCTGACCGCGTCGGTGTAGGCGTAGTGCGACCCGCCCATGTCAAAATGCTTGGTGAATACGATGCGCCTGATCTTGTCGATATGCGGCGCCAGCAGCTTTTTCGCAGACGCGTCGGCCGGGCCGAGATCGGCGGGCTCGGCGGCGTACGACCGCGAGACAAACGGCGACAGACCGACCAAAACGCAACCCAGAACAAACGCACACAAACGCCTGAAAGCAGTCATAAGCTCCATACCTCATATCCGCGCGACAGCCCCGCACGGTCAAACAACATTGTACCCAACAAGTACTAACGCCGACTACCCCAAAGAATCGCAAGATTCAGTGCGTGCCCCGATGGGTGTCGGAACTTCCCCTTGCGCTCCGGGGTCGCTATGATTCAGTTTTCCGACGACACAGTAACATCGCGAAAGGACTCTAAGCATGAAACGGCGAAGTCTTCTCAAGGCCGCCTCAGCCGGCGCCGGGGCGATGGCGATTGGGCCCCTGGTTACCCACGCCGAAGTCACACCCGACGGCGGCGTGCCGGATAAAGCTGACGTCGTCGTTGTCGGCGGCGGGACGGCGGGAACGATTGCGGCGATCCAGGCCGCCCGGGCGGGTGCGAAAACAGTCCTGATCGAACGCGGCAGCCAACTGGGCGGAACGACAACCGTGGGAGGAGTTGCGTTTCCCGGTTTGTTCCACGCCTGGGGCAAGCAGGTGATCGCCGGTATCGGATGGGATCTGGTTCGCACCAGCGTCGAACTCGACGGTGGGAAGCTGCCCGATTTCACGAAACCGACAGGCCATCACTGGAAGCTCCAGGTGCTGATCAATCCGTATCTCTACGCAGCGCTGGCTGAAGAGGCGTGCCTGAAGGCAGGGGTGACGATCTGCTACTATGAATTCCCGCTGTCGGTCAAGGCCGACAACGACGGCTGGATGGTCGAATGCGCAGGACCGGGAACTCGACGCATGCTGGCGTGCAAACAATTGATCGACTGCACCGGCGGCGCCGACGTGGTTGGAATGCTCAAGCTCCCTCGACTCCGCGAGAAAGAGACCCAGCCGGGGTCAATGCTGTTCAAGGTCGGCGATTCGTTCCACCCCGGCCGCGAAAGGCTCCATGCGGTCTACGTTCACGGCGCCGATTCGTCGACGTCCGTCACGCGAACCCGCGCGACTCTGACCGGCAGGCAGACCATGCTGAAGAAGATCCGCAAGGGCCTGTCGCGGAGGCGGCTGGTCCAGATGCAGGCCGAAGCATCGTTTCGCGAGAGCCACCGCATTAACGGACAGACAGTGATAACCCACAAGGATTACGTCTCGGGACGCCTGTTCGCCGACGCGATCTGCTACGCGTATTATCCCGTCGACCTGCACACCCGCAGCGGCGTCAGGCCAAAGCAACTGGCAAGAGGCGTTGTCCCGACGATCCCGCTGAGCGCCCTGATCCCAAAAAACAGCCGCAACATAATGGTCGCCGGTCGCAGCGTAAGCTCCGATCGCCTGGCCAACTCCGGGCTGCGCGTCCAGGCTCCGTGCATGGCGATGGGTCAGGCCGCCGGAGCAGCCGCCGCCCTGGCCGCCCAGCGCAAAACAACGCCTCTGAAACTGCCCCTGGAAGACATCCGCAGTCTCCTGACCAAACACGGAGCAATTGTCCCCAAGACGTAAACGCCTCACATACGACAGATCCGAAACAATGCGATTGTCGACATATCCGACAAGGCCCGCTAGAATGTGCATATGCAATTCTACGAGCACGAGATCGATAACGACATCCTGATCATCGCCGCCGACGGAGGGATCGACAGGCACACGCGCAAGGAATTCGTCGAGCGGATACTCGAGTTGGTCGAAGGCGGTATGACCAAGATAATCGTCGACTGCCAGAAGCTCACGTATATCTCCAGTTGGGGCCTCGGTATGCTGCTGCGTCTGCATAAACGGGCCAAGACGGCCGGCGGAGAAGTGAAGATCGCCAACGTTCACAGCCGCATCGTCGAACTGCTGAGAATCACGCGTCTGAACAAGATATTCGGAATCTATCCGAGCGTTAATCGCGCCCGCCTGGAATTCAGGCCCAAGAACGCCGGCGCGAATGACGAATCGAACTCACCCGACTGACGGCAAGGAGTTGGGGTATGCAGGACCATGCGACGTGTGCTCGGACCGTCTCGAGGAAACCTCGGTGCAATCTGTGGTTTGGGCTGTTCGTTTTGTCGAGCGTGGTCATGGCGTCTTTCGCCTGCGGTCCGGCCGCATCAGCAACCCGACGCCCCGCCGCAACAACCGCCCCAACCGCCGGGCCGCACATCGGCATGAAACTCCTGTCGGTCCGAAAGATATGGGACAAGGGAAGACACAACGCTTTTACCGATCTGATCGAATTCGACGGGCGCGTATATTGCGCCTTCCGTGAGGCGGCCGGGCATGTCTCGCCGGACGGGAAGATCCGCATCCTGGTCTCCAGAGACCTCAAAACGTGGAAGTCGTCAGCGCTGCTCGCCATGAAGGGGATGGATCTGCGGGACGCCAAGATATCTCAAACGCCCGACGGACGGTTAATGATCCTCGGCGGAGCGGCGCCGAGAAAGGCCCGCGAATCGGTGGCCACCGGCAGCTTCGTGTCGTTCTCCAAAGACGGAGCCTCGTGGACCGCGCCAAAGCTCGTGGGCGATCCAAAGCGATGGATATGGCGCATCACGTGGTGTGGAAAAAAGGGCTACGCAGTGGACTACAGCTCCGGTAAGACCGCCCTGCTGGTCACGGACAACGGTCTTGATTACCGAACGCTGCTGTCGCCGATGTGCCCCAGGGGAACACCCAACGAAGCGACTCTGCGGTTCGCCAAAGACGGAACATCCTATTGCCTGCAGCGCCGCCGGGGAACGGCTTTGATAGGTCGGGCGCGGGCTCCTTACAAGCAATGGACCTGGCGCGATCTGGGCAGGTACGTCGGCGGTCCGGACTTGATCCGCCTGCCGAACGGAACGTGGATCGGAGCCGGACGCTTTCTCAAGCCCAAAACGCACACCGCCCTGTTCGCCCTCGACGTTGACAGCGGTAAGATCGGCAATGTGCTCAAGCTGCCCAGCGGCGGAGATACGAGCTATCCCGGGCTGCTGTTGCGCGACGACGTGCTGTGGGTCAGTTACTATTCCAGCCACGAAGGCAAAACCAGCATATACCTCGCCCGCGTGCAGATCGCCGCAACGAGGTGATCGAGGGAATCCCGGCTTGTTCGGCGAGGCGGTTTCGATATAATCTTTGGACACTCCCGCGGCGACTACGCGGGCGAAACCTCAAAATGGAGGCTTATCGAGCCATGACAAACGCCGCCTGGATAACACTACTAGCCGTACTTACAGCACCCCCGCCGACCGGCGCGAACTGGCCGGAATTTCGCGGGCCATCCGGCGACGGACATTCCAGCGCGACCGGGCTGCCCCTGAAATGGTCCCCCGAGGAAAACATCGCCTGGAAGACCGCAGTGCATGGGACCGGATGGTCCTCACCGGTTATCTGGGGCGACCAGATATGGATGACCACCGCCGAAAACAAAGGCAAGGAGCTGTACGCCGTATGCGTCAATCGCACGAGCGGCAAGATCACGCACGACATCAAGCTCTTCGACGTGGAAAAACCCGGGCGGATCAATCCGCTCAACAGCTACGCCTCGCCCACGCCGGTGATCGAAGCCGGGAGAGTGTACGTAACTTTCGGCACGTATGGAACAGCATGTCTGGACACGAAAACCGGAAAGGTTCTCTGGTCGCGCCGCGACATAAACTGCGATCACGACATGGGCCCGGGCGTCTCGCCGATCGCCTACGGATCGCTGCTGATAATGCCGATGGACGGATGCGACGTGCAGTTTATCATCGCACTGGACAGGAAGACGGGCAAGACCGCCTGGAAGACTAATCGCGGCATCGATTACAGCAGGCGACAATACGATACGAAAAAAGCGTTCTGCACTCCGATCGTCATTGAGGTATCCGGAATCAAGCAGTTGATCGCACCGTGCGCCGACGCCATCATCGCGTATAACCCCGACAATGGCAAAGAGCTGTGGAAGGTCCCGATTAACGGGTTTTCGATTATTCCGCGGCCGGTGTTCAAGGATGGGATGCTCTACGTGGTCACCGACTGCTCCCGCCCACAGTTGTGGGCGCTGAAGGTGGCGGTGAAGAACGGAAAACCCGCGGCTTCGATCGCCTGGAAAGTGAAGAAGGACGCACCGCAGAGGTCTTCGATGCTGCTGATAGACGGACTGCTGTACGGCATGACGCATCGCGGATACGCCCTGTGCTTCGACGCGAAGACAGGCAAGACGATCTGGAGGCAGCGGATGGGCAGCGCGTATTCGGCCTCGCCGCTTTACGCCGACGGGCGAATATACCTGTTCAACGAACGCCAGGGCACAACGGTGATCCAGCCCGGGCGGGAGTATAAGGAGCTGGCGGTCAACACTCTGAATCGAAGTCGCATAATGGCCTCACCGGCGCCGGCGGGGAACGCCATCTTCCTTCGAACCGACACGCACCTGTACCGTATCGAGAAACAAACCGCAGAAAAGAAATAATCCCCCGGTTGGTCGGCGTGAGTTCATCGAGCTTTGCGTTTGCGTTTCAACAGTAAGGGAAGCCCTCCGGCCAACAAGATCATTGTCCCCGGTTCGGGTACAATTATGACTGGAAGATTCTCGGCTCCGGGGAGCCCGTCTCCGCTCACCATGCCGAAGTGCATGCGTATGATGGCGAAGTCCTGGAGGTTCACGAGTTCGTCACGGTTGAAGTCAGCCTGCAGATCAGGTCCGGTCTGCCCGAAAGTGGCCTGGAAGATCATGATATCAATATCGTCGACATCACCGTCCCAGTCGGCGTCTCCGGGCAGGGGGATCAGGCGAATCTCATCAATCTGATCCTTGTAGCTCGACAGATCCGCGTAGTACGCGTGGTTGCCGTAAACCGCATGGGTCGTAACGTTGGGCCCGGTGTAACCCCCGGGCGTACCCACCGCCAGAGCCATCCCGGCCAGGCTCCACGAACCGCCTTGCGACGACTCAACAAATACCGAGCCTCCGGAGTCATTGGCCACCGGCTGACATTCATCGTCGCCCAGCCCGGGCGTGTCGAAATATGTCATGAGAGCTCTGGTCCTTCCGAATATGGAGCTCTGTACGGTTACGTACCCGCCTGTCACATTCCTTCCCCAGCGTTTGGCCCGCGTTGAGGTGGTTCTAAATCCTTTGTATCCCCCGCCGAAATTCACCAGGTCGCCGACGCGGCTGCGACCGTTGGCGATGATGGTCACTTCGTCGGCCAGCGGGGCCGAACTGCTGATCTCCACCGACGGCAGGCCCGGATCGCCCGCAATGCGAAACATTACGAGGTCCGCATCAACAGTAGAACTGTACTCGATCCGCCGGGCGGTGCCTGGTATCTCGTAGTAACGCTGGTCAAGATCAATATGAGAGGCTCCGACAGGGTCCCGTTCGCACACGTGATATGGCGCAATTACCCACCCATCACCAAGATACGTTCCCGAACCGATCATCATCTTACCGACGTTGTCCCATCCGGGATCAGCGCTCGGAGCAGTAATGTGATCCAGCCCGCCGGAATAAACCAAAGCGAACGAAACTTGAGCAGATGCGCACAGTATGTACACACCACCCATCAATATTAGAATAATACCGCGATGCCTCATCAGCGCCTCCAAGGGCCGTAGAATCACGAAACCCGAGGTTTAACGTCCCCCATGCCCTGCACCACTCAACACGAATGTTACTGCTATCTTTTCGGTCAAACAAGTGGAATCCTTAACCGGTTTTCCGCCAAAACGCTCTTTACGCACGACATATCCGGATTCGTACCACTCTAACATAATGCATTGACAAAGACTTTGCTCAAGGAGCCCCGTAAATAAAAATTTCTCTAAAAATCCGAATAAACGCCCATTCGGCATGACCGATAATCCCGCTTTTGGCGTCATGATCGCCGGAAACTAGAGGCAAGTTTTGGAAGCTAGGGAAGTTGCGTCAGATCCTTGGCCCAGGCGACATTCCCCTTGGGCGAGATCAGCAGACGCCGCATCTTCTTATTGGGATAGAGTTTCGGCCCGCCGCCTTTGGGATAGTACCACAGCGACTCCCAGTATCGCCGATCCAGCTCGAAGACATCGATCTTGTCGCGGTCGATGTCGAAGGACTCGCTCAGAATCCCGTAACGCTTCATCTCGCGCACGTAGTAGGGATGCGGTTTGAAACCGGGCATGTCCCAACGCTTGTTCTTGTCGAGGCAGTTTTTGACCTCATCGATCATCTTCAGCAACGCCTGGTAATCGGCGTTCTTCGTGTCTCCGAAGAGTTGTTTGGCGGCCTGGATCTGGGCGGGTTTCGCGTCACGCGCTTTGCACGTTCCCCAGCCGCCCGCCTTCTTTGAGAGCGGCGCCAGCAGCAGCGGAGACTTGCCCGGACGCGTGAGGTTGTAAGCCAAATGCGAATCCCAGAAATAGGTCTTCCTGTTCTTGTTGCCGGCGATGCTGTTTGATTCGGCGACGGGCATGCGCTGACGATGGCATTTCGAGCAATTGCTCTTGAAGACGCCCTCGGCGACTTTGCGGGCCTGGCGATATTCCTTCGACACGGTGTTGGATCTGATCATGCCGGTGTACAGCGAGGCGTACGTTCCGGTATACGGCGCGCCTGTGTGGATCCAGTTGCGGATCAGCTCGATCTCGGCGGAGGAGAGTTTGGCTTTGTAGTGCGATCCGTCGAGCATTTTCATCAGCGGGCTGGCCGAATCGCCCACGCTGCGGGGCGGGCGGTTGCCTCCTCCATTTCGCCCGTCGGAAACCGGCCCGGTCGTCGTCAGCGTAATGAAGCTCTGGGAGTAGATCGGACCGTGGTCGCCTGTGAGCATGACCCGTCCGTCGGGCTTGGAGGGCTTGTGGCACTTGACGCAGTGCTTGTCGAGTATGGGTTGGATGTGGCGGGGGTAATCGATCGTATACGGCACGCCGGGTACGGGTTTGAGCTTGCTGGGCCCGCGTTTCATGGCGGTGACGACCCGCCCTACGGCGACCGCGGGGGTCTTGACGCGATCTTCGTGGCACCCGACGCAACTGAGCCTCTCACCGGGCATGACCGACAGGAAGCTGTGCATTCTCTTGACCGATTGGTTCTTGGCGTCAAGTGCGATGAAGAACAGCGGGCGGTTGGCCGGCAGCTCAAAGTGCGCCGATCCGTCCGCTTCGATAGGAATCGTTCCGAGTATGCGCGCCAGGGTGAACGTCCCGCCGTGGCTGATCGGTATGAAATCGTGATAACCGTTACCGTAGTTCAGCGCCTTGGGCAGCGTCTCGAGGACCAGGAGCTTCTTGATCTCGCCCTTCTTTATACCTTCCATCTTCCGCCCGATGTAGACGTTGTTCAACACCAGCGTACCGGTGGATTTCGACATGTCGACCCGAGACGGTATCACCCGTTCGCGCTTCTGTTTTATGATCGGACGAGGCTCGCTCACCTGAATCTTGGAACTGTGCAGGCCCATAACCTTGCCCGAACCGTCCACCACGTTGATCTTCTTGTCGGACGCCACGATAAAACAGTTCTCAGACAGAGCGTACGGATCGCGGCATCGGACGTTACCGATCCTCTTGATGGCCTTGCGATCATCCGGTCCGAGCCTGTCGGTTACGGTCGACAGGAAGCCCGCATGCTCCCTGGCCCCGTGGCCGGGCGAGTCTATCATGACCACTCGGTTGCTGCCGGGGATGGCTTTGGCGTCGATGTACACTGAACCGCCGTGCATGTTCCCAAAGTAGGCCGCCGGATTCGTACCGTCCGGATTGCAGCTCCAGAGGTGATGAAAACTGACCTGCGAACGGTCCACATACTCCCACCGCGTGAAGATCAGGCGCCCGTCGGGCAGGACCCACGGGGTGTTGTCCTGCTCGATGTTCGCGGACAATTGGCGGATGTTCTTTCCGTCACCGTCACAGCGGTAAAGGATCGCCACCTGAACCAGCCAGCAGTTCACCCAACGCTTGGCCCGCCCGGAGACAAACACTATTCCCCCGTCGGGCAGATACGTCGCCTCCAGGTCATCGTATATCCCGTCAGTCAGCTGCTTCAGCCCGGTTCCGTCAACGTTGATCTCGTAGAGGTGGAACTGGGCGGTCCCGCCCTTGCGATACGAAAAGAGTATCTTCTTCGCATCGTAGTGGACCTTCGGGTCGCGAATCGAACCGATCTTGTCGGCCAGGATCGTAGTGACTTTCCCGCTCTTAACATCGAGCTTGGCCAGACGCGCGCCGGTCGTGTAGGCGGGGTTCTTCGGGCCGTCGAAGAAATACGCGAAGTTGGCGTACCAGTGCCCGTCCCTGCCGAACTGCCGCTCTACAAAAACAATTTCCCCGACACCGTGCTTGCTCAGCGCCTCAACCGCCGGAGAGGCCGCCTGGCCGCGCCCGGAAACCAACATCGCAAAGCAACATGTCACCAGTAACAACTGTTTCGTTCGCATACTTCATTCCTCGAATTGTCAGCTATTGGTTGTCAGTATACTAACAACCTTCTACTGCGCGTCTTTCTTGCGTTTTTTTCTTTTCTTCCGCGTCTTGGGCTTCGGGTCGGATTGGCCTTTGGGCAGCGGGCCGGTGTACTTCCAGGTGGTCCACGGCGTGTCGCGATGGGAGGCGACGATGATTGTCTTCATGCGCTTTACGAGTTCGGGATTATCGGCCGACAAGTCGCTCGTCTCGCCGATGTCCTTGTCCAGGTCGTAAAGCGCCAATTCGCCTCGGGTCATCAGACCCTTCCAGCGGCCGATGCGCACGGCCTTTGCCTTACCGAATTCCCAGTAGAGATACTCGTGTTCGGTCTGTTTGCCCGAGCCCAAAAGCACCGGGACCATGGATATCCCGTCGGTCTCTGCAGTCACCTTGGCGCCGCCGAGTTCGGCGAAGGTCGGCAGCATGTCCCAAAACGCCGACAGGTGCGCACTGACGGAGCCTTTTGCGATCTTGCCCGGCCAGCGGGCGACAAACGGCGTGCGAATACCGCCTTCGTACAAACTGCCCTTCTTGCCCCGCAACGAGCCCGAACCCTTGAACAACTCGTGCAGCCCCCCGCCGGCCGATCCGTTGTCGCTGGTGAAGATCACAAGCGTATTATTGTCGATGCCCAGATCCTTGATGAGCTTCAGGATCGTTCCAACGTCGCGATCCATGCGCGTGATCATCGCGGCGATCGCTTTCTTCACAGGCGACCAGCCGGACTTTCCGGCGTACGGGCCCAGATCGGGAACCTGGAACTGCGCGTGCGGGATAGTGTAGGGAAGATACAGGAGGAACGGTTTCTTATGGCGGTCGCGGATGAACTTCAGCGCCTCGGCCGTCAGCAGATCGTGCGAGTAAACCTTCTTCGCCCCGCCGGTGTTGCCCAGCATCACCTTCTTGTCGTTACGCCACAGGTGCGTGGGGTAATACGAGTGGGCCTGACGCTGACAGTTGTATCCGAACCAGTGGTCGAAGCCCTGTTTGGTCGGATCGCCCGACGAGCCTGGATATCCCAACCCCCACTTGCCGATGCACGCGGTCGCATACCCCGCAGACTGCATCACCTTACCGAACGTCTGCGAATCGGCTGGGATCGGAACATTGCCCTCGACCGGCAGACGCTTGTTGTTGCGAACGAAGCAATGACCGGTGTGCAGGCCCGTCAGCAGGACGCTCCGCGACGGAGCGCAGACCGCCGAACCGGCGTAGTGGTCGGTGAGACGGATACCCTCAACCGCCATCCGATCGATATTCGGAGTCTTGATCTCCTTCTGCCCGTAACATCCCAAATGTCCATAGCCCAGATCGTCGGCCATGATATAAATAATGTTCGGGCGCAACGCCTTGCGATCCGCTCCGTCGGCCCGCCTGTCGTCGCCCAGGAGCGACAATCCGGCAGCCAGCATTCCCGCGTTCTTCAGAAAACGACGTCTATTCATAGTAAGTCTCCGGTGGGCGAATGCGGCGGCGTAATCGCCGCGATCGCCTGCAGTAATTTTATCGTAACTCCAGTGTTTCCGCCACCACTCCCTGACCAAAACCAATGTTCGTGACCGCCGCATTCAGCACGTCCGCCATCACGCACATGTTCCTTGACATCAAGCAGGAATCGGCGTACTATTCTAAAGGCGTGTTCCGTGTACGTATTCAAGATTAAAGATTCCGCTTAGCGGGAAGTCTTGCGCCGAATCGCAGCATGGCGAAAGGAGCGATGCGATGACACAGACGTGTATTGCCCAGAGATCCCATGTAATAACGAGCGTCCTTTGCGCGATTCTCAGCGTCGTTTTCTGTTCGTTCTCCGTCGCCCACGCCAACGCGACAACTTCACTGTCCTACGAATTCCTCGTTCACGAGAGCAGCGTACTCCAAACCGGAGGCCTCGCCGGGGTCTACATCCCATATCCGGTCGAGGGCGGGTTTCGACTGGTTATGGACGGCAATGGCGGGGCGGTGTTTCAAGACGTAGACGCCGAGCTCGGTCCGCCCGCCTTTTATCAGAGCTTCGGGGAATTGTTCAACACCAACGTTTTGACGGGCAAGGTCATCAACGACACCACGATTGCATTCACGGGCTTGACGCAGGGAGGCATTCCGGGCCTGGCGATCAGAATCGACGCAACTTTCCAGGACAATCTGGTCACGTTGACCGGCGGGTTCGACGAGAACGATCTCGTCTGGGATGGGTTCCGCTACGATCTCAGGGCTGTCGGGCGACTCGCAGGAACCGCCATTCCAGGGGACACCAACGGTAACGACGCTGTCGACGAGCGGGACTACGACAATCTCATCGCGCAGTTTGGAGGCGATCCCGGCGACGAGAGCGCCGACTTCAACCATGACGGGGTCATCGATCTTAAGGACTTCGTCATCCTGCGCAAGAACTTTGGAGCCGGTGTCCAGGCGGCGCCCGGCGCCGGATTCGCTGGAACCGTACCCGAACCGGCCGCCCTCCTCCTGATAACCGCAGGCCTTCCGGCGATCCTGAGGCGCAAGGGCAAGAAGTAGCTTCCCGACGCAGTTTCAGTTCGCGGTTTTCTTACTTACTTCAGCGGTTTGATCCTTATGTTCCTGTAAGCCACCGGTCCGTGGTTGCCCTGGAACATCAACGGTCCCATCGCCTTTTCCTTACCGTCTACTCCGCCGGGGGTGTTGCGCTCGAGTTCGATCTTCTCCTGGATCAACTTGCCGTTCAGAATGACCTTTTCGAGGCGGGCGTTGGTGGTCTTCTTGCCTTTGTCGTCGAACTTGGGCGCCTTGAAGTGGATCTCGTATGTCTGCCACTCGCCCGGTTTCTTGCAGGCGTTGAATTTCGGGGGCGCAGCGCCGTAGACCGCGCCCATGTCGCCGCCGCCGAGCTTCTTGCGGCCGTAACTGTCGAGGACCTGTATCTCGTATTCGCCCTGAAGGTAAATCCCGGAGTTCGAGCCCTTGGGGACCATCACTTCGAGCGTGATTATCCCGTCGCCGTGCTTCTTCCCGCTGTAGAAGTCCAGGCTCTTACCGTGACCCGCGGGCGTGTTGACCATCGCGTCGCCGCCGGGTACTACGATCAGGGCTTTGGGGTTCTTCGGATCGATTTTCGGCGTGCCGACCGACCAGAGGCTCGGGGTCTTGCGGGACTTCTTGGCGGTCCAGTCTTTCAGATCCTTACCGTTGAAGAACGATCCGCATTTTCCGCAGCAATCGTCCGCGGCGCCGCCCTTTCCGGTTATCGCTTTGGCGATAGTCGCAGCCATTACTCCGGCTCCGGCGGCGTTGGGATGCACGGTGTCGGGGAACATTTCCTTCTTGCCCGTCAGCGCCTTGTACAGATCGATCACCGGAAGCTTGCAGTCTTTGGCGACCTGCATGGTGATCGGAATGACTTCCTCCTTGATGACCTTGTCGGTGATGCCCCATCGGCCTGGGAATGCGGGTACTGGTTTGCAGATGAAGATTTTCGGCTTGGCGGGAAGCTTGCTGAGTTGGGCGATCATGTCTTTGTAGTCGGCGGCGAACTGGTCTTTGAGTTTCCAGTTCTGCGGTTTGGAATCGTTCGTTCCAAGCTTGATCACAACGATGTTCGGATTGAACTCGAGGGCTGCTTTCCACTGGCGTTGCTTCCAGAACGGTTTGTCGCCCTTTTTCAGCAGCGTCGATCCGCTGTTACCGCAGTTTATCACTTTGTACCCGTCGCCCAGCAGGCGTCCGAGCTGTGTGGGATAGTGCATGCTCCGATCGCGGATACCGGCTCCGGCGGTGATGCTGTCGCCGATGCACGCAACGCGAACGGGCTCGGCGGAAAGAAGCGAACCGGCGAGAATCGTTAGAACCAGCGCTGCCGACAAGAGTGTTCTTCTAAACATAATCCATTCCTTTTTATGAGTATCAGGGGCGGGTTCGGTTGGACGGATAATCCTAACAGTCTAACGAATAGAGGAAAAGATTATTTCCCCGCCCGCAGCGCACACGGACCGGCGTATACGGCTGCAGTAAGGGCAAACGGCTGGATTGCCGACTCCTGCGGTTGTACAATATGGTTCGACGCAGTCTGAACCAGCGTCAATAACCATCACTATTGGAGAAACATACAATGCTGAAACGTCTGGCGATCGTCATTTCGTTCTGCACGCTGGCGGGCGCCGTTTGCGCCAGGGTACCCGCGATCAAACTCACCGACGCCTGGAAGAGCAAGATTGAGAAGTTGGCTCCGTCGAAACCCACCGCCAAGCCCGCCAAGCAGCGCAACGTGCTGCTCTTTTCCCTTTCGCCCGGATTCAAACACTGGGTGATCCCTCACACGGCGGCGGTGGTGGAGATTCTGGGCAAGAAGACCGGAGCCTTTAAGGTAGTAGTGAGCAATGATGTTCAGATGTTCGCTCCGGAAAAGCTCAAGCAGTTTGATGCTGTCATTCTGAACAACACGTGCAGCAAGGGTCCGACGCGCAACATTTTCCTTGATGCGCTGGGCAAGGGCAAGAAGGACGAAATCGCCGCGTTGGAAAAGAGCCTGATCGATTTCGTGAAGCGCGGCGGCGGGTTGACGGCGATCCATGGGGCGATTGTGTTCCTCAACAACTCCGCGGAGTTCAGCGAACTGCTGGGCGGAAGCTTCGACTTCCATCCAGCGCAGCAGAAAGTCACGCTGAAGCTGGTCGAGCCGGACCATCCGCTGCTCAAGGCGTTCGGCGGCAAGGGATTCGTACATGTCGACGAGCCGTACCTGTTCAAGAACGCCTACAAGAAGAAGAACTTCCGGCCGTTGCTGCAGATGGATACGTCGCTGCTGAACTGCGGCAGGGCTCAGAAGAAGGTCACCGCCGACATTCGCTACACCGCATGGATCAAGAGATACGGTAAAGGGCGCGTTTTCTACTGCTCCCCTTCACACAACGCCCAGAGCTTCGAGAAACCCGAGTTGCTGCAGTTTCTGCTCGACGGGATTCAATACACGCTGGGCGATCTCAAATGCGACGACACCCCGAAGAAGGCGCCGAAGCAGGACACGAAGTAGCAGCAAAATCGGAAGTGCGATAGCGTCCCCTATTCCTACTCCACCACATCATCCCCGCCCCCGCGCCGCCGGACAGAACCGCGGGCGGATTTGGGAGATGGTCTGGTTGTCGCGGCCGGGCGGGTGGTTGGCTTGGCTTTGGCGGCGGTGGTCCAGTCGGTCGATATCAGCAAGTCGAGCGCCGAAACCGACCGAGCTTTAAGCGCGCACGAACATGGACCGGTAAGCGCAGCGGCGAATTGAGCGATATTCTCTTCGGTGATTCCCTTGTCAACCAGCGAGCCCATCACGCGCCCCCGCCCGATAACAGGAAACAGCACAGGTCCTTTTGCATCCCGCAATCCCTTGTCGCTGGACAGCAGCAGCTCGACCAGCACGCGCTCGGACCGGTCGGCGCGGGACACGATAATTGTTGAGAACGCCAATCTGAGTTTCGCAAGTTTAGACTTGGCTCGCTTTGCGTCGGTCAAAAGCGGTCGGACTATTTTCAGCTTCCCGGCCAGTTTGGTCAGCACGCGCTTCGTCAGAGTCGCCGCTGCTGCGTCTTTCTTCGCATCACCGCTGTCGAGCAACACCCAAACCACGGATTGACCGGACCTGATCAGGCGGGCGATTTCCCGGCGCTTGGGCGAATCGGTCACCATCGCAGCCGACGCCTTGTTCACCGGAGCCGACCAGACCATGTGCCCGGCGCCCCACGACTTGGGCGAAGAGGATCCGTTTCCTCGCGGCGGTTTCAGCAGCACCATTCGCGGAAGATCCCCGCTTGTGTAGAATTCCGGAGCCCACGGGCTCAGGTCTTCGTTCAAGTCCACCGTCTGCACGGTGAGGTTCGCGTTTTGGGCGTTGACGGAAAGCCCCTTGCACACAGCCGCCTGCTTGGCGCTGAGCTTACCGCGATGGAAAATGACGGCGAGGTGCGAATTCGGCTGCCATCTCTGAAGTGCGTAACGAAACACCGGAACACTACACGCCGACAGCGGACCCGAAACCGCCACAGCAACCAGCAGAATCGTTCCAAACAGCCTCAGTGTTCCCGGAGTTCTCGACACAGCATGTTTCATGGTCGCCACTACCCACAGAATAGTCTGTCGGCGGCGGCGCATGCAAGCGTTAACAGGGCGCATCGTCGGAGGGCTCCGGATCACGATATGGACAGCCCGCCGCTCAGGCTGTAGCATTGCCCGCATACAATTCCACCGGCCAGGCCGGGAAAACTAAGAACCGGCCCGAAAGGAGTTTTTCCATGAGTCATGTGAAACCCGTGGTCATTGTCATCGGAATCGCAACGACTGCTGCGATCTGGGCTGCGGTTGGCTCCGCCGCCGACCGAACCAAACGCGCCGCAACCACCCAACCGGCCGGGATATCGGCGAAGTATCCGGGCGACAAGGGGATCGATCGCGACCGGGCGGTCCTGCTGCACGAGAATTTCGAGGCTCAAACACTCGACACGAAACGCTGGCCCAGCATATCCAACAAGGCCGGCGCGCTGAAACTCGTGACGGAGGCCGCGAACGTCTACAGCGGTAAGCAGGCTCTCCAGGTAACTGCAACGCTGGGCAAGAACACCGGAGGGCACCTGTTCAGACGCTTCGCCAAGGGCGTTGACCGCATGCACGCCCGGTTCTGCGTGAAGTTCGCCGACGACATCGACTACATCCATCACTTCGTACACATGGTGGCCCAACTGCCCGCGACATCCTGGCCGACCGGCGGCGCCGGACTGAAGCCCGACGGAGCCAAGAAGTTCTCGATCGGGATTGAACCGTGGGGCAAGTGGGGTCGTTATCCCCGGCCGGGCGGATGGCATTTCTACAGCTACTGGTGGAAGATGCCTCGCAGCGGCGATGGGAAGTACTGGGGGCAGGGGTTCGCAAAAGAACCCTACTCCATTCCAAAACGCGGAAAGTGGTACTGCATCGAGTTCATGACCCAGGCCAACACGCCGGGCAAGGACGACGGCGAGGTCGCGTTCTGGGTCGATGGAAAGAAACTGGCGCACCATCGGGGGATAAACTGGCGGAGCAGCGCGAAACTCAAGCTAAACGCGTTCTGGCTGATGCTATACGTCACCAGGAACAGCGCCAAGACCAACAAGGTAAACACCGTCTGGTTCGACGACGTAGTGGTGGCGACCGAGTACATCGGCCCGCCGAAGAAATGACCCAGCCTCGGAGCCTCTCATATCTTCGAGGCGACTCGCTTCAGTGCTGCTCTGGCCGGTGCGATCAGGCGGAGGTCTTTCCATCTGGTCATTTCGCGGATGTGCTCGGCCGCTCCCGCGGCGGATGGACCGAGGCGCCCCAAGGCTTCGATGGCGGCCAGGCGGTAGTCGTATCGGCCGAGATTCGCCTGCTTCATCGACCTTACGATTTCCGGATCGTAGTCCGGGAGCCCGGTCTTCATCATCCATACGAGAACGGCGGTCCCGTCGCGAGCGGTTTTGGGATCCGCCGACCGCCCCATGCCCTCGGCGGCCAACATTACCGCCCGACCGCCGCCAGCCACGCTTGAGGCCCATGACTTGGCGCGATAGTCCGCGATAAACTGACGCAGCACAACCGCCGTGCTCACCGACATCGGCTGATGGCTGGCCAGCAGTTCGATCGGCCAGTGATCCATCGCCGGGCGGAGCCTGACTTGCCCCCTGAGAAACTCCAACGCCTCGGCGAGGACATCTGACTCATCCGGCGCTAGACACAACAGCGCCCCGGCCGCGGCGACCCGCACGCCGATCTTCCGCTCGGCGGCCCTCATGACGCCGACAAGTTTCGCGACCTCACTCTCACCAGCCAAGCCGATGCTCCGCAGCGTTTTGGAGGCGCTGCAAGCCAGCCGGGCGTCACCGTTTTCCAACAGTTCGACCAGCGTTGAGGCCGCTGACGAGGCGCCCGGGCCGATGCTTCCCAAGGCGATGCAGATGTATGACACCGTCTCCGAATCGACCTCACCACGGAGCATCCGCACCAACGAATCGGCCGCTCCCAGAGCATTGGGGCCGATTCGAGAGACCGTCTTGACCGCGGCCCGGCGGATTGCAGGGTCCTTGTCAAGCAGATGCGTCGTCACCAGTTGCACCGCAGCATCTATCCATTGTTTCCGGCCGAGTTTGACCAGCGTCTCGGCGGCCGCCAGGCGAACGGTATACTCTTCATCGTTCAGCGCGGTCAGGAGGCGTTTGGTGATCTCGGGCGTAACGAAAGCAAGCTTGCCCAGAGACTCAGCGGCGTGCTGTCTGACCGGCGGCCAGAAGTCGTCCAAGGCCTTAAGAAGCATCGCTGCGTGAGACTCCCGATTCACCTCGAAGTCGCCCAGCAGCCTGGCCGCATCGGCGCGTACTATGCAGTTGGGGTCGCCCAGCGCACCGGCGATAAGCCTGGCCGATGATTCCCCCCGTCCCGCAACCCGGGCCAGAGACATCAGCATTATGCACCGCATTCCGGACGAGTCCTCAGACTCCAGCGCCCCCAGTAGCAACGGGGTGACGCGCTCGGACGCGTCAGAGTGATACCCCAGACAAATCGCAGCGTCGTAACGGATCCGCGCGTCGGTGCTGAACATTAGCCTCGAAAGAGCCGGAATATCTCGCCTCTGGCCCGGACCAATCGATTCGAGGTATTGCTCCCGGTCTCCGTTCAAACAGTTCGAGTATTTCGAGTAGTCGGCCTCAATGATAGACGGAACCACCCCCGCAACCCCGGAGTTCATGCCGCATAGCATCTCCAGGGCCTGGTATCGCACCGGATGCTTGTCTCTCAACCCCTTCTCCTCCGGATCCTTCTTCTTTTCGTCGATGCTCATGCAGCATTTCTTTCGATCCTGCATGACCCTGACCAGTTCGTCCACGCTGTCCGGCCCGAAGGGTCCCCCGGCGGACCGAAGGACCATTCCCGCAGCCGCGGCGGTTCGATGGCCCGTATTCCGGTCGAGATAGATCCTGACCAACGGGCCGACCAGATCCGGATTGTCGGCGACGAATCGCTTCGCCGCCAGAACCGCTCTCATACGTTTCGCCCCGCGATCGTTTTCCAGCGACTGGCGCACCATCGCAAGTGTCATCGGTTTGGGAATCTCACTAGCCGGCCTGTTCCAGTGCGACCTGATGGCCATCGCCACCAGTTCGGCGGTGCGATCATACAACCCCGTCTGGGCGACTGACTCATAAGCGACCAATGCACAACAGAGGTAGAAAACCGCGATCAAGAATGTTCTTCTTCTCATTATCACTTCTCCGATCTATCGGCCCGCCGGTTGGGGCTCTAATGAGATGACGTTCCAGACGGAGGACTTTACAGTGATTTCCCCAAACAATCGAAACTCCGCCCCCTTTTTCGGTTACTTCGGCGCGGCGTTGGTTCGGAATGATATCGCCGGCAGCTTTTCGCTATTGTAGAGATTGTGCCTGGCCAGCGCATGCCATGCGAAACGGACGCTCGCGGGCTTGGCCACGTCGGGCGATGAGACTTCCACCGTGTCCTTGCCTACGATTTTGGCGACGGCCTTAACGTACGCGCGCTTGGCGCCGGATGATATCTCGAACCAGTTCGGCGCCTTGCCGTCATCGGTTTTCAGCCCGTTACCGGCGTGCTTGAACTTCACGATGATCTTACCGCCTTTGACCTCGTGCGAGGCGTACATCGGCCCGAATACCTCACGCTTCAGCGAACCATAGGTCTTCGCCAGGGCAATGTCTGCAAGGCGGGCGGCGGCTCGGTGCTTGTTGGGCGGATGCGGGTTCCCTCCGCCCGCGATCGGTCCGCCGGCGACTTTGTCGATGCGCACCTTGTCCCACAGATCGTTGCTCGGCGCCAGACCCGTGTTGGGCACGGTGCGCATCACCTGCGACTGGGCCTCCCACACTCCCAACATGCCGCCCGCGTAAGTGGTCTGGGCGATCTGGACCATGTAAAACGGCATGTCCTTGCGACGCCACCTGGCGCGCCACGATTCGATCAACCGCTTCATATCGGCGGCGTAATTTCTGTTGCGACCGTCGTTCTCGCCCTGGTACCAGATCGCCCCGCGAATCGCAAACGGAACCAAGCCGTGCATGTTGGCCTGATAGAACGACCCGGGCCCGCGCTGCGGTTTGAGCGACTTGAAATCGAAATGCTCTTCGGGTTTGTCCAGGGGCGTCCATTGTTTGGCGGTGGTCCCGCCCCAGGCGGTGGTGATCACACCGACGGGGACTTTGAGATTCTCGTGCAGCGCCTTGCCGAAGCAGTACGTTACTTCCGAAAACTCGTACGTCCCGACCCGCGGGTGTACGAAGATGGTCTTCATCGATTCGTGTGTCGCCGGCGCCCAACCAAAACCGCCCAGCAGATCGTCCTTCTGCGGGATCTGACTGGTCTTCACCGCAAAGAGGCGCAGGTTGGGAAAGTTCATTTTCTCGGCCTGGGCGCGGGCTTTGACGTAACGTAGACCGCGGGTCATGTTCGACTGACCCGACGCCAGCCACACCTCGCCGATCAGCACGTCTTTGAGCTGGATCGTATTGGAGCCTTTTACGGTAAGCGTATGGGCCTTACCGTCAGCCTTCATCGCCGGAAGGCTCACTCGCCACTTACCGTCGGTGTCAGCTTTCGTTTCAGCGGTCTTGCCGGCCAGCGCGACCAAGACGCCCTCGCCCTTATCAGCCCAACCCCAAATAACGATGGGCGCCTCCTGCTGGAGCACCGCACGGTCGGTGAATATCTTAGGCAATCGCACATCGCCCCACGCCGTGGCGCTAAGCAGGCAAGTCGCAATCAACGCCAAAGTCAGCAAACATCTTCGCATAACCGCACCTCTCGCCCACGACCACCGCGGGCGTCGCCATAGACTATATCCTGTCTCCAGGCCCGACCAAAGCAGTTCTTCTTTAACACTGATCCAAGAGCGGCGGTCCTTAACATCAGACAATATCCACTTTGGATTGCCGAGCGGGTCGTAGCGTGTCTGGCTTGGGACGAGAAAACCGCCAAGCGAGGATGCGAATACAGGCTCCCACTGCCCCCTGGACCAGCTTGGCGTAGACCGGGGGGCCGCGATACTTTTTGATTGAATTTGCCTCGCGCGGAAGCTAAGAATGGCAACTCCTGCTCCTTACGAGCAGAAGCCGGGTTTGGCCAGGCAGAATACTCCGGGGTAGTTCAGCGTGAGAACACTCGGCCTGGACCGAGAAGTCGCTGGTTCGAATCCAGCCCTCGGATGACCGAGGGAATCGTTGATGTTCTTGAAGCGGTTGAGGTCCAGGAACATAAGCGCCAGTTCCTTTCCGTATCTCCTGGCCTCGGCGATGGCCTGTTTAAGTCGGTCCTGAAGAAGCACGCGATTCGGAAGTTCGGTCAGGGCGTCGTAGTACGCCAGGAAGTTGATCCGCTCGTCGGCGGCTTTGCGCTTGGTCATGTCCGAGGATATCGCAGTGTAGTTCACTACGCGACCCTCGTCGTCCCGCACCTCGTTAATGCTCAACCACTGCGGGAAAATCTCGCCGTTCTTCCGGCGGTTCCATATCTCGCCCTGCCAGGCGCCCTGGGTTAGAATCGAAGCCCACATGATCTCATAAAACCGCTGGTCATGGCGATCGGACCTCAGGATCGAGGGGGTCTGTCCGATCACCTCTTCGATGGAGTATCCGGTCATGTCGCAGAAGGCCCGATTGACCGAGATGATTCGATTCTCGGCGTCGGTTATGACAATGCACTCGCCGGTGGACTCGAAAACCTTGTCCGACAGCAGAAGCTTCTCTTCAGCCAGCCTTCGTTCGTCCATCTCCTTCTTCAATTTCCGATTGTTCTGCACCAACTCACTGGTTCGCCGGGCCACTTTCGAGTCCAGCGTATGAGTCAGGTTCGACAGGTTCCGATTGCTCCGGACCAGCGCGTCCCGCCATCTGCGAACGGACCGCACACCCGCCACCCAAGCCAGCACTACAACGGGAACAACCATCACTCCCAAAACGATGTGAGACACCGCCTCGCGACGGGTCCGATCGATCGACTCGCCGATCGTGCGGATGAGCGCCTCGTCGAAGCGGTCTATGCTGGCGGCGTAGAGCTTTTCCTGTTGCTCGTACTCCGCGCCGGACAGAAGTTCACCGGCCTGGTCGCTACGAGAGAGCCTGACCAGTTCCAGCGCCCGGGTCTCCATAGTCGTCAGCTTCCTGTTGACCGCATCGATGGCTACAACGGCGTCGCTTACGAAAGTTTCCGGCGCCAGTTGAACCGACTCCCGGATAGCCGAATCGAGTTGCGACTCCAACTGGCGATATCGTCGGCGCCACTGGTCCTGACCGGTGGCCGCGGCGAGGCGAACCGATTGTCTGACACCCTCATCCAGGTGCTTTATCGCGCTCCGCAGTTGCTGCATTCTGATCTGACGGGGATACTCGCGGGCCGTGTCGCCAAACGCCATGTACGCGCAGAACACCATCCAGCCAATCGCCGCAATGGTAAGAGATAGCGCAACCGTTTGGAATATGAACGGTTTACGGCTCGAAGGCATTGTCGCTGCGACTGGCGCATTACCGCTTGTTTCGGTCATCTTCAACATTCTCCCGCACTTGCGCCTTCTTCCAACCTGACCTCTCGGGGCGCAGCGAACGCACGTCTTTGGAGCATCCGTCAATACCGTACTCGGTCATATCTCAAGACGCCTTAAGTAGTTCCCGAGAAAACAGAAGCTGCATTTTTCGGGGAAGCCTCAAGATCTGCGGATCCGCTAGTGCGTGTCGGTTAACTCCAGAGCGGTTATTCGCCCGCAGGCGCGGAAAAACTGCGTTGATGTCGCTCAACGTGCGGATACAATCATTGCACACTATGTCCAGGAGATATCAATCATGAACGGAACACACTCACAGGCATCGAGGCGCACATTCCTGAAAACCGCCGGGCTGGGCGCAGCAGCTATGGGGCTGGCGTCGGCGGCGAGCGCTAAGGACAAAAAGATCCAGGGATTCGACCAGACCGACGCGGGCAAGCTGCAAAACAAGGCGTGGAAGGCGGTCTCGGACCGCAAGATCCGCGTGGGTATCGTCGGGTACGGGGTCTGTCGCTTCGGCGCCGCTTTCGGGTTCCAGAACCATCCAAACGTTACAGTCGCAGCCGTCAGCGATCTGTTCCCCGACCGCTGCGCGAATCTCGCCAAGGCGTGTCGATGCAAGAAGACCTACCCATCCCTGGAAGAGATGGTCAAGGACGACTCGATCGAAGCGATCTTCCTTGCCACCGACGCGCCAAACCACGCCAAACACGCCATGCTCTGCCTGAACCGCGGGAAGCACGTGGCCTGCGCAGTGCCTGCGGTCTACGGATCTCTCGCCGACGCCGAGAAGCTCTACGAGACGGTCAAGAAGACCGGTCGCAAGTACATGATGTTCGAGACGTCCGCCTACCGTCCGGACAACTACGCGATGCGAACTGCATACCGCGCCGGTGCGTTTGGAAAACTGATCTACACCGAGGGACAGTACTACCACTACTTCGCCAAACCGCTGGGCTCGTACAAGAAGTGGCGCGACGGACTGCCCCCGATGTGGTACCCGACGCACTCGACGGCGTACCAGATCGCGGTGACAGGCGGGAGCTTCACTCACGTTTCGTGCCAGGGCTTCCGCGGAGAACTCGCCCAGTTCCAGCCCGACGCCAACCGATACAAGAACCCGTTCGACAGCGAGATCGCCCTGTTCAAAACGTCCGAGGGCGGCGCGTCGCGGATGAGCGTGTGCTGGGGCATGCGAGGATCGCACGGTGAGACGGGGCTCGTGCACGGCCAGTTCGGGCACATGAGGGGCACGACCTTCGAACCGGCCGGGGGCAGAAAGAAACTGCCCAACCTGTCGAAGCCCAAGCTCCCGCCCGGAATGCCCGGCGGCGGACACGGCGGGTCGCACGGATACCTTACCGAAGAGTTCGTAACCGCCCTGCTGCTCAAACGCGAACCGTTGATCGACATCGCCTGGTCGCTGAACATGAGCGTAGCCGGCGCGGTGGCCCACCAGTCGGCCCTCAAAGACGGCGAGCTCCTGAAAGTCCCGCAGTACGCCTGGCCGGTCAAGAAGGCGTAGAAGCGGCGAGAGGGCTTTGCGGCCGTTCCGAAACCAATCGGGAGACGTCAGTCATGAACAGATCAAACTCGCAAGGATCAAGGCGCACATTCTTGAAGAACGCCGGACTGGGCGCCGCGGCGATCGGACTGGCCGCAGCGGCGGAAGCGAAAGACAAGAAGATACAGGGATTCGACGAAACCAACGCCGGCAAACTGCGGAACAAGGCGTGGCGAGCGGTCTCGGATCGGAAGATCCGCGTCGGGATCGTCGGGTACGGCGTCTGCCGGTTCGGAGCGGCGTTCGGGTTCCAGAATCATCCGAACGTAACCGTGGCCGCAGTCAGCGATCTGTTCCCCGATCGGTGCGCGAATCTGGCCAAGGCGTGCCGATGCGCCAAAACGTATCCCTCGCTGGAAGAGATGGTTAAGGACGACTCGATCGAGGCGATCTTCCTGGCCACTGATGCGCCGAGCCACGCCAGGCACGCCATGCTCTGCATGAATCGCGGAAAGCACGTGGCGTGCGCCGTGCCGGCGGTATTCGGTTCGCTTGCCGACGCCGAGAAACTCTACGAAACCGTCAAGAAGACCGGGCGCAAGTACATGATGTTCGAGACGTCAGCGTACCGGGCCGACAACTACGCAATGCGGACGGCTTACAACGCCGGGGCATTCGGAAAGCTCATCTACAGCGAGGGGCAGTACTACCATTACTTCGCCACCCCGCTGGCGTCGTACAAGAAGTGGCGCACCGGCCCGCCGCCGCTGTGGTATCCCACCCACTCGACGGCGTACTACGTCGCCGTAACCGGCGGGAGTTTTACGCACGTCTCATGCCAGGGCTTCCGAGGCAAGATCGCTCAGTTCCAACCCGACGCCAATCGCTACAAGAACCCGTTCGACAGCGAGATCGCCCTGTTCAAAACATCCGAGGGCGGCGCTTCGCGGATGAGCGTATGCAAGGGCATGCGCGGATCGCACGGCGAGACCGGCCGCATCCATGGCGAACTGGGCCACATGGTCGGAACAACCTTCCAGCCGTCAAGCGGCCGAAAAAAACTCCCCGACCTGAGCAAGCCCAAACTCCCGGACGGAATGCCCGCCGGCGGACACGGCGGTTCGCACGGCTACCTCACAGAAGAGTTCGTAACCGCCCTGCTGCTGAAGCGCGAGCCGCTGATCGACATCGCCTGGTCACTGAACATGACAGTACCGGGAGTAGTAGCCCACCAGTCGGCGCTGAAAGACGGCGAACTCCTGAAAGTCCCCCAGTACGCCTCGCCGGTCGAGAAGGCAAAAGCCTGAGGCGACAACGCAAGATGAGGACAGACCCGGGCATCTGAACGGTTGCCTGCTGCAGAATGGTGATTTTATGCAAATCCCAAGTTGTACTTGCGTTTTGCATACAGGCGTTCCTATAATACAAGCATGATTACAAGGAAAATCAAGACTGAACTAACTCAGTGCGCGATGGAATATCCCGCCGTGACGATTCTCGGTCCACGGCAGTCAGGTAAGACAACTCTGGCGAAAATGACGTTCCCCAGGCACTCATATCTATCGCTGGAAGACCCTGATGTCCGCAAGCAAGCCGTTGACGATCCACGGGGATTTCTTGAATCGATCGACTGCGGCGCGATACTGGATGAGATTCAGCGAACCCCGCAATTGCTGAGCTATCTGCAAGGGATAATAGATTCCGATCGACGCCCGGGACGATTCGTTCTAACGGGCAGTCACCAACCGCAGGTTCATCAGGCAATTTCACAATCACTTGCCGGGCGTACGGCGGTGTTGGAGTTGCTTCCGTTCACAGTGGCTGAAGTACGCCGATACAAACAGCATCCTCAAGATCCCTTTGAGTGGATACACCAGGGGTTTTATCCGGGGCTGCACGAGCACCGTCTCAAGCCTGCGCGATTCTTCCGTTCCTATATGGCGACATATATCGAGCGTGATTTGCGTACGTTGATCCAACTAAAAGATCTTTCGCAATTCGAGACGTTTCTGCATCTGCTCGCCGGGCGGGTCGGACAACTGGTGAACTACGCGTCACTGGCCGCCGATACGGGCGTGTCGGCGACAACGATCAAGAACTGGATTTCCATTCTCAAAGCATCCTACATTCTGTTCGAACTTCCGCCATGGTTTGCAAACATCAGAAAACGCCTGGTCAAATCTCCCAAATTGTACTTCGCGGATGTCGGGCTGGCCGCGTGGCTTCTGGGGCTCCAAACACCCGCGCAAGTACAACGCGATCCGTTGCGTGGACATCTCTATGAGAACCTGCTGATCATGGAGGTTGTCAAGAATATACTGAATTGCGGCCAGCGGCCTCAACTTCACTTCTTTCGAGACAGTAACGGAAATGAGGTCGATTTGCTCGTCTCCTCGGCGGGGAGATCATTCACTGCCGTCGAAATCAAGTCCGCTGCGACATTCCATCCCGAGTTCATCAAAGGAATAGAGGTCTTTCGAAAAAGCGTCGGTGAAGACGTACCCGTTGACTCGCGAGTATGGTGCAACGGGACGCGAAAGACCACTTACAAAGGCGTAGCAGTGTCAAATCCGCTAAAACACGGTTTTGCGGTTTGACTCGCATCTCTATCGGAACGGGCAGGTTCCGGAACTCGCCGGCGAGCCCTGAGAACGACGCGGAAGAAGTTATCAGCGCTCAGTCATCAGCGATCAGACATCGTAGCTGATGACTTCTTCCACGAGCCATTCCAGGTCAGTGTTTGCCCGGCCCGCGGTAGTAGCCCGACTCGCAGCATGAGGCGGCCTTGGCGCCGGGCATGTCCATGCGCGGGCGCTGTTTCAGCAGTTTGTCGACAGACTCAAACGTCTTGAGTATCGCCTTGTAATCGGGGTCGTCGACAGACTTGTACACATCCTGACCGCATGCTCCGGTTCCTCCGGCCTTTTTCGCCAGGGGCGCCAGCATGAAGTAGTTCAGTTGCGGATTCTCTATTCGCAGACCCACTTCGCCCCACTTTCCCCGTTGGGTCGGCGGCTGCCACGGTTTCTGCACTTTCACTTTCTTCGCAGCATGGCAGGACGCGCAGCGCTTGGCGTAAACAGCATCCATCACGCTCTTGAGTTTCGGGGGCGTCACCCGGCGGCAGGCGGGCAGTTCCGGATGCGCGGTGTCCGCCGTCGCGTAATAAGGCACGTTCAGGTCTATCCACGCCAGTATCCTCCGCTTGGAGGCCTGATCCATCGTAACGCGCGGTTTTCCCTCCTTGTCCGGATGCCCGCTGAGTATCTGGTCGGCCAGCTTGCTCACCGGAGAGCCCCACTTCTTCGGGGTCACTTCCAGGATGTTCCACTCGTGGCCGTTGTAGGATGGTATCCAGCTTATGTAAGGGCTGCCGGTTCTCCCCTGGTTCTTTCTGGCCAGCATCTCATAGGAAATATTGAACAGCTCCGTCCGGTCGCCCGACAGATCCAGGCCTTTGGGCTTTTTCTTGGGGCTGTGGCATTTCACGCAGTGCTTGTCCAGCACGGGCTGGACTATCGAAGCGTAGTCGAAGGCGACCTGGCCCCACTCGGGCGGCGCGAGGTCCTGCGGCTGGCGGAGCAGGGCTATGGGGCGCTTGGTGCGGTTGGGCGGGGTGGCGTAGTTGCGGTTGGCGTGGCATCCGACGCAGCTCTGCTTCTCGCCGGGCATCAGGTGCGTAAAGGATCTCATCCTCTGGACGGCGCGGCCTTTTGCATCGATCGCCATGAAATAGATGGGCTGTTCGGCGGGCACTTTGAAACTGGCCGATCCGTCTTCCTCGACCTTGGCGTATCCCATCAATCTCTTGGGCACGTAGGTCGCGCCGCAGGACACCAGTACCCTCTGAAAATCAAAATGCGGTTTGTAGATGCCCGGGCTTGAGATCAGGCTGCGGCGTATCTCCTTGACGACCGCTATCTGTTTGACCTCTCCGCGTTTCACGTGAGGCTCCAGCCCGTTGTACACGTCCTGCATGTAGACGTAGGCCCATTTCCCCGCCGGATTTTTCGGCAGGTTGCTCGGAGGCGTCGGGGGCCTGTGTCTCTGTCGCAGGGGGCGTGGATTGTAGAATCCGAGTCCGTCTGGTTTGAGAACGATGGTCTGCTGGGTCCTGTCGTAATCCCGCAGCAGGAGCGTGCCGTCGTACGAAACCATGAAGTACTTCGCGTCGATCGGGAAAGGCGTCTGGTAAGGACCGCGCGGGCCGTTTGAACTGTGCCTGACGCCGCGGAGCCTGATTTCCGGCGTGAGGTTCTTGATCGCTTCCTGCGCGTTGCTTCCGTGGTCGGGGTTGATAACGCCTATGGCGCCGCGGCAGGATCCGTTATGGCCGGTGAGCGTGCAGAGGATGTTCTTCGAACCGGGAATGGCCTGCGGTTCGATAAATGACGCCGGATCAAGCACCCGATTCCCGAAATACCCCTGCAGCATTGTTCCGTCGGGGTTGATCGTCCACAGACCCTGAATGGGAATCGCCGGGCGGTCGACGTATTCCCAGCGCCCGTACACGATCCTGCCGTCGTTCATCACCGCCGGAGTGAAATCGTTCAGGTAGTTCGACGAGATCTTCTTCTGGTTCGAACCGTCGGCGTTCATCGTAAAGAGTATGCCCACCGGAGTGAAGAAACAGTACGCCGCCTGGGTCACCCGGGTCGAAAGGAACACTATCCGGTCGTCAGGCATCCACGATGCATCGTAGTTGTAGCAGTTTCCCTCGGTCAGTTGTTTCAGACCCGATCCGTCCACTCCGATTGTGTAAAGCTGGTAGAACTTCGATTCGCTCTTTCGCCAACTGAAGAGGATTGTCTTTCCGTCGTACGACAGATCGGCTCCGAGGATCTGCCCGTCGGCAGTGTCCAGAAGTTTGGTCTTCTTTCCGCTGGTCACATCGTAGATGAACAGACCGCCCCCGTTCTTCTGCCCTTCGCAGTGGTAGGTGTAGACGTGGCTGCAGCGAATGTGGTGTCGCTGAACGACCATGAGTTTGGTGAATCCGAGATCGCCGGCCTTCAACTTCCCGGCCAGCACGGGCGATTCTTCTATTTCCGGTACGGCCGCCGCGCCTGCGCCGGTATAACGCGGCTTGATGAACTTGCCCAGCAGCTTGTCGGGCGGCGTTTTCGAGTAGACCTGGATCTCGGACGCCCCGGGGTTCGGTCCGCCGTAAGAACTCTTGAAAAGCAATGTCAAACTCGAGGCCTGCCCCGGCTTGGCGAGCTTTATTCTCTGCGGTCCGTGGCCCGGGATTAATTTGCCTTTGGCGACGCGAGCCTTGGAGTCATCGAGGTATACTTCGTAGTCCTTCCAGTTCTCCCCCCAGGCGAAACCGGTCCGGCCGTAATAGACAACTTCGGCGATGGTGACGGGGTTGTCCCACTGTAATTTGAAGGTGACTCCCTTGGGGTGATTGTTTCCCTTGGCTACCCATGCCTGGCCGATATCGTTCTTGCCTCCGGCGGCGGGGATCTTACCGTCGCAGGCGAACTTTGCGAGGTAATCGTTGCTGTAGAAAGAACTGACGGTTGCCTTCGCCTTGAGGGCAAGGTTCTCGGGCTTCGCCTTTGCGGCCGCAACGGAAGCGGTGGGAATTATCAGGGCGGCGATCACGCCGGCGACAATCAGTATTCCCGCAAGAGTGCAGTAACGTGTAGACATCCTCGATCCTGTATGATTTGCATTTCTCATTTCGCATCCCTTTCTTTTCGGGCAACTGTTCAGGCCTATAGAATACACGCTCCGCACCGGTTTACGAACACCTTCTTTCGGCGCTTTCTTCCGCTTCAGCGATTCGGGGCGGGCGAAGTCATTCCGTAGCTGTTCAGGCGAGCGGGCAAAGACGCCAGAGGCGGACCTTCGGCAGGAACGCCCAATAACCAAGTGAACGGCGACGGAGACGGCGAGCGAGAGAATTGTACGAACACAACGGCTCCGCGGCGACACGCCGCGGCTCTGTCTCGTTGCGCGAATGGGTCGTGTGATACTTCTCGTACTGCGATGCTCCGACACCTCGCCTGATCCCCCACAACTTTACATCCCATCAGCGCTCCAGGACCGAGCCGCGGCGTGTCGCCGCGGAGCCGTTCTTCTTCGAACGGATTACCGGAAGCCTCCGGAACTCGCTCTCTTGAAAACCAAGCCCCGACTCGTACTTCGTAGCGAGTGTTTCGCGAAGTAGTACGGGAAGAAAAAAGACGTCGGCAGCGTGGGAACATGATCCGTTTCTGCTTGTTATGGTGGAAATGGTGCTCTATAAAGGATGAGACGGGGTTACGAAAAAGGGCGCATCGGCAGGTTTTGCCAGGGAAATAACCCTCAAATGTATAATGAAACCCTGCGCCAGCGACTATGGGCATGATTACGTTCGATTCTCATCTGGATGTAGAACGGGTCGGTGTCTGGGATGACATGCCTCCGTAACCGATGCCTGAGAAAGACCAACAGTGAGAAACTCAATGTTAATTCTCCGCATCTGCACCATCATCGCCGGATGTATGGCAGCGTGCATGTTAGGTTGCGAACGATCGACCACGGATAGCGAAAAAACTGGAGATGATAAGGTGTTCAAGAGTCCATTGAAGAAAGCAATTGAATGCGGCATGAAGCCGAACGGCGATCTTTCCAAAGAGCTGTCGAAACTGGGCGAGTACACACTGCACTCGCGTGGAGATGCAATCGCAATATGTAAGGCGCTTCAGCAGCTTCCTTCCGAACGCTCGGAGGGCGAGGGCTACCGTTCCAATCTTTATTCCCTGGTCGCCCTGTTCCAGGACGTCAAAAGCGTTGACGCCCCCGCCATCAAGGTGCTCGGCGAAGAGGGAATCCCACAGATTATCCGAATATACGACATTCTGAGCGTGAATCCCACGAAGGATAGCCAAACTGACCTGATCTTCATGCTCAAGATTCTGACAATGTACGGATCATCTGAAGGCGCCAATCGTGTAATAAGCGCTGCGCGAAAACCCCTTGACCCGGACAACTACCTCTGGTCGGTGGTCTTCAGGCTATATGCCCAGGACCATCCTCATCGTGACCGTGTTTTTCGCGAACTGTCCGCTGACATGCCTGCCGGATTCATTGCCGTTGGTTTTCTCGACACCGCCACTGCATTGGCCTTGGCGGGAGAACTTGACAAACACCCATTCGATTCGCCCGCCGGACACAATCGGTTGGAGGCATGGCTGACAGATGACGATCCCGATCACTACAGCTACGCACACAGCGCCACGGCCGCCCTGCCGTTCATCGATGCGGAGCAGCGGAACAGGCTGCTTCCCATCGCCTATGAGCACCCGGATGAGTCGGTTCAGATGGAGGCTGCATGGGCGGCGGCCAAGTCCGGGGACAAGGGCGGTGTCGAACGGCTGGCGAAGTTCTGTCTGGATGTTAATAACTCCGCCGTAGCATGTGAGTACCTCAGTGAATTGGGGCGACAGGACGCGATACCGGCGGAGGCCCATAATCCCGACTTTGAGGCCAAGGCCGAGTTTGCGGTCTGGCTTGCACATCCCAGCGAATTGGGTCGGCCTCCGGACAAGCTGGAGATCGTTGACAGTCGGATCCTTTCCTGGCCTCCCGACGCCGAGCAAGAACGGTTCTGGCTTATCAAGTACACTGTGCACGATACAACCGGTCTGGAAGATGATGATGTGGGTGTCGGGCTCGTTGGCAGTATGACGTTTTGCCTGTTCTCGTATAACCTCGACCAGCGTCCGCCGGAGGACGCGTACGCCATCCACAGCTACTGGGAGATGGAGGGGCATGAACTGATACTTGAGGAGGATGTGGGCGCCCAAGGCCAATACGAAACCATGCTGGGGCAGTGGACCGGCGATGCTCTGGAAAAACCAATGATTCTGGCTGTTGCCGATATATCGCCGAAACTGAACTACCCGCAAGGGCTGGTGGCTGTGGCTTCTGCAGTCAGGAACGGGGAAAAGGGTTGGGTGGTGTTGGATGGCCCGCGCAGCGCGTGGTATCCGGAATCGGATATGCCGGATACAACTCACAGCACTATCCTGAATATTCATGTCGGACGCCAGTTGCTTGGATTTCGTGACCGGCCGGACCGCAAGAAGTACCTGAAGACAGGGCCGCCGAAAAGGGATCCCCGGCAAGTTGTAAACACATATGAACGGCTCATTGATAAAACAATGACGGGCGATCAACCTTATCGTAAGAAGATGCTTACAGGAATGCAGAGTCTGCTCGGACGGCATCTTCAGGCGTATGCTGATGCATGCGAGGCAACAGGAACCAGCACAAAAGCCGAGGCGATCATCAAGGTTTACGAGCGTATCCTTAAGTCCGTGGATGAAAGCAATGATGACATCAAGGAGGAGGCATATAGCATGTTAGCACCCCTTGGAGGACATTTTGAGGCGTATGTCGACGCCCTGGTGAATATGGGCCGGAAGTCCGCGATTATTCCTCTACTGCAATTCTTCCAGCCTAAATGGGAGCACTATTGGGGCTACACCATGCTCGGTACGGCAGCATTCAAAGCTGGCGACTACGATTCCGCCGAGCAATTCTTCACTAAACTGAGAAGATCGTCAGAGGACTGGCCGCAGTCTGAGACAATGGGACTGTTGGCGAGAATATGGCGCCGTCGCGGTAAGGCCGACGAGGCCGAGGAACTCCTGATAGACAGCATGAGACGCCTGCTCAAGGAAGAAAAAAAAGCCACAGGATCGGAACGAAATCAGTTTGAAGAATGGTATCAGAATCACCGGTCCACGTATCTGGACCTCTTCCCAGAGCGAGGCGTTCAACACCTCGCGAAAATCGGCTTGCCAGCGTCCACACTGCCATAACCCCACAGGGCAATCGCATCTAAAATTGCGCGTTGGCGCCCGCCCAGGCCAATAGCTCAATATCAATTCCCTATGAGAGCTTTTGACGTGGTTTCCAGCCTGAAGGGCTCGACGGCGGACGACGACGACAAAGATAACGGCGTCGCTCCGCGACATGCCAAAGCGGCGTCGAGCCGCCGCACTCCATATTACGACAAGACCACCGCCGTCGCCGTTGCCTCCGCCATCAGTGATATCCGCGCCACGCGTGGCGGAAAAAAGTCGTACAATTGACACCGCCCCGCCTGGGGCGGATACTTCAGCGTCCGGCTGACCGGGCGGAGCCAACTGCAATGAAAAACGTCAACACCATCGCGGCCGGCCTCAGGATCGTCGCTCCGGTGATCCGCCCGAGGCGGACCTTCGGCGACCAAAGCGGCGCTGTCCCAAACGGCGACGGGCGGTTCCTGCCGGAGGATCATATGGTCGGTAAATGTCTTTGGCGGGCGAACGTCGCCAAACGCCCCCGGACTCGCCAGACAGATAACCATTAGCAGCCAAATTGAGAGTCTTTCATCGTCATCACCACACGCACGTTTCGGAGTTCTTAATAACCACCGCAAACTCTTTACAATAGACAGCCCCCGTTTCCACAGACGGCTCACATACGTATTGACCCCCCGCGTTCAGACAGTATGATTCAGGTATTGGCGTAGCGGAGAATGGAATGCGATTGGGCAAAACTATATTGCTCTTTGGTGTAATTACGGCCGTTGCGTGCGTTATCGTGGGGATTGTCCGCGCCGATGAAACCGAGACGCTCATCAGTGAGGTCATCAAAGATGCACGCACCGATTCGGAGCGGTCCTCCAAGCTTCTCGATGCGGTCTCACTGATCGGGGAAGACAAGAAATCGAAGCTCGCTCTGCTGGAGGCGGCCTTGAAGTACGGGATGAAGAGTCTCAGGACCGCCGAGGACTGCAACAGGACCCTCGGAGCCCTGGATATGCTCACGAAAATAGCACCCCAGCGAGCGTCCGAATGGCGGTCTCAGCCGACCCGCATCTACAGCCGCCTGCTCAGTCTGACCAAACCCGCCGACAGACAGAAACTGGCGAGAAAGATCGTTAGCACGCTGGTGCGGAAGGGGCACGGTGCGGCGACAAAGGGCGCCTGGGGAGAATCGTTGGCCGCGTACACCGAGGCGAAGAAGATCGCCTCATCCCACACACTGCCTGTCAGAAGCAATATCTCGGTGCGGCTTAGAATCCTGGGGTCTCTGTCCAGGGCTCGGGGCAATGTCGACAGGTACACGGCTGTTCTGAAGAACACGCCGGACAATGCCCAAACGCGGACGAATCTGGTAAGGAACCTGCTGACCACCCTGGATGATCCGACCGCCGCGGTCGGGCACGTAAACGATAGCCTCGACCAGAAGTTCCAGGCATACGTTCCGCTGGCGGCGAAAAAGATCTCCGATGTACCGGCGGAAGGCTGCAAATCCCTGGCCCAATGGTATCACAAGGAACTGTCCAGGAGCGCCCTGCCGATCGTGAAGTACAGGATGCTCAAGCGCGCCAAGATCTACTACCAGCGTGTGATTGAGGTTCATTCGACAGAAGACCCCGCCGGCGCCGCACTGCCGAAGCTTGCGATTTCCAGTATCGACGCCGAACTGTCCAAGCTGAAATACGCAGACCCGTTGTCGTGCGTGTATTGTCTGGGCGGCGAGCAGACCGCCTGCGGTGACTGCATGGTCGCAGGAGCGTCCACAGGGACGGTGCTTTGCACGCCGTGCCAAGGCCTCGGCCGCCTTAAGTGCGAGGCCTGTGGAGGATATTGGGGCGTCAAGTGCAAGTCGTGCGGCGGAAAGGGCGGGGTATATACGCGAAAGTATAGCAAGAAGAAAGGACTCTACAAAGAGTTCAATCGATGCCGTCCATGTAAGGGCAAAGGCGTTATGCACAGGGCCCGCAAGAGGAAGACGGACTGGTCGATGTCGGTCGGTGTGTGTCCCGAGTGTGGAACGGAGGTCATGAAGTATCGGGGAAGCACCATTTGCAAGGCGTGCAGGGGCAAGGGCAGATCCGGTCAGTGCGACAGTTGCAACGGAGCCAAGCTGGTCGCCTGCACGCAGTGCAAGTCGGGAAATTGAGCTGACCCGAACCCGACAACTGCCCCCTGCCGGGCGGCCCGGGACAAGCGTATGGCGGCTCACCCCATGGTTGACAAAGCCGCATCAGCGACGGATACTCCATCGCCCTACTGACCGGGCGGAGCCAACTGCAATGAAAAACGTCAACGCCATCGCGAGATGCCTCAGGATCGTCGCTCTTGTTATCGCAGCGGGCGGGGCGCGGACGCCTCTGCACGCCCAGACCAAGGCGGCGCCGAATCCCAAAGACACCGGTTATCGCGGGATATGGTATATGAACCAGCCGTCCGACGATGAGTATAAGTACAAATACTCCGGCGGGCTGGGGACCTACTGCGCCAAACACAAACCGTTCGCCGTCTACTGCCCCAAAGCAAACAAAACGTTCTTCTGCTACGGCGGGACCGCAAAAGACTCCAATCGCAAGCTGGTCCACATGGTCTCCTACTTCGATCACAAAACAAAAACCGTCCCCCGCCCGACGATCCTGCTGGACAAAAAGACCGACGACGCGCACGACAACCCGGTTATCTCGGTGGATGACAAGGGGTTCGTGTGGATCTTCTCGACATCGCACGGGACGTCCCGCCCGTCGTATATTCACCGAAGCGTGCGGCCTTACGATATCGAGAAGTTCGAGCTCATAAACGCCACTCGCGCCGCGGGCGACAAGCGCAAGCCCATCACGAATTTCTCCTACATGCAGGCGTGGCGCGTCGGCGGGAAGGGTTTTCTCTGTTTCTTTACGAAGTATAACTGGCCGGCGCCACGGACGATCTGCTACATGACCAGCGCTGACGGGGTGAAGTGGAGCAAGTGGCGGAGGTTGGCGGCGATCGACAAGGGGCACTACCAGATCAGCGCCGTCGGGCGGAAGATCGCCGGATCAGCTTTCAATTACCACCCGCAGCCAAAGGGGCTCAACTGGCGAACGAATCTGTACTACATCGAAACCGCCGACTTCGGGAAGACCTGGCGCAACGCCGCCGGCGCGAAAATAACTCCGCCCCTTACGAAGCCCGACAACGCGGCGCTCGTGTGCGACTACAAATCCAAAGGCCTGAACGTCTACCTGAAAGACATCGCCTACGACGCCTCCGACCGCCCGATCATCCTCTACCTGACCTCCGGCGGATACCAGGCCGGACCGCGAAACAACCCCAGGACCTGGACAATCGCCCGCTGGACGGGCCGGCGGTGGAACATACGGGCGATCACCACGTCAGACAACAACTACGACATGGGCTCGCTCTATGTCGAAGGGCCAGGGGCGCTGCGGCTGATCGGTCCGACGAAAACCGGACCGCAACCGTTCAATCCGGGCGGAGAGGTCGCGATGTGGACCAGCGACGATTCGGGCGACACGTGGAAGCTCGCCCGACAGCTAACGGCCCGCAGCGAGCGAAACCACACCTACGTGCGGCGCCCGGTCAACGCACACAAGGATTTCTACGCATTATGGGCCGACGGGCACGGAAGAAAACCGTCCGAATCGGATCTCTACTTCTGCAACAGGAAAGGCGACGTGTATCGCCTGCCCCGAAAGATGACCGGCAAGTTCGCCAAACCGCAACGCGTGACGGGCAATTGACCGGAGATTCGGCTCCTACAGCAGGTAATCCTCCATTTCCGCCGGCGGCGGAGCGTATGTCGCCTCGGGTTCGGGCGATTCCGGGGCGGTTTCGGCCGGGGGCGGCTTGGCGGCGGGCGGTTCGGACGTCTCGGCGCGGATTTGGTTCAAATAGAACTCCAGTTCAGTGATCCCGTAGAGCAGGATGTCGCGGCGGCGGGCGGCTTTGGCGTGGGCGAGGCATCCCGACAGCGTCGCTACTATGAACGCGGCGATCCGCTCCGGATCGTCATCAAGCACCGACTCGCCGGCCGACAGCAACTCGGTCAGGAAGTTGCGCCATTTCTCGTAGATCGCGTCGATTCGCTGTGCGAAACCTTCGTCAAGTGCTGACATTTCAGCCGACAGATTGCCCAGCGGGCATCCCAACTCAATATCGCGATCGTCCATCGCCTCGGCCGCAGTTCGCATCGCCTGGGGGATAACAGTCAGCGGATCGCCCCCGGCAGGCAGCGGAGCAATCCACCGCTCGTCGATGATCTCGCCGACTATCTCCTCGATCACCGCATAACCCAAATGGATCTTGTCCCGGAAATGGTGATACAGCGCCCCTTTGGTCAAACCGGCCGCCGTGAGTATCTCGCCAAGCCCGGCGGCCTGGAATCCTTTCCGCCGAATCACCTCAAACGCGACCTCCAACAACCGCCGCCGGGTTTCATTTCCCTTCTTCCGAGTTACCATACCAACCGGTTTGTATGTTTTACAAACACCATTGTCAACCCAATTTCACTTAGTAGACGAAGAATTCCACAAATGTCCCCCCGCCCCACCGTCCTCCGATACTTCACAGCACCGTGACCTGTGACATATCACACCACCGAAAACTCCACAAAACCACCGCCTGACCGATCGTCACAACCCCGCCGGAACCAAAGCATTACGATCCGACCGACACACGCGCTGCACGCCCGAACGGTCTTACGATCCACAGCAATACCTGTGAACCATTTGTGACCATCTATATCCCCATGTCATCTTTGGTCAGGAGCGCTGCGAAGTTGAAGCCCTCGCTCTCCACGTTCTCTCTGGCGCCCTGGAGGCGATCCACTGCGAACACCATCTTGATAACCGTCGCGCCGGCTTCGGTAAGCGTTTTCGCTGCTCCCAGGGCGGCGCCGGCGGTCGTTCCGATATCTTCAACCAGCAGCACGCGTTTGCCTTCGACTGACGGGCCTTCGATGAGTTTGCTGGTCCCGTAGTCCTTTTCAGCCTTTCGGACGATTACAAAGGGCTTTCCGCACGCCATAGCGGTGGCGGCAGCCAGACCGACAGCGCCCAGTTCCGGGCCTGCGATCAGGTCGGCGTCGGCGGCGTGTTCGGCGAATCGCTTGCCGAACTCAGCCAATATCACCGGATCGGCGGAGAACAGGTACTTGTCGATATAGTACTTGCTGTGCTTGCCCGATCTGAGTATGAAATCGCCTTCGAGAAATGCGGCTTCCTTGACGCGGGCGGCGAGTTCTGCTTTGTCCATCGTTGTATTCCTTATCCTTGTGTCGGGTTTGAGGTCGGTTCGATCTCGAGATCTTCGGGGCGATAGTGCACGCAAACAAGCGTGAGTCCGTCGGGCAGGACGCACGGTCCGGCGTTGCGTCGATCTCGGGTTTCCAGGATCTTGTCGATCCGCCGGGCGTCCCATCGCCCTCGCCCTATTTCCATGAGCGTTCCGACGATATTTCGGACCATATTGTACAGGAATCCGTCGCCGCGAACACTGATCAGGATTTCAGGACCCACTCGGGCGACTTCGCACCGGAATATCGTTCGCACGGTATTGTCCCGCTGGTCCGCCGAAGTCGCCAGGCCGACGAAATCGTGCGTACCGATCAGCCTGCGAGCGGCGGCCTGCATTCGTTCAACATCCAAACCGCGCCAGTAATGCAGCACCTGACCGGCCAGCTCCACCGGCCGGAGCCCTGCTGTGTAAATGCGATAGCGGTACGTCTTCCCGCTCGCCGATCGCGATGCGTGGAACTTTTCCGGCGCCTCGCAGGCCGACCGGATCGCAATATCCGCCGGCAGGCGCGAATTGATCGCTCTCCGCATCCCATTAAGCGGGATGCTCCAGTTCGGCGAGTAGAAGTTGGCGACTTGTCCGCTCGCGTGAACGCCCGCGTCAGTCCGCCCGGCCCCGTGCAGAGCAAGCGGATGCCTGAGGACGTGGGCGGCAGCCTTCTCGATCCGCTCCTGGACAGTGTCGATACCGTCAGCCTGCCGCTGCCAGCCGTGATAAGCCGCACCGTTATAAGCAATCACCATCTTGATATTACGATTGGGCTTCTTCTCACTCATTGAGTTACAGCAGTTCGGCTATTTGCACGGCGTTCAGTGCGGCGCCCTTTCGTATCTGGTCTCCGCTGACGAACAGTTCCACACCGCATCCGTCGGGCTGGGAAATATCGCTGCGGATTCGCCCGACGAGGATATCGTCTTTGTCGCTGGCGTCCAGAGGCATCGGGAAATAGCTGTTTTCGCGATCGTCGACAATCTTTATCCCCGGGGCGCTTGCAAGTATTTCGCGGACCTGGTCTTCGGTGATCGGATTGGTGAACTGCAGGTTAATCGACTCGCTGTGGGCTCGCATAACCGGTACGCGGACGCAGGTGGCGGCGACCATGATATCGGGGGCGGCGAAGATTTTGCGGGTCTCGAGGACCATCTTCATCTCTTCTTCGTTGTACCCGTTGTCACCGACGGCGGAATTGTGGTTGAAAACGTTGAAAGCAGCCGGATGCGGAAGCGCCACCGGCGTGAAGTCTTCACCGTTCAGGAACGCCTTTGCGCCCGCTTCAAGTTCAGCCATTGCAGCCGCTCCGGCGCCGCTGGCGGCTTGGTAAGTGCTGACAACGATGCGCTTTATCGGATTGACCTTATGCAGCGGCCAGACCGGAACGTTCATGATGATCGTCGAACAGTTCGGGTTAGCGATAATCCCGTTGTGGTTGGCGATTTCCTGGGGATTCACTTCCGGGACAACCAGCGGGGTGTCCGGGTCCATACGGAAAGCCGACGTGTTGTCGACCATGACGGCTCCGGCGTCGACGATCGTCTGTGCGTATTGCTTGGAGAATTTCCCGCCCGCAGACGCCAGGACCAGATCAACACCTTCAAAACTCTCGTCGCAGAGTTCTTCGACGATGAGTTCTTCACCGCGGAACTTCAGGGCTTTGCCCTTGGACCTTGAGCTGGCCAGCAGTTTGAGGCTGTCCATCTGGAAATCGCGTTGTTCAAGTATTCTGAGGAACTCGGTTCCGACCGCGCCGGTGGCGCCCATTATTGCTACATGCCTGGACATCATCTTCACCACAATTAGAGTTTTCGCGTAGTGCGCCGGACGCCAACCGTCCGGCAAGCGGAGCATTGTACCATGAACCACGCGTACAGCAAGTCGATTTACGATCTCTCGGGAGCCTCAGGCGCCCCGAGAGGCGGGAACTGCCCGGACGAACCGCAATTACGCGCTGGTCGATCGGCGTAAAATGGGAAGATAGAACTCAAGATAAGTTGAACGTTTGAAATTCGATGCATATTATTGATTAGACAAACTTCCGCCGGTGGGCTCACAAAACCGATGGTCGGGAAGCACAACTTATGACGGAAGCAGCTGACATTTCACCGCAAGAAAGCTCGCGAATACTCGTGGTTGACGACGAGGAGGCGATCCGGAAGCTCCTGGTTGGCCTGCTTGCCGACAGGCACGGATACGACGTTACCGAGGCGTGCGACGGCCTGGAGGCGTATCAACTGCTTTCAGAGGAAGATTTTGACGTCGTATTGACCGACCTGTCCATGCCCAGGATGGGCGGTTTGGAGTTGATGCAATGGGCCCAGATCCACCGCCCCGGAGCCGCCTGGATAGTGCTCAGCGGACACGCCACCGTAGACAGCGCCATCGAGGCCGTTCGTCTCGGAGCCTTCGACTTCATCCGCAAACCGCTGGAATTGCTCGACAATCTCACTGTAACGGTTCGAAACGCCCTCAGGCAACAGGCTCTCGCCGCCGAACGCGTCAGCCTGATCGACTCCCTGGCCCAGAGCAACGAACAGCTCACCGAACAGGTGGAGCATCTAAACAAAGCTTGCGATCTTCTGACCGCCCAGGGCGAAACGATCCGCCAGGATCTCTACCGTGCGGAACTCATCCAACGGGCTCTGCTGCCCTGCCGCCCGCCGAAGATGAGAGGTTTTGCAAGCAATTCGGTCTACAGACCCTGCCGCAACGTAGCCGGCGACCTGTACGAAGTGGTCGCAGCCGACGACAAGCACATGGTCATGTACATAGCCGACGCCGCCGGACACGGAGTTTCCGCAGCGATGCTCGCTGTGCTGTTCAAGCATCGAATAGCCGCTCTCGACAAGAAGCGGCGCCCGCGCCGCCCGTCGGACGTGCTCAACAGCCTGAATCAGGCGCTCCTGGCCGAGTGCGGGGCTCCGGGCCTGTTTATCACAGCGGTCTACTGCCTGTTGAACCTTGAGACCGGCCTGCTGGAAATAGCGTCGGCGGGGCATCCTCCCGTACTGCTCTGCAGCGCCGACGGGGCTCGCCAGCGACTGTATCATACGGGTCCGGCATTGGGGTTTTCGCCTGAAGCAAAGTTCGCACAGAAGGAATTCCAACTCTCTGAGGGCGATCGGCTGCTGATGTACACCGATGGCGTGTTCGACGCGGGCGACGGCGCCAGGCCCATCGACTGCGACGAACTCGAAGAAATGCTGTCGCAGCGGGATATGCCCGGTGACGAGTTGTTGAGCGGTATGCTGGATTTGGCGGCCGAAAGGCGCATGCGACAGCAGCAGGACGACATTACGATCGTACTCCTGACCGCGGGCGACGCCGAGTCAACGCTCGACAACGGTCTGCCTGAACACGACTCGCCGTCCAGCGCTCCGTCAACACCATCGGGCCCGCAAGTACTTTGGGGCGTCGATGAGGATAGTCTTTACGTGACTATCGAGGGGCAGGCCAACTGGACGCACTGCGCCGCCTTCCACGATCTGTGCACAACCAAACTCGCCGAAGGCCTGAATCTGGTGCTGGATATCTCGCTGTGCACGCAATTGGACAGTACGTTCCTGGGCACAATCCACGAAGTGGTCGCCGCCGCCGGGAAGTCATCGCTGCAAGCCGACATCCAAAGCCCCCTGCCGGATATACGCGGACAGTTCGAGGAACTCGGGATGCAACTGGTCCTCGACAGAATCACTTCGAAAATCCGTCCGCTTCCGGGCGTAATGTCGCCTCTTGGCGTGTCGGTCACCGGCGGGCTGACGGACGCCCAGCGAATGCTCGACGCACACAAGGCATTGGCGTCGCTTGGCGATCACAACCGCGATGAGTTCCTCCGATTGATCCAGGCGCTCCAGAGCGAAGTTTCACAGATGGAGTCCGACGGCGACGCCGAACCGGAGCCTGCAGCGTGAGATATCGAGCCTAACCGTCGAATTCGTCGCCCCGGAAAGTGTGCCCCAGATAGCTCTTGCGGACGACTTCATCGTTAATCAGATCGCGCGGAGCGCCTTCCCTGAGTATCTTCCCGCTATCCATGATGTACGATCGATCAGTCACGGTCAGCGTTTCGCGGACATTGTGATCGGTCAGCAATATGCTGATGCCGCGGTCCTTCAATCCGCGAATCTCGTGCTGCAGTTCTTCTACGGCGATCGGGTCGACGCCGGAGAACGGTTCATCCAGCAGGATCATTGTCGGATTGGTGACCAGCGCACGGGCGATTTCAAGCTTGCGACGCTCACCGCCCGACAGCGTTCGGGCCAGTTGGTTGGAAAGATGCGTCAGATGAAACTGCTCCAGCAGGTGAGCGCACCGCTCTTTACGCGCAGACCGGGCGAGTTTCATCGTCTCAAGAATGGCCATAATGTTGTCGCGCACCGTAAGCCGCCGGAAAATGCTGGGCTCCTGCGAGAGGTAACCCATTCCGCTGCGGGCCCGTTTATACATGGGCATCTTGCTGACATCCACACCGTCAAAAACCACCATACCGTTGTCGGGCACTATCATCCCGATAGTCATGCGGAAACTGGTGGTCTTACCGGCTCCGTTCCGCCCCAGAAGACCCACGATTTCGCCCTGATTAACTGTGAACGAAACGCTATTCACGACCGCCCGCCCACTGTAGGTCTTGACAAGATTCTTCGCTTCAAGAAGGATCATTAGGGTAATTCCTGTTTTCTGGATTCAGCCGTCGCTCTAATTGTGGATAACCTGTGTAGTAACTAGCAATGTCCAATGATTCAGACCTTACAACAGGCCCGCTGCAACCGAACAGTCGCACAGCTAACTTGGAGACGGCGGGGCAACGGTCGACGAGCCCGACAAATCCTTATTATATCTATTGCGTTAGCTATACTTTACCGAAACGTCTTGACGATAAGCTGCGGGGCGTCGGTCAAAAGGCCCGTTTTTTGCACGATTCTCCGCCGCCCGGACCATCTCGGAATCACAGAAGCCTTCAAACACCGCCAATTGTGGATAACCACGCCAAAAATGAATCTTTTCGATCGTTTTTTCGCCTGTGTAACCACTTTTGGGCGTAATCGGCTGTCAACTATCGAATCAACCTCATCCTACCGACATCCGGGATAATCGGCAAGCCTGGAAGCATCGGCAGGCGGTATCCTGACGGCCAGTATACAAACATTGCTTTTCCAATCATATTGTACCGCGGGACCGTCCCTAGTTTGTACTGCGGTTTATTGTTGCTGTCGTAAAGTCTCAGCGACGGGGCGGCTTCTATCCATCCGCGTGAATCCAAACTCTGTGGGCTGTTGTCTCCCAATACGAAGAACTCATCGAGATCCGGATCCTCGCCTTTACTCTTCTTGTTCTTCTTGAGTGTGATGGGGTTATCTTTAACGCCCCATGCGCGGCGGCGGTCTATGGGCAGATCGTCGGCGTAATCGGTGAGGAATTTCTGGCTCTCGTGGTCGGACCTGCCGAGTTCAAAGTTCGTGTAGTAGACATCCCGCATAAGTTTCAGGTGTGCGATGTCCAGTCGTCCGCCAGAGGCCCCGATTCTGGCTGCGGGGACCGGCAGCGGAGCCTTGCGGGGCGTGTTAATCGCACGCGACAGTCGCTCCTTCAGATCCTTCAGGGCGACAGTGTAGTTCTTGTCTATTACTTTCCCGCCGTCGACCCATATTTTTACACTGTGGTCAACGTGAGCCAGTTCAACACTTCGCCCCACACCCGAGGCCATTTGTTGGGTTTTCGCCCGGGCCCACACTTCCCATCCGTCGGCGTCCGTGTCGGGTAATGTGGTTCCTGCGTTATCGGTCTGTTCGCGCGGCTTCCGAAAGACGGTGACCCCGCCGTCGGTATCGAAAACGGCCCTGAAACTGAACCACATCCCCTTGAGCATGCACTCGGCGGCGGCCTTGTCCGGACCGGGTTTGATAACGAACGAAAGCTTCAGATCACCGCAGAGGTCGATGGTTGAATCGATATGCGTCCTGCGATGCTCGGAGTTGTACCCGTATCTCGGTATAAAGGCTTCACGCATTGAGCTTTTCGAGGCCCCGATAGCACGGACGCCCTTGAACGTCAGGTAGTTGTATTCGTCGGAACCCTTGAACGTGAAGGCCCTCCCGTCGTTCGTTTCCTCCCACGAGTTATTCTGGGCTGTTCCGTTTGGCCCGGTCGGCTCCCATCGCCTGGGCTTATCGAGCCCCATGCCGTCTTCTTTCAGCTTGTTCATATCCGGACGGTAGTCATTATCGCAAACTATCTGCCACATCACCGCCTGAGCCCGGTCGGGCTTCCTGCGGATACCGGGTTCGGGCTTGGGTTTGGTCTCGTCGTCCTGAGCGGGAATCACGTATACGTCCCCGTGAACTATCTCGATCGTTTCGCCGGGGAGCCCTATGAGGCGTTTGATGTAGTTATTGGCGTTGCTCTGGGGGTTCCGGAACACCACCACGTCGAAGGGTCTTGGCTCGATGAATCGATACAGGTACTTCATCACCAGGACGCGATCGCCGCCGTTGATGTACGCCTTTGTCGTGTGAAAACGGTAGGTGCACGAGGGGCAACTGGCGCCTTTGGGAGACACCTTTTCGCGCCGTGGAACGCGAACATTGCTCTTGGCGGGCTGCCAACCGTAGGAATACTCGTACCCGCAGGCCTGGCAGACAAGGTCGTAGTGTTCTCCCATAAGTCTGGGCGCCATCGAGCCGGTGGGTATCACGAACGCCTCCAGCATGAACGCTCGAAGCACAAACGCCAGGATAATAGCCACCCACACACTCTCCACAGTGTCTCGGATGATGCTCAATTCATGTTGTCGTTTCTGGACTGATCTCGCCATAGGTCACCCAAAATATCGACATCCGGCCTCCAGGCCAAGACATTCCCCACTTTTTACGCAGATCGTCGCAGGAAAGATCGCTATTTCGCTTTATAATCCGGAGCCTTGACTTCGGTAAGCGGGATGATCCAGATGTTGCGGAATCGCACCGGGCTTCCATGGTCCTGCAGCATGATCGGACCGGGAGCCGGGCTTTCGGGAAATCCGGCGCCGGTCTTGCTCTTGACCACCACGTTATTGTGGATCACCACCCCGTTGTGAATCACCGTGATCCGGGCGTTTTCAATCTTCCGGGGCTTTTCGTCGGGATCCATCGCGAATCGCGGAGCGCGGAATATGATGTCGTAGCTCTGCCACACGCCCGGTTTGGCGCACATGTCGCGATCGGGCGGTTTCTGCTTGTAAAGTTCACCGCAGTTGCTCTTGCCGATCTTAGCGCCGTGCGAGTTCACGATCTGCACCTCGTAGCGCCTCAGCAGATAGATCCCGGAATTAACGCTCCCGTCGGCAGGTAGATTAAACTCGGCGTGCAGTTGAAAGTCGCCGAACAGCTTGCCGGTCTTTATGCCCTGTATTCGCGGACACTTGTGCCCTTTCAGCGGTGTTACTTCCATATACCCGTCAGCCAGTTTCCAGTGGGGCTTGTCTCCGTGACAGTTGACCCACTGGCCCAGCCCGGTCCCGTCAAACAGGACAGTCGCCCCATCCGGCGCGGTTGAGTATTTCTTACCGCTCTTACCATCGTTTCGGGCGGTGCTGACCGCGCCCCTAAGCCCCACGACGCCCAAACCCAGCAGCAGAACCGACAATGTCAAAATGCGTTTCATTTCACCAGTCTCCTGATATCAGTACAATTCACGATCACAAAATCGCCCCGCCGATCCGGCCGGTGCGAAAACAAGGTCGCCGCCAGAGACGAGCCTGTCAAGACCTGATCCAAAGTTGTCGGCGCGGATCATCAATTCCCGCCTCGCCGACACCGCACGCCGAAGCCAAAAACTGCCTTGACTTCCCCCGCGGACCGGATAGATTCATTGCAACAGCCTGTGGTTGTCGCGGACCGCAGCCTATTCGGAAATCTCGATTAAGAGGAATACATGCGAATGTGTTTTAGAAGTGCGGCGGCGTTCTTCCTGGCGGCGACTGTTTCCCTGACCTTTCATGTCGCCACGCCAACTTGCCGCGGAGCCGACACGCCCCCCGCGGCGGAAGCGAAACCCAAAGTCGACCCGTCCACCTGGGCCAAAGTGTCGCCCGCACAGACCGCGGCGGCCAGGAAGCTCGGCGTCCCGGTCGCGTTCGAGAACTCCGTCGGGATGCGTTTCGTCCTGATCCCCCCGGGCGAGTTCATGATGGGCTCCAAAGACTCATCCGCCCAGGTGGCCTCAAACTGCGCCATGCCCAACGCGGCGCCCGGATGGTTCGTCGATGAACATCCGCGACACAAGGTTACGCTGACCAAGGCGTTCTACATGTCCATTCACGAAGTCACCAACGCCTCTTACGAAGCGCTGTTCGCCAAACCGAAGCCCAAGAAGCCCAAGAAACCCAGGAAGCCCAGCAAGGCGCCGGAAGCCCCGCCCGAGGTCAAGGTCCCCAACGAACCGATTGTGAAGATATCCTTCAGCGTCGCCGAGAAGTTCTGCAAGACCCTCAGTGGAAAGGAAAAACGCACCTACGCCATGCCGACCGAAGCCCAATGGGAGTATGCCTACCGTGCGGGCACGGAAACAGCTTTTTCTTTCGGACAGGCCGCATCGACCGACAAAGCCAACTACCACGGAAACTACATCTACGGACCGGGCAAGAAGGGCAAGAATCGCGCCAAGCCCGTAGTTGTCGGGAGCCTGCCTCCCAACGCCTGGGGATTGTACGAAATGCACGGTAACCTCAGCGAGTGGTGCAGCGACAGCTACCAGAGATACACCGCCGAGCCCCAGACCGATCCGACCGGACCGGAGAAGAAAGAAAGACAGCGAGTATTGCGCGGGGGTTCCTGGCGCAGCTATCCGGGAGCCTGCCGATCGGCGTTCCGCCACGGAATGGACTCGAACACCTCGTCGGAAACTATCGGCTTTCGGGTGGTGTGCAGCCTGACAACGGACCCTCCGGAAGAACCGAAAAAGAAGAAATAGACGATCGGATAATCCAAAGGAGCCCGAGCGCGCCGAATGCAGGCGACGGATCGAAGGGCCCATACGCCGCCCTCAACTCTTGTGGGAATCCGGGGGTGAACCGTCCGGGCCGGCGCCGTTCTATTTCGCCTGCCCTTTCAGCAGCTTGATCATGCCCTGGGCGAAGGCGCGACCCATGTCGCAGTAGATCTTGGGGCTGCCGAGGTAATGATACCCTTTGTCCGATCCGTGTTGGGCGAAGCGGTCTTTTATGGCCTGGGCCTGGGTTTTTGTCATCTTCCCGCTGGCCAGTCCGCGGCGGATCTTCTTGGTGTCCTCGTACATCTTCTCGATCTCGTAGTCCCAGAAGACGGTGGTGGATACGAAGTCGGCGTTGCCGTCGAATTCCTTGTTCTTCTTGAAGGCGGCTTGGGCTTTGCGGATGTCGAGTTTCTTCTGGTTGACGTAGCGGCCTTTGGGCCCGTCGCATCCGAATTCCCCCACGATAAACGGCATCTTGGGGACTTTGAATTCCTTGCGAACGTCCCGGATCAGGTTCTGCAGGTTCTTGTCGTAATTGGCGATGTACGTGTCGTTGTATTGCTCGTTCCAGCCCTGGAACCAGACGAAACCGGCGATCCGGAAGGTCTTGCCCTTCAACTCGGGGAACAGAGTGTCGCGGTTGATCAGCGTGGCGCGCACTTCCTTGACCATTTCGCGATAGTAATGACCGTAGCGAGCCTTGATATCCGCCATGGCGGCTTTGGGATTGCGCTTCCTGGCGCTGTCCAGTTCCGCCTTCAGAGTCGCATCGTCAGGGTATCCGGAGCTGGGCGGCCGGAAATCGCGACCGAGAGTCTTTCCGCCCCAGGCTGTCTTGATCAGCAGGACCGGTGCGTCAACGTAATCGCCCAGCGTAAACCCGAAATCCAACTCCGGGCCGCAGCAACGGGGCGAACCGTAACCAACGGTGAGTTTTCCATGCCGATCGAGGAACTTGATCCAGACGTCGTCGCGTGTCTTCCACTTACCGGACCCGTCGGTGAACTTCTTGTATCGCTCCTTGTTGTCGCCCTTGAACGCCTGGTGCTCCATGACGCGTAGTCTGGCTTTGCCTTCCATGTTGGATTGCCCAGCCAGGATGAACACCTGTATCGGTTTGTCCGCCGCGGCGCAGGCGAACGAACCAAGCAGCAATACAACCAAACCAAGCGTAATAATGTTTCTTTTCATGTCCTGCTCCCTTTCCGTTGCAACTCGCCGGCGCTACACTTTTTCCCGGATTACGAACGGTTTGCGGTATTTGCGTTTCACCAGGGCGTTGGCTTCTTTGGCGAACGGACCGGTGAATTGCTCCTTGTCGGAGTCCATCGTCAGTTTTGGTCCCAGCGTCAAGCCGGCGGTCTTCAGTTCGACCCCGTTGGCCGACAGATGCTGTCGCGTCCGTTCGATCGCATTGAGCACCTGGGCGTCCTTCTTGATCACATCATTGACCTGCTCCAGGCTCGCCGCCTTACCGACTCGGTACGAGATATTGCCCATGTGGCACAATGACGTCGACAAGTGCCCGTTTAGCATAGTGGTTTTCAGATCCGACTGCTTTCCGCTCCTGAGCGCCTTGATGAAATTCTGCTTGGCGTTGGGTCCCCTGCCGGTGAAAGTCTTCACCGCCTTGCCTTTGCGATCGAACACAGTAAGCTTGCCCAAGTCCACAAAACCGTTTTCGCAGACCACGATCTCGCCGTTGTTCGGCGAACCGCTGTTGTGGCCGCGGAAAAGTTTCACGCCATTGCACGACAAGGCGTTGTACGGGTCCATCAGTTTCGAACCGCTCTTGCGAGGCAGGCCGCGCACCTCAAACAGAATCGGAGCTGAAGCGTACCCGAAGACCGTAATCTGCGTGTTGGGCGTCTGTCCGTCATCGTCGTATCCGTACCGCCCTCCGAAGCTGATCACGCTTTGGGGCAGTCCTTTTTCGCCTATCGCCCAGCGGCAGGCGTCGAGATGGTGCGGACCGTTGTTCCCGATCTCACCGTTTCCCGTGTCCCACTGCCAGTGCCAATCGTAATGCAGTTTTTTCCGAGGCAACGGGCCTTTGGGCGCCGGTCCGCACCAGAGATCGTAATCCACCGAAGCCGGAATCCCCCCGCCTCCGGCGCCAACCTTGCCCATACTGCCCCGCCGCTTATAGACCCAACTGTGGACCAGCAGGATCTTGCCCAACTCACCGCTTTGGATGTAGTCAACCGCGCGCCCCAGAGCAACGCTGGAGCGTTTGTCGAGATCGGCCTGGACCATGCGGTCGTATTTGGCGGCGGCTTCGACCATTTTGCGGCCTTCCCAGATATTGTGTGAGACGGGTTTCTCCACGCAAACGTGCTTTCCGGCTTGGCAGGCCCATACGGTTGACAGCGCATGCCAGTGGTTCGGGGTGGCTCCGGAGATCGCGTCGATATCCTTTTCCAGCAGGAGTTTACGGATATCAGTGAATATGCGAACGTTGGGTGAGGCTTTTCCGACGCGTTTGACGCTCCTGGCTAGAACGTCCCTGTCGGGGTCGCACAGGGCGACAACCCGCACACCGGGCATTGCCAGGTACTTGTTGAGGTGATCGCCTGTCCCGTGCGCGTTCAGACCGACAACGGCGATGCGAATATCGTCGTTGGCTCCGATGGGTTTGGCCCATACCGGTCCGGACATACCGGCGAGCATGCCTGCAGCGACCGATCCGGCGGTGCGTTTCAAGAATCGTCGTCGACTTGTTCGTCTGGAAGGTGTTGTCATGGTCGTCTCCTGTCGAATGCGGATGATCGGAGCTTGACCATACAGGCCCGACCAACGCGCGTCAACCGATCTGGAGGGCTCGGAGCATTTGATGCTTGCATCCGCAGGCGGGTCGGGGTAAAAAGTTGGGCCTAGAGTCAAACAATTAGACATGACCAGGGAACACTTGCTATGAAAGTAATCGCCCAGACCGCCGCTCTGCAGGAAGCATTGAATCTAGCCGGAGGCATCGTAGCTACTCGCACTCCAAAACCCATTCTCCAGTGCATCAAGCTGGTGGCCGAGGACGATACGCTTACGCTGCTTGCAACCGATCTTGAATCCGGAGCGCGGCGCCAGGTGACCGCCGTTCAGGTCGAAGAGCCCGGTCAGGCGCTCCTTCCGGCCGATCGTTTGGGCGGTATCGTCCGCGAGTGCAACGAAGAGAGCATTACGATAGAGACCGACAAGGACACCTGCCATATTCGCGCCGCGGGCAGTCACTTTAAGATCTTCGGATACGATCCGGGCGAATATCCCGCAATAGCCGAATTCGAAGGCGACGGTGATTTCGCAATCGGAACCGACCAGATTTCCTCGATGATCGGAAAGACCCTTTTCGCCACCGCCAAGGCGCACAGCCACTATGCGATTTCGGGCGTATTGTGGGAGGCCTCGGGCAAGAATTTGCAGATGGTGGCTACAGACGGTCATCGTTTGGCGATGGTCAAGGGCACGCTGGACAAACCCGCGGGCAAGGATGTAACAGCAGTCGTACCGGCCAAGTTGATGGGCCTGATCCAGCGCCTCGCCGGCGAAGGCGCCCAGAGCCTTGACGTTCGGATCGACGAAAACCAGATACTGGTTCGAACACCCAATGTTGTGCTGGTAAGTTCGCTGGTGCAGGGGAACTTCCCGAAATATTCCGACGTTATCCCGACCGAGACGGGAAACCGTGCGACGATAAACGCCCAGGAATTCCAGCATCGCGTCAGGCAGGCGGCGTTGCTGACGAACGAAGAGTCTCGCGGTGTGCGGATAGCTTTCGAGGCTGACAAGATCGTGCTGTCCAGCCGCGCCCCCGAGGCCGGTGAGGCCGAAGTAACCTGCGCGGCGAAATACGACGGACAGGACATGGCGATTGGTTTCAATCCCGCGTTTCTGATCGACGCGATGCGGATTATAGACGCCGACGAAATATCGTTTGAAATGAACGCGTCGAACAAACCGGCGGTCATAAAGACCGGGTCGGATTTCCTCTACGTGATAATGCCCGTGAGTCTGGAATAGTCTTCGCCCCGGGCGGCGCCGAGGGCCCCTGAGCAAGGGACCGGGTCCATACGGGACGAATTGTTTTTTTCTTTCGTTTTTTTCAAGCATTCTCTTTTACTTGGGCGATGCAAATGATAGGCTTCGGTTCGACATCGAGTCTGTCGCTGATAATTAGACAACAAGCACGTATTGAGAGAACAGGTCATGGATGACTCGCAACTGCGAACGCTCTGGCTGCAGAGGCAGCCTAACGACCGCATCTCGCATCTCGCCGGCCCGATGGCTGTCCTCATGAAGCACACGTTGGGTAAGAAGGTCCGCCAACTCAGCAAGCTAGCCGTTATCTGGGACGACGTGCTCCCGGTAACCATCCGCGAGCATACCGCCCTGGACAGCTTCCAGCGAGGAGTGCTGACGGTGCTGGTGGACTCCTCATCCCATCGCTATCAACTGCAATCGCTGCTTACGGCCGGACTGATGAAGGAAATACGAACGCGCTTCTCCGGACCGCTGAACAAGATCCGCCTCATTCCAGGTCAGTTCAGTTCGATTGACCTGGTGACCGGTGCGAGGCGATACGACGTCTGACCCGCCGAATTATGCTGAGGTAGTCTCTATATGGCCGTTACTACAGCCTGTATCACCGGAGGGGAGCTTCATCGTCAGTGGTCCGAAGGCAGCATCCGCGGTGAACTCCTGGGCCCGCAGAACACGCCTTTCGGATCGAGCGGGGATCTGTTCCTGGCCGACGCCGAAGACCAGCGGTATTACCTGCTGGCGCGATACGGTACGGGCATGGACAAAACCGCGCCCTGCCGCGTAAACCACCGGGCGAACATATACGCCCTAAAGGATCTCGGCGTGCAGACGGTTCTGGCGTGGGGATCGGGGGCGGCTATTACGCATTCGATGGCGGTCGGAGACATCGTTATCATAAGCGATGTGGTGGATCGCACGTATCGGCGGAACTCCACATTCTTCGAAGATTCGCCTCTGGGGTTCCTGAGGCAGTTCCCGGTGTTTTGCCCGACCTTGCAGCGAATTGTCGGGGAAGTTCTCCACGGAATGCGGTTGATATACCACGGTGCGGGAACGGCGGTGATTACTGAAGGCCCGCGTATGGAAACTCCCGCCGAAGTGCGGGCGTTGGCGTCGATGGGAGCTGAAATCGTAACTCACACTTTCGCACCGGAGATGTTCCTGGCCAGGGAGCTGGAGATGTGCTATGCGGGCTTGTGTTACGTGCTCGACTACGCCGAAGCCGGTTCAAGACAACCGCCGTTGGGAGGGGCGCTTTTTGAGTCGATGGAGTCCCAGACCGGTCCGGATCGTTTGGCTGGAGTGGTCGGGTCGCTCGGGCAAATAGTAGCCAACGTCGCAGCGGCGGCCGGAGAGATAGCAACCGCATGCCAATGCACCCAAATCCAAAGCCAACACATCGAACAGTACGGACTACCGGACGATTGGCGCCAATGGTTCTCGCGAGATTAATCTTCTCTGAAACCCGAGCAGGGCCTAGAGATCGTCCAGTTCATGCCCGAGCTTGTCTCTCTTGGTGGTGAGATATTCGCGGTTCCCGTCGTGTGCGGGGATCTGCAGCGGAACTCGCTCGACAATCTCAAGCCCGTAGGCCTTCAAACCGATAATCTTACGCGGATTATTGGTCATCACTTTCAGTCGCGACAGGCCCAGATCTCGAAGTATCTGGTGCCCGATTCCGTAGTCGCGCCGGTCGGCCTCAAAACCCAGATGCGTATTGGCTTCAACGGTGTCCATGCCCTTTTCGATCTGAAGCTTGTAGGCCAGCAGCTTGTTGACCAGCCCGATGCCTCGCCCTTCCTGGCGGACGTAGACCACCGCGCCCTTGCCCTCTTGCGCCACACGCTCCAGAGCGGTCTGAAGCTGCGGTCCGCAATCGCAGCGCAGCGAGTTCAGCACATCCCCGGTGAAGCACTCGCTGTGCACGCGGATCAGGACCGCTTCGTCGTGTATCACGGGCTTACCGTCAGGCCCGAGCTCACCGACGCCGCCCATGCACAGGGCGATGTGCGGTTCGGGATCCACTATCGAACTGTATGCGATCAGGCGGAAGTCGCCGGCCTCCAGTTTGATGTCGATCTCCACTTCGCGCTTAATCAGCTTGTCTGTCTGGAGGCGTTGGCGCGTGATGTCGGCCACCACGCACTGCTTCAGCCCATGGGTCTTGCAGAACTCGACCAGATCGTCGCGCCGCGCCATAGTGCCGTCATCGTTCATGATCTCGCAAATCACGCCCATCGGCTTGAGGCCTGCAAGTCTCATCAGGTCGACCGCGCCTTCGGTCTGTCCGGACCGCAGCAGCACCCCGCCGTCAACCGCGCGCAGCGGATGCATGTGCCCGGGGCGAACCAGATCGTCGGGAGTGGTTTCGTCGGCGCAGGCGACCTGGATGGTCCTGGACTGATCCGCCGCTGAAATCCCAGTGGTGATACCGTCGGCTGCATCTATCTGCACCGTAAACGCAGTACCAAACGGAGTGGTGTTCCGCGCGGTCTGCAGGGGCAGGTCCAGTTCGTCGGCCCGTTCATTAGTCATCGGAAGGCAGATCAGCCCGCGACCGAATTTCGACATAAAGTTTATTATCTCGGGCGTAACTTTCTCCGCGGCGCAAACCAGGTCGCCCTCGTTCTCGCGGGATTCATCGTCTATCAGGACAATCATCTTGCCCTGGCGCAAATCTTCCAGAATGTCTTCTATTTTATCCATGCGTATCGAGTGTCAACTGCAGGGTCGCCGCGGGAGGAAATCTCTCCGCAGCCGATGGGGTCCGGACGGGTCGAATCTACTATCGAAAGCGATCTAACCGTCGTCTCTTGCATTCTCGCGACGGGCGGCCGCTTCTCCGCGCTTTATGTCAGCACGGAAGAACCATGCTCCAACCAGCAGAATCGCGCCCAGCGGGAAAGACGTTATAACCATGATCCGTTTCAGAGTCGGATTGTTGAGCATTCCCGAGCCGGTGTACGCGTCGGCGGATGAGCCCCTCATCATAAAAGCCACAATACCGCCCAGAAACAGCAGCAGAACACCAGTGATCAACAGGATGGGGACCATCATTCGCTTGAACTGCTCGGCGTGTACGCGAGCCCTTTGTTTCTGAAGCGTGTTGGCGCGGGCCCTGCGGGCTCTGGAGACCGCACCGCTCGAAACCACGGGAACCGCCGACTGAGCCTCAGCGGCGGAACTCTGGGCGACCAGAGCGGCCGCTGCGTCGCTCTGTCCGGTCTCGTCGGAGTCGGGGACTTCCTCTACGGCGTTGAAGCCCTCGTGCGCTATATCCTTACCGCCGGCCATCGCAGCCAGCGCGTCGATCTTGTTGTCCATAGAGTCAGGCTTGTCGTCCTGGGCCATTGACATCGCTCCTCGGTCTGGAGTTATGAGCATCGTATGTTACAATAAACCAACGCATCAGCCAACACTTTTTCCACGATCGGAACCACAATGACCGATACGCGACAACCAATTGCAGCCGGAGCATTCTACGACGCCTCGCCCGATCAATGCCTGCGACAGGCCAGGACGCTGATAGAATCAGCCGATATCGACAACCGCCCGGCTGGAGATATCCGCGGCGGACTGCTCCCGCACGCCGGATGGGTCTTCTCGGGGCAACTGTCCGCGATCACGCTGAAAGTGCTCGCATCTCCCCGGGAACCGCAAACCGTAGTGTTCTTCGGGGCGGACCATTCCGGCGCGGTTCAGTACGGAGAAGTGTACGATTCGGGGGCATGGCTCACACCGCTGGGCCCTGCGCCAATAGACACCCAAGCCGCCGACGCACTGATCGCCTACGGATCGCCATTCAGGGCGAACCGGTCCGCTCACTCGCGCGAACACTCAATCGAAGTGCAAATACCTATCCTGCAAGCACTTTGCCCACAAGCTATGATCCTCCCCATAGCCGTCCCCCCCACCGATCTTGCCCTGGAAATCGGTCTCGCCCTGCCCCAAGCCCTAGCCAACCTCGACCGCCGATGGGTAATCGCGGGCTCCACGGACCTGACCCACCACGGGGGACCGCGATTCGGAGCCCCGGGCGGAACCGGACAATCCGGGCTCGACTACTCGGTGAACAATGACCGCAAAATGCTCGATCTGATCGAAGCTCTGAACGCCGAAGAAATTATCCCCCACGCGTGGGAGCACCACAACGCCTGCGGAGCCGGCGCCGTCGCCGCCACCGTCGCCGCCTGCCGACAACTCGGCGCAACGGCCGGCCATACGCTCAAATACACCAATTCACAGGAAGTGATGCGCCGAATAGCACCGGGCCAACACGACGAAACCACGGTAGGCTACGCATCAGTTGTGTTCGCGTGAATCGAGAACACCGAACTCAGCTTGACGCCAAAGCCTCGACTTCGTCGATTGTCTTGGGAATCGGATCGCCCAGCACGCGATAGGCCTCTTCGGTGATCAGGATATCGTCCTCCAACCTGACACCGCCGAAATCGCGATACTGTTCGACCTTGTCGTAGTTGATGAAATCGGCGCACTTGTTGTCGGCGCGCCATCGGTCAATCAGTTCGGGGATGAAATACAGCCCGGGCTCCACCGTTATCACAAAGCCCGGTTCAAGCGCCTTTGCAAGCCTCAGCGATTTCCAACCAAACTCGGGATTCCGCTCGATAGTGTCCGTATATCCGACGTACCGCTCGCCGAGCCCTTCCATGTCGTGTACGTCCAGGCCCATCATATGGCCTAGTCCGCACTGGAAGAAGAGCGTGTGTGCGCCTGCGGCGACCGCATCGTCCGGATCGCCCTTCACCAGGCCCAGACCCTTCAGACCGGTGACCAGCATCGTCGACGCCAGGCGGTGCACGTCGCGGAATTCGATTCCCGGGCGGCAGGCGGCGATGGCGGCTTCCTGAGCGTCCAGAACAATAGTGTAGATTTCCCTTTGACGCTGGGAGAATTGTCCGCCTATGGGGATAGTCCTGGTAATGTCGCCTGCATATCCGGAGGCAGACTCGGCTCCGGAATCGTTGACGACAATATCGCCCGAACTCATCTTGTTACCGTGATAGTGATTGTGGAGGGTTTCTCCGTGGATCGAAAAGATGATGGGAAAAGCAAGCCGCCCGCCGCGCGACAGGGCAAGGCCCTCCATGGCTCCGGCGACTTCCATCTCATACATGCCCGGTCGGGCTGTCTTCATCGCGAGAACGTGCATCGCGCCGGTCAGGTCAACCGCCTCTTCTATCTGCTCGATCTCTTCAGGGCTCTTGATCGACCTCTGCGCGACGACCGCACGGGTCAATGTCTCGGACGCTCTTGAGGCGATCGCCGACGGGCGAATCTCAAGCAGCCGCTGAATCGCCAGAACATTGTCGGCCCGATACTGCTGCAGGAAACGGACAGCCCTGCCCTGTGCGGTTGCGGCGGTGAGAGTCTCGTGGAGCTTGTGCAACGGCGCGGTCCGGTCGACACCCACCGCACGGGCTCTGTCGGCCACCGTAGGAAGCGGTCCGGTCCATACTATGTCGTCGACGGTAAGATCGTCGCCAAACACGCAAACCGAGCCGTCGTCGACGTCGATCACAGCCGCAAGAGACGGACAATCCAGCCCGAAGTAGTAGAGAAACGAACTGTCCTGGCGGAACGGGTACTGGTTGTCCGGATAGTTCATCGGGCTTTCGTTATTGCCCAGGAAGAGAATCAGACCGGCGCGGATCTGCTCGGACAGGCTCCGTCTTCTTTCAATATACACTTCAGCATCGAACATGCGTTAACCCTCGGCGACCACTTTCTGTTTCTGAGTCAGCAGGCTGACAACCACCAGTGCGACAACAGATATCGTTATCGCAGGAAGAACCGCCTCGAGTTCGGACATCACTTTGGGCAGGGAGGCTTTTATGCACGTTATCTCCCCCCAGGCCAGCGTGACCGCCGTACCTGAAACGATCGACGCGATGGCCCCCCAGCTTGTAGCCCGTTTCCAGAACATCGCCGCCACCAGACAAGGCGTAATAGCAGCCCCGTAAATCGTATACGCATACATCGCCTTCTTGAACACGGTGGTTGATTCGGCGAACGCGAGCGATATGAGATACGCGATTATCCCGAAACCCAGCACCATCATTCTGCTGAGGAAGACTATTCGCTTCTCGCTGGCTTTGGGATTGATGTGGTTCAGGTAGATATCCTTGATGAAGGTGGTCGCGGGCACCAGCAGGAACGAATCGGCGGTCGATATGATTATACCGACGACGGTGACCATGAATATAACGCCCAGCACATTCGGCATGAAATGCCGGGCCGCATATATCAGCACGTGCCTGCCGTTTTCCGGGTCGGGTATCATGCTCGACGAGACCCAGGCGCACGCGATTATCAACAACTCGATCGCCATGGCTATGAAGATGAGCATGATAACCGCCGTCCGGGCGCTCTTTGCGTTCTTGCTGGCGAAGATGCGCTGATACTGGTTGGCGTCGCCCATGATCAGCAGGAACACCGGAAGCAGGAAGTTGATCAGTTGCGGATAGGAATACGTGCCCCAGAACTGCATGTGCTCAGTCCGATCGCCCATTTCGGCGAACTTGGTCTCCATTCCGGAAAAGCCTCCGGCCTGCCACAGCAGAACGGGGAACGCAACGAACATTGAAACGGTTATGATAACCCCGGTGACCACGTCGGTGAATGCAAGGCTCATAAGCCCGGCCAGCATCGTATAGGCGATGACAAAAACCGCCGCTATTATCGTAGCGGTCTGTGCGGTCAGCTTCGGTTCGGACAACACGAGATCGCCCCCCTTGGGCAGCGATGCAATTCGATACAGTTCGGCGCCGCTTAATCTCACTTTCGCCTTACCGCGGGACTTGACGACAATATGGTTTTCGGACTTCCCTTTGGCTTTGATCCTGTCCTTAACTTCTCCAGCCGGGCAGACTTCAATCGTAAAAGCCTTAACGTCGCTCGACCAACCGGAGCCTTCCTTCGCGTTGAGCGCCACAGCGGTCACACCGTTCCAGTCATCGGCGGGAGTGAAGACAACGTGTCCCTTCTTGAGCTGGTGTGCGGTCAGAGTGTCGCCGACCTTTATCCCAACGTCGGCTTTGTTCCCGACAATGACCTCCAGCACCATTCCGCCGGCGTTGAACTGGTAGCTTACGATCACCATATACGCCATGATCAGTGCAATCACCGACAGCATTCGCGCGGTTCGATTGAAACGCGTGCCGATGATTTCCGGAACGGTGTACGCTTCGAATCTGCGCGCCTTTCCGGCAATGAACGCAAGGAGGATCATTCCAACGAATGTTCCGGCCGGAAGGATCAACGCCCCGACTCCGTCGCGATAGGCCTGTCCCGCAGATCCCACGATCGAGCCCGTGCCGATCCAGACAGCGAGCATGGTGCAGACCATCACCCAGGGCGAAAGCGATCTCCCGGCCAGCGCGAAGTCGGTCTGCGTCTTGACCTGCCGGGACTTGTAAATGGAGATTCCCGTCAGGACGAATAGATACACGAATATGGCAATTAAATATATCATCGTTTTTGAGGTGCGGCGTTGCGGGATGAGCCTACCGCCGGGGCTCGAAGAAATCAACGTCAAAACACGACTCACGCACGAGTTGCCCGCCAAAAGTTCTTTCGCGACCCGGGGCTGAAGAAAGGGGGCGGACTCAGTTGTCCGGTGAGTCGGCGTCGGGTAGTGCGTGGCTGGCGGGGGCTCCGCCTACGCCTCGCATGGGGATTCGGCTGGTCGGGGGGCTGGTATGCCGTTCGATGTTCCCCCGCATCAGGCGCAGCGCCCAGATGAACGTACGACGCACCGTATGCGTCAAGCCCCACATTCCGAACATTTGCACGCCCGCGTCAGCCAGGTACGCGCTTATCTTCCGCGAGATGCGTCGGGTTAATCTGCCGCGGCGCGGATTACCCTCGGCGTCGACCGCAGTCGGAGAGGTTTCGGCGTCGGCAAGCGGAATCCTGCTCTTGGGAAGGATCAACGCCAGCAGGAAATTCAACGGGTTATAGAAGTAAAGGTACGCAGCCAGAATGTTCAACTGCTTCCGCCACGGGCGTTCAGCCCGAGAAGCGATAACGTAGTTTCCATCACCGATATACGGTTCGACCTGTATTCCGTCCACGCTCTTGTACGCCAGGCCCGAAGTATATGTCCCGACATACAGCTTCGACCCCGGTGAAGGCGAGAGCATCAGCACTTGCATGTAGAGGGCTCCGGCCTTTCGCAGCAGTCTGACCTGATTCAGCAGCCCGCTCTGGTCGTTGCGAGTGTACAGCGCCTGCGAGTCGTGGTGCATCATCATGGGCACGGGGAATATTCCGTTTTCGCGCAGAAGGGTGAACGCTTCGAGTGTCTTGTCGGCGGTCTGACCTTTCTTAACGAGCGTGCCTGACATGTCCTCCACGCCCATCCACAGCGCCCACAGACCCGCACGCCTGATCAGGGGCAGGTGGTCCTTCATCCCCAGCGTATCGTGGATTGTAGCCTCGGTGCCCCAGCGAACTTTGCAGTGAGGCCGCGAACCGGCGTCAACTTTGCTCGCCAGCGTCTCGGCGATGTCGAGGGTTCGTTCCTTCTTGTTGAAGAAGTTATCGTCGGCTCCGAAGAACATACGGATGCGATACTCGTTGTAGAGGCGCTGGACCTCCTCGGCGATACGCTCACCGCTCTTGGTGCGGTATTGGCGCTGATTGTACGCGGGGATCGGACAGTACGGACAAGTGAACTTGCAGCCCAACGTAAGAACCAGCGACCCGACCGGACCGTACTTGCTGACCCGGTCAGCCGGGATCGCCCGCGAAACCAACCCGCCGCCCTTACCAGGCGGTTCCAGAAGGCCGTAGCCCAGAACCGGATCGGGCAATTCGTCGAGATCGCCCACCAACTGCTGTATGCCCGTATCGACCAGTTCGTCAGTTACGCAGTCGCGCGAGCCCTTGGCGTAGACCAGTCCGGGTATTTCGTCGAGCAACCCGCTGTCGCGCGCCCGCAGAAACGCCCCCCGCATCGACTCCCCGCCGGCGCGACTCGAAAGCACAACTTCGAGCAGATTCATAAGAACGTATTCTTCGCCCGTTACAGCTGCGTCCGCGGCCCAGGGATTCTCCGGATCGGCGCTGAAGACCTCCCACGGTTCGTAGATAACCATCGGACCCCCGACAATTATCAGCGGTCGCTTGTCCGGGTCGATCCGACATGCGTCCCGGATCATCGCCTTGCACTGGGCCGAATGCAACTGCGTGCTGGAGATCATGAAGATGTCGGGAATTGCCCCGTCGAGGCGCATCTGCGACGGGCGGAAGTTGCGGTTCCACTGCTGCAGAACGATCCGGGTCTTCTCGAATCCGGATGCAACCATAGCCGACCCAATCGCCCGCACACCGGCCGGTACGATACGCATATCGGCGTAGATGAACGGCAGCATTCGCGTGCGATGGTCGAACGCACAGGCGATCACGGTGGTCAGATCGTGGTTGGCTGCGATCTTCCGCAGGCGCGCGCGAACGCCGGCCAGTTCGCCCGGCTTGACCAACTCATCGCCAAGAGCACGACGCGGTAACTCCATGCAAACTCAATTCGCAAAAAAAACGAAGGGCGCCTTCGGTTCAGCAATCGCCCGCCAGGCGTCCTTCGCAAACATCATACGTCCTGAAACCACTTTAATCCAGCCAAGATCGGCGCCCTAAAGCGCAAGTGACTGAATCAGGCGCTTGTTACAGCGCCGCTGGAGTCTACAATATGGTCGAACTCGCGCGGCCGATGACGGCCGATGACCTGGAGAGATTGCAATGAAGTTAATCGGAGCTATCGTTTTACCGGCGGTTGTGTTTGGGGCGGTCTGTCTGGGAGCCGACTGGCCTGTGTGGCGCGGGGCGACCGGCGATGGGATCAGTACTGAAACGGACGTTCCCGTCAAATGGTCCGCCAGCGAGAACATCGCCTGGAAGACATCAATACCGGGCAAGGGACATTCCTCGCCAATCGTTTCGGCCGGGCGGGTGTTCGTAACTTCGGCGGGCAAGGGCAACGCTCGCCTGCTGCTGTCGCTCGATGCGAAAACGGGCAAGGTTCTCTGGACGCGTACGGCCCTGAAAGCCCCGCCCGAGAAGATCAACCGCCTGAACTCGCTGGCGTCAAGCACGCCGGCGGCAGACGGGAAGCACGTGTGGGTCACGTTCCTGAACGTCGAGGAGATGCTCGTGGTCTGCTACGATTTCCAAGGCAAGGAAATCTGGCGCAAAACGCCCGGGCGCTTCACCGCCAAGCACGGATACTGCTCCTCGCTGCTGCTGTATGAAGACCTGGTGATAGTAAACGGAGACCAGGACGCCGAAGGCAAAGACACCGCCTACATCGTCGCGTTGGAGAAAACCACGGGCAAGGAGCGATGGCGGATCGATCGCCCCAACCGCGTGCGATCGTACACCCCGCCGGTTGTGTTCAACGCCGACGGTAAAGACCAGATGGTCCTGTCCGGTTCGAAGTGCACCGCATCGTACGACCCGAAAACGGGCAAGCGATACTGGATAATCAAGGGCCCGACCGAACAGTTCGTCGCGTCGATGGTTTACGCAGACGACGTGTTCTGCATCACCGGCGGGTTCCCGACGCTGCACACGCTTGGCATCAGTCCGAAGGGCAAGGTGCTGTGGCATAGAACGAAGGAGACCAGCTACGTGCCCTCGCCAATCGCAGCGGGAAAGTACTTCTTCGTAGTCGGCGACAAGGGGCGCTTAAGCTGCCTGGCCGCCAAAACGGGGAAGGTGATGTGGAGCGAGAAACTAGGCCGCCATCACAGCTCGAGCCCCGTATCGGCCGACGGAAAACTCTACTTCCTGGACGATGACGGCGTGACGTTTGTCATAGACGCAGCCCCGGAGTTCCGCCTGATCACGAAGAACGCACTTCGCGAACCGTGTCGCGCATCGCCTGCGATATCGAACGGGAGGATATTCATCCGAGGCGTGAAGAACCTGTACTGCATTGGAAAGTAGCGATGTTACCGGGCTGTGCGGCGCCTCAGCATAACCGGCAGCCCCCAGGCCAGGAACATCAAAGTAGCCGGTTCGGGATTGAAGTTCAGCGCCAATTCATAAGCGCCCCTCTCGCTATGACGCCCATCGAACGGAAAGCGGTCCTCACCCCCGTCGGGGAAGCCGGATATTGCGAAGATCAGTTCACCGTCCTGGGGCACTGTTCCGGAGAGTTTCGACAGGAGCGACGTGCGATTTACATCGTCGCTGAATTCGATCAGTCCTCCCGCGGAGTCAAACCGTCCCAGCACGGTGTCGAAGTCGCCGGAGATAATTTCAGCTTCGAATGAATCCCCGGGCGTCAGACCCGTAAACGACAGAAAATCCACCGGATCGGCGCCGAGAATGAAGGGCGATACATTATCGATGTAGACGTCGAACGAAGCGGCTTGGGGCGATAGCGAAGATGTGTCCGGGGCAAAACGATCCACCGCTCCGCGAGTCAGCGCGGATTCAAAGAAGAACGTCTCGCCGGTCAGGTCGCCGGCGGCGTCACGAATGTCTATGTACAGATCGTAGTCGCCGGCCTGTTTGTGAGGTTTTCCTCCGCTGCGGTCGATCATCCCGTCGAAGTCGAAATCCTCATAGCCGCTGACGGCCAGTCGGATGCTCCGGTCAGCATTGACCGGAACACGATACAGACCGCTGGCCATTCCGTCGCCCAGGATGCTCCCGTCATCGTCATCGGCAAGCTCTACCCCGAATTCATCGAACACCCCAAGCGTGGTGTCGGGCCTCAGAGCGCCCGATCCGCCGATAATGCTCCCGGATACGGTCAAGAAGTCCACACCTGACGCGTCGTATATCGATCGCGAGGCGAAATGGTCGTTGTTATCGATATCCCCGCACGCGACACCCGCAACACTCGCGCACACCAACAGTACGGTAAGAAACTCAGCTTGCCTCATCATGGCGCTGCTCCTTTTGCCTGACCGCTCGAATCGCCCCGAACCCAACGGTTTCTCCGATTGTCCGTATACGTGTTCATTCGGACAGACCGGACGCCGAGTTAATCAAGAAACGCGAGATATTGCCCTCATTTGATGTGCGGCGGACGCTCAGGCTCGACCGGTTACTTCGGTCCGCCGCGATTTATCGCTCCGTCGCCGAAACGATTGGCAATTTCGTCGACCGCCCGGTCGATGCGATGCTGTTTATCCTGGGACGGATCGCTGAAGAGCGTTCCCTGAACGCCTGCGAGCCCGGTCAGTTGGCTGGCGGTCATCCCCAGCAGGCGCAGCGGGCGATGTTGACGAGCCGACCAGTTGTCCAGCAGTCCGCGGGCGGCGCGCCACAGCAGATCGGTAACATCGGTCGGTCCGTCAAGCGTGGTTGACCGTGTCAGGGTCGTGAAGTCCCCGTAGCGCAGTTTCAGAGTCACCGTCCGGGCCTTGAGTTGATTTCGCCTGAGACGCCGGGCGACCTGTTGGGTCTGACCGAGCAGAATGCGGGTCAACTCGCCGAGGTCGCCGATATCGACACGGAACGTCTGCTCCTGCCCGATGCTCTTGGCTTGGGAGTCGGGGGTTACGGGGCGATCGTCCAGCCCGGCCGCCAATCGCTGAAGATGCTCGCCGACCGACCCGAACCGGGCGGAAACCAGCTCCGGCGAGGCCAGGCGCAGTTCGCCTATGGTGCGGATATTGAGTTTCTCCAGCCGTTTGGCGGCGGCTGGACCGACCCCCCAGAGCTTTCGAATATCCAGCGGGTCGAGCACTTCGCAGATGCGGTCGGGTTCGATAATCGTCAGTCCGTCAGGCTTTTCGAGATCGCTGGCGAGTTTCGCAAGGAACTTGTTCGGCGCCACTCCGACACTTACCGTCAGACCCGTGCGCGATTTGATCTGCGTCTTGACATCCCGCGCCACTTTCCGAGCCGGACCCAGCAAACGCTCGCATCCGGTGACGTCCAGGAACGCCTCATCAACGCTCAAACGCTCAATCAGAGGCGTAAACTCCCCCATTATCTCGAATATCTCTTCACTGACGGCGTGATATCGCCCACCGCGGACTGGAATCACAATCGCATCGGGACACAGCCGGACCGCCCGCGCCATCGGCATGGCTGAATGGCAACCGAAGGCTCTGGCCTCGTAGCTTGCTGTGGAGACAACTCCGCGTCCGGTCGGGTCACCGCCCACCAGCAACGGTTTGCCCCGCAGCGAGGGGTTGTCGAGCTTTTCGACGGCCGCGAAGAACTCGTCCATGTCAGCATGTATTATCGCCCGCTGCATGATCAATAGCATAACGCATGCGAACAGTTTTCCCAATTGCCGTGAATTCTGTATAATGCGCGGTCCTATTTCCAAACTCAGGAGTTGGGCTAATGGATCGATTGATGGTGACCGTCTCGGGCGTTCGCGGTATTGTCGGCTCGACACTTACCCCGCCGATCGCAAGAGACTTCGGATGCGCGTTCGGAACCATGTTGGGCGCGGGCAAAAGCGTTGTTATCGGAAGAGACTCCCGCCAGTCCGGGCCCGAGTTGCAGCAGGCTATCACAGACGGTCTGCTGTCTACGGGAGTGAACGTAACCTCGGTTGGGATCGCTTCGACCCCGGGCGTGGCGCTGATGACAAGCAAACTGTCCGCCGACGGGGGCGTGATCGTAACCGCCAGCCACAATCCCATCCAATACAACGGTATCAAATTCCTCCAGCCGACCGGAACGGGTCTGACCGCAGAAGATGCAATGAAGCTCAAGGCGATATGGGAGGCTGGCGATTTCGCGACGGTCGACCAGAACGCCCGCGGCGCCGAATCGCAAGACGACACCGCCGAGCAGAAGCACATCGAAGACGTGCTGGCGGTCTGCGATGTCGATGCAATCGCCTCCAAACGTTTCAAAGTGGTGCTCGACAGCATAAACGGCGCCGGATGCATCGCTTCAGCCGATCTGATGGAAAAGCTCGGATGCGAACTTGTGCACCTTAACGCCGGGCCGACCGGGGTTTTCGCCCACAATCCCGAACCGGTCGAAGAGAACCTCACCGAACTGTGTGATGCGGTTCGCAACAGCGGCGCGGCGGTCGGATTCGCACAGGACGCCGACGCAGATCGCCTGGCGATAGTTGACGAAAACGGGCGGTTCATAGGCGAGGAATACACGTTGGCTCTGGCCGCAGCGTTTGTGCTGTCCAAGCGCAAGGGCGACATCGCCACGAACCTGTCAACCTCGCGAATGATCGACGACATCGCCGCCGCCGCCGACTGCAAGGTCTTGCGAGCGCCCACCGGAGAGGCCAACGTAATCTCGGCCATGATCGAGGGAAATTGCATTCTCGCCGGCGAGGGCGGCGGCGGGCTGATCGAGCCTCTGGTCGTTCCGGTGCGAGACAGCTTCACCGCTATGGCGTATGTGCTGCAATATATGGCTGAAACGGGCATTAGTCTCAGTGGGCTGGTCGATAAGATCCCGTCCTACGTTATGCTTAAAACCAAGCAACCGTGCCCCGAAGGAGCGATTGAAAAAATAATCGACGCGACCCGGGAGGCGTTTTCCTACGAGCTTGAAGCAAGGGTCAACGACAGCGACGGGCTGCGTATCGATCTGGACGGAGCCTGGGTGTCCGTCAGGGCGTCGAACACCGAACCGATTATGCGTATAATGGCTGAAGCCCCGTCGAACGAAAAAGCCGAAGCACTCGTGGCGGAAGTAACTGGAATCGCAGCAGCAGTAACAGGATCCTAAAAATGAACAAGACCATTATTGTCGTTACCGTATTGGCCGCAATTCTCCTGGGTTTGTCATCAACTCCGATCCGCGCCGCTGACAAACCCAAGACCGTCTATCTCGACGAGCTGAACGTGAGCCTGTCGAGCACGGGATGGGGCTCCACGCAGAAGAACAGGTCGATCGACAAGCGCCCGATCAAGATCGCCGGTAAGGCGTTTAAGCGCGGTGTGGGAACCCACCCGCCCGGAGTTATCCGCATAAAGCTCGACGGAAAGACCGCCAAGTTCAGCGCGATGGTCGGCATCGATGACGAAGTCGGCAAGAAAGGCACCGCCGAGTTCCAGATCATCGTCAACAAGAAGGTCATCGCCAAGAGCGGGATCATGAAGGGCGGACAGGCTGCCAAACTGATCGAGGCAAACCTCACCGGCGTAAAGCAGGTGGACCTGGTGGTCACCATCGGCGGCGATAATTTCGGCCACGATCACACCGACTGGGCCGACGCGAAGTTCGAAGTGCTGGGCAAGAAACCCGAATCAATCAGAGCCCCGGGCTCGGTGCGGGCAAAGGGCGGCACGCGACGAAAGCACACTCACCGTTGGCCCTCAGCCGACCAGGTGCTGAACGTCCACTCGCTCCCGGCCGAGACCGACAAAGACGAACTCGACGCGGTGATCAGGCGCACCGGCGCACTGCTGGCGTACATCTCCAAGATGGACAAGGCGCCGCAGCTTACCGCGGAAAAAGCCGTGCTCGACAGACTCATCGCCTCGGCGAAGAAAGTGGAAATCACCGATACCGAAGGACGCGAAGCCCTGATGAAACTGGCGGTAAAACTCCGCCGCAAAGTAGCATTCTCAAATCCGCTGCTGGATTTCGACAAGATCCTGTTCATCAAACGCCACTTCAACCCGAACTCCGAGAAGACCGGGAACCACATGTGCGACCAGTACTTCGGGTTCAACGCAATTCGCGGCGGCGGGATGTTCGTGCTCGAAAACGCATTTTCCGACAACCCCAAGGCGGTCGACATTCTCAAGGATTCGGTCTGTGCAAACGGGCGATTCAAGGGCAAGAAACTGACCGGCGACGGCGGATTCCTGTCGCCCGACCTGTCGTACGACGGCAAGGAGATCCTGTTCGCATTCACCGAAATCGCCAGCGAAGAGAAGGACCGCCTGCGTTACAGAAAGTGGACGATCAACAACACCTGGAAGATATTCCGCGTTAACTCAGATGGTACGGATCTCAAACAGCTCACCGACGGGCCGATCAATGATTTCGATCCGTGCTTCATGCCCAACGGGCGCGTCATTTTCATCTCAGAGCGTCGCGGCGGATACGGACGCTGCCACGGACGCCCCGTGCCCAGCTTCACGCTGCACTCGATGAACGGAGACGGAAGCGACATCGTAAGGCTCTCGCACCACGAGACGAACGAATGGCAGCCGAGCATCGACAACAACGGAATGGTCGTCTACACCCGATGGGACTACGTGGATCGCGGTTTCAACCAGGCCCACCACCCGTGGACGACCACCCCCGACGGACGCGACGCACGCGCCATTCACGGGAATTTCGCAAAATCGGCGAGAGTTCGCCCGCACTTTGAAATAACGATCCGCTCGATACCCGGTTCGCACAAGCTCACCGCCACCGCCGCCTGCCACCACGGGCAGGCCTATGGATCGCTGGTGCTGATCGACCCGAAGGTGCCCGACGACGACGCGATGGCTCCGCTGAAGCGAATCACCCCCGACCAGTTGTTCCCCGAATCGGAAATCGGTACGCACGGGCCTCCGGCGAACTACGCGGGCGCCTGGCCGCTGAGCGAATACTTCTACCTGTGCGTGTACGACAAGGACTCGCGATCCAACGCGGGCGTCGCCAACAACTACGGGATCTACCTGCTCGACGCGTTCGGAAACAAGGAGCTGATCTACCGCGATCCGGACATCTCGTGCCTCGATCCGATACCCTTCCGCCCCCGCAAGATGCCCCGAATCGTCCCCCACCAGACCTTCCTCGCCAAACCGCTGGCGCCGGGCGAGAAGTTCAAACCCGTCGATCCCAAACTTATCCCCAAGACCGGACAAGTCGGGCTGATCAACGTTTACGAAAGCCTCAAGCCGTTCCCCGAAGGCACGAAGATCAAGCATATCCGCATCATCCAACTGCTGCCCAAGACCACGCCGTACGCAAATAACCCGGCGATCGGTTTCGGAAATCAGAAGTCAGCCCGTGCGATCCTGGGCACCGCGCCCGTAGCCGAAGACGGAAGCGCATACTTCAACCTGCCGGTGAATATCCCGGTGTACTTCCAGGCAATCGACGACAAGGGCCTGGCCGTCCAGTCGATGCGCTCGGCGACATACATCCAACCGGGCGAGAGACTCATCTGCCAGGGCTGCCACGAACCCCGCAGCAAGGCCCGGGGCCCGATGAGCAAGTTCCCGATGGCGATGCGCAAACCGGCCGCCGACATCAAGCCGGAAGTCGCGGGCACAAAACCGTTCAGCTTCCCGATCCTCGTCCAACCGATTCTCGAGAAGCACTGCATCAAGTGCCACACCGAGCAGAAAGCCAAAGGCAAGAAGTGCCCGGACCTGAGCAAGGGACGGATCGGGCGGGGCTTCTTCAACTCGTACAAGAACCTGCGAAAGCACGCGTTCTTCTTCGACAATGCGGTCTACACCACCCCGCGAACCATCCCCGGGCAGTTTGGAGCCCGCGCATCGAAGCTTTACCAGATGCTCGCCAAGGGTCACAACAAGCTGAAGCTCCCGCCCGAAGACATGCACCGCATAACGCTGTGGTTGGACAGCAACTCCGACTTCTTCGGTTCGTACGAAAACCTGGAAGCCCAGGCGAAAGGCGAAGTAATCAAACCAACTATGGAATAGACACATCGCCTGGAAAGATGAAACAAAAAGCCCCGACGGGAATCCCGTCGGGGCTTTTTCATCTGTTGTGATACACCGTCGTCAAACCGCTTGCGGTGTCGCACGCCGTCTGTCGTTACGCACTTTCCTTCTTCGTCTTCTTGACGGTTTTCTTCCGCGCCGACGCCAGCGTCGCTTCCATACGCCCCGCCACCATATCAGCGGTGATTACGAACGTGTCGTCTTTCTTCTTCGTCTCGGGCAGGTCGTACATCAGGTCCAGCATGAGAGTTTCCATGACGCTTCGCAGCGCACGGGCTCCGACCTTCCGTTCGAGCGCGAGGCGTACGATCTCCTGCATCGCGTCGTCGGTGAATTCCAGACCCGCATCCTCCATCTCGAACAGTCGCTGGTACTGTTTGACCAGTGCGTTCCGCGGCTGGGTGAGAATGTTGACCATCGCGTCTTCGTCGAGTCCGCCGAGGGTGGTGATGCACGGCAGGCGCCCGATCAGTTCGGGGATCATACCGTAGTGCACCAGGTCCTCGGGCACGGTCTGAGCCAGCAGGTTGGTCTGCTGAGCCAGCGTATCGTCGCCGAGCTCTTCTGACTCAAACCCGATGAGCTGGCGTCCCAGGCGTTTCTTGATAATGTCCTCCAGCCCGTCGAACGTACCGCCGCAGATGAACAGAATCTGCCTGGTGTCGAGCTGGATGTACTGCTGTTCGGGATGCTTGCGTCCGCCCTGGGGCGGTATGTTTGCCGTGGTGCCTTCCAGAAGCTTCAGCAGCGACTGCTGAACGCCCTCTCCGCTGACGTCGCGCGTGATCGAGACGTTCTGGCTGGTCTTGCCGATCTTGTCGATTTCGTCGATGTAGATAATCCCGCGTTCTGCTGCTTCCAGATCGTAGTCGGCGGCCTGCAGGAGTTTCAGCAGGATGTTCTCAACATCTTCGCCCACATATCCGGCCTCGGTGAGCGTTGTGGCGTCGCCGATGGCGAACGGAACGTTAAGCACGCGCGCCAGCGTTCTGGCCAGAAGCGTTTTTCCGCATCCGGTGGGCCCTATCACGAGTATGTTGGACTTCTCGATCTCTACGTCGGTTGCGTCTTCAAGGTCCGCGTGCGTCAGGCGTTTGTAGTGGTTGTGCACGGCGACGGCGAGCACCTTCTTGGCGTGATCCTGCCCGATAACGTACTGCTCGAGAAAATCGTGAATCTGCCTGGGCGTTGGAATGGACGTGAACATCGGAGCGGCCTCGGTGGTGCGGCGCTGCTCCTGGCGGATGATGTTCTGACACAGATCAACGCAATTGGCGCATATGTATACGCCATTGGGACCTTCAACTATCGGACCTACTTCTTCGGTGTTGCGGTGGCAGAAGCTGCATTTGTGGCCTCTCCGGCCGCCGTCGTCGCCTCCGACGCCTTTAGGTCCTGAACCTGAACGGGGTGAACTCATGTGTTTTCCTTGTAGTCTTCTTGCGGCTTATCGCTTGGATCAAGCTCTTCTACGCCATCGTCAACATCAGCGGGCGCACTTAAGGTAGAATTATCGTTATCGTCCGCTGGAGGCGCCAAACCCAGTGAACTGGCCCGCAGGCGGCGGAATTCGCCGTCGCTTATCGCTCCGGCAGCACGCATCTCCTCGATGCTTTTCATCGAGAAACTAACGGAATCATCGCCGCCGACCATACCGTCGGGATGGTATTTCCTGCGAAACCACAGCAGTGCAAATCCCAACAACAGGACCATTACAAAGCCTATCGAACCCCAAAACAGCACGTCGTGGTATTCCGGAGCGATAGCACCGACCCAAGCCAGCATGATCAGCGTGTTTTGCATCTAAAGTTCATCTTACACGCTCCAATGGCGAAAATACAGCCGACAGATCGGGTAATTGATCCGCCAGGCGCGCTTTTTCAATAAATCTCAAATCACAGCGCTCGACAACTCCAGTTTACCGCCCATACGTCCGATAATACTTGTGCAGGACCGCCTGCGGACCAGAACGATCAGACAGGACACAGACCATGACGACCAAGACTATGAAATTCGCAAAGGACGGACAGCACTATGTCTTTCGCTACAGACACGACATGCAGGACGAGATGATAGACCATTTTATGGGTCTGGCCGAGAGCGATGAGTACAACATTGATTGGCTCGACGCAGCCACCTTGAGCTTTCAGATCGCCCAGCACGCCGCAGCCGGCGACAACGATGTGATCGCACCGTCAATTCCGCAAAAATGACCGACTCGCACAGACGCTGCGGAGGCGGCGGCTGAATAACATAAACCTTGCCATGGAAGGCAGATGGCTGATATAGCACTCATTTCACGATTCATCGAATACCTCGACAGCGAGCGGAATTTCTCTACTCACACTCTACGCAGCTACCACAGCGATCTGTTGGGATACTGTCGTTTCCTGGCCGCCGACGGTTCGACAAGCGAGATGTCGGCCGACGACCTTCCCCTGCCTGACGACTTCCCGCCCCGGGCGGAAATGACCCGCCGAATCCTGACCGCCGGTCCGCTGGAGGTGCGGGCAATGCTTGCGGTGCTGCGAAACAGCGGGCTTTCGAAATCCACAATCGCACGCAAACTCGCAGCGATAAGAAGCTTCTATCGCTTCCTGGTGAAGATCGACCAGTTGGAGGCCTCGCCCGTTTCGGTGGTGCGCACGCCCAGACAAGACAAACGCCTGCCTAAGTGCCTGGACATTCAGCAGATAGAAGCGCTGCTGGCCGCTCCGGACACCGCCTCGCTGCTGGGTGCGCGCGATCGTGCGATAATCGAGACGATCTACGCCGCCGGTCTGCGCGTCAGCGAACTGGTCGATCTGGACATCGAGGATCTCGACGAATTCTCAGAAGTGGTCAGGATTGCGGGCAAGGGCAAGAAAGAGCGTCTCTGCCCGTTGGGATCAATGTCGATCGCAGCGATCGGACACTACCTGAAGATGCGCCATTCCCCGCGTACGGGCCCGCTGTTCGTCAATAAGCACGGTACGCGGATATCGGCCAGGAGCGTACGACGCAAGCTCGACAAGTACCTGCTGGAGGCGGGAATCGACCCCGGAGTGAGCCCGCACACGCTGAGGCACAGTTTTGCAACGCACATGCTCAACGCAGGAGCTGACTTGCGAAGCGTCCAGGAACTGCTGGGGCACTCGAGCCTGTCGACCACACAAGTCTACACCCACCTGACAACCAAGCGCCTGAAAGAAGTCTACGACAAGGCCCACCCGCTTGCGATCGACTGACGTATCGCCCTCAGGTCCGACAACATGCCGACGATGCCTTACATCGCTTCGGCGCGTTTCATTAGTTGCAGCGGGACGCCCCATGGGTCGCGCAGCATCGCCATTTCGTCGCCGGATTCAGCCACTTCGTAATCGCTGAAGATCGTGGCTCCGGCGGCGGTGAGTTTTGCAACCGCCGCCGGTACGTCCGACACGCAAAACGCCAGGTGCAGCGTCGCCGGCGCCATCTGCGCATAATCGGGGATCAGTTCGTCGGAGTTGGTGTAGAACTCGAAGATCAGTCGCCCGGTCGAGTCGGAAAGGAACCGCACCGTTTCACCGCTGCGCAGAACCTGCATACCGAGATTCCGACAGTACCATCGCGCGGCCTGCTCGAAGTCCGGTACGTTCAGAGCGGTGTGTTCGTGACTGAATTCGGGCGTTTGGTCCATGTTATCTCGCCGGTCTCGTGGCCGCCGATCCGCCCGCGGACATACGCAATTTGACCAGGCGATTCTTGGTCATTCTCAAAACGGCCAGACGAAGTTCGGCCTTGTCCTTGATGGCGTTTTCGAACTCTTTGACACTGCTTATCGGTTGGTCGTTAACGTGCGTGATTATCTCGAACGGTTTGACGCCTCCGACTCCGGCTTTGGAGCCCGGTTCGACCGCCGATACGATCACGCCGGGGTCCTTGGCGGCCTTCAGGAAGTAGCGGCGTACTTCGTATGTCATTTCGCGCACAGTCAGGCCGACTTTCTTCGACTTGAACTTCGCGGCGGTGTGGTAGTGCGTGGGACTGGAGACCACGGTGAACTTCTTCTTGATCTGCTTTCCGTCGGCGAAGAACGTTGCGGTGAACTTCTTTCCGAATCCCATATCGGTGAGCTTGCGCGTCAGGAATGTTTCGGTCGGCTGCCACGGCGAGGGGAACTTTCCGTCCCAGTAGCGCGCCGGGAGCGAGTCCCATCGGGCCCAGGGGAAGTTGGCTCCGGGGGAGTACTCGCGGGCCTTGATGTCGATTGGTTTCGGGTCGCCGTCAAACTGGATGTTCAGCATGACCCATGACATTTTGACACCCGCCTTGTCTGCGGGCGAGTCGGGATACACGTACGAGACCACCGCGCCGATCTGCCCGTCGCGAGTGAGATCCGATACGTTGTTGGCCCGGGCGAGCTCCCTGTTGAGCGGTTGAAGGACAACGCCCAGCCACGCCAGGCGGTTCTCGTCAGCTTCGGTCAGCGGGACATTGCTCGTATCGACATTGCTCGCCAGATCGGCCAGCACGGGGCTTATCTGCGTGGTTGGCGTGGCGAGAACTTCACCGCCGCCGTATCGCTCTTCGGTGGACACCTTCGGGCGCCTGGCCAGCGGGAAAATAACTATCGCGCCGTCGTCGTCAAACAGAAACGTGTTGCCCGTCCGCCCGCCGACGCTCGGGTAAACGTTACGCTTCCATCCGAGCGTAAAACTGGTTATCCGCCGATGCCCGTAATACACAACGCGCTTCTCGCCCTGGAGCGTAACTTCAGCCGCCGACAGGAGCCTGTCTCGCAACGAGGTGACTTTCTCTTTCGAGAACTTCAAGGCTCCGTTCAGCGGTTTTTCCAGGGTGACTATCAGGCAACCGTAGTCTCTGAGCGTGTGGCTGAATTTCGCTTCTACGGGCTTCTCGGCGTCTGTGGGATAGACCGCGATCGTCGCCAGGCGGGCGGTTATGCTGGGCTTGTAGTTGCCCAGCACCAGAACGGTCTTCTTGTCAACCAACAGTCCGACAGCGTTCTTTTCGGTGCCCTTGTCGCCGCCGGAACCGCCTGAGTAACGCGACGCGCCGAAGTCCTTCTTGGGGCTCCTGAAATTCAACGCCACGCGGAAAATCCCGCCATCGGTGATCTTCTCAATGCTCTTGAGCTTCTTGTCCATATCGGCGGACGAATACTTCTCCCAGTCCAGCGGAGAGCCTTTCCATTTGGCGTCCAGACCAACTCGCGAAACCGTTGAGATGCCCACCGGGCGCCCCTTGGCGTCGACCATGAACCGCGAAACTCGCGAGAATTTACCGCCCGTATCGGTAACGCTTATGCTCCCCCCGGCCGGGCTGTCGTTGACTGTTGTTATCCATTCATTCGCGACGAGCGTGTGACGAACGTTCACGTACGGACCCGGCAGCGAGGCGTCGAATTTGGCGGGTTTGGCGCCTTTGAGGGGCTTGTCGAGCGTCAGGTACATCACGCTCTGCTTCGCGGCGAAACCGGAGACCTTGGCGCTGGTGCGAGAACCTTCATACACCACCGCGATGGACTTCATGAACCGCGGGTGCATCATCAGGTCGTCCACGATCACCGTCTTTGCGTCGAGCAGCACGCCGGTGGTCTCCATCGGACGCTCCTGCCTGATGAACTGATCGAAACTGCCCCACGACCCTCCGCGAGGCGCTTCGCCCCGGTCGAATTTCATCGTGTACTCAACGTGAACGAAACTCGGACGGATCGCCTTGATCACCGCGAGCTTGTCGTCTTTGGACATCGGCGGCGGGGTCTTTGAAGTCGGCGGACCTGCAAGCACCGAGGAAGTCAGCATCGCCAGTATCATCGCGCATTTCATCATGGGGAATCCTTTTGTTTTTTCGGGCTGACGTGCGGCCGGGCGGAGAGGATTACTCCCGCTCGTGGTCGCGTGAGAAGTCCAGCAGCACCTGGCGCATCAGTCCGCCGCGCAGCACTACTACGAGTACTTTGTGATTGTTCTTTATGTTGTCCAGTGCGGTTTTGTGCACTTTCTTCAGTTCGTCGAGCGTGGTGATCTCGTCCTTTCCGATCTTGACGATGATGTCCTTGGCTTTCAGCCCGGCCGTACCGGCGTTGCCCGGATATTTCACCGCAAACACGTACACGCCCTTCTTGCGATGGAAGTACAGGTTGGGATTATCGAACTGGTTGATTGACTTGACCGACATGTCCCATCGGGGGCAGTCCAGCTCGTCGCCCTCGACCTTGCCCTTTTCGCGCGGAGTCATGGTTACGGTCATCAGTACGTTGTCGCGCTTGATCTCGAGCTTGGCGGGTTTCCCCTTGGGCAGCAGGCCCACGCGCTTGCGGATCGCGGGCAGATCCTCCTCCCACATCGCCGCAACGGGCTTACCGTTGATCTTCAGAATCCGATCCTTCAGCTTCAACCCCGCCCGTCGCGCCGGGGATTCGGGGTCCGTCCCGGCCACCATCACGCCGTCCTTGCCTTCGAAGTAGATATTGCGGTTGAAGTCTCGGAGCGGTTGAAGTTGCAGACCGGTCCAACTCCAGTCGACCTTTCCGTTCTTGCGGAGCTGGTCGGCGATGAACTGGACGGTTTTGGCGGGCACCGAGAAGCCCAGGTTCGTCCCCCCGCCGCGCGTGTTGATGCCCACGATTTGCCCGGCGGTGTTCACCAGCGGACCGCCCGAATTGCCCGGATTAATCGCGGCGTCCGTCTGCAGCCACGAACTGTACTCGCTGCTCTTTTCAAGGTATCGGCTGGTGCACGATATGATGCCTATCGACACCGACCGATTCAGACCCCACGGAGCCCCCATCGCCATCACAAAGTCGCCCTCGACCAGGCCGTCGGAATCGCCGAAGGTCGCGAATACCTGCGGTTTGGAGCCTTTGGGCAACTTCATCTGCAGCAGCGCCAGGTCGGTGTCCTTGTCCATGCCCACGACCTTGGCGTCCATCGCCTTGCCTTCGAACGTCAGGCAGCGGACCTCGGTTGACTTGTCGACCACGTGCCAATTGGTCATGACCTCGCCCTTGGCGGATATTATCACACCGCTGCCGGACACTTCCTGCGTGATCTTCTTGCCCGAGTCGTGGCTTTCGCGCAGGCAGCGGACGTAGACCACAGCGGGGAATACTTTGGCTTTGGCTTTGCGGACCACGGCGCGGAAGTCCATGCCTTTGACCTTCTCGAACACCGGTTTGACTTCCTGCCCGCCGACCGGACCGGCCGGGAGCATCGTCGCGATGAAGAATACCGCCAGACACGCTGCAATACGTTTTCTCGTCATAGTTATTCTCTTTCCATGTTCGTTATCCGCCGTCCCACCTCGCCGCATCGCCGCCGGGGCCGACGATGCGATCGAGGCATTTATCTATTTTCTCAGCGGCAGCGAGCTCGTCGGCCCGGACCTGCACGCGATCCATCTCTTCCTGCATCCGAATGCGGTACTCTTCGATTCCGTCGCGATCGAGACTGTCGGGCACGATCATCGGAGGCCCGCCCACCCCCACTCCGCGCCGAAACGGTCGCGGAAGCGCCATCTTGTCCCAACTGCCCGCACGCCAGCATCCGTCGAACGCAAAACCGACCGCTACAAGCGGCATGCCCGTGCGGCTGGCGAGGTAGATCGCTCCGTCCTGCATCACGCGCCTCGGACCGCGCGGTCCGTCGGGCGTAATGCCCAGATGCTTCGAACGCTTGTTCCGCATCATTTCGAGCATGCCCGACGCCGCTCCGCGCGACGTCGATCCGCGAACGGTCTTCCCTTGGAACATACGCATGATCTGGCTCACAAGTTCGCCGTCTCTGTGTTGCGAGACCAGAATGGTGAAATCCGGACCGCAGTACGTGATCAGCGGAAACAGTATCGACTCATGCCAGAACAGGTAGATATTCTCCCGCCTGGTCAGATACGGATCGGAGGCCGGATCTTCAAAGCAGAACCAGTAGTCTTCAGTGTTCAACCACAACCGAAGCACCCACGAGCCCAGCAAAGAAGCGGTCTTAATAGCAATGGGATGCGATATTTTCATGGTTCCATATCGACGCGGCGGGAACGGACAATAGGTCTTCCCTGCCGCCGTATCGCAGCCATTGTAACGAACGAGCAGGAGATTCGATAGGTTGCAACCGCCCTTGCCCTTCAGATGCGAAAGTCCGCTTGTGAAAGTTCCCGGATACTCGCCCCCGGATATGTGTGATGCTGCAGCGCTGCGATTTAACCGTCAGCGTCGGCGTCGGGCAGATCTTTCATTACCGCAGGAAGTTGTTTGCCCGTGAATTCCGAACGCCAGTTGCATCGCGAACAATAGAAGCAAAGCATGTCGGCCAGCGAGGATGTCAGCCCTTCGCAGGTCGGACAGAAGACAGCTTGATGATACTCCCCGTCGTGCTTGCGTTTAAAAAGAGCTCCCTGATGTTCAATGAGTGCCTCAACCATGATTGGAGCATACGATACAATCGGCCTGTTGGCAAATATCGAAGCACTTGCATACAACATTACATGTAAGTTCCCCCCGCCGTAACCGAGATCAGCAATCCGAGCAAGATGAATACCGACAGTTTCTTCACTATCATTACTTTTATCAAATACCTCCAGGCTCGTCGAAAGTGATCTCATGTTCCAGAACGCTCGCGTGCGAGCGGTTCTTGCGATCGTACGCGCTCAGGCTCGTTCCAGCGGCCTGCAGCATTCGGACCTCGCAGCCGACCGGACTACGGGCCTATAATGTATCGGACGATCCATGGAGCGAAAGATGATGAAGCATTGGATGAAGATTGTGGTGCTGGCGGCAGCAGCGATTATCCTGCCGAGCGGTTGCGGGCGCGGAGGCCCGCTGATTCCGCGCGCCGAGAACCGATCCGGACCGTTGATCGGCATCAGCAGCATGCACATACCCAAAGGCCCCTACGACAAGGTCAACTCCGCCTACACCCAAGCCGTCAGGGACGCCGGCGGAACACCGTTGATCCTGCCGGTTATCGCTGACAAAACCCTCGCCGCCCGCTACGCCCGCATATTGGACGGGCTCCTTCTTACCGGCGGCGACGACGTACCGCCCGAAGCCTACGGACAACAACCCGTTAAACAGACTCAAACCCTGTCGCCCAAACGTCACGCGTTTGAAAAACTGATGCTCGAAGCCTGGCTGCCCACGCGCCGTCCGATACTGGGAATCTGCAGAGGACTCCAGCAGACAAACGTCGTTTGCGGCGGGACGCTGGTCCAGGACATACCGTCTCAAACCGTCGGAAACGTAACGCACCGGAGCTCTGCCGGCAGCCCGCACACAATCAAAATCCAGCCCGGTACGAAGTTGCGATCCGTGCTCTCAGTCCCGACGGTTCAGGTGAACTCCAACCACCACCAAGCCGCCGCAACGGTCGGGACCAACCTGAGAATCGCAGCAAGAAGCGACGACGGATTGATCGAAGCGCTGGAATTCACCGACGGCAGGTTCGGCCTGCTGGTTCAGTGGCATCCCGAACGAATGGCCGACGCTGAACACCGCAAGGCGATCTTCAACGCGTTCATCCAAGCCTGCCGAACCAACCAACGTCGGTGATCGCCAAACGCTGAAGATCGTCTGAATACGGAGCGACGGTTTCAGACATACACCGCCCCCGACACGGTGGGAACTGACCGCATGAAGAAAGCAGCCCTTACGAGGACAGCAACGTTCCTACTACCAACGAGCCGTTATCGTAGAAGCGGCTTCCAGCCGCGTCTACGAACAGCCCCCAGTTATTTCCAAAATGGAAACAACTCAATCGATCAGCAACTATTCCATAACATCGAATAATTGCCCGGCGGCTAAGCCAATTGCCCATTGCCAATTCCCAATCGCCCGCCGTTTCCCCTTGCCATCAATCAATCAACCCCGGACAATATTTGCAGCGGGGCTCCAACCCTCCCCGAAGGTGGTCTTATGAACTGGAAAACAACACGCCGCTTAACCGCACGCATCACATTCGTCATACTCCTAGCCGGACCGCTATCCTGTCGCGAGACCGGCCCGGACCTCGGGTACAAGGACTCCCTGATAACGATCAACATCATCGATAATGCAATCCGTATGTATCATGCGGAGCACCGCCGATATCCGGGCAAGGACCTTTTTCGGGACCTGACGGGCTCGGGAGACGACGACGGCAAGCCGGGATACGGATATCGACTCGAGCCCAGAGGAACAGTATACGGACCGTGGAACGGCGTGCATCGACTGTCCACAAAAGGCGACCCGCCCCGCTTCGCAGACGCATACGGCAACGAGATCGAATACCACCCGTTCGAGGGCATGTCAGAGGATGTGAAGGACTACATGACAAAGTCCTCCGCCCCCGGCCGGGAGCCGGTCTACTATCGCAGAGACTACATACTCCGTTCCAGAGGCCCAAACGGAAAATGGGACCCGCCCCGCAACCCCGATTCAGACGACATCACGAACTTCGCACGTGAGTAAGATAACAGAGGATAGCTTCTGTCTCCTGGGTATCCCGTGTCTTACGAGGAAGACATATACCTGCTAACCCGCAAGCGGTGCGACTCCAAGTTCGCGTCCCATCGGAACGCATGTATGGGATTCCATCTTGTTCGCCGCTTGCGGTTTAGCGGGGGGCGGGGCTCTAATCACGCCTTTGTCCGCATTGGAGTTGTCGCAGCTTGTCGGGTATGCTTGTATTCGATCATGAATAAACGGAATGTAATTCCAGTTGGTTCTTTTTCTGTTTGTCTTGTTTGCGTTCTGCTGACTCAGGGCTGCGGCGCCGAGTTGTGGACCAGGAAGACTGACGCGGTGGGATTCCTGCATCTGTATATGGGTCAGGCTCCGCCCGGCCAGTCGGAGATGGGCTGGTTCGCGCAATACGCCGGTAGGAAAGACGACCGACATTATCTCGACGTGCGATACTCCAACTTCGGTAATCCGCTGAAATGCATCCTGTTTGGAGATGATGAAAAGCGCTATTCCTGCCCGAGCGACGAACTGCCCGAGGGGTTTCCCGAAGATCTGGGCGCAGAGGAACTGGTGAGCCGACGGGCCGAGTGGATACTCCGGCCCGAGAATCTGAACAACGCGATCCGCAAGTATCTCGCCCGGGGCGGGAAACTAACCGACAAGGCCCGCCGGCGACTCGGGCCGGAAGTCCCCCAACGGGGCTCCGTCAAGAGCGGCGAGCATTCGACAGCCAACAGGAAACTCACGACTCTCAAGTAACGACAACAACGCAACAGCGACGTCGATCCGTTTTCACTTAACTACAATCACACCGTTCCTGTCGGGTGTTCTGTATATGCCCAGGGCCTTTTCGTCCTTGTCCAGGATCAGCCAGAAGTGCCCTTCCCAGGTGTCCTGGCTGACTTCGCTACCGGGGGCGATGTCGTGGTAGTGGATTCGCGAACCACTGGACTCCTCCAGCCAGATCATGGAAACCTTCCCCGCGGTCTGATTCCTTACGGTCACCGAAACAGCAACGTCGGTTCCGGGCGCGACAATGCCCTCTTCCTTTTTCGGATCGATGCGGGGCAGGATGTATTCGGATGAGTTTTTCACGGCCGGCCCGCCGGAAGCGGACGGATTGGCCGGCTGGCAGCCGGATATCGCGATCGACAAAACGACAGAAAGAATTACGACTGGTGCGGTCCTGAACATTATGTGTCTCCAAATGTGCGATGGGCGGTAACGACCGCTGGCGGTTGGGGACGGAGACGGCGAGGGGAAAACACTCTCGCTGCGAATTCGCGCAACGGGGGAAGTCATCGCCATTGTCGTCGCGCTGACAGCGTGCGCGCCGTCGTCTGCGTCTCTGTATCTCTGTGTGGAGAAGACCGGCGGTTCTCACTTAACGACAATCACGCCGTCCTTGTCGGACAGTTTGTAGATGCCCAGCGGCTTGTCGGCTTTGTCGAGGATGATCCAGTAGTGGTCTTCGAATGTGTCCTGGGTGACCTCGCCGGCGGCGGGGACGTCCTTGTAATAGACGCGGGCTCCGTCGGTCTCGTCGAGCCAGTGCAGGGTGACCGGCGATTTGGTCTTGTTCCTTACCGTCAACACAACGGATGTTTGCGTGTCGGTTGAGACCAGGCCCTTTTCCTTCTTCGGATCGATGCGGGGCAGGATGTTCTCGGTGGGCTTGTTTACGACGGGCTCTTCGGGCCCGGACGGTTTCAACAGGTCGCAACCGGACACCGCAACCAACATTCCCGCCGAAAGAATTACCGCTAACGATATTCTGAACATGATCTTTCTCCCAATACTGGATTAACGACTTGCCATTTCACGCGGTGTGAAACTGTAGCACACGGCGCGCGGATTGGGAATTGTGAATTGAAAAATGGCGACAGCCCGCCGGCGACGCCGGGGTAAAACAACCCTTCCAACCGCCCGCAGGCGAGGTTCACAACAGGCCAAAAACGCCCCTACCTGTGAACCTCCGTATCCGAGGCCCCGAAGACGCCCCGGCGAGGATCCGGCCGGGAGGTGATTCACCGTAAACGGCTGGTCAAACGCGTGTTACACTATACTGGGCAATCGGGCTGCGGCAGGCTGATTGGGATTATTCCGATTATATCGCCCAAAAACAGGGGTGTCACACCGCAGGAAACCTGTGAACCAATTGTGAACCTCGCCCCCGGCGCCCGGACGGTCCGATCGCTGGGATTCGGCGAGTTGAAACGGTGCGCGCAACTCATTTTCGGACAGTATTTATGGACCCGATCAGGAAAGTGAAAACTCCGCCGCAAGAGAAAGAGGCGACCTGTCCGATACTATTGATTGACGGACCCCGCACCGACGCGGACGCATAATCTGCGCCGGCGCCAAGATTTTGTGTAAGTACTTGCAAGCCGTTGCTTGCCTTTGGATAATGCGCCAACCAGAGATCCGGGAGTCTTCAAAAAGGAACCCTGCCATGAAAACCACCATCAAAACGGGTAAATGGTCACTACTGCTGATCCTTGCCGCCAGCACATTCCTAGCCGGATGCGACAGCCCGCCGTCACCGATCCGCGAAGGATACCGGGGCGGATTCAGGTCGATAAAGACGCTTGCAGTCGCTCCGGGCGACGAGGCCGAGAGCAAAGCGGTGACCGCCGCGGAGATCGCTCGGGTGCAATATCGCTACCGTCTGACAGTTCTGCGCGGATACTGCAACAGAATCGGAGACGCCGATCGCTACAACTGGTCGGGCAAAGAGATCGAGAATCTCGACACGGCGCAATGGTTCAAGTGGACCGGAATACCCGAAGTTGTCCCCCCGTCGGGCGAATCGCTGACCGACGCCGATCAGCGCCTGCTGGTGGAGTTTGTACTCACGGCCAGGGCGGCTTACAAGCAGGAGATGCGAAATCTCGAGAAGTTCTACACCGATCGTCTCAGCCTGGAGAAGGCGAAATTCGTCAGCCGCGCGCGGGCGAGATTCGATCCGGTGCGTACGTACGTATATTTCTTCAGCGCCGAAGCCCCTCCGGAAAACATGAAGCCGGTGAAGGTGATCCCGGCGGCTGAAGAGCTGTACAGCAAGGCCCTTTCGACTTACAAGCGGGCCAGTATCGTGCCCCTGGTCCCCAACTACAAGAAGCAGCGCGAGGCGTTGCGGTTGTTCCTTACGATCACCGAGCAGCATCCCACGAGCACCAAGAGCCCGCTGGCGGCGTTCTATATCGGTCACATCTACCGAGAGTACTTCAACGAAGACGTCCGTGCGGTGATGTGGTATCAGCGGGCCTGGAAGTGGGACCCGCGGATCCAGATCGGCGCTAGATTCCAGGCGGCCGTCGTGTGGGATTACCGCCTCCAGAACCTCGAACGAGCCCTGGAACTCTACCAGGCCGTGCTGGACTTCGAATTCGATGACCTGACCAACCGAACGTTCGCCAGACGAAGAATCGCCGAACTCACCGAAGGCGGACAGGTCAACTGATCGTCTGATCGAACGTCAGTGCGGATGTAGACGGGAATCCGGCCGCGATCCCGACGGGTGTCTTGCGCGATCGTTGCGGGCGGAGTTTCGGCAAATAATAGAAGATTTCGGGGTGTTTTGCGTTATACTTACTTGTGTAGCAATCTGTCTTAAAGTCCGATATTTGTGGTAGCCGGAACGTATCGCCACCGAAAGGAATCGTACTATGAACACCACCGCGACGAAGTTCGCTTCGCTGCTTTTGGCTGGTTTGATCCTCAGCGTATTTGTCGGGTCGGCGGCGGCGGGATGGGAGAATCCCAAGGCCCAACCGCACCCAAAAGCCAAACCGCAGCGTCGCACGGCGGCCGAGTCGCTCCCCCCCCTGCCGCTTCCCGCCACACCTCTCAGGCGGTCGGAGCGCAAACGCCAACCCTCACCGCCTAATCTCGTGGGAATGGTCAACTTCTCCGAGCGTAAATTCGTCCGAAAGGACGGTAAGCGAGTAGCCGCCAGCGCCTTTCCAACCACTGTAATCGACATAGAACGCCTTATAAGCTACGCCAACAGCCGCCTGAACATCCGCTACCGCTACGTCCCGATCCAACTGGAGAAGTTCTCCTGGGACCCGCGCACGCTTCCGCTGCTGTACGTGACCGGCTGGACGCCGATGCCTAAACTCTCCGACGACACCATCGCAAGCCTCAGGCGATACCTCTTCGACGGAGGGACGCTCGTTATTCACGCCCAGTGCGGCCGAGAAGAGTTCCGCACCACCGCACTCCGCGAGATCAGACGAATATTCCCGAATCGTCAGCTGGCGGCTATCGACACCGACTCGCCGCTGTTCAGCGCCTACTACCCGATCAAGACCATGCGCGTGCGCAAAGACTCCAAACCGTTCCAGGACATGAAACCGTACATGGAGGCGATCTACCTTGGTTGTCGCCCGGCGATCATATACTCACCGATCGACCTGAACTGCGGATGGGACGTCGCGAAGAATCCGATTGAGGGCGGAGTGCTGTATCACCAGGACGATGCTATAAAGCTCGGGGTGAACATCATCACCAGCGTACTGGCCAACATGCAGTACGCCCGGGCCTGGGGGGTCCAGAAAGTCTACCACCAGCAAGGCAAGCCAAGCCGCGATCAACTGGTGATCGGACAGATCACGCACAACGGCGACTGGGACCCCACCAACCACGGACTGCCCAACCTGATGAAGTACATCGCCAAGAACACCACGCTGAAGGTGCAGTTCAAGCGCGAGGTGGTGGAGCTTGGCTCGGACAAACTGTTCAAGTACCCCGTGCTGTACATGACCGGTTTGAGAGACTTCAAACTGACCGACGCTGAAGTGGTTCAGTTGCGCAAATACCTCTTGGGCGGAGGCGTGCTGATAGCCGATTCAGCCGCCGGGCGAAAAGCGTTCGATGTGGCGTTCAGACGCGAGTTGAAACGCGCCCTTCCCAAGCACAAGATCGATCCCATCCAGAACGACTCCCAGATTTACAAGATGCCGTACACCGTCCGCACTGTAACGTACAGCGACATGGTCAAGGCGACCTCTCCGGCGCTTAACACACCAACGCTTGAGGGAGTCAAGATAGACGGCCAATTGGGCGTTATCTACTCGCCGCTGGGACTAGGCAATGGATGGGAACAGTTGGGGTTCGCGTACAATCGCGGCTATGCGGACTCAGATGCAATTCGCATCGGCGTTAACGCGCTTGCATACGCAATGACGCACTAAGCATCTCTAATCACCTGCAACACGCCAAGCCCCGTGATACTACATCACGCGGGCTCGCTTCGTATCCACATGGGCTCCACTCCAGCTTGGACCCCTTGATGCGTGCGCTGCACGGCCTACACAACGAGAATCGGCCGACAGTGAACGGGAGAAGAAGAACACTGTCGGCCGAACTCCAGATCGGGGCATAAGCCCCTTTTCATCATATTTATATAGTCGGAACAAAAGACATGCGACTGTCTTTAGAATTCTGTAAAGGGCGAAGTAAAACTGTAGCGCGGGCGGAGCAATAGTGTAGCGCTTGTGGGTATGAATACCCCAGACCGCCTGGGGCGTCAAGTTTCTGTTCTATTTGGTTGTTTGTCTTTCCTTTCTTTCCGCTGTCCGGCTG
>JASLNT010000004.1 GCA_030745875.1 Phycisphaerae bacterium
TTTCGGCATGGTGCCGGAGATGGAAGAAAACGCAGCCGTGTATTCCTCCGGGTTCGGCTACGCCTCACCCTCCGGAATACACGGACAAAGCGGTAACCTGACTCTCATTCACAGTGGTACAGAAAATGGGGGCAGGTCACACGGCACAACAATGCACGCCAGAAGAACGACCGCAAACATAACAGACCGCAACATCCCGACTGGACATAATTGTGTGTCTTCACAATTCATTATTGTATGCATAACGTTTCGTGTCATCGGCGCCGCTGGTCCGCCTTCGGTCCGCCACAGGCGGACACACGTTTGTTATGCCTATTTGTTCGCCGGTTGTGTTGCAGCTAACTCGCTGATCCGCGCGCGTGCCAGAGAGCCGCTCCACCCTTCTGGATCGAGGGCGGTGGTTTTTTCGTAAGCTGCGATAGCAGCCTTTTTCTCTCCAAGTTTCTCATAAGACAAGCCCAAGTTATAGTGCCCACGGGGATCATCCGGTTTAATGGCGATCAGCTGTTTTGAAGCGGCGATTACATCGTCGTACCGTTTGAGTCTGCGGTAGGCGATGAACATGTTATTGAACGCAGCAGTGTAATCCGGTTCGATAGCAATGGCCTTCTTGCAGGCGGCAACAGCGTCCTCGTATTGCTTTAGACCCAAGTAGGCAGCACTCATGTTATGGTACGCCGCAGGGAAATCCGGCTTGATGGCAATGGCCTTCTCGCAGATGGCGATGGCATCATCATACCGGCGTTCTGCTAGACATTCATGCACCTGATTCAATTGGCTCATGGCAGCAAGATCTCTCCGCGGCTCGTCTTCTTTCTGGGAATCACAGCTACACAAGAAAGCAGACAGCACGACAAGTGCATAGCGGGCCGCAAGAGCCCCGCCCCGAAATTGTCTTGTCTTCTCAATCATTTTGTCGTCTGCATAACGTCCAAGCTCAGCGGTCCGCCGGAGGCGGATCCGCTGGAGCGTCTTGTTAGCATGGCCCTACATATCATAGAACATTGGCAGTTTGTTTTCATGCGCTTTGCGCGCCAGATCCGTGTACATGGATAAAGAAAACCTGAAAACATCTTCCAGTGGTGATTCTGCAGTCAATTGCGCCTGTAGTGCACTGTTCATCTCACCCGCATCCATTTCCACGGTCTGCTCATTGAGCATCCGGAGCCCAATGGCAAGCAGACCGGTTGATGAAATATTGATTTTCTCGTTGCAGACATCGACGAAGTCAAACGTAAAGTCAAAATCGGCTGGCAGCCAAAGTCCTGAACAAGTGATCATTATGAACCGATTCTTGCCGGATTCCTTTGTCTCCATTGCCTCAAGAACAACCGGATCCGCCATCCAATCTTCCGACAGCATTTCCGGTATGGGTTTGCCCGCATTCACATAAGACGCAGCAGTGACAATAGCACCCCATCCATCGTATCCCGGGCGATCAGTAAAGTATGGGGACGTCGGCTCTTCGGACCAGGTAATTGGACCATCCAGATGTGAAGACAATTGCTGATTGATGACCTCCAGCCACTGTTTCGATACATTTGCCACTTCGTCCCAGTTTGGCAAAGGTTGATCAACCCCGGGACCAATCTTCTGATACGACTGCCCCGACTCTCTGGCATAGGCCTGCACCACATTTTCCCATTCTTGTGTGTAGTAACGCGCCAATGAACCAACGTAAATATCTAGTGCCAATCTGATCTCCTTGGAATGCTAACAATGTATCTCGCGCGTTTTGCATGATAACATGCAGACTCCGGACAGGCTGTTTTGGTCTGAACACCTGACACGGGCACTGCTTACTGCAATTGAAACGCGATTGTTGATGCGCAAAAACGTGCAGCCCTTACTGCATCTTCTCGCATCGGTATTTGACAGTATTATACAGGTCCGGAGCCACTGAACCACTTTTCTTTTCAAGAACTTGCGATGACTGGACGTCCGAGTCAACTGCCGGATCGGGCCCCGCCAAGGCGTGATATTCATGCAATTCTGGTGATATGCGCTCATGTCTCGCCGCTGGCGCCTCCCACAATACATTATTATCAAATATATTAGAATAATGTTAGGTATTTGTTTGGATTGTGAAGGAAACGCATGTAGACTGCCTGCATGAAGCTCATAGATCAGGTCAAACATCGGCTTCGTGCGATGCACTACTCCTATCGAACCGAGCAGTCATATGTGAGGTGGCTGGTCCGTTTCATCCGCTTCCACAAACTACAGCACCCGATAAACATGGGCGGAGCGGAGATCGAGGAGTTCCTGACCGATCTGGCCGTTCGCGGGCGCGTATCGGCGACTACCCAGAACCAGGCGCTCTCGGCGATCGTGTTCATGTACAAGCACGTCCTGAACCGCGATCCGGGCCAGTTCAACGCCGTTCGCGCCAAACGGCCTCAACGCTTGCCGGTCGTTTTGTCTCGCAAAGAGGTCCGGGCAATTCTGGCCGGCATGCGAGGCGTATACCGCCTGATGGCGGAGGTCATGTACGGCGGAGGTCTGCGGATGCAAGGCTGCTGCCAACTGCGAATGCAGGATGTGGACCTGGAGCGCGGGCAGCTTATCGTGCGACAAGGCAAGGGTCAGAAGGACCGGGCGACAATCCTTCCGGCGGCCTGCATAGAGACGATGGACCAGCAGTTGACCTGGCGACGGACGATCCACGAGCAGGATCTGGCCGACGGCGAGGGGCGCGTGCAACTACCCTATGCCATAGAACGGAAATATCCCAAGGCCGCCCGATCACTCGGATGGCAATTTGTTTTCGCTTCCCAAAAGCTGAGTCGGGATCCCCGTACGGGTCGGCGCGGTCGGCACTACGTGCATCCGTCGTCGGTCCAGCGCGCCATCAAGCGAGCGGTTCGAGCGGCCGGTGTTGTCAAACGGGTTACGTCGCACGCGTTTCGTCATTCATTCGCCACCCATTTGTTGGAGGGGGGATATGACATCCGGACTATCCAGAAGCTGCTGGGGCACAAGGACGTGCGGACCACTATGATCTACACACATGTTGTCGCCGAAGGCGCCAAGGGCGTGCTAGGGGTCAAAAGTCCTCTAGACACCATTGAAGGCGAGTTTCCCGGTCGCAACGCCAGAGACACACTACCGACAGGGCGGATTATCGATCCGCCTTCTTGCACGTAATGCAATCCGGAGAAACGCACCAACGCCCGGATTTTTCATAACAGCGGCCAATCCCTTTATGAACCCCCTTTTCATTATCACACGCTCACCCTTCAGAACTTACAGATACGCTCTCTCCGTTTTGGGCAGTTTCTGATACTAGGCACGTCAGCAGAACAAACGCTCATCCGCCAGGTAGTTGTACGGTCTGTTGTACTACATCTCATGATCACCGGCGCAGCATTTCAACACCGCTCACCACGCAGACAGCAGGCGTCAACGCAACAAGGCCGGGCGAGTAAACCTCCAGCTATTGTTCCATCTTGGCGACATAACCATTTGCCAACACATATGTTAAGATGCTGTGAAGCGCCACGCGGCGTCAAGTGTTTTTTTGAGCTTTTTTCCAAACGACATAAGCCAACGTAACTCTCTTTCACGCAAGCTGTTACAGCATCGCATCGAGTGAATCTTTCTGATTTGCGGGATTGGCGCCAGGTTCACACCTCTTGGCGAGGCGGGCGAACGGAGCGTTTGGGATTGGCTCGGCGCGGGGGGGGGATTGTGTGTCGTAAGCGGCTGTCTGGCGGCAGGATAGGTAAGCCAGGGCGGCCTGTCGTGCGGTGATAATGAGCGGTCGGCGGGCGATGGGCGGTCGACAAATGTGTGAACCAATTGTGAACGTGCGGGCGACTCAGGCTTCGATATCGAGCGTCATGACTGTGATATCGTCGGTCTGCCGGCCTTGGGAGCATGCGTCTTCAACACGGGAACTGATCCGCCCCATCATCTCCGGTTTGGGCAGCGCGAGCTCGGGCTCGAAGATCTCGGTGAACGAACTGGTGGTTTCCTGGGCCAGCGAATCTGTGGCGCCGTCAGTATAGAGTATCACCCTATCGCCCGGTTCGAGCGAGACTTGGCGGGCCTCGAACTCCGCATCGTCAAAGACGCCCAGCAGGCACCCGTCGGCCTCGAGCGACTGGAAAGACCCGTCGCTGCGAACGAGCACGGGCGCGGGATGTCCGGCGCGAGCGTAGGTGAGCGTAAGCGTCGCGGTGTCCAGCACGCAGTAAACCGCTGTGCAGAAGTTGCAGCTTGACAGCTCCTGTGCGCAGATGTCGTCATTGAGCTCAGCCAGCGACACGTCCGGAGGGATAATCTCGTAGGTGTTGCCCACAATACGCTTGGTTTGCAGGGCTTTTTTGATGAACATCGTCAGCAGCGCAGCGGGCAGGCCGTGACCGACCGCATCTGCGATATAGAACCCCACGTGCGTCTCGTCAAGACGCGTAACATCATATATATCACCGCTTACAAAGCTGATCGGACGATAAAGCACGCTGAATCGCGCATCTCCGATTTCGGGCATGCGTCGGGGCAGGAAGTCTCGCTGCAGCCTTGACGCCAGGCGCATCTCTTCGTCGAGGGTCTCTATCGCTCCGCGTGTGGCGCCGTTGATGCTTCGCAGATTGAATATATCGCTATGAAGGTCTGCGATTGTGGGCTGCAGCGCCCAGATCGCGGCGATATGCGCTTCCAGCACTTCGGGCGAGACGGTGGTGGGCACGCTGAGAAACTGCCCGGCCCGACTGGAAAGCATCTTCCGCCCGGTGGCTTCGGATTCATCCAGCATGACCAGCACAACTGCTGAACTGCCCTCCAGTTCCTGAAGAATCACGCTAAGGTGGAGCGATCCGTCGCCATTGTCGCTGGGGCGAACCACCGCCACACCGGCGTCGCGGAGCTGATCTGACATCGGTCGCGAGCGATCGAGGGGCCTGATATCCCAGCGGTCCCCGGCGGCTTGCCGTACGGTCTGGGGGGCCGTCTCAGCGCCGATCCACAACAATGTAGGTCTGTCTGACAAAAAACCGTCCCGTTCACCGGCGTATCCAATAGACGTAAGCCTCGCACGAGCGAGTCTCTATGGAATAATCGTCAAGGTCCCGGGGCCGCTTTAGTTGCAGGTGGGATATTTCCGAGAAACTCCACCTTGTCCCCCTCTCGGATACCTTTCCTGGCGAATGCTCCGGCGGAGACTTCCAGGGCGTATTGAGCGGGAACAATCGAAGGGTATATCACGCGCCCGAGGCGATCGATTTCGGCGGGCATCGTATATATCTTCACGATTCGTAAGTCGCTGTCTATGTAAGCTATATCCAGCGATATAAGGCAATCTCGCATGCAATAGGCCCGTGGGCGGGCATTGGGATACATAAACAGCATGCCCACCGATTCGCTGAGATGAGCCCTCTTGCCCATACCGAGATACCGCTGATCATCCGTCATCGCCAGGTCAACGTCCCAGACCGTCGATCCGATCTTAACCTGGGGCGGGCCGCTGCGGGCGCGGGCGCGGCATCCTGGGATCCCGGGCGACACGCACAACGCGGCCAGCCACAAACACACGCCGAATATCAGCTTTCTGCAACTGCGATCCATAGGTTCACCCTCCGTCGGGCCGTCTGCGCCGCTCAAACGCCTCCAGCATCCTGGCGACAAGTTCCATGGGCAGGCCCACAACGTTCGAAAAACTCCCATCGACTTCAACAACAAATCTGTCTCCTGTTTCCTGTATGGCGTATGAGCCGGCCTTTCCGCGCCACTCGTCGGACTCCACGTATTCATTGATTTCCGCGGGCGTTATGGTTCGCATCGTCACGTGTGTGGTCGCAGAGGCGATCATCCGCCAATGCTCCGGTCCCAGCAGCGCGACGCCCGTAATCACTTCGTGCCGCGTCCCCGAGAGCTTTGCGAGCATTTCCGCGGCCTGCTCGGGCCCGGAGGCTTTGCCCAGGATATCTCCACCTACAGCCACCACAGTGTCCGCACCGAGGACGGCGCCGCTATCATTAAGTCTCTCGACGGAACTGGCTTTGAAGTAAGCCAGCGCCTCGGCCTGTTCGGCGGGGGTTAGTCGGACGTCGATATCCTTCGGTTCGGGGATCGGGGGATGCACTACGCGACAAGTCAGCCCCGCCTGGCGCATCAGCATCTTGCGCCTGGGGCTGCTCGAGGCCAAAATCAATGTTTCGCAGGCCGCTTCGGTGGTCATCGCATCTGTTCCGGTTGGTTGGCCTGTGGGCCTGGATCGCTGGGGAGTTGCCCGGCTGGGTGAACTATATCCCAATACCTGACCGAATGAAAGCCCTCGGTGCGGTCTGTTCGATGAGAATTCGTTGACCCCGCGGCGAGTCGGCGTCTACAATACGGTTCCAGCGAGGGTAAGGAAACCATGCCGGACACGAACGTCACACCAGCCAGACCGGAAACTCCGGACAGGAAGTCTCGCCGCGTGCGTCTGGCGGGCGCGGCGGCGGCCTTACCGTGCTGGGCAATACTGGCGGTGGGAATGTCCCTGACCGCTCGCAGCAAGGGCGACGGAACGCACACGCAGATAGGTCTGCCCGGATGCCGCTCGATGGTGGTCGACGGCGTGCCTTGTCCGACGTGCGGTCTTACGACGTCCATAACAGCCGCCGCACACGGAGATTTCGGCGCATCGGTCAGCGCCAACGTGTTCGGAACGGTTCTGTTTTTCGCGCTCGTTCTGGCGGGCGTGATTGGCGCTCTTCAAGCCGTCAGCGGAAGAAACATGCTAGGACGGATATTCCGTCGCAGATGGTGGTTGTTCGGCGGGCTTTTGATTATGGGCGTACTGGCCGGATGGGCCGTCAAGCTGGCGATCGGGTACAATACGGGACAATATCCCACGCATTAGAGGTGCTCAAGTGAGACCGACAAGTAAATCGAGAAAGCTGACGACATCAGCCTGCCGAACGCTGCTTCTGGCGTCATTATGCGTAACGATGCTCCTGCCGATCGGCGGGTGCGGTAAGTTCATATACTTCTTTTGGCCTTTCGGGCGCACCGTTACAATCCCCGCCGAGTTCGGCGGTCTGCGGAGCAGCAAGGTCGCGGTGGTCATTTTCGCCCCTGAATCGACGCAGTTCGAATATCCCTGGGCGTCGCTCAATCTTTCGGCGATGATCTCATCGAGACTCCGGGCGAAAGTAAAAAGGCTTACGACTGTCGATTCGCAAAAGATAAACGCCTACCAGCGGAAGAATCTGCACTGGGCGGAGATGGACAGGACCGCCCTGGGCAAATCGCTCGAAGCGGATTTCGTGTTGTTCGTTTCGCTGGTGGAGTTCTCGACGGTCGAGGAGGGTTACGTGGATCTGCTTCGCGGGAGGGTCAACGGGGAGATCAAGGTTTTCGACTGCTCGAAACCTGAGCAGGACGCGATGGTCTGGACGTGCCCTAATATAAAAGTCCACTTTCCAAAAACACCAACGGTGCGAACCGCCAAGGGTGAAGCTAACATACGCTCGGTCATACTGATGAAGTTCAGCGATGAACTCACAAAGAAATTCTACTCATACAAGGTCAACAGGGAAGACCTATGAACTGCAAACGACAGATTATCCTGATTACGCTCTTGACGGTTATGGGCGCCTCGCTGGGCGGTTGCACGATTTTCGGGTGGATGTACAACGTAATGGTGCCCCCCCAGAAAGTCCCGGCCGCTTACAAACTCGACAAAGACACCAAAGTGCTCGTGCTGGTCGACGACCTTGGCAAGCCCGTGCGATACGAGCAGATCAAACGCCTGCTGACCGAGAAGGTAAACAGACTCCTGCTCGAAAACAAAGCCGCCAAAAGAGTGGTCTCGTACGAAGATGTTTTCCGCCTGGCGGCAAGCAAGAAGGACTTCAACCGCCTGGGTATCGCCAACGTAGCCCGCGAACTCGGAGCCGGCCAGATCGTCTACGTCTACCTGGATGAATTCTCACTGAAGGACGATCCGAACATAAGTCTCTGGCACGGTAAGCTGGGCGTTGCGGTTCGCGTTGTAGACCTCGAAGGCCAGACCAAATGGCCGATCGATCGACCTTCCGGACACAGACCCGAAACCGCTGAAACCCCGCAGGTGGATAATGCCTCGACAACCCACGGGGCGACAATCGCGGCCGAACTCGCCGACGAAATGGCCCTGAAAATAGCGAGACTCTTCTACAAACACTCCATAGCTCGCGGACACATGCCCGGTGAGGATTGAGCCTGAAAGAGTTCTCCCGCACAGCCGCAAACTCCCAACCAGCATGCAAATAACCGTTCGCTCGTAAGATAATCACCTTACGAAACGGTTTCGCACTTGACAGATAGGGGAATCACCTTATAATGGATTTTGCTCGGAGGATGCGAGCCGGACGTTATTCCGGCCCAAGCGTCGAACCATTGCCGAAGAAGTAGTTACCAGCTACCAGTTACCAGAGCCTGAAAAAGAGGACGGGACGAAATGAGGAATGTGCTTTCATCGCGCGTGCTGTTGGCGACTATTATTATCATCGTCGTCGGCGTAATGCTTCTAGGCCAGATGGGAATCGCGGGCTCTCAGGCCCCGGCCGAAGCATCCGCATCTGATTCAAACCTCGCCGCCTCACCGGCCCCTCAGTTGGATTGGGCGCTGGCGGGTCTGCTGCTGGGCGGAGCCCTGATCACACTGTTCCGTCCGAGACGAAGGAAGGTTGTCAAAGTAACCGCCAAATAGTCCCGCATCATCAATCACCGGCGTGAAGTCCGGTGTGAATTCATTCCATCCCGCTTAACAACAGTCGATAATCCTGCGCGCTGAGCAAGCAACTCAAGCGACTCGCGCAAACTCGCAAATCCGTCCTTGTCAGCCCGATGTCATGTCTGCGTTCTTCTTCTCTTGTGCGATAATCATGTATTGCATTGTCACCCGAGAGCCCCTATTGTTTCTAGGTAATGGGCTCGGCGGCTTTGTCGAGCGGGACTATAGGCGAGCAACGGTCAACAAGAGGAGTTATTCATGATTCAGGTGACATGCGCATGCGGCGCAACAATGCAGGTCCAGGACGAGAATGCGGGCAAGCAATGTAAATGCCCCAAATGCGGCGCTATATGCCAAATCCCCGCAGCCCCGGCCCCCGTAGAAGCAGTGGCGCCTCCGGCGGAAATACCGGCCGCACCAGCTCCCGCGCCCGTAGCCGCCGCGCCGGCCGCAGGAAAGCGTCCGGGTGGTCTGACGGCGCTTGCCGTGCTGAACTTCGTATTCGGCGGGTTCGGGATCATATGGGGTATGATAGCTATAGCGGCCGGAGGATTCGTCTCGACTGCGGGCAGTTCTGCGAACAGACTCGCCGAAGCCGCTCGCGAACTCGCTCGTGAATCGGCTCGCAGATCGGGCGACGCTGACGCCCTGGAGGCGGCGAACCAGATTGCTCCTACAGTCGAATCTGTTTCAGCCATGTTCTACGTCCTTGGAATATTTGCGCTGCTCACCGCGGCGTTGCTTATCGTCGCAGGCGTGGGATATCTCAAACAGTCCAAGAAGAGCGGGTATTTGTTCGGCAATATCTACGGTGTTGCGGCGATCATCGTGGTGTTCCTACAGATCGCCATGCTCGGCGCTGGATTCGGCATCGGCGTGATTCTCGGCTTGGCGTATCCGATCGTGACGCTGGCGTTGCTGAACACGGTCTTCAAGGAAAGCTTCCCCAACCCGTAATCTCACGCACATCTCAGGATGTGTTTCCGGCGTAACGATCCGAGTCCCGCCCGGCGGTCAGCCGGGCGGGACCGGCCCGTCGATTTGCGTTGTGCGCCTGCGACAAGGAACGTCGATGCGGTGAGGTCGTAAGATGGGCAAATGGCATTGCACGATTAATGGGACGAAGTACGGTCCGGTGTCTGCAGAGGAACTGCGAAAGTGGGTGGCGGAGGGCAGGTTCGCGCCCACCGATTATGTCTGGAGCGAAGGCATGGCCGACTGGGCTCCGTTCAACACCATCGCGGAACTCAACTCAGGAAGCGCCCCCCCGGTCGCCACGGGAGCCTACGCACAGGCACCCATCCAAACAGCCCCCCAGCCGGGCAATGGAATGGCGGTGGCGGGAATGGTTTTGGGGATCGTAAGCGTTCCCTTTATATGCTTCTGGCCTATTGGACTGGTTTGTGCGATTGTCGGACTATGCCTGAGCGTTCTGGGAAAGAACAGGGCGCGGGAAATCAACGTAGGCGAAGGGATGGCGATCGCCGGACTAGTGCTTTCATGCGTAACGCTTGCTCTGATAGCGATACTGCTGATTGCAGGGATAAGCTGCATGAGCCAAATGAACAACTACTTCCGAAACCTGCCCAGACCCCGCTGAGAACGATCCGCCCAGACGTGTTGCATCTCGGCTGGGGGCGGATATAATGACCTTTCAAGACCCCAATGTGATTCGGGTCTGAAGATTAGGAGTTTTCCATGACCGATTGTAATTGCGGCGACCATGATTCAGCACCTGCAGGGCTCGACGCCCGCGTGCAGGAAGTTATCGAGACCATTCGTCCGCTCCTTCAGGCTGACGGCGGCGATATCGAACTGGTTTCGATCGACGCTGGCGAAGGCAAGGTCTTCGTACGCCTCCAGGGAGCCTGCAAAGGCTGCCCGGGCGCAGCAATGACCCTGAAGATGGGCGTCGAACGGCATCTCAAAGAGAAAGTGCCTGAAGTCACCGAAGTGGTCGCCGTTCAGTAGCCCCCACCGTCAGTTCGCAGCAGGCTCGAGACCTCGCCAACCTGGGCGCCTTTCTCGAACGCAGGCACAGCGGATACGCCAGGAGGCGCATATGAAAGCCGGAACAAATCTCGTTCTTGGGCTTCTGATTGCATCGGCCGCACTCCTGCAGGCCGCGCCCGTTACGGCGGCCGATTCCCGCTCGTTGCTCGAAGATGACTGGTTGTTTCAGGCGGGCGGGCGGCCTACACTCCAGCACTGCAAGCGTCAGATCGCATCCGCCGGCCTGCTTGCCAAGCGACTTGCCCGATCAACCAAGGCGCCGGACATCCGGGGCGATCTGGCGGACCTGAGAGATCTCGACAAGCAACTGGGCGCCTTGGGCGACAACAGCAGGGGCTCGGAGGTCATCAAACTCTATCTCGCCATCAGGCGGGTCAAGCGGCGGATTGTACTTAAGAATCCCGCGGTCAATTTCACGCAAGTGCTGCTGGTCGACAACCCGTATCCCAGCGGGCGGGAATGGCCCCACCAGTCGCGACATCGCAACAACTTTATGGCCAATTCAGCAGGCAGGCTGATTGTCGCCGGGCTCAATCCTGACGGTCCGTCAAGGTCGCTGGTTTCGGCGGGCCGGGGCGGGTTCTTCTGGCGCCCGGACCTTTCATTCGACGGGAAGAAGATACTCTACTGCTGCAAGCGATTGTCAACCGACTGGGCCCTGCAACTGCTGGCCTCGCCCCGTGGTAACAATATCATCACGCAGAACAACGCCCTGTCCGCCAACGACAAAGGCGTAAGCTACACCGTCGCGTTCGACATCGGACCGACAGTCTGGGCGACCGCAAACCAGGCGACCGCGGGCGGCGACAAAATACTGATTGAACTGGTCAACTCGTCGGGAAAAACAGTTGCCTCCCATCTTGCTGAATCCGGTCAATGGCGCGGATCGCAGACCTTCGCGCCGGGCGGTTTCACTTACACCGGCGACGGTTCGGGCAAAGTGCGATTCAGACTCTCGCCGGCGGACAAGAGTAATTCGGACCACTTCTACGGCGTCGTCGACAACCTGAAGGTGACCGCCGGAAAAACAGTCGCATTCTTCGACAACTTCAACGCCGTTTCGCAGGGAGGCTCGGGGCGCCAGAATCGCACCGGCCTGCCGCTTGTCCATTCAGCGAACCTCGCGGGCTGGTCGGCCTCGGGCCTGAACGCCTTTCACGCCGTCCAGCGTCCCGGCGGGAGCAAGCGGGATTTGGCGTTCCACTTATTTGAGATCAACGCAGACGGTACGGGTCTGAAGCAGCTGACTTTCGGCGATTTCGACGACCTCGACCCAATCTATCTGCCTGACGGGCGCATCATGTTCTCCACCACGCGAGGGCACACCTACGTGCGCTGCGGACCGGATTTTCCCGCATACATCCTGGCGCGGTGTGATGCGGACGGTAAGAACATATACATAATATCGCAAAACAGCGAACCGGACTACCTGCCGTCGCTGCTGGCTGACGGACGCGTAGTGTTTTCGCGATGGGAGTACACCGACAAGGAGCAGAAGCGAGTCCAGAGCCTCTGGACGGTCAATCCCGACGGAACGAACGTAACTGCCTTCTGGGGCAATCAGAGCGTCTGGCCGGACCACCTGGCCGAACCGCGAGCCATTCCCGGAAGCCGCCGCGTGATGTTTGTAGGCGTGGGACACCACCAGTGGTTCAACGGGTCGATAGGGATCGTTGACCCGAGCAAGGGGCTGAACTACCCCAAGGGATTAACCAAGGTCACGCCCGACCTGCCGTGGGCCGAAGTCGGCGACGGACCGACGCCCGCCCCAAAAGAAAACGCTGATTATCGAGCCGCCGGCAAATTCACCGCCTACAAAACACCGTATCCGCTGAGCGAAGAAGACTTCCTGGTCTCAGCCAAACGAGGCGGGAAGTTCAACCTGTACCTGATGGATGTTAGCGGGAATCGAGAGCTGATCTACGTCGCACGTTGCAACGCATGGCACGCCATGCCGTTCATCCCGCGCAAGAAACCGCCCGTACTGCGGGATGCGGTGGCCTGGCCGGGAACGGGCAAGAACCACAAGCCGGCCAAGAACGGAGTGTTCCTAAGCTCCAACGTGTTCCAGGGCGCCCCGCTCCTTCCGAAGGACAAGGTGAAGTACCTTCGCGTGATCCAGTCCGACGCCAGGACATATACGACATGGCACAAAACGTACCAGACCGCGGGCCCGGCGATCTCGGCCACCCAGGCCGATTCGGTAAAACGCATCCTCGGAACCGTACCGGTCGAGTCCGACGGGTCGGTCTGCTTCGAGGCCCCTCCGGGCAAGGCTCTGCACTTTCAACTGCTCGACAAGCACTTCCGCTGCATCCAGACTATGCGATCGTTCACCGGCGTGATGCCCGGCGAGGTCCGCGGATGCCTCGGTTGCCACGAACTGCAAAACACCGCCTCAAACGCCTCGGTCGGTCGCAGCAAGACGGGAATCGCCCTGAGCAAACCGCCAGCCAAACTCACCGCCCCGCCCTGGGGGGCGCGAGTCAGCATCGGTTACGAACGATTTGTCCAGCCGATCCTCGACAAGTACTGCGGCAAGTGTCACCAGGGCGACGGGAAGGGACGCAAGAAACTCGACATGACGCTGCGACATTCGTCGGCCCGCTGGGGAAAATGGCGATCGCGGAACATTCCCTCCCCGTTCAAGGAGCCCTATCTCACGCTGGTCGGCGGGCGGTTCGGATGGAACGGGAAGATCAAACACGACAAGTACGGTCTGCCCGGTTCGATCTCCGGTTGCCTTGTGGTCGAAGGATACCCCGAACGAAGCCCTGCGTCCCTGGCGACACTCAAACCCATGACACACCTGTCTTACACCAGCAAGCTTATCCATCACGCGATGAGCGGCGAGCACAACAAGGTGAAGATCGACGCCGCGAGCCTCCGACGCCTGATCGCGTGGGTCGACGCCAACGGACCGTTCCTCGGAGACGAGGAGATTCGCAAGATTCCCGACCCGCCTTTCAAGACCCTCGAAGCCATCGGCGTCCGCCCGCGCCTGGCGACGGCTCCGAACATTAACCGCTTCAATGTACGTCAGGACGGTGACGCAATCCAGGCCGTCAAGGATGCTGCGGAAACCAAACCGTAACTCCGCCTTGCCCTCGACGCGTCAATTCGGGACAATCGAACTATGAAATCACACACTCACATCCTGTGCATATCGGCCGCAACAGCAATCACCGCCGCCGTCGCGTTCATCGCGTGCGGCAAACCAGCGGCCAAGGACGCCATGACCGTCCGCCGCGCCGACAACGATCAGCACCTCGAGATATTCGATTCGGGCAAGTGCGTCCTTCGGTACAACTTCAGGAACGTGCCCGTGCCCAAGACCGCCAAGGGCAAATACGCCGTCGCCCGCAGCAACTACATCCACCCGCTGTACGGGCCGGCCGGCGAGGTGCTGACCAAAGACTACTCACCCGAACACCCCCACCATCGCGGGCTGTATTGGGCCTGGCCGGAAGTATACTACAAATCTCAGAAACGCGACCTCCACGCGCTGCAGGGAGTCTTCGCGCGACCGGAGAAGATCGTCCACACCAGCGGCGGGAAGGACTCGGCCAGAATTGTCGCAAAAAGCAAATGGCTCTGGGACAAAGAGGAGATCGTCGCAGAGACAGCCGTCATCACCGCTCACCGCGCTGACGCCGATGGTCGGCGGATAATAGAACTGCGATTCGAGTTCTCCGCTCTGGTCGACGGGGTCTCAATCGCCCGACGCGGGCAGAAAGCCTACGGCGGATTCAACCTGCGATTCTCATCCCGAAAAGACCAGGAGATCGTGAAGTACACCGATCCGGAAGGCAAGAGGCCCCGCCGGTCTTGGGCACAGATCGTCGGCGTGCCTCCGGAAGGCAAGAAACCGGTGGCGGTGGGTATCTTTCAGCACGTCGAGAATCCGCAGGCGCCCGGCGATTGGGTCGAATATCCGAAGCTGAACTGGCTCCAACCGACGTTCCCGTCCAAAGGCGTCAAGTACGAGTTGGGCAAGGGCAAACACCTGGTGCTGCGGTTCGGTCTGTGCATACAGAACGGCAAGATGACCGACAAGCAACTCGCCGAGCAGTGGAGATACATCAGCCGACCGACAATAAGAAGCAGTCGATAGACAATCAGGAGCCGAAAATGACTACTCTCTCCAGACGCGGTTTCATTAAAACTCTCACCGCAGGCGTTGCGATTCCCGCTATTGTACCGTCCAGGGCGCTTGGCCTGGCCGGGACGGTCGCCCCCAGCAACCGTATCGCAATGGGATTCATCGGCACCGGCGGGCGGATGAACGCCCTGTTTCGAGGCTTCCTGCCGCAGAAAGACGTCCAGGCGATAGCAGTCGCCGACCCGCGCGACGGACCCCGCCAGGCCGCGGAGAAGAAAACAAAGGTGGACTCCAAAGCATCCTACCGCGACTTCCGCGAACTGATCGCACGCGACGATATAGACGCGGTCGCAATCGCCAGCCCGGATCACTGGCACGTACCGCTGTCGATAGCGGCGATCAAGAGCGGTAAGGACGTCTACTGCGAAAAACCGCTCAGCAACACGATATCCGAAGGGCGGATTCTTGTCGACACCGTCAAGCGATACGGGGCGGTCTTCCAGCACGGAACACAACTGCACTCGATGGCGACAGTCCACCAGGCCTGCCAACTGGTGCGAAACGGGCGAATAGGCGAACTCAAGCAGATCGTAATCGGCTCGCCTCCAGGCAAGACCGCCCCGCTTCCGCAGCCCGAGCCGATCCCGAATACAATCGACTACGATCTGTGGCAGGGCCCGGCGCCGCTGCGTCCCTACAACTCGACCGTCGTCAACAGGGTCGGGTGGTATTTCCTGAGCGACTACTCTCAGAGCGGATGGATCGCCGGTTTTGGCGTACACGATATCGACATCGCTCAGTGGGCGATCGGAATGGGGCGGACCGGACCGGTCGAGATCGAAGGACGAGGCGTCTTCCCGAAAGAGGGCCTGTACGACACCATCACCACCTATGAACTGCAGTTCACGTATCCAAACGGAGCGAAGCTGCTGATGACCGACACGTCTCGAAACCGCCACGGCGTGACATTCCACGGCTCGGAGGGAAAAGTTTATACGCGTTACACGATCGAGACCCAGCCCAAGGCGTTGGCCCGAGCGGAATTCAGCCCGGGCGATATCCTGCTGGAGAAAAGCCCCGGGCACCAGCGGAACTTCCTGGACTGCGTAAAGAGCAGACAGGAACCTGTAACGTCGGCCGAAATAGCGCACCGGGCGACGTCCACCGCGCTTCTGGGCGGAATAGCGGTGAAACTCGGACGCAAACTCCGCTGGAACCCTCAGACCGAACAGTTCATAAACGACCCCCAGGCCGACGCCCTCTTAACCTGCGCAATGCGCCCGCCCTGGCGAGTGTAGAACTGCAGCAGCAACACAAAGCTCTCGTTAATTGCCTTAAGCATACGTATTAGAATGGTGTGTCGAAGCCGTAAAGCCCTCCGGAGGAGGGTGACCTGAACGTAGCCCAGGGCGATTCCGGAGGATGAGCCCTGGGAATAGGGCCCACAAGTAACCCAGAGCCCTCCGGAGGAGGGTGATTTGAACTCGCCGTCCGCCAGCAATCCCGCTCACATCGAGGCTCCGCGTGCGTCGATTCCATGAGCGTCCAACAACCGCGCGAACTCTTCTTCAAGAGTCATCACGCGATGATGCTCCTCCTGCCGCGCTATATACGCAACGACCCGCTCGCTCTGGGATCGACTGACGCTGAATGCGGAGTACCCAGCCTGCCAACCAAAATTCGACGCTTCCGGAATCGTCTTCCTGACCCACGCGGTGGACAGACTTTTCCATCGTTCCATGGCTTTGCTCACCGAGATATCCGGCTTCATGGAGAGCATTGCGTGAATGTGATTGTCGGTCCCCCCGATGATTCTTGCCACTCCGAAGTCATCTTTCACCATACCACCCATGTAGGCCCAAAGTCGCTCCCTGAACGAATCGCAGATGAGCGGCTCACGCTTGCGAGTACTAAAGACAACGTGAACGAGAAGGTTTGTAAACGTGTGTGACATTGCGATGCCCCTGTTTCAAATCACCCTCCTCCGGAGGGCTCCATTTGTTTCCTGCAATCCATTCCCAGGGCTCATCCTTCGGAATCACCCTGGGCTACGTTCAGGTTACCCTCCTCCGGAGGGCTCTGCCGATACGACAATCCCAATGTACATCGGTGCTTCGGGACGCCCCTACGCCCAGTCGGGCAGTGGGACGGTCCGCAGGATCTCCTCTATTGTCGTGACGCCTGCGCGCAGTTTTTCGACGGCGTCGCCGAGCATCGGGCGGAAACCGGATACTGATTCCAGGTCGATCGCATCGCCCCTCAAAACGATCGACCGCAGTTGACCGTTGAACTTCAGCAGTTCAAAAACGCCTGTCTGTCCCTTGTATCCCGTGTTATTGCACGCAGAGCAGCCCTTGCCGCGCACGTGTGAGATGTCTTCAGGCAGAGACGCAATCCGAGCCAGCATCTCCGGGTCCGGCTCGTACGGCTCGACGCATTTGGGGCATATCCGCCTGACCAGACGCTGGGAGAGAATCCCCGCCAGCCCGGACACCGCGAGCGATCTGTCGCTGCACAGCACAAGCAGTCTCGCCAGCGCCGATGGAACATCGCGGGCGTGGAGCGTGGTGAAAACGAGATGTCCCATCTGTGCGGCGCGGAGTGCGGCGCTGGCCGTCTCTTCATCCCTCACTTCACCGATCATGAGCATGTCCGGATTCTGACGCATGAACGCCCGGGAATAGTCAGCGAACGACATGTGCATGCTCACCTGCTTCTGATTAACCTTCGGGATCTCGTATTCAATGGGATCTTCGACGGTGAGAATCTTGTTGGCGTCGCTGTTGATCTCTCTCATCGCCGAATAGAGCGTAGTGGTCTTTCCGCTCGCGGTCGGCCCGGCCACAATCACCAACCCGCCCGGCTGCTTGATGATTTCCTTGAGCGTTTTGTAGGATGCATCGTCCAGGCCGAGTTTGTCCAGGCTGATGTTTATTCTATCCTCGTCGAGAATTCGCAACACCACGTCCGGTCCGTGCGGACCGGGAAGAACGCATATCCGCATGTCAATCTGCCGCACATCACCGCTCTGGTCGGCGTACACAGTCGAGATCCGACCGTCCTGGGCCGCCTTCCGCTCGGTGATGTCCAGGTCCGAAAGAACCCTCAGGTAGGAGCAGACCTTCTTGATGTTCGCCTTGCTGAACGGAGTGGACTGCTGGGCCAGAATCCCGTCGATACGGAACCGCAAGTCGATGTCGCTGGCGTACACTTCAATGTGAATGTCGCTGGCGCGGAGCCTGACGGCCTGTGACAGAGCATCGCAAACCATCTTCGCGGTGCTCTGGTCAGGCGTGAACTCGATCTCATTGTCATGCGCCAGCGCAAGACGCCCCTTACCGACATCAAGGGTCATCACCGATCCTTCATCCGCCGACTCGTCGCCGAATCCAAAGCCCAGTGCGGCCTCCAGCTCGAACATATTGAGCTGGACTCTCCGTATCTTCCTGCTGACAATTCGCTCAACCTCGAAAACCGCCTGGTCGTCCGACAGGTCGATCATTCCCAGCGAAACGATGTCGGAAACCTCCTGCGGACTACTCCCGAGAAGCACCACACCGCTGGCCCGGCAGAAGTCCTCATCGAGTCTCGTGATGAGTTCCTTGCTGAGCGTGAAATTAGTCAGGTCATCGAAAGAGGTCTGTTCGTTATTCTCTGTCATGTGCAATTCCCTGTGAAAATACCCGATTGGGGAGTGTTGAAGTGAATTGTACTGATCCCGCGCGCCGCCCTCCAGCGGAATGTTAGATGGCCATGACAGCCGCCGGAGGATATAGTGCTGTATAATCTAGAATCTAATGAGGCATTCAAATGACACGCAGCATTCAAACGGTAACACTCCTTTCACTGGCGACGGTTCTGATTCTCGCGGTCGGGGCGATGGGAGCACCGCTCGACGAGCCGGCCGATCCGGGATCGGGAGCGGGCGCAATTCCGCGGGGGGCGAAGAATCTGTTTCTCAAAGCCGCATGCACCGCCAACAAGGTCTGGTCCAATCGCACACCGGACCTGGCTGTTAACGGTAATCGAAAGGCGGGCGATCACTGGGCCGGGCCGCCAATACCGTCTCAACACACCGTCGACCTGAAGACGCCTGCAAAGTTCAACACGATCCGAATGATCACGTACTTCAACGGGCGGCGAAGCTACCAGTACTGTGTGGAGGTCTCGACCGACGGCAAGGCCTGGGAGCAGGTCGTCGATCAGAGCAAGAACAAAGCCAAAGCAACCGCAGCCGGACAGGTGTTCAAATTCGAGCCGGTCACCGCGAGATACATACGCACCACATTCACGAAAAACTCCCAGAACAACGAATCCGGCGGGCATATCGTCGAGATCGAAGGGTACATGATCGACCCGGCCGCAAAGCCCAAACCGACGGTAAAAGGTCCGCCGCTGTCCGGAGCAACCGGCTCGGTGAACCAGCGATACCAGCGCAACGCAAAACCGCAATTGCCCGATTCCAGGGAATGGTCAACCGTCGCGTGGCGCGGGGAACGCGTGCACGGGCAGTTTGTAATATGGACCGGAGCCGACCTGAAGGATGTAACGCTGACCGCTTCGACCCTGAAGGGCCCCGGAGGCAAGACGATTTCCGCCGAACACGTCATCCCGTTCTTCGTTCGCTACACGATGGGCGCCGGACAACTCCTCGGCGACATACTCGAACCGAACAAACCGATCGACCTGCCGGGGCGCTCAACGCGCCCGATCTGGCTCAGCGTAAACGTTCCACAAGACGCCGCGCCGGGCGTTTACAACGGAACGCTCGGGGTCAAGGACGCCAAAGGCAATTCAGTAACGTTCAAACTTAACGTTGATGTGCTGGATAACGTTCTGCCGGCGCCGAAGAACTGGTCGTTCCACCTGGACCTGTGGCAGAACCCCTGGGCGATATCACGAATTCACGGTCATAAGCAGTGGTCGCCCCAACACTGGGCCAAACTCAAGGAAGTGCTCACGCTGGCGGCTGGCGCCGGGCAAAAATGCCTGACCGCAAGCATTGTCAACCAGCCCTGGGGCCACCAGACACAGGACGCATTCGGCTCGATGATCGCCCCGACCCGCAACGCCGACGGCACGTGGACGTACGATTACACCGTGTTCGATAATTGGGTCGAGTTCGGTTTCAAGTGCGGTATCGACAGGCAGATCAACTGCTACTCGATGGTGCCATGGGGCAATAACCTGTACTACCAGGACGCCGCGTCGGGCAAGTACGTGAAGATCACCGCAAAGCCCGGATCGAAAGCATACAGCGATTACTGGGCTCCCCTGCTGAAAGACTTCGCAAAGCATCTAAAGAGCAAGGGCTGGTTCGAGAAGACCACTATCGCCATGGACGAACGGCATCTCGAGGACATGAAGAACATGATCGCACTGGTCGACAAAGTCGCACCGGGCATGAAGATCACGCTGGCGGCTAACAAGAACCTCGAGTCGATCATCGACCGGATCCACGACTATTGCTTTGCGATACGATTCAAAGCCAAGCCCGCACTGAATCTCAAACGAAGCGCACAAGGTCGCCAGACGACATTCTACGTCTGCTGCGCGCCGCGGCGCCCCAACACGTTCCCGTTCAGTCCGCCCGCCGAAAGCACATGGCTTGGATGGAACGCCGCCGCCAAGCGGTATACGGGCTTTCTGCGATGGGCGTTCTGCAGCTACAACATAGATCCGCTGAAGACCACCGACTACCCGCGGCGAAGCTGGCCGACGGGCGATTGCTACCTGATCTACCCGGGCCCGCGGAGTTCGATTCGATTCGAGCGCCTGCGCGAAGGGATTCAGGATTACGAGAAGATCCGCATCCTCCGCCAGGCCCTGACCAAACAAGGAAAGTCGGGCTCCGCAGGCCTGTCGAAACTCGAAGCAATTCTCCAGACGGTAGTGAACCGCGACCACACCAATGTGGTCGTACAAGCCAAGAAAGCCCTCGAAGCCCTTTCGCGAAAAACGAAAACGCCGGCCGGCTGATTACTGGATCGATTCTTCGGGCAGTTCCTTTTTGATGCCTTCGTCCAGGGGCATTTTGTCCGGCATCGCGCCGGTCTGGGACATCAGGAGATGCAACTCCTTCTGGAGATTCTTCACTGTCTCGGCATGCGCAGGATCGTCAATTAGATTCTTCAGTTCGCGGGAATCGGTCTTCAGGTCGTAGAGTTCGGCTTTGTGGCGGTCGGGCTTACCGTCGCCGTGGGGGTAATGCACGTATTTCCATCGGTCGGTCCTGACGCCCCGAACATTGGGCGTGTACGGGAACTGCTTCTCGTAGTTGTATTCGTAATACCACGACTTCCGCCACCGAACGCTCGTGTCTCCGAACAGCGGAGCCCAACTCCGTCCGTGGATATTCTTCAGCGGTGCGGCGCGGCATATCTCCAGCACGCTCGGAGCCAGGTCGATATTCAGCACCATCTGGGGCACCTTGGTTCCAGGTCGGATCATTTTGGGATACCTGACCAGCATCGGCACGCGGATGGACTCCTCGTGCATCGTGCGTTTGTCGGTCATACCGTGCTCGCCGAGAAACATCCCGTTGTCGCCAGCGAATATAAGCACGGTGTTGTCCAACTGGCCGATTTCTTTCAGGGCTTCGTATACGCGTGCGACGCTGTCGTCGATGCTCTTGATCGTCGCGGTGTACGATCGCACAAAATGGGCGAACTCCTTTACGCTCTCAGGTCTCGTGTCGGGGAACTTCTTACGGAATCCGTATATCGGCCCGTAAATACCGTGCCACGTGTCGATCCGCTGGCTGACCCACTTGGGCTTGCCCGCCAGCGCAAAAGCCGACATCGGATACTTCACGTCGATATCGTCGAAGATTTCAGCGTACTTCGGTTCGGGTGTGAACGGAGTGTGGGCTGCCTTGTGGCCGAGGACCATCACGAACGGTTTTGTGCGGCCGGCCTTGATCCAGTCGACCGCCATGTCGGTCACGCGCGTAGTGTAGTACCCCTTCTTGACCTGGCGCTGGCCGTTGATATTGAACGTATTGTCGAAGTACTTGCCCTGGCCTTTATGGCTGACCCAGTAGTCGAATCCCGGGCGGGCGCTGTCGTCCTTCTCCCCCATATGCCACTTGCCGATATACGCAGTCTCATAACCCTCCTGCCGCAGACGCATGGGGAAACTGGTCATTTCGCTGGGGTAATCGGTGAAGTTGTTGACCACGCCGTGCGTATGTGCGTAAAGCCCCGACAGGAACGATGCTCGGCTGGGCGAGCAGAGCGATGTTGTAACGAACATGTTTTCGAACAGCGCGCCTTCGGCCGCGATGCGATCCAAGCCGGGGGTCTTGAGGAACGGATGACCCGCGCAACTCATCGTGTCCCATCGCTGGTCGTCGGTGAGTATGAATACGACATTGGGGCGTTTGGGCGAAGAGGCCGCGCCGTTAGGATCTATCCCGCTGTTGCTGCATCCGATTGCGGCGGCTGCTGTTCCGAGTCCAACGTTCCTGAGGAATTCGCGTCGTTTCATATCTTGCCCTTTCGCGTTTGGAATATCAGGTGCGGCAATGGCATTTAACGCTCACACACGCCCCAGGTCCAATCATTTTCCGCGACGCGACATCACAATGCTTGACAAGCGGCGATGCGGAAGTGTATTGACACGCTCGAACACCACTAATATTCGGAAGCAGGAACAGATATGTCACAAGAGATTATAGTACGGCCAACCAGCGCAAGCGACGTCGATGTCATTGTCGAATTCAATCGAGCGATGGCCCTGGAAACCGAGGGTATTGTGCTTCTGGAAGAGACATCCCGCAAGGGCGTGATGGAACCGTTCAAGAATCCGAACCTGGGTTTCTATCTGGTCGCCGAGATCGACGGAGAGATTGTCGGATCGCTGATGATAACCACCGAATGGAGCGATTGGCGTGCGGGGGACTTCTGGTGCGTTCAAAGCGTTTACGTGCGCCCGGACCACCGACGTCGCGGAATCTACCGGAGCCTGTACGGCGCTGTTCGGGACATGGGCTCGGCGGACAAAAGCGTCTGCGGGTTCAGACTGTACACCGAACGGGACAACACGACCGCACAGCGGGCCTACAAGACCCTGGGAATGGAGGAACTCGACTACGTAATGTTTGAAGAGTTGAAAGACGGGTTGGAATTCCGCAAATGACAACCGTCCGCACATGACGACACAGACAGTTTACTTCAAATGCAAGTGAGTATGGGACTGTTGAGCCGACAACCACGCCACAGCAAGGCTGGAACCGCTCGCCACCACACATATTCCCGCAATCAGCCAGTTACCGGCCCTGAAGCACAAGACAGCCCCAATCGCGGTAAACAGGCTCACATAACAGAGGAGTTTTCGATTATTCACGTGCCGCATCATTGTCCCTGCTCCAATGCACCTCGAAATGACGTCGTTATCTCAAATGCGATCCGCGGTCCGGCGTGCTTCCCACAGCCGCATCACCATACTATTATAGGCGCTGATCCCCGCGCCGGGCGACAACATTAATTTGTATCGGCTCGCTCCGGGCCCACAATCCAGTATCACAGTGGTAAAAAGACCTTGAAATCACTGCTGCAAGGCAACCGGCGGTCTGGTAGCATATCGTTATGAACTCAGGGCTCAACTCCTCAACACCCCGCCGATGGGCCGTAACGATCCTGTTGGGATCGCTGTTTCTCAGCGGTGTGGCTGGCATTATCAACCAGGTGGTCTGGCAGCGATCGGTGGGAATATATCTCGCAGGCGCTGAGACTATAAGCTCAATGATCGTCGTGCTGGTGTTCATGCTCGGACTTGGCCTGGGAGCACACGCGATGGGTCGATGGTCCGGAAAACTCCGCAACCCTTTGCGCACACTCGCGATAGTCGAACTGACGTTGGCGCTTGCGAATTCGGGAATATGCTACCTCCTGACGCTCGATATCAGCGAATCGGTGTTCGCATTCCAGCGGATGGCGGTTTCCGTGGGCCTTCCGCTGCGAGCGGTGTACGCTATAGCATCAACCGCCCTGCTGCTGATCCCCTGCTTCCTGATGGGCCTGACCCTGCCGCTGGCTTCGGAAGGCTGTCAGACACAGCTTAACTACGAAGAAAAACGTCTCCTGAGCGTCCTGTTCTTCCTGAATACGTTGGGTGCGGTCCTGGGAGCGATCGTCAGCGGATTTGTGATCATGCCCATCATCGGACAGCAGGCCGGGCTGATGATCGCGATAATGCTGAATTCGCTGGCCGGACTGCTGGCGATGTCGCTGGCCGGACATAAGACAACCCGCACCAAACAGAGTGAGGAGACCGCGGGCGATCTGCAAACGCTCAAGACCACCAGGCGCCTGCATCCGGATCTGGTGCTCGGTTTTGCATTGGGATTCGCTTCGCTGGGATTCGAAATGTACCTGTTTCGGATCACGGCGTTGTCGTTCGGCCCGCGCCCCTATGTATTCTCCACTGTGCTTACCGCGTTCCTGCTGCTCTGGTCGCTGGGTGTTTACCTGGCCAGGGGACGCAAAGACCGCATCCCGCTCTACCTGGTTCTGACGGCCGTTTCGCTGGCGCTGACGCCCGCACTGCGAGCGATACTCTGCCCCGCGTCAGCCGATCCGAAACAAGGACTCTACGCAATGGCGGTCCTGGCGCCCTGCCTTATCCCATGCTTCGGGTTCGGGATCCTGTTTACCCAAGTAGCCGCCCGCTTCGTAAAATCCTGGGGACGCGACGTCGGTAAGTACTTCGGATACAACACGTTTGGGAGTTGCCTGGGCATTGTCGCGGTCACCCTCGTCGGGTTCGAGTTCGATCCGGACTACAGCGTGTTGGTCATCGCAGCCGGCATGGCGATGATGATGCTCTATCTCCGACGCGGATGGGGACCAGCCGAAGCGTGGAGCAACCACCGCCCGCTGCTGAGGCCCGCTGTCGGTCTGTTGGTGCTTGTGCTGGTCGGGCAGTTAGGCCTGAAACTCACCGGACATTCGCTGGCGCTCGAACCATCGGACGTCGTCGCGTCATACTACGGTAAGGACGGTGTGATTGACATTGGAGTCGACAAGACCGGGAGGCACAACCTGCGATGGGACGGGTTGTGGCATTCGTTCCTGGTGCGTGGCGACGACTACGTTGGCAGTTCCAACTGGACGCTGGCGGCTGTCCCGCTGCTCTGCCATCAGGGCGAGAGAACCCCCGATGTCTGCGTAATCGGACTGGGCACGGGAATAACCGCCGCAACGCTCGCCAAATCGCAACTCGTCGATCGAGTCGACGCCTATGAGATCAACGAAGTGCTCAAACGAATACTGCGCGACTATCCCGACGGAACGATGAACGTTGCGAAAAACTCGAAAGTGAAAATAATCTGGCGGGACGGGCGGTCGGGATTGGCGTTGAACAACGACAAGAAATACGACCTGATCACCCAGCAACCGCTTTACCTGGTGCAAAGCGGGAGCAGCTGCCTGCTGTCGAGGGAGTACATGCAGTTGGTCAAGTCCCGTCTCAAGCCCGGAGGAGTGTTCTGCATCTACAGCAACTCCATGGGCATCGCCGACGAACTGGCCCAAATCGTCCGCGCGACGGCCTCAAGCGTGTTCAAATACGGAGAGAGCTTCGACAAGGGATATCTGCTCGTCGTCTCCGACTCACCGATCACCTACAACCGACAGTCCATCGAAACTAAACTCCGGAAAGAAGGCCCGCTGGCCGTCGAATGCAGGTCCCGTCACATGGGCGTACAGGCCCTGCTCGAATACCGCGATTCGCCCCGCCTGGATTGGCGATGTCCGTATATAATCACCGATGACCACCCGCTGGTCGAGTACCCCGACATCCTGCAGTATCTCGTCGCTCGAGCCAGGGCGCGCACGGGCAAGTAGATGGGATTTCCCGAGTGTCACATTTGGTTCACACTTTCTTCCGACCGATCATATCCGCCTCCTGGACACTCCGTCAACCGTAACCGCTTGTACACGCATATATTACAATCACTCAGATACTGGACAGTCTGACCATTCGGGTAGCGGATTTCTCATCTCTGTGACACTCGGTTACGTCTTGTGGGCGGACTGGATCGTTTCATCGTTCGACTATAACTGCTTTTATATTCATTAGATACATTTTCCCGCCGCCGGAAAGCTCTGTCGCGTTCGTCCGAACAAACACCTCGGTATGTCACAGGCCGTTAACATGTGCACCATAAGCGACTTATAGTTTTTTATTTAAAATAAGTTGACTTCCAACTGTATGGGTGTTATGATACAGTCATAGTATTCAGCACGCGGAGATCCGCCATGCTTCATTTGCATATTAATCCAAACAACGGCGTACCGCTTTACCGGCAGGTGGCCGAACGGTTAAGGCGCTACGTCGACTCGGGGCTCCTGTCCCCGGGAACAAGACTGCCTTCGGCCCACCGTCTGGCGACATCGCTTGGGATCAATCCGGCGACTATCGTCAAGGCGTACGCTGAACTCGAGCAAGAGGACATAGTAGAGATGAAGGCGCAGAAATGGGGCCGGGTCACTTTCCTGGTCTCACGCGTCGCCCATTTCCTGTGTTAACGGTGCTTACAGATAATGCTTCATTTGCAGATTAATCCAAACAGCGGCGTCCCGGTTTACCGACAGGTGATGGAGCAGATCAGATACTACATCGCTTCGGGCCTGCTGGCGCCGGGCTCCAAACTGCCTTCCATACGCAGCATGGCGACCTCACTGGCGGTTAATCCCACGACCATAGTCAAGGCGTACACCGAGCTCCAACACGCCGGCGTCGTCGAGATGAAGCAGGGAAAGGGAGCGTTCATCGCTGAGGCGGCCGGAGCCCCGCCCGCGGCGCAACTCCGCGAGGCTCTGGAGCAGCTGGCAAGGCAGTTGGCCGTGGAGGCCGCGCAAATGGGTGCCTCGGCGGAACTGGTTATGAAAGTAGTGCAAGAAGAACTTCAGAAGGTGCGACATGATTGAAAACCCAACAGTAATCGAGGCCGACAACCTCTCGAAAACATTCGCCGGCGGCGTGGCCGCGGTCAGCGGACTGGACCTCAGTGTCCCCCGAGGCGTGGTTTACGGACTCGTCGGTCGAAACGGAGCGGGCAAGACAACACTGATCCGCATGCTGATGGGGCTCCTCCGCCCCACCGGCGGGATCGGGCGGATACTCGGACGTGACCTGTGGCGCAGCGACCCGTCCCACCGCCAGCGCATCGGATACGTTTCGCAAGTGCACAAGGCTCACGAATGGATGACTATCTCCGAGCTTTGCTGCTACCTGGGACATTTCTACCAGAAGTGGGACCAGCCCTACGCACGCTCTCTGGCGGAGCGATTCGGCCTTCCGTGGGACCGCCAGATCGGCCTGCTGTCGGGCGGACAGCAGCGAAAGGTCGCGATACTGCTCGCATTCGCCGCCAGGCCCGAAGTGCTCATGCTCGACGAACCGGCCGCAGGCCTGGATCCGATCGCCCGACGCGAACTAATCGACGAGACAATCGACGTTATCGCCAGCGTCTCGCCCTGCACGGTCTTCTTCTCGACGCACATCTTAAGCGACCTCGAGCGTGTCGCCGAATATGTGGGAATCATGGATCGCGGGCGGATCGTAACCCAGGCGCGCCTGGACGATCTGCAGAACAGAACCAAGCGCGTGCAGGTGGTCTTCAACAGCGACGCCATACCGACCGGTTTCGAGATCCCCGGAGCGATCCGCACGAAAGCGGAAGGCCCGGTCGTCACATCGGTGGTTCGAATGGTCAGCGAAACCCAGTTCGACGAACTGCACAAACGGCCCGATCTGCGGGTCAACATATTCCCATTGGGACTTGAAGAGATATTTATCGACTTGTTCGGCCCGGAAGCTCGGGGCGAGTTTGGAGACATGCAGCTATGAACGCGACAACTGATACGGTTCTGAGCCCCGAACACCCCGGAGGGGTGAACATACTCCGCGGTTTGATGTGGCGTCACTGGCTGGCCGGCCGGGGAGTGATCATCGGCGGATTGATAGTCCTTCTGATCGGCGGATGGGCCGTGATGCTGTTCCATCATCCGGGGTGGATCATCGCTACGGGCAGCATATTTGCGGCGATCTCGGGTATGATTTTCGGCGGGGCTGATGCAGCCGATGGAAGCGAGGAATTCGCCTTCGCACTTCCGCCCACTCGCTCGCAGCGATATCTCAGCGGAGTTCTCATCGGCGGAGGGGCGGTTCTGGCTTATTGCCTTATAGGAACCCTGAGCATCGCTCTGAACCTGCCCCAACTGCTCTGGTCGCTTGTTGTCGACAGCGGTTTTACGATACCGTTCGGGCCCTGGCCCGAAACGTACTTGTACTTTTTAGCGGTGGTGATTCCGCTGTTGGTTCTGGCGTGCACGCATGCGTGTGCGGCGCTTTCCCAAACGCGCGGAGGCGTGTGGATGTCGTGGTTGCCTGCCGCGGGGGTGACCGGAGCGATGGTATGGTTGGGGTGTATGGCCGAGGAGGAGATATGGGGAGAGATCAACGGATACGTCAGCATACTGTCGATGCTGGCGCTGGGGGCGATGGGTCTGCTGTTCGGTCATTCGCGGTACGTTCGCAAAGAAGGCGTTTCACGCCCCGGTCGGCCTGGAGGAGGCGGGGGCAATACATGGGCTGTGCTGATCGTGCTGGGGATTGTTGTGGTCTTCGCCCTGACAATGTCCCTGTATGTGGCGAGGGTGTCTCACGATTCGTCGTCTTACCCTCTGAAGAACGACCCCATCCCGCCAATGGGCGGTTCGTCGGAAGAACCCGCCCGGGCCCCAACGACAGTTCAAGCGGGAACTCCGACAACTATCCCCTCTGAAGAAGAACAAACCGAAAGAGAGCTGGACAGACAAGCGGAGGCCAATGCGCGTGCCCAGGCCGCCGAAATTGAAGCCGAAATAAGGGCCTCCAGAAGAGCGGCTCACGACTACTCCACAATAGCAATAACCGTCCCGGGCGTTGTGCTGCTGATCATTCTGCTGCTGATCTTTCTCACACTGTGCCGCAAACAGAACGCCCATACCGCGCGCTTTCGGGGACGAAGACGACGCCATATCGTCACCAGATCGGTCTGTGCGACTCTGGCGGCGGCGATTCTGGCGTCAATCGGATTCTGCAGTTGGCGCCAGGCATGGGCGGTGTCCGCATACGAGTCCGTCGGGCCTGATTCGGTCCGCGTACCCACGAAGAAAGCAGCGCCCCTTACCGCCGAAATCAAGCCCCGTCACAACGTGCAACTGACCGAAGCCCGCCTCCTGGTGAAAGTAATGGTCATCGAAGCGACCAGTTCCACAGGCCTGCGGGCGGTCCGCACCGATGAGTTCGACATCGCCTGGCGAGCCGGGAAAACCAGCGGAGCATTCAAATACTTCAAGCTGGGCGACAGCATGGTCAATTATCGTTTCAACATCAACAGCATATCCGTACGTCGCCGCGCTAACTCCGCCGAACCCGGAGTCCACGGGAACGGAAGCTGGAACATGAGAGTCAATTACGCACACAGCGGCGGGCACAGTTCCAGCAGCGGAAGCGCTTATATCAACGACGGCGTCGCGATCGCCCAGAAGTTCAGAACCGGAAGTTCGTATCGAAGCAACAAACCGCTGTCGGTGATTTCTCGAGCCGCGGAATACGAAAACCTGATTCTCTGCGTATTCGTCGACCTCGCCGACACCGATGACAAACTCACCGCGATGCCCGTCGAGCGGTTCATAGAGGAAAATCGCGACAAAATACTCTTCCACGCCGACCGGCAGGGAGGCCTGGGCAATACGAACCGCAGATGGCGAGTAGACCCGGAGGCTCCGCCCGCCGCCAACTTGATCGAGCACACCCGATTTTCAAGTTTGTTGCTGCTCGCCGCTGCGATCCTGCTGGGACAGTTGTTCCTGCGACGCGGATTGGCGACAGCTGCGATGCTGGCGACCGTTGTGCTCTATGTGGCGGCGTTGGATCGAGTGGCCCTGGGCGTACACATGTCTTACATACAGGACGCCGAGGCCCCGCTTGGGAAACGCCTGATCGCATGCCAGGCCGCCGCCGACACGTTCTTCTTTGCGAAGACTGCGGCAAATCAGTTGAGAGAAATCGCGGACGATGAAGCGAGCCCCGACACGCTCCGATATCGCGCCAGGCGAATGTCCAGGCTGCTGAACGCTGTCGCTTACGCCGAAAAAACTCCTGAATCCCCGCTGACGCTCAAGTCCACGACCGGCGGTTGGTCCAGGCCCGCACTGATCGACGACGGCCTGAACGTATCGCATTGGCGGATCACGTCGTATTACAGGCGATCGAGTGGCGAGCCGGTGACCGTCGCCATCCAAGCCCTGCCCGCACAATTTCGCCACGGCGGAATTGATTCGTATATGCTCTGGAGAGTTATATCCTCGCAAGGGGATCCAACCGGGAAGATAACCGTCATAGGCCCATCATTGCGCGCCGTGATCGTCGGCGATGAAAGCGACATGCGTCAAGCCGTCTGGGCCGCCCAACGCGGCAAACTCCCCGCCTCAGACGTATGGACCCGCCTGATACTACCCGCAGCCCAAAGCGTAAACGAAGAATAATCAGTGGGAGAAAACGGCGCCGCGGAGATCAAAACCCCCCGGTCAGCGCACTTCTTGCACGGAACGGTCTCGATCCCATCCGGACGGCGTGTTTACGGTACGTTCGACTCGGGAGAAAGGCTTTCGAGCAGTACTCTGGCCTGGGAGGCGGCTTTGGTTTTGGGGTACTTCTCGAGGATCTCCAGGATGATCGCCCTGGCGTGATTGGGCTTATCGTTGCTGGCGTAGAGTTTGGCGATTTTGAGTTTCTTGCCGGCAGCGATTTCAGCGGCTGAACCCGTGGGCCGGGTGGTGGGCTTGGGCTTGATTCTGATCTTGGGCGGAAGGTTGGTGGTCTCGGCGGTGAATACGCCGTCAACGGCTGGCGGGTCCCAGCGCAGTTGTCTGAGAATAGCGGGCTTGATAGTCTTCAGCGACCGGCTGTACCCGGAGATATCCTTGCGGAGTTTCAGGCCCAGAGCGGTGGAAACTCGTATCTTGGGGACCATCGGAGCCCCCTCCTTCTGGAGATCGATCTTCTTCTTTTCAGCGTTTTCGATCTCCCTTTCGATTCGCGTGTTTTCGGCGAGGATGGCGCGTCGGTTGTAGATGTACCTGCCCATCTCGTCCACAACATTCAGACGATTCCGATTCCGCCGCAGGTCCTTTTCCAATTCCTCCAGTTTCTTGTTCTGCTGGATGATCTGGGAGTTAATCCGCTTGATATTGGCTCGCAGGGTCAACTCTTCCGTGCGGACCTTGTTGTACTCGTTTTGCGCCGTGGTGAGTCTGCCTTCCAGGGTCGACCGCTGCTTCTTGCAGTCGACGTATATCGAATTGATCCGGGCGTATGCGTCTTTGTAGGCCTGGGACTTGCTGAACTTATCCTTGAGCTTGTCCATGATCCGCTTCTCGCGATTACCGAGCCTGGGCGGAGCTTTGGCGTTGTCGAACCATGCGGCCAGTTGTCCGGCGTTGTTCATGATCGAGGGGTCGTCGGAGTTGAACTCCAGCGCGCGTGCAGTGGCGGTCAGGGCGTCGAGATACTTGTTGGACCGCCCCATCATGTATCCGATCATCGCCCAGGCCAAACCAGCGTCGGCGTCCTGCGCCGACAGTATTCTGGCAGACGTGTAAGCCGCCCGCGGTCTGCCCAGCAGCAGCATGCGTCGCATGTAAACGCTGTTAAGTTCGGGGTCCATCCGGTTCAGCGCGCAAGCCCTGGTGTAGGCGCGCAGCACAACCGAAGGATCCTTGTCGGTCTTGATAACCTTGACATAGTGAGCCAGCGACTGGACACCGGGCTCCTTGGCGGGGGCGGTTGTCGGAGTTTCCTTCGGAGCTGTTGTCGGTTCGGCGGCTTGGCAGGCGTCGAGCGGATCCAACATCCCCGCGACCGCCGCACAAACCACCGCCATTCCGATCACACTGGCGCATACTCGCCGATTCATATGCATCTCCCGGATATAAGGCAGGACAAATACTCTTCCTGACTATTATAACGCATAAACGCCCGAAAGGTTACCGCTTTTCTTGACCGGCGGGCGCGGTGAGGCTAGGATTGCAGCATGATCCTCGTACTCGACAACTACGACAGCTTCACCTACAACCTGGTCCAGCGTATCGGTGAACTGGACAGCGGTTGGAAACTGCAGGTCGTCCGCAACGACGTAATGACCGCCGAACAGGCCGCCGAACAGTACGACCCCACGCACCTGATCATATCACCGGGTCCGTGTACGCCTAACGAGGCCGGTGAGTCTATGAACTTCATCGAGCATTTCCACGGGCAGATACCGATACTCGGAGTCTGCCTGGGACACCAGAGCATCGGACAGGTGTTCGGAGCCGATGTAATCCGGGCCGATCGTCTGATGCACGGGAAGACCAGCGAAATCGCCCACGACGGACAGGGCGTATACGCCGGTCTGCCCGATCCGTTCACCGCCACCAGGTATCACAGCCTGATCGTGGACCCGACCAACCTGGACGACGATTTCATCGAAACCGCCTGGAGCGTCGACAGGCGCGAGCTTATGGGCATACGGTCCAAGACGCATCCGACCCATGGCGTGCAGTTCCACCCGGAAAGTTTCCTGACCGAGATCGGGCACAAACTGCTCGAGAACTTCCTGAAAATGTAAAACTCACAAGAACGACGCGCAAAACCGCAAGCGCTTCAAGGCAATATATGAAAAAGTCCGGGACGCTTTTTGCAGGCGTCCCGGACTCTTCTATTTGTTCAGGTTAGACCGACTCTAGGCGACGGAACCGTCGAACATCTCCTGTGCGGTGTCGGCGATGTTCTTGGGCGACAGCGACGCCATCTCCATGATTTCCACGGGGCTCTTGGCGCTCTTGGGCATGTCAGTGACGTACATGGTCCTCACGGTCACGCCGAGATCGCTGGTGGCGGCTGCGGCGCAGATTTCGTCGCCGATGCCTCCGGCGAAGTTGTCTTCGACCACGAGGATCTGTCCTCTGCAGTCGTCGCCGATCTTCAGAATCTCTTCAGTGTCCAGCGGTATGGAGTATGCGTCGATCAGCGTTGCGCTGAGTCCGGCGGTTTCTTCGAGCAACTCGATGGCCTGTTTGGCTATGTGGACCATGTATCCGCTGGCGACGATGGCGATGTCCTCACCGTCGATCAGATGCTTGAATCCGCCCTCGGTGAACTCTTCTTCGGGATCGTAGATGAAGGGCACGTCGGGTCGGTGGGTTCGCATGTAGCACATGCCGTCGATGTTGGCCATCAACTCGGTCAGCTTGAACGCGCTGACAGCGTCCGAAGGCAGCATGACCCGAACGACCGGGGCTCCGTCGGTGCGGCGGCGCGAGTGTGCGATGCTGCGGAAGAACGCAACATCCGGAAGCGACATCTGGCTGGGTCCGTCGGCGGCAAGCGAGATACCGGCGTGCGAACCGCACATTTTGACGTTCGCGTGGGAGATAGCGGCCATTTCGATCTGGTCGTAGGCTCGCGAGAAGAATTTCGCGAAAGTCGAGACGAAAGGCACTCGCCCGGCTGCGGCTAGACCGGCGCCCACGGAGATCATATTCTGCTCGGCTATGCGGGCCTCAAAGTAGCGGTCCACGTATGTCTTGGCGAACATCTCGCTGAATGTGGAGTTTTTCACGTCGGCGTCCACACCAACGATCCGCGGGTTCGCTCCGATCGCCACAAGCGCCGCACCGTAGGCTCGACGGGTCGAGAGTTTCTTGTCGGCCAGCGGGCCTTCCCATCCGACGGCCTTGAGGGCGTCTTCAAAGGAACCGGCGGAGATCGGGTCGGCGGCGGGAGCTTCAACGATGGGCGCCGCGGGGATGTCGGCGGCTCCAGCGTCGTCTCCGTCGGTCACGCCGAGTTCGGCGGCCTTTGCGTCAAGATCAGCCAACGCCGTCAGCAGCCCTTCGGCGCTGAGGACCTTACCGTGATAGCTACGGTCCTGCAGTTCGTTAACGCCCCAGCCCTTAATCGTGTTGGCGACGATGGCGATGGGTTTTTCACCGGCTTGGGCGGTAAGCGCGCCGATTACCTGCTCCCAATCGTGTCCGTCGATGACCTTAACGTCAAAGCCGAACGCTTCGAGCTTGGCCTGCAGGGTCGCCGCAGACTGTTGCGGAGAGACATAATCACTCTGTCCCTGTCCGTTGCAATTGAAAATCGTGCAGACACTGGTCAGTTTGTGGTCTGCGATGTAGTCCAATGCTTCCCAGATTTGCCCTTCGCGGCTCTCACCGTCACCGCAGATGCAGTACATTTTTGCGTCGGAGCCCGCTACTCTGGCGCCGGAGGCAAGACCGGCGGCGACCGAGAGCCCCTGACCGAGCGAACCGGTGGCCGCATCGAAGAACGGGAAACCGACCGCGGGGTTCGGATGCCCGTCGAGCACGCTGTCGCCCTCGCGAAGCGTCAGTGCGTCGTCGAATCGGAGTTCCGACGGTTGGTCCTGAGTTCCTACAATTCCGCCCAGTTCGCAATACGCCGCGTACACCACCGGAACTGCGTGTCCTTCGGACAGCACCAGGCGGTCGGCGCCCTTGTTCCACGGATTCTTCGGATCGTAACGCATCACGCGGTACATCAGCGCGGTGGTTATATGCAGAAGCGACATCGCGGTGGAGGGGTGTCCGCTGCCCGCTTCGGTGCACATTTTCGCAATTTGCCTGGCCAGCTTAATTGCCTTGCTATCCAGCGCCTTATAGTCTGCCATATCTTTCTCCAATACCCGTATAAGCCCCTTGCGGGCGTTTGATTTACGGTCTTCTCATGTACTATACAAAAGCAAAAGCTGAAAGCGGTAACGCACCGCTTTCGGCCTCTAGAGCCCAACAAGGTATCCAAATCCGGGGCTCAAGGCAAGACAAAAGACTCAGCAATCGACGGCGGCGGGCGCATCGTTCCCCAAAAACTCGCAGCAACGTCAAATTCTCGATTCCGTTTGGCGGTGAGATAGCTAAACTGATGTGACGGATATGATCAAGACAATGGGAAAATATCGAACGATTGTCAGCATCGCAGCGGTGCTGGGCGCGATGTTTCTGTCGGTCGAATCGCTGATTGCGGAAACCAGCGACGAGTCCGTGAAGTACTGGCCGAAGTGGCGCGGACCGTTGAGCACGGGGGTGGCGCCCAAAGGAGACCCGCCGATCGAGTGGAGCGAGAACAAGAACATCCGCTGGAAGACCGCCCTTCCGGGCAGCGGGCACTCAACGCCGATCGTTTGGAAAGATCACGTATTCGTAACGGCCGCGATACCTTACGGGAAGGTACAGATCCAAAAAGGCCCCGAGATTGAGGGCGTGCACGATTACGAACCGGTGACCCGGGCGCTTGAGTTCGTGGTGATCGCCCTGAACCGTCCGAATGGGAAGATCCTCTGGCGCAAAACTGTGATTAAGGCCCTGCCCCACGAAGGGATTCATTACACCGGGACAATGGCGTCGAACTCAGCGGTGACCGACGGGCTGAACGTATATGCGTTTTTCGGGTCGCGAGGGCTGCATTGCGTGAGCTTCCGCGGTGAGAAGAAGTGGTCGATCGATCTGGGTAAGATGCGGATCAAACACGGACACGGCGAGGGCAGTTCGCCCGCACTGTACGGAAATACTGTGATCGTCAACTGGGATCACGAAGACCAATCGTTCATCGCCGCGTTCGACAAACGCACGGGCAAGCAACTCTGGAAGACCAAACGCCAGGAAGTAACCTCCTGGGCCACGCCGATCGTCGTAAAGGTCGATGGAAAACCGCAGGTCATCGTTAACGGTACGAAGAGGATGCGCGGTTACAACCTGGAAAACGGAAAGGTCATCTGGCGGTGCGCTGGACTGTCTGCCAATATCGTGGCCTCGCCGGTGTCGTCCGACGGCGTGGTCTACGCCGGAAGCAGCTACGTTAAACAGGGAATGCTTGCGATTCGACTTTCCGGGTCCAGGGGCGACATCAGTTCAAGCGATCACGTGATCTGGCGGCGCAGGCGCGGTACGCCTTACGTGCCTTCGCTGCTGCTGTACGACAAGAGCCTCTACTTCCTCCACCACTACCAGCCCGTAATGTCGCGATTGGACGTGAAGACCGGACAGGACACCGAAGGCCCCTACCGCCTGCCTGGTATCCGCAACGTATACGCCTCGCCCGTTGGAGCGGCCGAACGCGTTTACATAACCGACCGAACCGGAGCCACGCTCGTGCTGAAACACGATAAGGAACTCAAGATCCTGGCGCTGAACAGGCTCGCCGAACCGATTAACGCATCGGCTGCCATCGTGGGAAGGGAAATGTTCCTGCGAGGGGACCAGAGCCTCTATTGCATCTCGGCGCCCGGCGAGAAGAAAACCCCCACTACCGCACCGTCCAAACCGTAGACGCCTTCGAAACGAGATGGGCTGGGGGATGAACGAGCCCCCGCAATCGTATCAGGGCCATTCACATTTCCAGGCCTTTCCGTACGTGCGGGCTTCAGTTTCCTTCGGCGTACGTGTTGGTGATGACCGAGAGTCCTTTGAAGTGCACGAAACCGGCCGGGGTGTTGTTGGAATCCTGTTTGTTGATCAGTATCGTCGCGTTGCCCTGCATCACCAGGTCCTTGGATGACAAGCCGATAATCGTGCCGGCGATCTCACCGGAAATGTTCGAATTGCCCAGGAACGAAAACTGGTCGGCCGCTATCGTCCCATTGATGCTGTTCACTCCGCCGCAGAACTGCACGCCAAATCCCGGCGCCAGGATGATCGTTCCGCTTTGTGCCTTGACGTCCTGGAATTCCGCTGTGTCGGGCAAGGCGTCCACGCCAGGCGCTTGGACCTGACCTTTGAATTCGAGGGAGTTTGGTCCGGCCTGCCCGGTGGCGTCTTCGGTGACTACAATCGCGTTGAGTACAGCCTTGGACTTGAAAGTAACCGTGTTGGGCGATTCAACATATAGGACACCGTTGATAACCGTATCCTGCTTGAATTCCGGATTCGTACCGGCCGCTATCCGAGCGTTGTTCACGACAAGCCCAGGACCGCTGAGATCGGTGTTCGAGTCGATCACGGTTGTCGCCAGTGCGGAGAAGGGCGTCAGGTCGACCGCGGGGAAGTCGGGCTCTTCAGGCAGGCGATGCACGTGATTGTCGACTATCTCGTTGATGTCGGACGTTCCGCCGACACTGAGCCCTCCGCCCTGGAGGTATACTGAGTCTTCGCCCTCTGCGGTAAGGAACAGGTCGCCTCCTACCGTGGCGCTGCCGCCGACTGATATCGCAAGAGCCGACTGACTGATCGACAGGATATTTGCATCCTTCGATGATGTCATACCGTCGATTGTCGCACTTCCGCTGACGGAGATGCCGCCCTTGGATGCGATGGCGTAATTAAACGCACCAGCCGAAACGCCGGACATCCTCAGATCAAGGCTGACGGTGCGCGACGCCTGTCCGCACGAACCGATCGAGGTCAGACGGCATCGCGGGATGCCTCCGGCGTCGGGTGTAAGGGCGGTGATCGTACATACGAAACTCGTATCCCCCACCGAAACCGCAGGCAGAGAAATCACCGACCCGTTGTAAGAGACCACCTGGCTGCCGACGTTCGCCGTCTCGTCAAGGATGTCCGAAAGCCCCGACGACAGCCTGCCCATGAAAGTATCGCCATCGGTCTCCTCGGGCATTCTGAGTTTGGTGAAACTCATCCGCATGAACTCCAGCCCGCTCTCAGCCGACAACTGCGCCGAGAGGGCGTCTTTCATGTGTTCGCAACGGCTGAGATTCAAACTGGTCGACGCCAACATAGTCACCGACATCGTAGTCATTAACGTAAGTAGTCGGCCCTGAAAAAGTGTTTTGAGTCTATAAGCAAAGGATGAAATAGCGATTTGGTTGTGATATAATCGCAAGGGTATTGAGGATGGAACTTCAAAACCTTGCAATTTTGGATGGAATCATGACCCCCAAGCCACAG
>JASLNT010000005.1 GCA_030745875.1 Phycisphaerae bacterium
ACAGCCGGACAGCGGAAAGAAAGGAAAGACAAACAACCAAATAGAACAGAAACTTGACGCCCCAGGCGGTCTGGGGTATTCATACCCACAAGCGCTACACTATTGCTCCGCCCGCGCTACAGTTTTACTTCGCCCTTTACATATAATGCAATACAAACGTGCTTGCGTACTTTTCCGGAAGATCGGGACATATCACAAACTACCTATCTTAACATTTTTTTTGGGGTATTTCTTAAGTATTCCGATTATCCCTCGATAAGTAACTCTGGAAACGGGCAATGGGAAGTGATCCCTGGTCGCCTGCAAGACTGGGCGGTCTTGCGGAAATCGAAATCTAATATAAAAACTCCGAGTTTCTGCAGTAAGTAAACGTGTCAGGCTGCGTAGGCCTGACAGCAGAAACGCTTACGAGGGAGAGGTATTAATATGCTGTCGATTAAGAATAACCTAATGGCGGCCAATGCCGCGCGGAACCTGGGCACGAGTTACAACTCGCTGGCCACGTCCGTCGAAAGGCTTTCGTCCGGCCTGCGGATTAACTCCGCAAAGGACGATGCTGCAGGATTGGCTGTTCGCGAGCTTATTCGTGGCGATGTCGCCCAGCTCAATCAGGCGGCCCGAAACGCTCAAGACGCCGTTTCGATGCTGCAGACGGCTGAAGGTGCGATGGCCGTCATCGACGATCTGCTCGTTCGTATGAAGGAGCTAGCCGAACAGGCCGCAACCGAATCGTATTCTCCTGATCAGATCGCGATCATGAACAACGAATACATTCAGCTCGGCGCCGAAATCACGCGTATCGCCAACTCGACGACGTTTAATGGCACAAGTGTGTTGAACAACACCAACGGCGTGTCGTTCCACCTTGGATCAGCCTCTATCAGTTTTACCGCAGAGAACGTCACCGCCGGCGCCGGTGGTCTTGCTGTCGACGCCACGCCGAACAGCACGTCAACAGCCACCCATGGTTCGTCGTACGCCACGACGGTTGACAACCTCTACATCCAAGCCGCCGACATCGATGCGACCCACAAAGTCATCGACATCAACATGGCCACCGATTCCGACGTTACGCTGGACCTGACCAATATTGGCGGTACGGACTACTCGGGCACGGGCATAACGCTCAGTCAACTGGTCACCGCGCTGAACGACGCGGCGATTGCGGGTGACTGGACCGCTTCGGATACGGCGTTTGCAAAAGCCACCTATGACTCGACGTACGGCGCTTACAGGCTTGAGTTGACTGCTCTGACCGCTGGAGCTGGTAACGACATTACCATCGGTTCGGGCACCAACGACGTCACCGCCTTTGACGCCGACGCCGACTTCGCCATCACCAACGGCGCCGCCGATGGTGGAAGCGTGAGTCTGGTGACGGATGCGTCTGCAGCGCTGACAGCAGTATCCACCGCCATAACCACGAAGGATACGTATCGCGCCAAGCTCGGTTACTATATGAACCGTCTTGAGGCGGCCAATACGATCCTGAACATTCAGGCCGAGAACTTGAGTGCGGCTGAGTCACGTATTTCGGACGTCGATGTAGCGACCGAAATGGCGAACATGACGCGAAACCAGGTGCTGGCGCAGGCGGGTATTTCCATGCTGGCGCAAGCCAACTCCATGCCGCAGATGGCGCTGAAGTTGCTGGGATAGTACATAGCATGGGTCGATAGGAATGGGCGACTGGGCTGTTTGAGTTTCCGAGTATTGCTCGGGTTGCCTGGGGTACAAACCGGCCGCGGGATGCAGATAATCTGCAAAGTCCCGCGGTCGGTTTATTGTTTATCGCGTAAATTGCTTATAGGTCGCGTATTAGGTGGTGGGCGTCCGTTTGGTTTTGTTGTCTAGTATGTCTAAAGTTCTGCTCTTTTGCCTCGATAACTAGAGTGGCGAGATAGTCAACGTGATATTGAACCGGCATTAGGAGCAGGTATGGGCCAGTCAGGACTTAGCGGTGTGTTTTCCGGCATTGACAGCGATATTCTTATCGAGCGGTCGATGGCGTTTAACCGCATTCCCCTCAACCGGCTCAATACTCAAAAAAGAACCTGGCAAGCCAAGGACAGTGCTCTGGCCGATCTTGAATCTCGCCTCACCGCATTCAAGAGCCAAGTCGACTCGTTGCGAAGTTCCGCCACTCTCGAGAAGGTCAAGGGGGTTTCGGTGGATAGCGATATCCTGACCGCAACGGCGTCGACCGGCGCGACCGAGGGCTCCCACCAGGTCGAGATAAACCAGCTGGCGTTGGCCCATCGTCTGGTTCACAATGCGGGCCTGGCGGAGACAACATCCGCAGTAGGCGCCGGGGTCTTCTCTTATTCTTACGATTCAACCGCCCGCTCGATTAGCCTGACCGACGAGACCACGCTTGAGAATCTGAGAGACCTGATCAATAACGACGCCCAGAATCCCGGTGTCACCGCCAGTATCCTGGAGTACAATTCAGCGTATCACCTGGTGCTGGCCGGTAAGGACACCGGTACGATCCACAGTATCGCCATTGATGATCTCGCCACCACGATTGTGGGGTTCGACAGCGCGGATTTTGTCGAAACGCAGACCGCCCAGGACCTGCAGATACGCGTTGACGGGTATCCGGCCGGTGATTGGATAACGCGTAATTCAAACTCAATTTCGGACGTTATTCCCGACGTGATGATTGAGGCTCGCACAACGGGCTCCACGTCGATAAGCATCACTCGCGACACCACTTTACTGAGGTCGGACTTGTCGAATCTGGCGGCTGTTTACAACGGATTGGTCGATAAGATCAGCGCGTATGCCGGGTATAGCGATACGACGGAGACAGGGGGTGTTCTCCAGGGTGACTCGTCCATTAATCGCCTGCTCGATACTTTGCGATCGGGAGTTACTTCGGCGGTTCCGGGTTTTGTCTCGGGCAGCGACGCTTTCACGATGGCTTCTGAAATCGGGCTGGAGTTCGGTGCGACCGATTCGGCCGGTCTGCCCGTTTTCGAGGATATCGGCAAGATGTTTTTGAACGAATCCGCACTCAGTTCGGCCTTGTCGACGGATTACCGCGGTGTGCTGGATCTGATTGGCGGATCGGGTACGGGGGTCTCCGATATTGACGATGTCCAGTTCACCAGTTCAAGCGACAGCACCGACGGCGGTGTTTACAACGTTCGCGTGGACTTTAACGCAGCCGGCGCCGTTACCATGGCGATGATCAAGACCGAAGGTGAGAGTGTCTGGCGAAACCTGACGATCTCTGGAGATAAGTTGAGCGGAGCTGTCGGCGGTCCGGAGGAGGATCTCAATCTCACCGCGGTCTGGGACGGCTCGGGGGCCTATACAGCCAACGCGGATGTTCGCGTTCGCCAGGGGTTTGGAAACGTATTGTACGATCGGGTCGCGTCCCTCTTGGACAATGTCACAGGCGTACTTACCACCAAGAGACAGCAGTACAGTTCTGCGATAGAAAGCGTTGAGAGGAATATCGAGTTCCAGGAGCGTCTCCTGGAGAGAAAAGAGACGTATCTCAGAGAGAAATACGCGCGTATGGAAACGGCGATGGCTAAATTGGATTCACAGCGGGCTGCATTCGATGCGATGTTTGCAGCCCTGGACAACATGTCCAAGAACAAAGATGAGTAGGGAAATCAGGCATGGGTGCTATAGAGGCTTATCAGAATAACGCGATAACGACACAATCCCAGGGCGGATTGATCGTCATGCTCTATGACGGAGCGATCAAAGCGCTCCGGCAGGCGATCGCTGCGATTACCGACGGGAATATTCCCGCCAAGGGCGAGTATGTAGGCAAGGCTACGGACATAATCATTGAACTCAACAGTGTGCTCGACATGAACGCCGGAGGCGATATTGCCGCGGACCTTCGGCGCCTTTATGAGTTTATGATATCCCATCTCACCCAAGCCAACTTCCGCAACGATCGGAAGATGATTGAAGAGGTGATTGTGTTGCTGGAGGATATCAACCAGAGTTGGAAAGCGATCGCCATCTGAGTTTGATCCAAGCTCTGGAGTATAGTGGTCCAGCGCCGTCAGCCCTTCGGCCGGAAGCTGAAGAACCTCTTTCCGCCTCTGGGGCAAGACTTGCGCATCGTTCAGGCGAGTTTTGCGTTTCAAACGGTGAAGGAAGCGGGAATTCTCCGCATTGTAGCAAATGCAACATTCTTCATCTTGTCGGTGATTCTAGGGCACATAAGTGCCGATATACTCCATAGGTTGGGGCGTCACCTGTGGCGTCACCTGAGTCTCGCGGATTTCTTGTCTGCGGGAGTTATCGCAAGGCATTGTGAGGACTACGCAGATGGTGCAATCGTTTTCAAAACGGCAGGAAACTGATGAATTGATGCAACTTTCAGCATCGCAGGCGGCGAAGCTCTTTCGTCTGCGCACTGCGGAAATCAGCTTGCTTGAAGAAATTCGCCAGATGATCATCGATTCGTCAGAAATGATCCTCAACCTCTTGTTCAGCAGGTTGAGTATGCTGCCTGGAGGAGCGACATTATTCGGTGATCCGGGGCAGACCGGAAAGACTCGCGGTCGTATGCGGAAGTGGCTGAAAGCGGGGCTCAGGCCGTGGCATCCCGACGTGCGGGAATCGCACCTGAGGCACCTGGCGCTGTATTGCGCTCGCAAGGGCGTACCGGCTCCGTACATAACGTCGGTGTTCCTTTGTCTGGAATACGCCTGCAAGAAAGTGCTGACGAAGGCGGCTAATCGCGAAGGCATCGACGCTACGAAATTCCACAAGATGGAATCAGTGTTTCGCAAACGAATTATGACCGAGCATCTTGGTTTCGTATTGCTCTATTCACGCTATTCCAAGGCGTTGGCGACGCAACAACGTATTGGACTTGAGCAGACTATAAAAGTCCGTTCCCGGAGATTGGCGAGCACTGTCTCCCTGAGTCAGGCCGTCACCAGCGAGATCGATCAGGACCAGGTTGTTCGCGTGCTGGCTAGGCATGTGATGGATATCTTTGCTCCGGACTTTCTGGCAATCCACAGCATCGAGTCCGAGGGGGTTGTAGAAACACCGATCATGATTGTCGGCCAGAAGGTTGTCACTTGCCAGGATGACGACGCGATGCATCGCTTGCGCAAGGACTGGCATCTGTGTCGCGCCGCCAGGATCGGGCAGACCTACTATGTCGCCGATGCCGGTAATACGTTGGAGGGTTGCCCATATCGCGCTTGGGCCAAGGACGCGGGGAGCTACTGCTGCATACCGCTGACCAGCGGGACCAACATGCTCGGCTGGATGTATCTGCGCCGTGATGAAACGGATGCTTTTTCCGAAGAGGATATCGAGGTGCTTGGCATATACGGTCAGATGGTTGGAACAGCAATAACGTCGCTGCGTCTGGTGGAGGAGAATAAGCAGCAGGCTACTACCGATCCGCTGACAGGACTGCATAACCGCAGGTACTTCGAGGAGGCGATGCATAAGGACGATATGCTTCGAAATCGTCGCGGAGGTTCATCGAGCCTTCTCATGCTCGACGTGGACAAGTTCAAGAAGTTCAACGACAGCTACGGCCACGACACAGGGGACCGTGTTCTTGTGGCGTTTACTTCGGCCCTGAGGCAATCTGTTCGCGCCACCGACGAAGTTGCACGGTTGGGCGGAGATGAATTTGCGATTCTCCTGCGGGATTGTGAAGCCGACGAAGCGTGCAGGATTGCGGCCAAGATAGTCCGCCTTGCCAGAGAAACTACGGTTTACATTGACGCTTCGCGGTCGGAGCATCTGGAAGTCAGCGCAGGTGTTGCGGTATGTCCTGAAAACGCACAGACGCTGCAAGAAGCCCTCTTGCTGGCTGACATAGCTCTCTTGCAGGCAAAGGAGGCTGGCAGGAATGACTATCAGGTTTACGATAGAGAACTGCACGGTGCTGCAGTGGGGTAGCATGGGCAATGGAGCTTGAGTTCATGATGCTCATGGCGCCCTATACCGGGTGAGTGGGAATTGGCGTATCCCATTAAAAAACCGGCCTGTTATGGCCGGTTTTTTTGATACGCCGCGTAGGACTCGAACCTACGACCCGCTGATTAAGAGTCCTCGAATAATCTCGCAATTCGCCCTGAAAACAGCACTTTATGGTCAAGGTGTGGCGCTTTTGGCTGAGGCTTCCGGAACTAAACTAACCCCTCAGAAGAGCAGATGACCCTCGCGGTTGTTATTCTCCAAACTCCGATCTTCCATGACAAGTTGAGTGGAAATAATGTAACATCGCGCATGTTTGGCGGCGGCGGTGTTGATGCCACTGTTTCACGGCCTGGTGGAAGGTCAACACTGCCGGACGCTATGGCGTGACGATGCGTCCGCGGCAGGCGGGATCCGCGCGGAATTTGGGCCAGGGCGATATGGCCAGGGATACGCTAGCTGTCTTGACCGCATACAGCGAGCCGTCGTCCGAACCGACCAGCAGCATGCCGTCGTCGCGGATCGTCGGCGATGAGAAGACGAACTTCCGCGTTTTGAACTTCCAGAGCACCTTACCGGCGGAACTGAATGCGTACAAGTGGTGATTGTACGAGCCAACGTAAATCGTCCCGTCGGCGCCGACCGCGGCTGAGGAGATAACCCAGTCGCGTGTGTTGAACTTCCACTTGAGCTTGCCTTGGGGGCTCAGGGCGTAGAAGTACTTGCTCAGCGAACCGACGTAGATCGTGCCGTTGGCGCCGATGGCTGCCGAAGCATAAACGCTGCTTCCGGTGTCGAATCGCCACAGTTCGGCGCCGTCTGACGAGACGGCGTAGATCAGGTGGTCGTCCGAGCCGACATAGACGCTTCCGTCGCGGCCCAGTGCGGGCGAGGCCAGAACTTTCCCGCCCGTCTTAAACTTCCACCGCACAGTTCCGTCCGGGTTGATCGCACGCAAATGGAAGTCGCCCGAGCCGACATAGATGGTCCCATCGGATCCGATAGCAGGCGACGATGCGATCTTGGCGTCGGTCTTGACCTTCCACCGCGGCTCGCCGGTTGCGGGATCCAGAGCATACAGATACATGTCATGCGAGGAAACGTACAGTGTTCCGTGGAGCCCGACCGCTGGGGATGACTCGATCTTGTCGCCAGTCTTGAACCGCCACAGTTCGGAGCCCGTGGGGTCTACCGCGTACACGTGTCCGTCGAATGATCCGAATATGACGTTCCCGTTCTCGACTATCGCGGGCGTACCGTGAACGAAACCTCCCGTCTTGAATCGCCACTTCTCCTCGCCGGTCGGGCTGAGCGCATAGAGATGTTTATCGTGCGAGCCGATGTAGATAGTTCCATCAGGCGCCACGGTCGGGCATGTGGGCATGACGTCGCCGGTCTTGAACTCCCATTCGGCGGGAACTTGGGCTTCATCCTGGCCGCTGCAGCCGCCGGTGAGAAGTGCGGCGGTTGCGGCAATACCCAGCAGGGCGCGCCTCATAGATGAGTCTCCTCGATCCGGCCGCAGGCGGACGGGCCTTCATGGCCGGCATCTTCGCTCAAACGCCCGTCGGTTATCAGCAGCACGCGATCGGCGTATCGCCGCAGGTCGGAGTTGTGCGTGACCATAACCACGGTAGTGCCCTCGGAGTTGAGTCGGCCCAGCAGATCCATCACGTCGGTTTCGGTCTTGGCGTCGAGATCGCCGGTGGGCTCGTCGGCCAGCAGTAGGGGCGGATCGTTCATAAGCGCCCCGGCGATGGCGACGCGACGTTTCTCACCGCCGGAAAGCTCGTGCGGATACGCATCGGCCTTGTCGGCCAGACCTACCGTTTTGATAAGCGACGTCGCCCGGCCGGCCTTCGCCTTTGCGCCTTTGGGCAGGAACGTTGCGGCAAGAAGCACGTTTTCCAGTACGGTCAGGGACCTGATGACCGATGCGTTCTGGAATACAAATCCGATCTTTCCGGCCCGCAGCTTCGCGCGGGTGCGTTCATCGAGCTGCCAGATCTCCAGTCCATCGATATACACCTGCCCCGTCGAAGGCCTGAGCAGGCCGCCAATTGCGCCCAGGAGCGTGGACTTTCCCGCCGCCGAGTGGCCCATCACAACGACGAACTGTCCCGGGGCGATCTCGACGTTCACGTCGTCCAGCGCTGCGGCCGGCCCGCGCGGGCTCTGGTAGGTCTTGGTCAGGTTGTAGGCGCGGACAATCATGCGGTCTTTCCTCTCCGGATGGCTTCGTACGGCTCCATTCTTGACACGCCGAGCGCAGGAAGGATGGACGCAAGGACCGAACTTGATGCGACAATCATACTAAATCCGACCACGAAATACACCACCGCAGACGCCGTGGGCAGGACGTCCATCGTGCCCAGCGAATCTGCCAGAGCCTCTCGAAACACGGTCACGGCTCCAGTAGCAACCACCGAGCCGAATACCGCTGCGATCAGCGCTACGGTTATAGTCTCCCGGGCGAGCGTGCCCAGAACGAATCCCCTCGTGGCGCCTTTTGCCATAAGCAGCCCGATCTCACCCTGGCGTTCCTTGACGGCCTGGGAGAACATTACGCCGCTGAGCACGAGAGCCATCACCCACAGGGCGGTAATGACGCAGACCAGCACCAGCGTTACCCCGCCGAGATGCTTGCGGGCGATACCGGCCACCGTCGATGACAGGACCGCCTGAACGGACGGGTGGTTCTGTTCGATCTGCTCTGCAAGATCTATCACGTCGGCGCCTGGGTCGGCCTTTATGAAGACCGCCGACGCTGCCCCGTCAGCGATCCTAAGGCGCATGTCCGCTTTGGCCCCGGAGTTGGCGACCATCCGCCGCAACGCCTTGTCGGGCAGATAGACTGTCCAGTCCATTCCCATGCCCGTGGGCGCCAGAACGCCGACCACGGTGAACTCCGTTCCGTAGAATCGGGCAGTGTCGCCCACGCGCAGAGTGATCCGGTCGCCGACTACCATCCAGTTTTCCTGGTCCGGCCGGCCTTTCAGGTCGCCTTCGGTCAGCCAGGGCGTAATGGTGAAGTCCGTAGACGGATCAAAACCCACCAGGAAGAACTTCCCCGCGCAGCAACTGGCGTTGGTGAGCGTTTCGAGATATGTCTGCGGAGATGCCGACCGGACGCGCCGGGCGGAGGCGACCTTGCCAATCGTGGCAGGATCTAGGTAGAACGCAGCAGGCCTGCCTGTAACTAGTGCCTCGTTGAAGTTCGTGGCGACATTTTCGCCAGCGGGAATGACCATGAGGTCGGCGCCGAGTCGGCCCACAGTCTGGCGGACGCTGCGGTTAGCGCCGGTGATGAGAATCGCCGAGCCGGTCAGGGCGGCTGCGGCAATGGCGACCGCGGCTGCAATCAACGTAGTGCGGAACGGGTTACGACGAAGCTCTCTGATTGCCAAACGCCACGAAGACATCGCAATTCACCAATCCTACCTGGCTTCAGGGGGCCACGACCTCGATCACGCCGCGCATCTGCAGGTGGAACTCGCTGCACCAGACCGTGCAGTAGTAGTCATAGCTGCCCGGCTCGGCGGGGGTGAATTCCAGCAGGGCGACATGCCCGGCGGGGATCTCCCCCGCGTCCACGCCCAGCGCGGGGATGGCAAATCCGTGCATGACCGTGTCG
>JASLNT010000006.1 GCA_030745875.1 Phycisphaerae bacterium
ACAGCCGGACAGCGGAAAGAAAGGAAAGACAAACAACCAAATAGAACAGAAACTTGACGCCCCAGGCGGTCTGGGGTATTCATACCCACAAGCGCTACACTATTGCTCCGCCCGCGCTACAGTTTTACTTCGCCCTTTACAATCATCGCAGAAAATCCTGGCTCAACGGGAACGGTCGTTGTCAATGGGGCAGACTCGCGGTGGATTAACTCTGGTGACTTGCGTGTGGGCAAATTCGGCGACGGGACGCTGGATGTCGAGGCCGGTGGCGTGGTCTCCAATGCTAAGGGAATCATCGCAGAAAATCCTGGCTCAACGGGAACGGTCGTTGTCAATGGGACGGGCTCGAGGTGGAATAACTCTGAAGACCTGCGTGTGGGCAACTCCGGTAACGGCACGCTGAGGGTTGAGGCGGGGGGCTACGTTAGTAATCAGGGTGCGAGGATCGGAGAGACAGTCGACTCGTCCGGCGCCGTGACGGTCACCGGCGCCGGTTCGCGGTGGATCAGCTCGCGCGCAATTGCATATGTCGGCTTTCTAGGCGACGGGACGCTGGATGTCGAGGCAGGTGGCGTGGTGTCCAGTGGTGCCGGCACGATCGGAATGTTTTCGACGGCTGTAGCAACGGTCACCGGGACCGGCTCGCAGTGGAATAGCTCGGACTGGCTGGTTGTTGCCTTTGAAGGCGACGGGACGCTGGATGTCGAGGCCGGTGGCGCGGTCTCCACTGCTACGGGAATCATCGCAGAACGTCTTGGCTCAACGGGTGTGGTGACCGTTGCCGGCGCTGGCTCGCAATGGAACAGCGGCGCCCTGTATCTTGGTGGCACCAGCGAGGCGGCCGGTGGCGCGGGTACGCTGAACATCGCCGATTCCGGTGCAGGCTCGGTCGCCGGAACGACCAAGCTGTGGTCCGGGGGCACGCTCACTCTCAACGGCGGTTCGTTGACGACCGGCTCGTTCCACAATACCGTCGGCGGCGTCTTCAACTTCAACGACGGCGCCCTGACCGTCAATCGTTCCGGTGGCAGCTTCAACCCGCGAACGGGCGAACCCTTCATCATCAACGGCATTACGGCCCTGGCCATGCCAACGTTGGAGATCGCCAATACGGCCACAGCGAACTTGGGATCGGAAGACATCGTCGTTGGCGACAGCAAACAGGGCGAGTTGAAGATCTTAACCGGCGGCGTATTCTCCAATGATGAGGGAATCATCGCAAAGGATCTTGGCTCAACGGGAACGGTCCTTGTCAATGGAACAGGCTCGAGGTGGAACAACTCGGGCGACCTCGTTGTGGCCTACTCGGGCAGTGGCACGCTCAACGTCGAGGCCGGCGGTGTCGTCTCCAATGCCCTTGCGATCATCGGCCAGAACCCCGGCTCGACCGGTGGCGTCACGGTCACGGGCGCGGGCTCGCAGTGGAACAGCTCGAGCTCGCCGGATTTGATCTCGCTGGCTGTCGGCTATGAAGGCAACGGGACGCTGGATGTCGAGGCCGGCGGTGTCGTCTCCACTACCACTTCGTGCATCGGCTTCGGCCCCGTCTCGACCGGTGGGGTCACGGTCACTGGCGCGGGCTCGCAGTTGAACAGCTTGGGGCCAATGGCTGTCGGCTATGTCGGCAACGGGACGCTGGATGTCGAGGCCGGCGGCGTGGTGTCAGGTTCCGTTGGATTTCTCGGTTTCGAACCAGGGTCAACGGGTGTGGCGACCGTCACCGGCGCTGGCTCGCAATGGCTCAACTTGGCCCACATGATTGTGGGCGGCTTTGGCAATGGCACGCTGAACGTACAGGCCGGCGGCGTGGTTGGCAATGTTGATGCGATCATCGGCCAGACCCCCGAATCGACCGGCGTCGCCACTGTCACTGGCGCCGGCTCGCAGTGGGGCAGCTGGCACTTGTATGTCAACGGAACGCTGAATGTCGAGGCAGGCGGCGTGGTGTCCGATTGGCTTGGCGCCATCGGAACCAACGCCGGTATGAACGGCGCGGTGACGGTCACCGGCGCAGGGTCCCAGTGGAATCACATGAGCGACCTGTACATTGCTGAAGTCCCCGACGATGCTGGAGCTGGAGCCCCCGGCGCCGGAACCTTGAACATTGCCGATAGCGGACTGGTCACGGTGGGTGGAAGGACGACCGTCGGTACGAATGGCGGCGTAACTCTAAACGGCGGACGGTTCGAGTTCGGCGTGACGGATGCTGCTTCTTACGCCCGGTTCAGCGGAACGTCCGGAACGCTCACCGGGAGCGTTGAGCTGTTCGGCTACAACAGTATTCAGGTTCTGAGCGACTATTCCATTTCCAATCTCGATACTTCGGAAGTTTGGCACGGAAATCACGGCGTGATCCACGGCTCCGGCGTTTCGACGCACGGATTGGCAAACCGCTCTGACGGCGAAGTCCGCACCTTCAGCGGCGAGTGGGCCCGGTTCGGAGGAACGAGCAACATCAACGCCGGTGAGATCAACAACTTCGGAGGCGCGGTCGAATTCGAGGGCAGCGTCACCAATCTCAGCGGCGGCTTGATCGGCGTGCGAGGTCAGTTCATCGCACAAGGCGGCTGGACCAATGAAGGGGTGATGGCTTTCTCGGGGACGGCCGACATCCTCGGCGACATCAGCAACGAAGCCGGCGGACAGATCGTGACCTCGGGCGGAGCGACCACCACGATCCTCGACGACCTGGTTCACAACGGCGCCGAGATCCGCACCAGCGCCGGCAGCTCGATCGTGATCTTCGGTGCCGCCAGCGGCGCAGGGCCCTACACGGGAACCGGAACGGTCTTCTTCGAGGGCGACCTGCGGCCGGGCAACAGTCCCGGGGTTGTAAGTTTCGGCGGCGATGTTCAATTTGGTTCTTCGCTCAATTCCGAATTCGAACTTGGCGGGATTATTTTGGGTGAGTTTGATCGACTTAACGTCACCGGCGAATTAACGCCCGGCGGGGTTCTGCAGGTAACTCTGATCGATGAATTTGCTCCGAATGTCGGCGACACGTTCGACATACTGGATTGGGGCATGCTCACAGCCGCTGCAACGTTCGATACTGTGAACCTCCCCACGCTTACCGGCCGGAAGGCGTGGGACCAGTCGAAACTTTATACTGACGGCGTGATCAGCGTTGTCGGCATGCTGGACGGCGATACGGACCTCGATTGGGACGTGGACGACGCGGACTACTATACCTTCATCGGCGCGTTCGGCGGCGATGGCGATTGGCATACCGATTTCAACGAGGACGGTAGGGTCGACCTCGCTGACTTCGTCCTTATGCGGGCGAATTTCGGCACGGTCGCCACCCCGTCGCCCATGCCGCTCAAGCCAGCCGCAACACCCGAACCGACGACAGTGACCCTCTTGACAGTGGGTGGGCTGCTGGCGATCAGCAGGCGTCGTCGCAGGGCAGGGCGGTCTGCGGCGTGAAGCTTACGATCGAGTAAGGCTGCTTTGTCTGTGAGAGAGCCACCGAGGATGATCCAAAGAAACTGATAGTCTTCACTCTCTTTGGGACCTTCTTCTCCTTGCTCGGGCTCTTGCTGAAGACCGTGCATTGGTTTGTCTCGGGTTGACCCCTGGTGCGTGTGGTGTGCCCGCCGCAGGCCGGACTGGGGGAGGATTGCGCACCGCCCCCTTAATCGCTTAACGGGCGCAGTACGCCAAGGCGGGGCCGGCGCCGGGGCGGAAGTGTCAAGAGAAGAATCCGGGTAGGCCGATAATAAAATGTATCGAGAATCGGGTGAGCGGGAATCTCAACAACGATCGGCCGGTGGGCTGCTCGAAGGAGTACATTTTATGAATCCACGCAGATCTCAAACTATCATGGGCGTGCTGCTTGTGGGGCTCGTGTCGATCTGGATGACGCCCGGCGGATGCGGCAGAATTCGAGATTACAGGCGTCGAAAGCAGCTTGAGGCGGTGGCTAAGGATTGGTGCTACACGATTCGGGCCAGCCAGGTCATCCCCGTATATCCGTTGACCGAAGACCTGCAGGTCGGAGATGTGTTCCTGGTTCACCAGCACGCCGAGAACCAACACAAGGAATATAAGAGAAGGGGATTCCTGCCTATGGAGCAGTTGCTTGTCAGGCTGCACCCCGAAGGCTACCACGACTTCTACCTCGAATCGCACGGTACAAGAGATCGAAACGACATACCGCACCACTGGAAGTTCCCCAAAGGCGCGTTCGGTAGTTCGCTTGGCCCGGCGGCAGGCGACAAACCGTCGGACAATCCGCCGGACAAGTGGAACTTCGGGCCCATCGCTGCTTTCCCCAGCTACGGATTCGATATCCAACAGGGACAGTCGTTCAGCCTTTCAATTCCCGTTAAGGGCGTGCCTGTGGCGATGAGTCTGCTCGGAGCCCAGGCCGCCAAGTGCAGCCTCACCATTAAGGACGCCCACACTTACGGGATAGATTCGCTACAGATCGAGAAGCAGGTTCGCGATTGGGCCGCAGACAATCTTGGTTTCCTGCGCTCTTTTCCTCCGGAGGAAACTCGCAAGTGGTGCATGTTCACCAACAAGGAACAATACTACGTCCGTATTGTCACCAGGGTGTATCTGGCTAGAGAGTTCAACGTTTCGGTTTCAACGGCGGATTCGCGCGGACTGGGGCTGACGGCCGGTCTGAAGATGCCCGCGAACATGGCCCAACCGTCAGCCGATGCGAAGGGCAAGTACGATACGTCCAAAATGTATAAAGACACGCTGGAGGCAATTAACACGAATCTCGAAGGAGCCCCCGACCCTACAAGCAGACCCGCCGGGCCGAACTTCGGGGCCTCCCTTCGAGTGGTGGCCGCATCGAGCCGGTATGTCTCACTAGACGAGAAGTTACCGCGACCGGTGGTCGTCGGATACCTTGCCATCGACCTGCCGATTATGGCCGATGGAAAGCTCGGACGTCGGGTGTCGACCCTGGGCCTGTTGGAGACCGGGCGACAACCGACAGCCGTCGAGTATCTTGGTCCTCAATCCAGGCTGACAGCATCGATAGCCAATGACATCTATCGATGGTTAAAAGGCGCACCGGAAGACAGCAGCGCGGTGGCGCTTGCCAAGGGGATGGGACAGTTCGCCGCAGACATAAACATCCCTGGCGACATGCGTTTTTACGAGATAGTGGGCAATCCGCCCAAGGCCCTGGTCAACGAGAGAGTGAATAAAAATCGCCTGGAGAAGCTGGATCTAGACAAGAAGAACAAGACATTTGCACGTTTCGCATCCTACAGCAACCTCCTCTTCCGGTCCATCAAGGCCCTTTCGCGTTGTGGATCTCCCAGCCAGGCGGCTGTGCTTACCAAACAGAAGGAGATGTACGAAGATTTAATGCAGCAGCTCCGCAGCAGCGAGGCGGTCAAGGAAGCTCACAGACACTACATGACACAGATTAATCGATAACCAGGAGAACACCAATGGCCGAAGAACATACTGCTTTCATCGAGTCGCCCTCAGAAGATACTCGAGTGATGAACGACACACTAGGCGAGCACATGAAGGCCACCTCAGATAAGGTCATCACGATTACCAGAGGAACCTTACCGGGCGATGATGAGGCACACGGTTGGTATGTCACGATTGAGGTCGAGTGAACGTAAGCTTAACTGACTTGACGATGGCTGGAGCGTCTTGACTGCGACACGCCAAAGCGGCGCAGTCCACCGGGGGGGCGGTTGAACGCCTGGTTGGGGAACTTCATGTCTTTTCCGGACAGAAGGGCTGCTGACTTTTGAGATGACGACAAAGATCTCTGCCTTCCTTCAGTCCCAATCCTGTCTCGTGGCGAATGAGACGAATGGCTTCAAGCTCCCGGCCGGCAGCGATGAAGTCGAGCACCCCGGAACTCGGACTGTACGAATAGGTCTCCGGATCGAATACCTTCTCCGCTTTCTTCTGTAAGAATTGTGCGGGAAGAAGGAACATCACAACAGCGAACAGCAACCAATGCAGCCAGTCCATTCTCTCATCTCCTTGCTTGGCGCCACGTTGGCGTGAGCGTCGGCGCAGGCGTCCGCGGCACGCGCAGGTTCGGGGTTTCCTGTTTCTTCAGCGTACGCATATGTATTTGCGCAGGGACGCCATGCGTTACGCGCAAAATGCAAAAGATACGCAGAATGATTTGTGACGGCGGATTGTCACCCGACTGGGGGTCAGGTTCTCGGAGCGCAGGGACCCGGATGCGGAACGCCAAAGCGGCGCCGCGCCGGTCGCATCTCCAGATTACAGCAACATCGCTTCAGTCCTTGAGGATTTTGACGCGGATGTTCTTGTAGTAGACCGTCGATTTGGGGTCGTGGCCTTGCAGGGCGAACGTTCCGGACGACAGGAAGCGCCCCTTCATTCCGCGGGGCGGTTTGGGAGGCGTCGGTTCGGTGAACTCCACCAGCGTTTCACCGTTCACTTTGATAGTTATCTTCTTGCCCTGGACGATAATGTGCTCGGTGAACCACTCGCCGTCTTTGGCGGGGGCTTTGAAGATGTCCTTGACGGCATACAGTCCGCCCGACTTCTTCGGGTCTCTGTGGGTGTTGTTGACCTGGACTTCGAACCCCTTGCCCGGCCAGCCGCCTTTCTGGTACTGCGTGTGGAAGTAGACACCCCCGTTCGAACCCTTCAGGGTCATCACGTCGATCTTCAGTTCGAAGTTCTTGAAGTTGTGCTTTCCGACGTCGCCGGCGTAGAACAGATGGGCTCGCGGTCCCTTGGCGATAATGGCTCCGTCGGCGATTGTGAAGGTTTTGGGATTATCGGTCGAAACCTTCCATCCCTCAAAGCTCTTGCCATCGAACAACTGCGTGAAGCCCTCCTCGGCGTCCTTGTCGTCAAGCACCTTCACTCGGATGTTCTTGTAGCATACGGTGGATCCGGGGTCGTGGCCTTGCAGGGCGAACGTTCCGCTGGACAGCACGCGCCCGCCCTTGATTTTCGGCGGCGTCGGTTCGGTGAACTCCACCAGCGTCTTACCGTCGACTTTGATAGTTATCTTCTTGCCGCGCACGATAATGTGCTCGGTGAACCAGACGCCATCCTTGGCGGGGGCCTTGAAGACATCTTTAACGCCATACAGCCCGCCGGATTTTTTCGGGTCCCTGTGGGTGTTGTTCACCTGGACCTCAAAACCCTTGCCCGGCCAGCCCTTTTCCTGGTATTTCGTGTGGAAGTACACTCCTCCGTTTGAGCCCGGTTTGGTCATTACGTCGATCTTGAGTTCGAAGTTCTTGAAGTCGCCCCCGGCGACCTTGCCCGCGTAGAACAGGTGCGCCCGCGGTCCCTTGGCGACTATGGCTCCGTCCTTTACGGTGAAGGTTTTGGGGTTTTCGGTCGAGACTTTCCATCCGTCCAGGGTCTTCCCGTCGAACAGGGACACCCATCCGTCGGCGTCCTTTGCGGGAGTTTTGGCGGGTTTGGCTTTTTCGGCCAGAACGTGCCCGCAGCACAAGAGCAGGGCGGTGATGATAGTCGGTGCGATAATGTTCCTTCTCGGCATGTCTGTGTCTCCCTTACGGTATTGTTATAAAAGCGACCCTCAGCGTAGCAGAACTTCGGTCTGTGGACAACATGGAAGGTCAAATCGGCGCCATTGGGGCAACTGTGAGATTGACAGCAATGGAGCGAGATAATACTCTATCGGCATCACCCCGGTTCGGACGGGCTGGCGGACGGAACGCACGATGAGCCCTATTGACGAGACAGAATGCCGCGAGGCTATGCGATATTCCTGGTTGGGCGCGGAATTCGTCATTATCTTTTTGGCGTTCACGGGAGGGGGGCTGTGGCTCGATTTCAAGCTGGACACCCTGCCTGGCTTCACCGCGGTATTAGGCGTTGTCGGTCTGACTTGTGCGTTGTATCGCGTGATCCGCGATGGTTTACAATTCCGCCGTTGGCTTGCTGAAAACAGACAGGACCATAGTCATTCGGAGAGTGATAATGGCGACGATGCAGGAGATGCGGATTAGTACTGCGGCGGCCTTCACGTGGATCATTCTGCTGGGACTGGCCGCCTGGGTGGTGGGTTTGTATCCCACGTACCTTTTGGCTGGCAAGTCGGGTCTTGTCGCCCAGGCGGTCGCGAGTGTTGTAGTCTTGCTCGCCACCGGCGCCAGTGCGCTGGTGATCGCCCGATTGGCGGTTCGAGGACCGAAGGTTGCTGCGATGGGCATGTTGCTGTCCGGCTTTGCGAGGTTGATTCTGATTGTCGCGGCGCTTCTTGTTGTTCGACGGTCGTTTGAACTGCCTCTATTGGTTTTGCTGCTATGGACGGGCGTGTTTTACGTGGTGATGTTCGGCGGTGAAGTTATCTGGTTGACTAGAGCGATAAGCTACGATAACTTCCTTGTTGCGTTGGGAGATATCAATCGCGATGAAGACACTCGATTGGACAGGCCTTCGGGTGCGGGCGATGATGAAAAGTGATTGAGGTTCAACGGCGTTCATGAGACTAAGTTAATGATGCTTGCGGCTGCTAAATTCAACCTGTTGGAGTACCTCAGGGGACACCTTGCAGATCAGCCCTGGCCCGGTTGCCAGGTGAAGATCGGCGGGATGACGTTCACGTGGATGTCCAGCGCGATTGCAGCGATGCTGATTGTCGCAGCCGGCCTGATCGCCGTTATCCTGCCCATAACTCGACGCAAGCAGGCGATGCCCAGCGGAGCACACAACGCCCTTGAAGTCATTACCGTATTCGTACGCGACTCTATAGCTCGTCCGGCGCTCCGTGACGATGACAAGGCCTACAAGTTTCTACCGCTGCTGCTGACGCTGTTTGTGTTCGTGTTGGGGATGAATCTTATCGGTCTTGCGCCGCTGGCTACGATATCGGCGTGGGTCAGGTGGCACGTTCCGTTCTTTGAAGGGCGCCCCATAGGCGCCACCCCGACGGCCGTCCTGACCATCTGCGCCGCTCTCTCGGTGATTACGCTTCTGGCGATCATGAGCAGCGGGTTGCGCCATTGTGCTGCAAAATGGCATAAGGACAAGAAATGGCCCATGCCTTTGTGCTGGGCGCTGTCTCCGCTATTGTGGTTGAAAAGCCTGTCCCCGTCCATTCCGGGCACGATGGGCGTAATCATGCTTGTCCCGATGGTGTTTCTTGAACTGATCGGCGTGGTGGCCAAATGCTTTGCGCTGATGATAAGGCTTTTCGCCAACATGATAGCCGGGCATGCGATGCTTGCGATTCTGATGGTTTTCGTTCTCAAGGGAATCCGGGCGTTGATTAATGAAGGTTTGAACGACGTGTTTTACGTCGCTCCGATGGTTGTTTTGGGCAGTGCGGTAATCTGCCTGATGGAAATGGCCGTTGCGCTGTTGCAGGCGTTTATTTTTACGGTACTTACAGCGGTCTTTCTTGGAATATACGCCGAGCCCGCCCACTGACCGGTGGGCTAGGCGTTGGAAATTACAAGAGTAACGGCGTTTTATACTGGCTTGCGGTGAGTGTCTCTGGTATTCTCCCGGACTTATGCTTACCCCGCCAAACAGTCGGTTGCTATAGGGAGCAGGAAATGTCGAAAACGGTTACGATTGCATTAATGTTGCTTATCGTGGTCTGCGTCTCAGGCGTTGTGCTGGCTGAAGGCAGCCAGGCGACCAGCCAGCCCGATAACTCAGAGTCGAAAGCGAAGGAACCGGGTATCGTCGGGAGTATTACCGTGCTGGCTGGGTGCTTCGGGGCCGCCGGTTGCGCCATTGGCGGGGGCCTTGCAATTGCCCGCCTTGCCTCAACTTGCATAGAATCCATGGCTCGCCAGCCCGAAGCCGCCGGATCAATGTTCCTCCCCATGATCATCGCCGCAGGTATGATCGAAGGAGCGATTCTGTTCGCAATTGTCGTATGTATTATGGCCGTAGGCGCCTAGCGTTTTCGACAGGAGCCGGTTTTGCAGCATCACCTGGACCGGACAACTCGATGGGTCGCAAGTGCAATCTGTGCGTGCGTGGTTCTATTTGCCTCCGAAGCGGCCCGGGCCAGCGGGGGAAAGGAATTCTATCCGGGCGATCTCGGGCAGGCGATCGCCGCTATCCTGATTTTCGGAATACTGCTGTTCGTACTTGGCAAGTGGGCCTGGGGCCCGATCGTCAGACAGCTGCAGGACCGCGAGCAGGATATTCTCGAGACCATAGAAACCACCCAGCGCCATCAGAAGGAAGCCAAGGAACTGGTCGAACAGTACGAGGGCAAAATCGAAAGCGCCGACACCGAAGCTGCGGAAATCCTGGAGCGGTCGCTGGAGAGGGCTGGCCTTGAAGGCGAGAAGATCATAGAAGCCGCACGCCAGGAGGCTCGCGAATCAATCAAACGGGGACTAGCCGAACTCAAACAGGCCAAGCGACAGGCGATACGAGACATGAGAGACGCCACCGCACAACTGGCGACCGATATCGCCGGATGCATCATCGACGAGTCTCTCACGCCCCAAGTGCACGACCATCTGGTGGACGCTTCCATCAAGGCGATTGGTGAGCGAGCCTCGGAGGATTCATAGTGTCCGGGCCTGACGATACGGTAATGCAGCCGCGTCTGGCCGCTCTGGCTAACACGTATGCCCAGGCCCTTTTGGACAACGTGCCGGATAACGAGGAGGCTGGGGAAATTGCCTCTGAGCTTGATGCAATAGTTCAACTACTCGACGATATCGAGGACTTCGATACGCTGCTGACCCGCGCGCTGCTGACCAGGACGCAACGAGATGAACTCGTCGCCCGCGTTTTCGCAGGGCGAGTCAGCGATCCGGTCGAAGCGTTCATTACAATTCTTGGAAGGCGCGACCGTCTTTCGATTCTCCGCGGCGCCACAGTTAAGTACAAACAACTACTCAATATTCGCAAGGGCCTGCTCGAGGTGCACGCAACAACCGCCAGCCCCCTTGATGAGAACCGACACGCCGAACTCGCCCGGATGATATCCGAGGAACTGGACAGCGATATCATCCTGATCGATCATGTCGATCCGGACATGCTGGGCGGAGTTGTGATTCGAGTGGGCGACAGAGTGTTCAACGCGTCGCTCTCCAGGTCCATCGAAAAACTATCCAACCGTCTCGCCAGACGAATAGCCCTGGCCGCAATGCCTTCGAACCTGAAGGAGGTTATGCCTGAATGAAATTTAACGCTGACGAAATAACCAGTGTGATTCGCGAAGAAATCGCCCGTTTCAAACGGGAGATGGACGTTAGCGACGTGGGGCGCGTGCTGGAGGTCGGAGACGGTATTGCGCAGATATTCGGCCTGGGCGACGCAATGGCCGGCGAGATGTTGGAGTTCGAGGGCGGGGCGATGGGGCAGGTGTTCAACCTGGAACAGACCTCCATTGGCGCAGTTATCTATAACGATTCAGATACGGTGCGTGAAGGCACGATCGTACATACATCCGGACACCTCCTGGAAGTTCCGGTTGGTATGGAGATGATCGGAAGAGTGGTCGACCCGCTCGGGGCTCCGCTTGACGGGCTCGGACCGATCGCAACTGAGGACAACCGACCCGTGGAGGTCATCGCTCCCGGTATCGCCGGACGACAGCCCGTAACCGAACCGCTGCACACAGGCCTCAAAGCCGTTGACTCAATGACGCCGATCGGCAGGGGGCAGCGGGAGCTTATCATCGGAGACCGCAAGACGGGCAAGACCGCTATCGCTATAGATGCGATTATCAATCAGAAAGACACCGGCGTGGTCTGTGTCTACGTCGCCGTCGGGCAGAAGGAGTCGACAGTCGCCGGTGTCGTCGAAACTCTTCGCGCCAACGGAGCGATGGACCATACAATCGTGGTCTCGGCGGCCTCGTCCGATCCGGCTCCGCTGCAGTACATCGCGCCTTACAGCGGATGCACGATGGCTGAGTATTTCATGTACGAACACGGGCGACATACGCTCGTGGTCTACGACGACCTGAGCAAACAGGCCGCCGCATACAGACAAATCTCGCTGCTGCTGCGGCGCCCGCCCGGTCGCGAGGCCTATCCGGGCGATGTGTTCTACCTTCACAGCCGTCTTCTCGAGCGCGCCTGCAAACTGGCTGACCGATACGTTATCAGCAGCGCCTCGGACGACGACCCGCTGGTTGATGAGGACGATCAGATCTACGTCGGCCCGATGGGTTTGGCGCGTGCGAATCTGGAGATCAAGGAAAAGGCGAACCCCGACAGGTTCAAGGCCCATTGCCTGAAGGAATCGGGCGGTTCGATGACAGCCCTGCCGATATGCGAAACGCAGGAGGGCGAGGTCGCCGCCTACATTCCAACCAACTTGATCTCGATAACCGACGGGCAGATTTACCTCGAACCGTCGCTGTTCTTTGCGGGCGTGCGTCCGGCGATCAATGCGGGAATCTCGGTCAGCCGAGTCGGTTACAAAGCCGCCGACCAGGCGATGAAGGAAGTCGCCAAGTCGTTGCGTTTGGATCTTGCGGCTTTCAGGGAGCTTGAGGCGTTCGCCCAGATGGGCATGGAGCTCGACCCGGCCAGCCAGAAACAACTGGACCGCGGGCAGAGAATAGTGCAGTTGCTTACGCAGAAACAGTATGCGCCGATGGAGGCGATAGATCAGGCGATAGCAATTTTCTGTGCGGCCGGCGGACTGCTCGACGACCTGTCGGTCGATGAGATTCCGGAGTTTGAAGTCGGCGTGTTGGGATACCTCAAGAGCGACCACGCGGAATTCTACGAGGAGATACTGGCCGATCGGTCGCTGGACAAGGCCCGGACCAAGAGGCTCAAATTCCTGATAAATGAGTACAAGGAAACCGCCTACGCGGACCTGGTGCGCGTACGCAAGCGAGCCGCCCGCCAGACGAAACTTATCGAGCAGGAAGCTGAGAAACGCACCAAACAGAACATCGCCCAGGGCGAAGACGAGACCGAAGAGCAGGTCGAAGATCAAGTCGAAGACCAACAGGACTCTGCGCCTGAAGATCAGGCGGACACTGAAGTCGAAGATATGCAGGAAAGCGAATCGTAATTGTGAGATATGCGGACTGCCTGATAAGTCCATAGAGCGCCGGACTGGAAAGTAACCGTGGCTAAAGCCAGAAGAATTCTCAAACACGCCAACGCCGTCAAGAACATCCGCACTATAACGCGGACGATGGAAATGGTTGCTGCGGCGCGGTTTAAGCGAACTCACGATCTGGCTGTGGCTGCGCGTCCGTACACGGACCATCTTGCGGGCATGGTTGCCGACATTCTCGCCCGTGTTCCTCGCGAGAAGCTCACGCATCCGCTGATGACCGCCCCGAAGGATGTTGAGACAGTGGTGCTGCTGGTGATTACCTCCAACCGCGGGCTTTGCGGGTCGTTCAACACCGCTGTGCTTAGACTGGCTTGCGAGCGTATGGAGCAACTGCGGGAAAGCGGTTACAAGGTGCGACTCCACGTTGTCGGCAAGCGAGGGATTCAGTTCTTCCGCTTCCGCAAGATTGAAGTTGCGTTGGAGTATCGCGATTTCACCGACATGCCGCAATACGAGGGCATTCGCGACGCCGCCGTCAAGTTGATGGACACGTATCTGGACGGTGAGATAAGCGATGTGGAAATAGCCTACATGCAGTTCATATCGTCCGGGCGCCAGAGTGCTTCAATCGCACAGATTCTGCCCATTAGCGACCTTCCAAGCCTCGCCCAACAGAGGCCCGGGGAGGAAATCCTGCCTTACGACTTCCATCCCTCGCCGGAAGAAATATTCGAGAAGCTTCTGCCGGCGGCGATAGTACAGAAAATCTATCAGTGCTTCATGGACGCCGCGGTGTCCGAGCAGGTAATGCGAATCGCCGCCATGCACGGAGCCACCGAATCGGCGGATGAGATGATCCAGAAACTGACAGTTCGCTACAATCGTGTCCGTCAATCGCAGATCACGACGGAACTGGCCGAGATCATGGGCGGGCGCGTCGCCTTGGAGTAAACACAGGACCGGGATAGACAAATGGCTGGAAAAGGTAAAGTCGTCAAAGTGATAGGGTCAACGTTTGACGTGGAGTTTGCCGAACAGGAAGTCCCTGCGATCTACAATGCGTTGCAGGTGAAGTCCGAAGGCAAGATCACTATCGATCTGATCGGGGAAGTCCAGCAGCACCTTGGCGGCGGACAGGTTCGTTGTGTGGCCCTTGGCGGGACTGATGGTCTCAGGCGCGGTATGGAGGTCGTCGACACCAATTCTCCCGTGACGATGCCCGTAGGCGACGACGTGCTGGGGCGAGTTTTCAACCTCCTTGGCGAACCGATTGACGGCGGCGGGCCCGTAGACGCCGTCGAGCGACGTTCGATACACGCACAACCGCCTGCTTTTGAATCATTGACGTCCAAGAGCGAGCTGTTTGAGACCGGAATCAAAGTTATCGACTTGTTGTGCCCGTTTGTCAGGGGCGGTAAGACCGGGCTGTTCGGGGGTGCGGGCCTGGGCAAGACGGTTGTTATCCAGGAGTTGATCACGCGAATCGCCACGCAACACGGAGGTTACAGTGTTTTTGCCGGTGTGGGCGAGCGCACCCGCGAGGGCAACGACATGTGGCTGGAAATGCAGGACATGGATATTGGCGATACCGGCCAGAGGCTGATCGACAAGACCACCCTGGTTTTCGGGCAGATGAACGAACCGCCCGGAGCTCGTCTGAGGGTTGCGCTGTCGGCATTGACGCTGGCGGAGTACTTCCGCGACCAGGGCGATGAAACGCTTCTGTTTATCGATAACATCTTCCGGTTCAGTCAGGCCGGTTCTGAAGTTTCAGCGCTGCTGGGACGCATGCCGTCGGCCGTTGGATATCAGCCCACGCTCGGTACCGAGATGGGAGAACTCCAGGAACGCATCACCTCCACAAAGGACGGAGCGATCACGTCCGTGCAGGCGGTCTACGTGCCCGCCGACGACATGACCGACCCCGCGCCGGCGGCGGCGGTGACTCACCTCGACGCGTTCATCGTGCTTGAACGATCGATTGTTGAGAAGGGAATTTATCCCGCGGTCGACCCTCTGGCCAGTTCGTCGCGGATTATGGACCCGCAGATTGTGGGCGACGAACACTACAATACAGCCCGTCGCGTTCAGCAGATACTGCAAAGATATCGTGACCTGCAGGATTTGATAGCTATACTGGGAATAGATGAATTGTCCGAAGAAGACAAACGGACCGTCGCTCGGGCAAGACGCATAGAGCGTTTTCTGTCTCAACCGTTCTATACAGCCGAAGTGTTCACCGGAAAAGCCGGTGACTTCACTCCGCTGGCTGAGACAGTCAGATGTTTTAAAGAGATCTGCGACGGGAAGTGGGATCACTTGCCCGAGCAGGCGTTCATGTACGTCGGTAGGGTTGAAGAAGCCGCCGAAGCGGCTGAGAGAATGCAGGGCTCAGGTACCGAGCCTGCAGAAGAAACCCCGCCGCAAGCCTCGCCGAGCGGATCGGCGGAAGGAGAATGAGAAGATGGGTGATATGACAATTGCAGTTCTTGTTGCGTTCTATCTGTTCCTGGCAACCAGATGGGATCTTGTTCGTAGACCTCTGCCGTTTGTCGTGGGCGTCCTTGCTGTGATTGTGGTGATACTGGCGGGCTTCTTCAATCTTGGCCGCAGTACGGTGACTGTAGGCGATGTATTCACGATTATTGGAGCTTTAGTCGCGTTTGCCGCTGGTATCGCCACATGCGCCAATATGAAGCTGCCGATCGATATGTCCGCCCTGACGCCCGATACGGTCGAAGAACCAGAGGAATAACAGCTGATGGATGTATATGACGCTATACGACAACGCCGAAGCGTGAGAAAATTTGAAGATCGGGCCATCGCCGACGACGTACTTGCCCGCATTCTGGACGCCGGGATACTAGCCCCAACCGGTAGAAACACCCAGGAGTGGAAGTACGTCGTCGTGCGGGAGCCCGAGGCGCGAAACCAACTGGCTGGAGCGTGCGAACAGGAGTTCGTCGGCAAGGCGCAGGTTGTCGTCGCGGTGGTTTCGCTGGATCCGGTCCGCGAGATGTATTGCGGTATACAGGCCGGACCGGTCGATTGCGCAATTGTAATAGACCACATGACGCTGGCGGCTGTGGCCGAAGGCCTGGGAAGCTGCTGGATCGGACATTTCGATCAGGACAAGTGTCGCACGATCCTCGACGTGCCCGAATCGGCAAAAATCATAGAGATGCTCGTGCTCGGTTACCCCGCCGACACGCCTACAGAGAAAAAGCGAAAATCTCCCGAAGAACTGACGTGCTGGGAGAAGTTCTCGTAGGATCTCAGGCCTTGAATTGACACAGGACTCCGAAGATGCCGCCGTATAAACGCCCGTTTCGTTGCGAAATACTCACACCGCTGGGCAGCCGGTGCGCCTGCGACGCAGTTAGCGTAATGTTCCCTGCTATGGACGGTCAGTACGGTGTGATGGGGGGGCGAACTCCGCTGGTGACCATGCTGGGCGTAGGCGTTCTGAGCGTTGAACCGGTCAAAGGCGGATCGCAGGAGTTCTTTCTTGCGGGCGGTTTTGCAACGGTCAGGGAGAATACTCTGATCGTTCTCGCCGACGAATGTCAAGCCGCCAGCGATATCGACCGAGAAGAGGCGTGGGAGGCTATTTCGCAGGCCCGCGCGATGCCCGATGAAACCGACGAGCAGTTCGAGGCTCGTTGTGAGGCTCTCGATCTGGCGAGGAAGCGATTTGCGCTTGCCCAGTCCAAAGGCGCCGGCAGGCGACAACGCGAGTCTGGTTCGGACGCATGAATAACCCCGATGTGAGGTAACGATGAAGTGTATTAGAATTGGAACGCGCCGAAGCATGCTGGCTTTGACGCAAACGGGGCATGTGGCTGAGGCGATTCGCGCAGCAAACACAAACGTCACCACCGAACTGGTCGAGATAGTAACCACCGGTGACGAGACGGTCGGTCCGTTGTTGGATGTCGGCGGGAAGGGGCTTTTCACCGAGCAGCTCGAAGATGCGTTGCGGGACGGGTCGATCGACATGGCTGTCCACTCAGCCAAGGACGTGCCAACATACCTTGACGACGATCTGACGATATCGGCCGTTCCGCTTCGCGCTGACCCTCGTGACGCGCTGGTCACCGCCGACGGTCTGGACCTGCGTGAGCTTTCAGGCGAAGCTACGGTCGGTACGGGCAGCCTGAGGCGAAGGGCGCAGGTTCTGGCGTGGCGGGGTGACGTGACGGTCGTGCCTATTCGCGGTAATATTGAAACGCGATTGAAGCGGGCTCTGCCCGACTCGGATCGCAAACTTGATGCTGTAGTGCTTGCGATGGCCGGTCTTATTCGCGGTGGTCTGACCGAGAAGTACGCCGGGCATATCCGCCCGCTGGTGGATGTTATGCCCGCCGCGGGGCAGGGCGCCCTTGCCATCGAAACGCTCGTAGGCAACGATGATATCGCGCCGATTCTTGAGCCCATCAACGATCCGGATTCATTCGAAGCCCTCAATGCCGAACGCGCCGTTCTGGCCGCTCTCCAGGCCGATTGCCACAGTTGCATCGCCGTCCACTTCAGCCGACTCGACGATAAGTGGATGGGAACCGCCATGGTCGCACGCGAAGACGGTTCGGATCTGATAAAAGAGATCGACGTCGGCGGCGGGGCGGCCAGGGAGTTGGCGGACAAACTCGCCGCAACATTACGCAACAAAGGCGCTATGGAACTCCTCCACGAATAGCAAACACCCATTCGAGACAATCTCATTTCGAACAGTCAGCCTCATCTGGAGATACTCTATGTCAACTGAAACCAGGTACTTCCGCATTCTCGGCCTGTCGCTTCTGCTTATCGTCGCCGTGTCGACGACGGACCTGTTGGCGGCCCGGAAGGACAAGGCTCCGCCTGAATTCCGCCTCGCGAACATATTCACCGACAATATGGTGCTCCAGCAGGGCAAGAAGATCACGATATGGGGCTGGTCTAAAGGCGGCGCGCAAGTTTCCGTAACGCTGACCCAGGACGAGAAGATCGGCGATTCTGACGGAGAGGAACCCGAACAGGCCGATACGGATGAATACTCGGTGACGGTTCAATATGTGGAGAAGAACCCGCCCAAGCTTGCGACAAAAACCATTCAGGCGAAAGCTGCGTCAGACGGTCGCTGGTCGGTCAAGTTCGACCCCGCCAAGGCCAGTTTTCAACCGACGTGGATTATCGCAAAAAGCGGTGACGCTTCGGTCGTCGTGCGGAATGTGCTGATCGGCGAGATATGGGTGTGCGCCGGACAGAGCAATATGGGATGGAGCAACTTCAACCGCAAGGATCGCGAAGGCGCATCGGCCGATTTTCCCGGGCTGCGCTACGTGGCGTGGGAGGATTCCTGGTACAAGCCCCTCGATGACATCAGCCCTCGCAGGAATATATCCTGGCAGACGTGCTCGCCGAAGTCAGCCCAGAGGTTTGCGGCCGTTCCGTACTTGTTTGGAATGTTCCTGCATCGCTACCTGAAGACCCCCGTTGGGATCATCAACGTAGCTCGCGGCGGAACGCTTGGCCAGACCTGGTGCCTGAGAGAAGAACTCGACAGTATCGACAATAAGATCATCAAGACTGTTCTGAAAGACTATGACGCCGAAACGGACATCTGGGACGATCCGAAAAAGGTGAAGCAGATAATGATCGAATGGGAAGAAGCCTGCGCCCAAGCCAAGATCGAATATGAAAAGAAGGTCGCCAAAGCTCAAGCCGACGGCAAGAAGAAACCCCGCCTGCGATTGCCCAGAGCCCCGGGCGATCCGCGCAGCGGGTGGAGCCCGCCGGCCGGTCTGTTCAATGCGACCATCATGCCGATAAGGAACCTCAGCGTTAGAGGCGTGCTTTACTACCAGGGCGAGAACAACAACTTTCTGCGATGGACCAGATACGAACACACGTTTCCGAAAGTCCCTGTCTCGTTCCGCAAGGCTTTCGGCGACGACTCCCTGCCTTTCGGATGCATAAGCCAGCCCGGTTGGGGCGCGTTTGCTACGGACCCGGAGGTGGCGACTATCGCAGAGGGCTATGCTATCGTTCGCGATATCCAGCGACGCGCGCTGGCGAAAGATCCGAATGCGGCGATGATTGCGACATACCCGTCGGGGAATTCATACATTCATCCGGGCGAGAAGCTCCCCGTCGCCGAATACGCTTCACTGTGGGCGTTGGCGAAAGTCTACAAGAAGCCCGTCGTCCACCGAGGAAACGCCTACAAGAGAATGGAGGTCGAAAACGGCAGGGCGTATCTGTTCTTCGACAGCGATCCGGTTGTCTACGAGAAGTGGAAGCATATAGAGAAAAACGCGTATTGGCAGGTGTTGCCCTGCGCCAGAGAAGGCAAGGCCGATTTTCAGGGCTTCATAATCGCAGGCAAGGACCGTCGCTGGTATCCGGCTGGGGGGAAACACGCCCGTCTTGACGGTAAGCCCTGTATCGAAATCTGGAGCGATCTGGTTAAGGACCCGGTCGCCGTTCGCTACGGATGGGCCAGTTGGCCTACGGGGAACATGGTCGGTCGCGAAAGACTGCCCATAGCGACTTTCCGCACAGACGACTGGCCGATCCCGGAAGGCGTCAGTTACTCTGCTGAAGCCAAAGCTCGATGCAGCGAAATTCTCGACACGTTGAAAGCTAAAGCCCAGAAGGACGCTCTCGACCGCAAAATCCGCCAAATCCTCTTTGACCTTCCAAAGCTGGAAAAGGAGCTTCACATTCGAAAAGGCCAAAGCAACGGTCTGAAGATGCTCCTGGCAAGCAAGATCGCACGACTTGAGGGCGTGCTTGACGAATTGGAGAGCGATGACTGGCTTGCCAGGAACATCAGCAGCTATCCGCTGTTGGTAGAGAAGATCAAGACCGCACGAGCGAACATCGCAGCAATTGGGACGGAAGTTCGGAAAATCGAAGACAATAAGTGAATCTCACGGCCGGGCGCGTTGATAATTGTAATGGGCGCGCCAATAATTCATTTGTAGGCGATGTTAATAAGCTCAGGAGTCGGTGGACGAATGGCTGAACGAGGCGGAGATCGAAAACTGTTGGTTCTGCGGGGACCTTCCCTGGAGGCTGAGGGAATCCTGGGGTTTCTGTCCGAGCACTTTGACGTCCACGTAACTGCGGAGCTTGACGAGGCGCTCTCTGCAATTGAGCGGGAGGAATACGCCGCAGTCCTTTCCGAGACGGCGGATTTTCTACCGCTTGAACGGGGCGCAGTTACTCAGCAGGCCGCGGTCGTGCTGAATACGCTTGGCGACGGAGTGGGTATTGTAGACCGTGGCGGGGAGCTTGTATGGGCCAATCGGCGTCTGAGACGATTGGCTCGCGAAGTCCTGAATCCGCTGCGGGAGATTTGCGTCAAGGCGTTCAAGGAGTTCGACAAATCTGAGGATAATCGCGACGATCGCGGCAGGCGATTCTCTATCAAGCCCGATGAGCGTCAGTACATTGAAGTGATCTGTTCGCCGATTCGTGACATCGAGGGCAATATTCGTCATATCGCCGCGGTAGTGGTTGACGCAAGCGGTCAGATGCGACAACAACTCAAGCTGAATGCAATCGACCGGGCCGGGCGGGAACTGGCGCATCTGGATTTCGAAACGCTTTCAAAACTGGACGCATCAGAGCGACTGCGGCTGTTGGAGGAGAAGATCATCAGTTGCAGCCGGGATGTTCTGGATTACCAGCATTTTGCGGTTCTCCTGCTGGATCAGAATACGAATCGGCTTGAGATTATCGTTTCAGAGGGTCTCAGCCAGGACGCTCTTGAATTTGAGATATTCGCCCGCACCGAGGGCAACGGGATATGCGGCTATGTGGCGTCTACGGGTCGCAGCTACATCTGTCCGGACGTTTCGAAAGACACCTTGTACCTGCAGGGCATGCCCGATGCGAAAAGCTGCCTGACCACGCCGCTCCTGCTGGGCGACAGGGTAATCGGCGTGCTGCATGTTGAGTCTGATCGTCCGGCGATGTTCAGCGAGGCCGACCGCCAGTTTGCGGAGATATTTGCGAACTACCTGGCCATTTCACTGCACATTTTGAACTTGCTTGTGGCCGAGCGGTACAGCACCCACACGCAGCTCACCGGTTCGATGTCGGCTGAATTGGCTGGACCCATCAACGACATGATCACCGATGCGACGGAATTGATGGAGGACTACATCGGAATTGACGAGATTCGTCAGCGTCTCGGCGCGATCATCGATCGCGCATGTCAGGCGCGCAAATCCCTGACCGCCTGGAGCGGTTCGGCCGTCGGCGCCGTCACGGGCACAGTCGAGTCCAGCGGATATGATGCTGCGCTCGCGGGCAAGTGCATTCTGGTCGCCGACGACGAGCCTCTCTTGCGCGAGACCGTCCGGGACGTTCTGCAGCCCTGCGGATGCACTGTGGACCTCGCCTGCGACGGTCAGGATGCGATCGAGAAGATCTCCGCTAAGAAATACGATCTGGTTATCTCGGACATCAAGATGCCTGGTGCGGACGGATACGAGGTTTTTGAGGCCGCCAGGACCGCTTCCGGCGATACGGCGGTTATTCTGATGACCGCGTTTGGATACGATCCCAAACACTCGATAGTTCGTGCTAATCGTGAGGGACTAAGCTCCGTGCTGTTCAAACCTTTCAAGGTTAACCAGCTTCTCGATGAATGCCGCACCGCAATATCGCCATAACGCCGCCCGGACGCTAGGGCGATGGTTCAAAGGGGGCTGTTTTTCAGCGAGATTTCCCTGCATTTCTGTGCTGCGCGCAAGTCAAGTAGGCTCTGTCAAGAGACGATAAAGTGATTGGACGGCCTTGGAAAAACGGAGTTGCGAAGGCTATATGCGCTTGGAGGAAACTGCAAAGTCGTGCTGGTGCACGACTTTGCGCTAAACGATGAGAGTAAGGAACATTCAGTTTCGGCGCGGAATGACGTTGTTGGAGGCGTTAATGGCTTCGGCGTTGCTTTCGATGGGCGCTGCTGGTGTGTTGCTTCCGTTTAACGTTGGAGCTCAGAGCGAACTGGAAGACGCCCGCAGGACCCTTGCGCTATATCTGGGTCGAGAGCTTGTTGAGGAGATTATTTCCAAACCGTTCGACGATCCTGAAGGGGCGTTTGGGGTGGGGCCTGACGCCGGGGAAATATCCAGGCAATACTTTGACAATATCGACGACTACGACGGATACAAGGACGGCTACGAAGAGACGATAAGCGCTATCGTCGGCATGAGGAAGCAAACCATCGATGCGGTGGCGATTGAGGGGCTGCATCGCGAGGCGGTAGTCAGGTATCTCCACGTCGCCGGGCAGGATATGGGCGATGATCCGAACTTCGTGCGAGTGGTGGTGATCATGAGATACAAAGGACAGGTGCTCCTGACTCTCAGACGACTGGTTCACTTACCTCAGTAACCGATTAATGGAACGTATCATGAGTAGAAACACCAAGGGATTTACGCTTGCAGAGATGTTGACGAGCATGCTGGTCATGTCAATTATCTCTTTGGCGGTGGTGTCTCTGACAATGTCGCTGACCACCGCGCAGGAGTACTCCGCGGACTTCTATCGTCACGTTCAGATCGCACGCAATTCACTGCGGCGCATCGAGCGAGACATAAACAAGTCGAAACTCATAACCGCAGGCAACTCGAACACGCTCGTGTATTGGCTGGAAGACGCCAACGAAAACGGGGACATTGAGTTGACCGAGTTACGGTTGATCACAACAGACCTCGCTACAGGCAAGGTAATGCTCTGCCGCGCCGAATTCCCCGCATTCTGGCCTCCGTTGTGGAAAGACCAATGGGACAACGCGATGACAGTACCCATCGCCACGAATCTCAACAGCGCCGTCTCCTGGATCAAAAACGCGCAGTGGGCCAAACAGGTTGAACTGGCGACCGAGGTTACATCGCTTGACTTTAGCGCATCTCCCGCCATACCGACGGCCGAGCTGCTTCAGATCGAGTTGACGGTCGGCGAGGGCCCGGGCGCGGTGCAACTGCGAAGCACTGCGTCAATGCGTTCGAACAAACTATCGGATCTCTTCATGGACTTAGGACTTTATTACCTGGCGCCGCCGGAAGACTAAATGAACACCGTAACCGTTAACAAATTGACGCCGACCAGTCGCAAAACCGCTGGTTTTGCGCTGCTCATGGTGCTCATGCTGATCGCGACCGCTTCGGTTGTGGGGATCAGTTATATATACGGGGCGCAGGTCAAAACCGCCAGCACGGGCAACCTCATGCTTGCCTCGTCGGCGAGATATCTCGCCGAATCCGGTTTGCAGCACGGTCTTTATGCGCTTCAAACCCGCGCTACGCCTTTCGGTTCCGCTGATGCGCCCAACGGACCGTATCACGTCGAGGCCGGCGACGGAGGATACGTGTTCTACATTGCAGCGACATCTGATCCGAGGAACTACCGGATTGTCGCCACGGGCGAGGAAGGCGAGATTTCTCAGACAGTTGCAATGACTGTCAGGCTAACCAGCCAATACGCCGAGAAGATGAACGATCTTGATCCAATGTATTGGTGGCGTTTGGGAGATTCAGGATTCGCCGCCGTGGACGAAGCGGAAAGAGAGGATGGAACGTACGTCAATGGCGTAACGCGGGGCGTCAGCGGAGCGATTCTGGGCGACCCCGATACGGCGGCTGACTTCCGGGGAAGCAATGATTACGTTGACATCAGTAACGTAGAGAAACTGGATTGGCCCCGCGTGACGTTTGGCTGCTGGGCCCGGGCCGATGCGTGGTCCGACGCCTTTCCCAGGCTTATGGCCAGAGGTGAAAGCCAGAGCGGGTTAGACAGGCGTTGGCAAGTAAGCGTTACACATACGCGCAAATTGCGATTCGTTCTGAGGCTGAAGAACACTAATGAGATATGCACCGGGCAGACACCGCTGAGCCTGGGCGAGTGGTTCTTTGTGGTGGCTACGTTTGATAAAGATGCTAGGAAGATGGTGATCTATCTCAACGGGCGGCAGGACGGCGTTAGGAACAACACGTTGGGGGAGGATATCAAGGACGACGATGATGAACTGGATGCTTGGATCGGCGACCATCCGACCATTGCCGGGCAGGCTCAGTGGTACGGTCCGATCGACGAAGCATTCATCTTGAAAGACAAGGCGATGACTCCCGACGAGGTAAGAGAACTATTCGAAGCCAGCATACCGAGTGTGAAAGTGATTTCGTGGGATGACTAGTATCGACAGGAACAATTCGATGGCGTTTGCGCCGCATCGAGCGATATCCGCTCGGGGTTTCTCGTTGGCGGAAGTGCTGATTATGGTGTTGGTTCTCGTTGTTGCGATGGCGATAGCGGTTCCGATGCTCGGATCCACCAACTACTCGGTCGCGCGGGCCGGGGCGAGACGGTTAGCCTCGGATCTGCAGTTCGCCCAGGACAGTGCGATTACCACGCAGAAGGATGTGACTGTAACTTTTGACGTAAACAGGGAATCGTATTGGTTGTCCAACGCAAGTGGCGTCCTGATTCATCCGATTACTAATGGTGCGTACATGGTTGACTTCAGAGCCATTAAGGAGTTGTCGCATTTGGACATTGCAAAGGTTTCCGGAGGCGCCACAGTCGTGTTTGACACAAGCGGAGTACCGAATGTGGGAAGCACAGTGGCCTTGACTGCGGGCGACAATACGTTCTATGTTACGGTAAGTGCTGTTACAGGAACGGTTAATGTTGCAGCAGAAGAATAAGTTCGCCCGATTTAGGGCGCGATTGATTAAGAGAGAGGCGAAAGAGCGATGAAACTCTTGAGGCGAAAAGAACAGTGTCCCATCGCGTTGGATATTGGCGCAGACAGCATCAAGATGCTTCAGCTTGATGAAGTCGACGGCGCCCTTATCGCGCGTGCATGCGGACAATGGCAGTTTCCGTCGACAGCGATCGATCCCGAGCAGAGGCGCGAAATGACCATCGGCGCTATCCGCGAAATACTCCGGAGAGGTGATTTTAAGGGACGCAGGAGCGTTTCATCCTTGTCGGGCTCCGAAGTTGACATCAAAAACGTCCGCATCGAGAAGCTCTCTGAGTCTGAGACGCTAAAGGCGTTGCAGTGGGAGGCGCAGGATCGTTTCGCGTTTGACGTGGTCCCGGATCGGCTCAAATACGTCAACTCGGGACAGGTGCGGAGCGGATCGGAAACACGCAGCGAAATTATCATGATGGCCGCTTCGGAGAAGGCCATTGACGATCACCTGAGCCTGCTGGATGCTGCGGGGCTCAGGCCCGAGCACATATACCCCGAACCGCTTGCTGTTTTCAGGATGGCCCAGAGATCGCTAAGGCGAGAGGCCGATCGAGACACCGTCTCGGTGGTGCTGGATCTCGGAGCTCAGGCTACTCGGGTTGTAGTCGCTCGCGGACGACAGATTGTATTCATCAAGACCATTAACATCGGAGGGCGATCCTTTGACGACGCCGTCGGCGCCCAGTTGAATCTGGAGCTTGCTGATGCGGTGGAACTGAGAGCCCGGGTTATGCAGGCCGGAGCCAAAGCGATGGGCGGGAACCGCAAGTCCGACCAGGACGAATCCGAAGAATCGCGAAACGATGTGGACTGGACTATACGCGACGCCGTTCGCGGTAGGGTTGAGGAACTCGCCAAGGAAATCGCCCTCCGTCTGAGGTACTGCAGCGTAACGTTCCGCGGGTTAAGACCGACCACTGTGATGATGGCGGGGGGCGAAGTGTACGATCCGGCCATCATGGAGTTATTGACTGAGAATCTTGGCGTCGAATGCAACGTATCTCAGCCTTTGCGCGGAATAGACGTTTCGCGCGTGTCGCTGGGCATGGGCCCTCGAACGCCGATGTGCGAATGGGCTGTGGCTGCAGGTTTGGCTATGCGGGATCAGGATATTGCGCCTCACAAGAAGGAGGTCAAAGATGAACGTCGATTTTCTGCCTGAGCGGATCATTGTCCAGCGTGCAAGGGTCGAGCGACTCTTCCGACAGGGATACCTTGTGGGAATGGTCCTCGTTACGCTTATAGGGCTGGCGTACTTCAAAGAGGACCGCATCTCAGCAGCCCAGGCTCAACTGTCGGGTCTGAACAGCCAATCGGCCAACCTGAAAATGCAGGTCGGAACGATGTACAAGCTGCAGGAGCAGTTATGCGATCTGATGATAAAGCAGCGCATAGACACGCGTCTGGGAAGCCGGATAGACGGTATGGACATACTCGGCGAGCTCGGGCACATACTGCCCGCCACCATGACTCTTACGAGCTTGCAGCTTGACGCGATGCAGGTGGAGACGCCGCTGAAACCTGTGGTCGGCGGGGCGGGCGCCAACCCTACGCGGGGAGCTAAGAAACGTACGAAGATCGTAAACAGGCTGAAACTGACGATAACGGGCCTGAGTCCCAACAATGTGGATGTCGCAAATTTCATAGCTGATCTGTCGGCCAGCCCTCTGTTCGAGGAAGTTGATATGGGTTACGCCAAGAACATTAAGTACCGTCAGAAGCCGGCCAAGGAGTTCCAGGCGAGTTGCTACGTGATTCGCTAGAAGGAGTCCAAACAGATGAAACTTGAAAAAGACACCTGGATAGTCATCGGAATACTCGCCGTGATGGTTGTAGGCTCGGTGGTGTTCGTTTATCGATCGCAAGGTAAGAGGCTGGCCGAGTTCGAGGCTCAGGTTGTGGCGATCGAAGCGACTGTGAAAACGCAAGCGCAGACGGTTGCGAGCTTTCCCGGACTGGTCAAACAGATCCAGTCGATGCGTGCGCGTTACAAGAACTTCGACAGGCGCCTGCCCGTTCGCCAGGAACTGGGCGGATTCCTGAAAGAACTGTCGGGCTACCTCGGTGACGAGAACTTCTCCGACCAGTTGATCGAGCCCGGAAGCCCGACGCGTGAGGAATTGTTCCACACGCTTCCGATCATCATGCGATTCAGGGGTTGTTATCTCAAGAGCGTCGATTTCTTCAAACGAATCGGCGAGATGGAGAGGCTTACGAGAATCCAGAAGCTCAAGATCACAAAACAGCCCACCAAAGACGACCAGGACGATCCGACACTGGATATAGAGTTGCAGTTGAACATCTACTTCACCGAAAGTTGACCCAACCGTTGTTCCATTACGGTTTCAGGAACCGACGGAGAAACGAAAAAATGGCTAACAGAAGCAACAACATACAGATGTGGAAGAAGCGGCTGGTTGCCGAGCTTGCCCGCGACAAGAAGAAGGCGGGCATTCTGATCGTGCTGGCGATAACAGCGGTGTTCTTTGTCGGCAAATTGCTGCTGAAGGGTTCTCCCGCCGCTGCGGTTGCGATGCAGACGGCGGCTCCTGTGACCCCGCAGGCTCCGGTTGAGCCTTCGGGGATGCAGAATCCCGCCGCGCTGCCTCTGGTCGATGAAATACAGGGAATGAAGACCCCCAGGGATTCGGTGAAACGCATTACCCGCGACATTTTCATGCCGAACCCGAAGGTGTTCCCGCTCGTCGTCAAAAGCACCGGGACTGAGGCGGCCAATAAGCCTAACGTTGTCAAGGACGAGGAAGCAAAACGGACCGCGGAGCTCAAGCGCAAGACCGAAAGGATTCGCCAAGAGGGCGCAGAACTGCACCTGGAGGGAGCCATCATCGGCCGCGTGCCAATTGCGATTATCAACGGTTCCGTGCTCGGGCCAGGCGGCGTGATCAACGGGTTCCGCATAGTCAAAATTGAATCGCAGACCTGTGTCGTAGAGAAAGAAGGAATCAAGCTGAGCTTGACTATGGAGTAATGGACTGCGCTGGTGCGCCGGTTCGATAACTCGGGAGAATGAAGTGACTACCGCTAAACGATTAGGGCTGACAACGATTGCACTGGTTTCAATGGGCGCTAGCGCAGCATACTACGCCACCACCATGGCGATGAAGGGATATGGCGTTTCGTCCAGTCTGAACTATCTGGTGCTCGCGCTGATTGCTGCACTGACAATACTGATGCTCCTTGTCTTCTGGAGAAGCGTGCATCGGGGGATGTCGCAGGTGGCCAGGCAGCTTTGCGAAATGGCTGACACCGGTGAGATCGGGCTGGTGATGGTTCGCGGGAGCAACGAATTAACGGAAGTTACGAATCCACTGAACAAACTGCTGACGGGGATCGAGGAAGAGGTCGAATCACTCCGAAGCGAGAAACGCGAACTTCAAATACAAAGTCGGATCGCCTCGGCGGAGAAGCATCACACCGAAGCGATTATATTTTCAATCTCGGATGCGGTCATCGTGACCAACAGGTTTGACGAACTTGTTCTCGCCAATGAGGCGGCTGAGGAATTGCTGGACTTCAAGCTGAACACGTCGCTGCGCAAGAATATCGATCGAATTGTCTCAGACGGTAGTCTGGTGCGTCTTATTCGTGAAACTCGCAATCACGGGCTCAGGTCAATACGCAAGGTCGTTGAGCACAGTATCGACAAGAACGGTGTGGCGAAAACCTTCACCGTTACGTTGAGTTGCGTTGCGGCTTCAAACGATGAGGTTTCGGGCGTGGTGGCGGTCCTGCACGACATAACTCGCGAAAAAGAAATCGCGAGAATGAAGACTGACTTCGTTTCAAATGTTTCGCACGAATTGAAAACTCCTCTTGCCTCGATCAAGGCTTATATCGAGATGCTCATCGACGGCGAGGCCGAGGATGAGCAAACCAGGTGTGAGTTCTACGATATTATCTCCGGTGAGACCGATCGTCTGCATCGTCTCATAGAAAACATACTGAACATATCTCGCATTGAGTCCGGAGTGGTGAAGGTTGTTCGCGAACCGATCAGTCTCACCGGCGTGGTCAAACGCGTTATCGACGTTGCCTCGCCGCAGGCGAAACTCAAGAGTATTGAACTCGAAGAACGCCTCGCCCCGGTGTTCTACCAGGTCGAAGCCGACGAGGACATGATCTACCAGGCGGCGATGAACCTTGTGTCCAACGCGATAAAGTACACGCCGGAAGGTGGTAAGATAATCGTGGAAGTCTCGGTGGATGAGCGGCGCGGCGTGGCGGTGTGCGGTGTCGCAGACACCGGCGCGGGGATTCCCACGGCGGATCTACCGCATATTTTCGAGAAATTCTACCGCGTAAACGCCAACAAGAAACTCGCTAAAGGAACAGGCCTGGGACTTACGCTGGTCAAACATATTATCGAGAGCGTCCATAACGGCGAACTCTCGGTGACTTCTGAGGAAGGCCAGGGCAGCAGGTTCGGCTTTGAACTACCGGTCTTGAAGTGATTGGATACTGTGATATTTGGACCGACACAACCTATGGGAATTGAGCAATGAGTAAAAGAATTATTGTAGCAGACGACGAGGCGCACATCCTGCACGTGGTGTCAATGAAGCTGCGCAACGCAGGATACGACGTGCAGACCGCTGAAGACGGTGAAGAGGCGCTGGAACTCTGCCAAGCCGACCCCCCTGATATGCTCATTACCGATTATCAGATGCCCTATATGAGCGGAGTGGAGCTCTGTAAAGCCCTGAGGCGGTCGGATAGCACGAAAGACATTCCCGCCATGATGCTCACCGCCAGAGGATTTGACATCGAACCTCCGGAGATGATTGAGGCGGGAATATCGGCGGTGTTGGCTAAACCGTTTTCGCCGAGAGAAGTGCTCAGCAGGGTCGTCGAGCTTGTCGGTGAGGCCCAGGATTCACCAGTTGGAGTATAGCATCTCATGGACATGATAAGAGCAACCGCATTGCGCCATACGGCAATGCTTGAGAGTATCGCCGAGAACCTCAACGTCCGCCTTGCGGACCTGGGCGTTCATCTTTCGGTGCGCGATGATGAAGGAGTAGTTGTCGGACAGTCCGACCCATGCTGCGAATTCTGCCAGGTGATCTGCAACGCCGATGAGTCATGCGATGCTGTTTGTGCGGCAACGGCTGCAAGCGTAATGGAAAACAGCGCGCCCGAATTCGCCAAATCCAAAATCGGGTGCTCGGTCATGGCGCTGCCTGTCAAGCGCCGTCGGAGAGTCATTGGTTCGGTAACGGTGTGTATGCCTGTCGATTCCATGCTCGCAGAAGAGCACTTCTCGCTGATCTGCGACCAACTGCAGTTGGACCGTGAGGCAATGGTGCGTCTCGGTCGAGAGGCCTGCGACAACGTCGGAATATCTCCTGAGCATCTTACCGGACTGCTTGAGCAGATGTTGGCCGCCGAGACTATCTGCCACACAAGTACTGAAGAGCTGGACACCCTGTCTCGCAACCTGGCGAAAACGTATGAGGAACTGTCTCTGGTCTATCGTATCAGCGGTTCCATGCAGCTTACCCAGACCCCCGAGGGCTACTTGAAGAACGTCTGTTCGGAACTCGTTGAGGTAATGGGCGTGAGCACCGCGTTGGCGATCGTCTATCCGCATACGACGGGCTCCGAGGACCGGGATATGATCGTCGTCGCCGGGGGTTGCGGGCTGGATAACGACGACTTAGCTTTGCTGGCGTCCAAGTACATGGTCCCGCGATTCGGTCCGGAGAATCTCGGCGTTGTGGACAACCACTTTGAACACGAGGAGCACAATTGGCCCTACGGGCAGGTTCGCAGAATCGTTAGCGTCCCTCTTGTTACTGACGGACCGCGAAGCGGGATTCTGATCGGCATAGACAAGCTCGATCGCGAATTCGACAGCTTCGACTTGAAGCTCTTGAGGTCTATCGGCAACCAGTCAGCGGTCTTCCTGGCGAACAGCCGCCTTTACGGCGACCTGGAAGGCCTGTTGATGGGCGTGTTGCACGCTCTGTCGGCAACCATTGACGCCAAAGACCCTTACACGTGCGGTCACTCGCGGAGAGTGGCGCTTATCTCGCGTCGCCTAGCCGAGAAGATAGGATTTGACGCCAAACGCGTTCATCGGATCTACCTTGCAGGTCTGCTGCATGATATTGGGAAGATCGGAGTGCCCGAGGCGGTGCTCTGCAAGGCCGGAAAACTCACCGAAGACGAGTACGCTCAGATGAAGAACCATCCGCGTCTCGGAGCGAAGATCCTGGGCGGTATTCGCCAGCTCGACGACGTTATTCCGGGCATTCTCTGTCACCACGAGCGCCTCGACGGTAAGGGTTATCCAAACGGACTGAACAGCGGGGAGCTGTCTATGGACTCCCTGATAGTCGGGATCGCCGACAGTTTTGACGCGATGACCTCTGATCGAACCTACAGAAAGGCCTTGCCCGTGGACGTTGTTCGCAAGGAAATAGAAGACAACGCCGGTCTGCAATTCGCTCCTTCGCTTGTGGCTGAGATGCTGTCGTGGGATCTCCAGGCCCTGCTCGACGAACTGCACAAGCCCGCCGAGACGGTCGTACTATCCCACGATCCGGGGAGTACGACATGACAACGAGCATACCGGTTGAAGACTACGGACATGCGGTGATCCTTAAGCCCAAAGGCGAACTAACTGAGGATACGCTCGGGGCTTTCAGGGAAGTTGTGGAGCATCAGCTTGAAGACGACGCGGTTGTCGATGTCATAATTGACATGGATGAGATCACGTTTGTCGACTCGATCGTGCTGGAGTATCTGTTGGACCTGCAGGATTCTCTGCAAGAGAAGTTCGGACAGGTGCGGTTGGCGCGATGCGATGAGAATATCGCCAAGATCATGGAGATGACGCGCCTGGACCGAGTGTTTGAAATGTTCAAGGAAACAAATGACGCCGTTAGAGTACCCGGCGCGTAAGTAGACCAAAGAGAGGCAGCCGTACAGTGATCAGTACACCGATTAAAGCCAGAAAACTCCAACTGGGCCAGCTCCTGGTCCGTAGAGGCGTACTTACCGAGGAGCAGGTCAGTGAGGCTCTCGAATACCAGCGAGCTGCAGAAGGAGCCTTGTTGCTGGGCGAAGTACTGCTCAAGCTCAAACTGTGCACTGAAGAGCAGATTATGGAGTCTCTCGCCGAGGGCTGTGAGGTTCCATTCGCACACGTCACACCGAAAATCGCCGACGCCAAGGTAATCGAACTGCTTCCCAGAGAGTTCCTTGAGAAGCACACCGTACTGCCGTTGTTCAGGATTCGAGATCAGTTGATTCTGGCGGTTACGGAACCGGCCAACGTGTTTCTCATTGAGGAAGTGCAGCGACTGACCGGATGCGAGGTGGTCATTGTCTGCACGACGGGCAAGGACATCTCAGCGACGCTTGAGAACCACCTCCCGTCGGCTAACGTTTTTGTAATCGATGAAATATTCGACGAGTCCGACGCGAGTGAATTGTCGCTCGTCGAAGAGAAGATCGAAGACATAACCGACATTGAGGCCGCCGCCGACGGGTCTCCGGTTATAAAGCTCGTGAACTATCTGGTCTTTCACGCCGTTCGGGAAGGGGCCTCCGACATACATGTGGAGCCGGACGAAAACGCGCTGCGCGTACGGTATCGCGTGGACGGATCGCTGTATGAGAAGATACGTCCGCCCCACAAGATGTTGCCCGCCATATCAAGCCGCATCAAGATCATGGCCGGGCTCGACATCGCCGAACGCCGACTGCCGCAGGACGGTGGAATTCACGTGATGATGGACGGGCGCCCGATCGACCTGCGAGTCTCAACCATGCCCGGGCAGCACGGTGAGAAGATCGTAATTCGCGTGATCGACAACAGAAGCATAATGGTGAACCTCGAGAAGCTGGGGTTCAGCTACGAGATGCTCAAGCAATGGCAGAAGATCATTGGGGCTCCCAACGGGATCGTTCTGGTCACTGGGCCCACCGGTTCGGGCAAGAGCACGACGCTCTATAGCGTCCTGAAGGAACTCAACAGCGACGATGTCAACATCTGCACGGTTGAGGATCCGGTGGAGTTCAACTTGAAGGGCGTTAACCAGTTTCAGGTTAACGAGCGAATTGGTTTCTCATTCGCCTCGTCGCTGCGGGGCCTGTTGAGGCAGGATCCCGATATCGTGATGATTGGCGAAATCCGCGACGATGAAACCGCCTGCATCGCCGTCCAGGCGGCGCTTACCGGACACCTGGTGCTCTCGACTCTTCACACCAATAACGCGCCCGGCGCTATTACGCGTCTGATGAACGTGGGCGTCGAACCGTACCTGGTGGCGGCGTCGCTGGTGGGGGTCCTGGCACAGAGGCTGGTCCGCAAGATCTGCACGAGCTGTAAGGAAGCGTACGACCCTCCAGAGAACATTCGACGCGTCGTAGAGAAGATGGCCGGCGCGGTGGAGACGTTCTATCGGGGCAATGGTTGCCCGAAATGCCGCAATACCGGTTTTTCCGGGCGTATCGGAATATACGAGTTGCTGGTGCTCACCGATGATCTGCGACACAGAATCAGCGAAAATGTGTCAGTAGACGACATTCGCAAGGCGGCCATTGACTGCGGTATGACGATACTGCGGCAGGACGGCATGGACAAGGTCAAAGCAGGAATCACGACGGTTGAGGAAGTCCTGAGTGTGACGACGGGATGATGCGTCGCGTGCGTGCTCGCAGATCGAGCACGCTGAGAGGATAAATATGGCGGAATTTGCATATAAAGTCAGGGACGAAACGGGAACTTTCGGCAGCGGTACGCTGCAGGCCGACAACGTCTCACACGCCACCCGCATCCTCAAGGGTGAAGGCAAGGCGATCGTCTCGCTCCAGGAGGACTTCGGCCAATACGCCAGCGAAGAGACCCCGTTGCTCGGTGGGATCAAAAAGGTCAAGAAGGACGACGTGATCTTTTTTGCGGCCCAGTTGGCGGTAATGGTTGACACTGGCGTTCCCCTGAGTGAAGCGCTGGATATGATAGGCTCTCAGACCGACCACACAGGTCTCAAGAAGCTGCTGGCCGAAGTGTCGGAAGACGTTAAGGGGGGAATGGAGTTCTCCAGCGCATTGGAGAAACACCCCAGGCAATTCGACACGTTGTTTGTGTCGTTAATGCGCGCTTCAGAGGCGTCGGGTACGATGGGGCCAATGCTCCAGCGAGTCAGCGACTACATGGAGGAGCAGCGCAAGACGCGAAAGCGCATCAAGGGCGCAATGATATATCCGTCCTGCATGCTGGGTTTCTGCGTGGTTATCATCATTTGCCTGCTTGTATTCGTGTTGCCCAAGTTTGAGAAGATATACGCCGGTAAAAAGGCCGTCCTGCCCGCTCCCACGCGATTCCTGCTTGGCATAAGCCACGGTGTTACGGATTACTGGCCTTACCTGTTGGGCGGTCTGGTGGTCGGCGTAACCGGATTGGTGATGTATGTGCGCACCCCCGGGGGACAACAGGCCCTGGACACATTTCGCATACGCATGCCGATAATGGGAGGCATGTTTCGCAAGGCGTGTCTCGCCAGATCGCTGCGATGTCTCTCTACGATGGTCAGCACGGGCGTAAGTATGATCGAGGGGCTTGACATTACTTCGCGCGTGTCGGGAAATCGCCACTACAAAGCCGTATGGGACAACGTCGCCGAAGGCGTTAAGGAGGGGTCGAATCTTTCTGACGGACTCATTGACTCCCCGTTAATTCCAGGCAATGTCTGCCAGATGATAAGCGCAGGCGAGAAGTCGGGCAAGCTGGGCATGGTCATGGATCGCGTCGCGCGATTCTGTGAAGACGACCTCAAAGTTGCGGTAAAAGCCATTACCGACATGATCGAACCGGCGATGATCATAATCATGGGTTTGATCGTCGGCGGGATCGCAATGGCGTTGCTCCTGCCGGTCTTCAAGATGTCCAAGGTCGCCGGCCACTAGTTGCGACTCCAAAGATTCCGATACAGGTCAGTTCTTTCCACCAACGCGCACGTTCTGTAGAATGCCTCCATGGCTAAGCGTGATTACTACGAAGTTCTGGGGGTCGGGCGCAGCGCTTCTGATGCGGAGATCAAGCGCGCCTATCGCAAACTTGCCCGCAAATACCACCCGGATGTGAACAAGGACTCCGGCGCGGAGGAGAAATTCAAGGAAGCCACCGAAGCCTACGAGATCCTCAGCGACAGCAAGAAACGCCAAGTGTACGATCAGTTCGGACACGCCGGAGGACCGCGCATGTCCGGCGGCGCGGGCGGTGGTTTTCAGGATTTCTTCTCGGGCGGGTTCGGCGGTCGTTCAGGCGGGGGATTCATGGGAATGGGGCTTGACGATATCCTTCAGGCCCTCAGGGGCAAGATGGGCGGATCGCAGAGGCGCCGGCCGCGACGAAAACCGAATTTGGATATTGAACAGCCCGTGAAGCTGGAGTTTCTGGAGGCTGCATTGGGAACAACTGTTCCCATACTGGTCCGCAGGGGGGACGGGCGCAGCGGTAAAACCGAGACAATCGAGGTCAAGATACCGCCGGGTGTCCGCAACGGCGCCAGGATCCGCGTCAGGGGGCAGGGTTCCGAGCACAGGGGCGACAAAGGCGACATGTACATTCTGATTTCGGTCAAGGACCACCCGTTCTTCACCGCCAGGGGAAATGACATTACCGTCGAACTACCGATATCCATCACCGAAGCAGCGCTGGGAGCCAAGGTTGATGTGCCCACTATTGACGGCATGACTACTGTTACAATTCCGTCCGGCGCGAGCAGCGGACAGCGACTCCGCCTGAGAAAGAAAGGCGTCCCATCAGCTTCCGGGCGGGGAGATCAGTTTGTGCTGATCAAAATAGTTGTTGGGAAGCACATCTCGTCCAAAGGGCGCAAATTGCTCGAAGAGTACCAGGCTTGCGAACAACCGAACCCAAGAAAGGATGCGCCGTGGTCATGAGAAAGCCTCACGTGCGTTCACTCGGGCGAACATTCACGACTATAGTGCTCGTGGCGGTGAGCATTGCTCTGTCGGTGGCGGTGTGGCGTTTATCGGTGGCGGCTTCGACCAATCGTAAGAACCCCGTGCGATGGTTGTATCTAACCCGAATGATGTATCTGATGACGGTGCTGTTGCTGGTGTCGCTGGGTTTTCTGGCGATGCGGGGAATAAGGTGGATCATGAAGCGATTCGAACCGCTGCCCGACGTCGAACCGACCTCGCAGGGAAGCGCGTGGGTGGAGGCCGGCAGGCGATTCGAACTTCCCGAGGACGAGCAGGGCGACAACGGCGAGTCTTCGTCAGATGCCTGACGGTCTTGTTGTCGGTTGCGCAGTTGCAGTCCGACGCCCGAAAAGTCGGACCTCGCCGGACTTGAGACTCACCAAAAGTTTCCCCGACATGTGAATAACGCCTTCGTCCTGCGACATCTCGTCCATGTTGTAATACAGCGGTACGCTGTGGGGCTCCGGTATTTCGAAACGAGTGTCTCGCAGGCACGAAACCAACAGCAGTCTTTCGTCGTCGCCAAGTGTTTGTCGCACGACGGTTGGTTCAAGGCTTGCGGCCAGCCACAGGCCCGCTCCCGCTGCTATAACCGTGACGCAGGCGATGGCAATTCGCCATGCGGGGCGACGTATCAGGATACTCGCCCCGAGCAACACGCAAGCCAGAGTTGCCGCCGCAAACACGTTCTGCAGCGTGCGATTCGACCAGACCGGGGGGAGGTAATCCCCATCATCGTACGCCTCGGGATCAAGGAAGGCCTGTGCGGTGACCATTTCCGCCGGCCAATCAATCGTCAGGTTAAACTCTGCAACAAGAGGCGATATGGCTGTCTTGCCAGCCAGCAGGCGAACCGTGTAGGAATCCTCGGCGGACATTGCAGGCAGCGAGACGCTGATGTTCCGGGCGGGCGCCTGAGGCGGGATCGTAATGTTGAAGAGCATTGTGGGCCCGCCGCGCGTCGAGCGGATAGTAATGCAGCGGATAACGTCGGGCTTCTGACTTCCAGTCGAATCGTACTGCACCGTCAGATTCGCCCGACGATATGGGAACTCCGAGCCGTCGGGAGATTCTTCGCGATGCAGCGAAACGCGAATCGGTGCGTCGTCGGCGGGCGATGTCGTCTGCGCCATAGCTGTGTGTGTCGCAAGAAACACAACTGCGCAAAGTCCGGGTATTCGCATTTGGTTTATCTTCACATCGCCTCCCGATAAGTCTTCACCAGGCGTTTGGCCCGGAGCAACTCAGCCATCGACCACGCCTGGGCGACACAGCCCCTCGGCGAGTGCGGGGGATCGCCGTCAAATATCTCACTGACATAACCCAGTGCTGCTTCGGAAAGATGTTCGTCGAATTGCCCCAGCCATTTGTCGGCCTGCTCGACAGCTTCCGGCTGGTCGGCGTGAACCTTCAAGTACGCCTCGATGAACGGTCCGATAAGCCACGCCCAGACCGTGCCCTGATGATACGCGCGGTCGCGCTGCTGGAGGGAGCCTTCGTAGCTGCCGGTGTAGCACGGATCTTCAGGCGACAACGTGCGCAAACCGCGGGGGGTAAGCAAATGTTGCTGGACAGTTTCGACGACCGCCTGGCGCTGCGGGGGGCGCAGAGGACTGTGCGGCAGGGAGACTGCGAGTATCTGGTTCGGGCGAATCGAGGCGTCCATCATGTCGTCGTTGATGCAATCGTAAAGGCATTGGCGGTCGTCGTTCCAAAATGCCCGCTCAAACGCCGGTGCGATTACGTCGGCCAGGTCGGCGTAATGTCGTCCGAGGCGTTCATCCACTCCCTCGCAACGATGCGCCATTATCCGGTGAGCGCTGTACCACAGGGCGTTAATCTCGACAGCTTTACCGTAGCGGGGAGTAACCGTCTCGGAGTCCAGGGCGGCGTCCATCCATGTAAGTTGCGTATTCTCCGTTCCGCCCGTCAGGAGCCCGTCCGCATCGGCGTGGATATCGAATGAGGCGCCTTCGCGGTACGTTTGGAGAATGGTGTCGCACACCGCCAACAGAGTATCCTTCCAGAAGGACACGTCACCGCTGGCCTGGACGTACCGTTCGGCGGCAATGATAAACCACAGCGACGCGTCGATGCTGTTGTAGTGCGGCGAGGCTCCGTAATCGTCAAAACAGTTCGGGATCATACCGTTTGACAAATACTGCGCGAAGGTCTTAAACACTTTGCGCGCTCGCGAAAACCGTTTGGTGGCCAGCAAAAGTCCGGGCAGCGCGATGAACGTATCGCGACCCCAGTCGGCGAACCAATGGAATCCGGCGAGGATAGTCGTCGAGGACGGCGCGTTGGGAAAATCGCGATTGACCACGAAAATGTCGCCCGTAACGGCAAGCATGCGTGAGATCTCGTCAGCATCCGGACCAACAGAGGCGGCCAACTCCGCCCTCCGCTCTGATCGCCGCTGAAGCGTCGCCTCGAAATCGAAGCTCACGGGCCCGTCCAACGCTGCTGTCAAACAGCAACTGCGTCCGTCGTCCAGAGCGTATGTGAATGTTCCGGGGCGGTAGAGGTCTTCGTCTGCGTCCTGCCTGCGAATCGCTTCATTGCGGTAATGAAAACTGTACCACCAATCGGGAGACGCCTGGAACTGTCCGTCGTGGCCCATCAAATGCAGCGTGTGGGTCGGGTCGGCGGAATCCTGGACCACCGCACCGGAGTCAGTAGTCTTGAAGGTCAACTGGTTTTCGGGCGACGAGTGACGCAAATGGTGGAAATCCCGCAGTGCGGTGAATGGCGACAATACCAGTCGCCCGGAACCGCCTCGCAGCGTGTAGCGCAGGGTTACGGCGTTGGCGGCCTCTGCGAGGAGGATTTCCTTGGTCAAAACGCCATCGCCGATACGGTAGACAAACGTGACGGCCGCCTCATTGCGGAACTCCGTAAGAAGGTCGACACCCATTGGCGAGAAGACCGCATCGAACTCATTGGTCGCCAGTTCATAGCAGTCTCGATCCGTCTCGATGCGTTCCATCACCGTTGACAGCATCATCATCCTGCCCACCGGAGGGGTTGTGGCGGCTATAAGGAGCCCGTGGTATCTGCGCGTATTGCATGAGGCCAGAGTGCCCGAGGCGAAGGCTCCGAGACGATTTCCCACCAGCCACTCGCGGGCAAGGAGCGATTCGATCTGCTGGTTACTGCAGTCGACAACCGCAGCTGTCTGCAATGGTTCTGTTGAGTTCGCGGGGGTCATAGGTTACTCATCGGCACGTCGTATATCCTAATTATAGGTGATTATGAATCGCAAATGGAGCCCCATAAACGAATCGAGTGCAAACTGCGGCCAACGGTTGCCCGGAAGAGTCTGGAGTTTATGGAACTTGCATGCGGCTGTAAGCGTCGTATTATGTACGGATAGATCTATTTAATTCATGTAGCGGCGTTGAGAGAAGACGGACTATGCATATAAGCAAAATGAACGTGCGGCTTGTTCGATTGGCGGCGGCTGCGGCGATGCTGGGTTTGATGCTGGACTGCGCCCCGGGCGGTCCGCCAAGCGGCAAGAAACCGGGACTGCACATAAAGCAGGCCTCTACGGTTAACTTCCGGTCCAGCAGCTATCACGTGATGACCGATTCGGGCGGTGGTCGCTGGGATATCCAGTATTACGGGTCCGTGTACCGCGGTTTGTCATACTGTTATTCCGGTGGGATGTATCTTCAGGTGGGCGGGACGAATTTCCAGGCCTCAAACTACCAGGGATGGGTCAATAAGGAAGGTGAACTCGAACTTGGCCCATGGAAACGAAACAACCTGACCGTCTACCGGCGCATCAAGGCGTACAAGGATCACCCGCTTGCCAGGTGGCTGGATATTCTGGAGAACCCGACGGCATCGGCGATTACAGTGCAGGTGTCGATATACACCAACGTTCGGTATTCGGTTTCGCAGTCAAAGACAAGCAGCGGGAACAAAACGTTCGGAGCCAAGGATTGGGCGATATGGACCAAAGGCTCAAGTTCAAGAAGCATTCCCACGCTTCACGTCATGACGAGTCCCGAGGCGAGAGTCCGCCCGTCGGTCAGCGTATCCAGCAGCCAGATATACTCTCGCTACAACCTGACCATACCGCCGGGCAAGACCGTAGTGCTATGCCATTTCGAAGCGCAGAACCGCGACCCGAACAAACTCGAGAAATTGATGAAGGAGTTCCCGACCAAAGCGCTCCTGAAAGATCTGCCCGGGTCGGTGCGCAGGATGATCCTGAACATCAAAGCCGGCGGTTGGATAGAAGGAGTCGACCTCGAAAGACACGCCAAGTCCGACCGGGTTGTGTTGGCTAACGGCGATCTTATGCTTGGGACTGTCGGCAACAAGTCGTTCAAGATATCGACGCTGTTGGGCGATATGGACCTGCCCGCAGGCGAGTTGCTGGGCATGGTTACGGGCAAGAAGGGGCAATTGCGGTTTGTTATGACCAACGGTCAGGTTATCGGCGGGTGGGGCCAGGGCGTCAAGCTGGACCTGTCGCTGCCCAGCGGAGGCAAACTCAGTATTCCGATCGAGAAGATCAAACAGTGGTCCTATCATATCAGCAAGGAAAGACCCGACGACTTGGCTGAGCTCGGACCGTACGTGGCGCTCAATACGGGCGATATTCTTGCTATCAAGACCGACCCGGACGCGACTAAACTCAGCCTCCAGACGAAGTACGGGCGGATCGAACTGAACCCCGCCGAGTTGCTTGAGATTACCCGCAATGAGCGAAAGGGCGCCAAGACCGCGTATCTGGCTTCGTTTGCGAACGGTTCCGAGGTCTCCGGGGATTTCGAAAGCGAGAAATTGCCTTTGCAGCTCAAGCTCGGGGCGCGGAGGGTGGACGTTCCGCGAGACAAAGTGGACCTGATGTTCTTCAGCGAAGACAACAAGCCCGAGCCTGGAGCCTGCGAGATGATCCTGGACAACTCCGACAGACTTCTGGGGTCGATCAGCGACAAGGTATACCGCCTGGCTACGGACTTCGGCGAGGCTGAAGTAGCGGCTGACAAGTTCAAGCGACTCACCTTTAAGAGATCCAAGCCTGACGGACCGGTGGTTGCGATAGTCGAAATGCTGAACGGGACGATCCTTCGCGGCCGCCTGGACAAGAATAAGATCGGCTTCAAGGTTGGCTCGAGCATAAAGACGGGCATCCCCGCGGGAATCATAACATCGCTAACGCGTCCTGACCCGGTTGCCGGCTCGGACGACAAGGCAAAGCCCCCGCCGCCCCCAGCGCCTCCGATGCCCGCAATTCCCGGTATACGCGTACTAAACGCCCGGGAAGGCGCCGTCAGGTTGAATCAGGTGTTGGACCGCAGTTAAGAATCGCCTGCTGAGGTCGGTTATCTGGACTGAGTCAGCAGCATCGTAAGAATGCCCGCAAAGGCGCACAACGCGGCGAAAATGCTGCACGCCAGCGCCAGGACCACCAGCGTTGTAAGCTTGCCCGTGCGTCCCTCGACAACCTTGGTGAGTTCCTTCACGTCTTTGGCGATTTCGGCGGCGGCGTGCGCTGTTCCGTCGTCGGAACCGGCCGGGGCGTTCTCAACGGCGGTCTTCAACTCTTGAAGGGATTCCTTGAACTCCTGGAAGTCGGGTCCGCCAACCGGTTCAGGCGAGTTGGCGAGCCCATCTCTGATCGCGGCAAGTTGCTCTTTGATCTGCGCGAGATCGGCGGGGTCTGTCCCGGCGGCGCCTCCAGCCGACAGCGCCTTGAGAGCCGCCGCCATGCGATTATTTGTCGAGGCGATGCTGTCGGAGGATCGCTGGACGTTTTCAGCCGCCGCAGCGAGTTTTGCATAAGCGAGCTTGAAAGTGTTGTCGATGGCGGACCTAGTGTGCTTCCCGGACAACGAGACGGTTTTGGACGCGTTTTCCAGCACCGAAATAACGTTTGTCAGCAGTTCCAACCCGCGCTGCGATCTGGCCCGCGCCTCGCCGACGGTCTGCGGGGGTTTGGGCTGGTCGGGCTGAGATGCGGATGCAACGGCGGCGCCTTTGGCGGTGGTGGGGGCCTTTGCGGCTGCGACAAGGTCGGGAACGGACGTCGTCGCGTCGGCCGCATGGCTTGCCAACTGGCCCAGTGCGTCGGCCTGCGACTGTTTATTGGATTTCGGATCAACCATTACGCATTTCTCCCGCACAGGCGTTGATCTGGCCTGCAGGCGTGCAACTATGGAGTGTGATTAGTTCTACTTCTGATCGGTTTCAGGAGCCTTCTTGGGCTGCGGTTTGGTTTTGGCGGGGGCGTCTGAAGCGGTCTTACCGAGGTACTCGGGCAGGTCCAGCCCGACCTGTCTAGCCAGTTCGTGCATCGGAGGGAGCGCGCCCATGAGCCTTTGTCCGAGTCCCGACATGCCCTGTGAATCTCCGCCTCCGTCCCAGACGATGATCTTCTCGATGGGCAGCGATTGTATGGCCTTGGCCTGGATGTCCGCGACATCGGTGAGTTTTTCGACGATGAGCAGTGACGCCAGTTGTTGTGCTCCCTGACACGAACTGACGAGATTCGCGTAACCCTGGGCTTTTCCATCGAGTATCGCCTGTATGCCTTTGGCTTCTGCGGTCATTTTGGCGAGCATGGCTTCGGCTTGACCTTCGGCGATTCGGATCGCCTGCTGCTTCTGTGCGTCGGCGGCGATGACGACTTTTTCTCTTTGTGCGTTTGCGGGCACTACAATCTCGGCGTTGAGGCGAGCTTCTTCGCGTTGGGCGCGGGCTTCTTCGGCGGCTTTTTCGGCTTCTTCCTGTGCGACACGAATGGCTCCGTCGGCTTTTCTGGCTGCAGATTCCGCGCGGTTTCTGGCCTGCTGTTCGGCGACATTCTGGTTGGCGCGGTATTCGGCTTTCTTGGCGTCGGCCTCGGTTTCGGCGCTGACGGCTTCAGCTTCGAGGGCTGCGACCTGTTGGCGCCTGCTGCGGTCGGCTCCGGCTTCACCGATATCGGCGGTGGCGTTGGCGTCGGCTACTGCGACGCGAGTGTCTCTCTGTCGTTCTGCGACACCTGTCTGACCGGACTTTTCCTGTTCGGCGACGTCGATGTTCGCCTGGTTGATGGCTTCGGCGGCGGCTTTTCGCCCGAGGGCGGTGATGTAGCCCGACTCGTCCTCGATATCGCGGATATTAACGTTGATCAAGTACAATCCGATCTTCTCCAACTCCATCGACACCGCCTCGTTGACCTTACCGAGGAACGCCTGCCTGTCGCGATTGATCTCTTCGATTTTCATCGTTGCGATTACCGCACGCATCTGTCCGAGAATAATGTCCTGGGCCTGGGCCTGGATCTGCCCGCGCGACAGCGCCAACAGACGCACCGCCGCATTCTGCATGATTCCCGCCTGATTGCTGATCGCAGCGGTCACCGTGGTGGGTACGGTAACGCGGATGTTCTCCTGCGACAGGGCGTTGGTCAGGTCGATCGGAACTACGAACGGTTCGAGTTCAAGGTAGTCGTACGCCTGAATGAGCGGCCAGACGAACGCCGCCCCGCCGTGAACACACTTTGCCGCTCCGCTTCCAGTCTTACCGTAGATGACAAGAATCCTGTTCGATGGGCAGCGTTTGTATCGCTGGGCGAAGAACATCACCACGCCGATAACCACAACCGCCAGAATAATCAGCAGTATGACGGCTGTTGGTACTCCGTCTCCTGCTGCCAGTACAGTCGATGTAATAATGCTGCTCATTAGTCATTTCCCTTTCCGTTGGCGGTTGAATCTGCGGACTGAGCGGAACCCACCGCTCGTACTGAAACGGTGGAGTCATCAAGTTTGCTGAGAACTTCTACGGGCGTTCCGGCTGATATCGCTTCATCGCCCACGCTGCGTGCGTCAACCATGGATATCACTCCGGTAACAGTCACCCGGACTTTACCTATACCGTCTGCGGGGATGTCCATGTAGACCGCGCCGCGCGTGCCGACACAACTGGCTATCCGCGGATTGCCTGATTCGGCGAGTTTTCTCATCCAGTTAATCAGAAGCGTTACGACGAACCACCCGGCCAGTCCCCATCCGAAGGCGTATGACAAGGCCAACGGTTTGTATTCGCCCTGATCCAGGTACATTGCCCCAGCCCAGAAGAACAGCGTGCAAAAAGCCAATATCGCCCTGATACTGAAAAGACGGAAGGCGTCAAGGCTGTCTATGGCGTCTCCCGCATCTGCGGCGTCGGCGGCGTCCATGGCGTCTGCGGCATCGCCGACGTCGAGGTCGAAGTCTGCGTCGACCGCTCCGTCAACATCCATATCCCCGCCGGACAGACCGATCAAAGACGCTACGAACTGCCATATGAAGATAATGCTGAAGAATGACGCGGCGATGTAAAACGCCTGTGTCATTGTCGCCATATCGCTCCACCACTGAGTAAACGTTGCCATCATTTTGAATCTCCCTGCATTACGGTTCACTCCCGCCCGCGGGCGCACCCCGGACGAAGCTTGTTCAAAGAGAATACATGCTGGACGGTGGTCCTGCAAGCGACAAAAGGTCGTCTGGGGCAAGGTTCTTCCCGCGGGTGTTGAAGGGATCGCCCCAACGCCGATGACATTAAAATGAAGAGTTACGCAGATACGCCAAGAAAACGCCAAAACGCTCAAAAAGTGCGTCTGTTATCTCTTGTCATAAGAATTCGTGCTGCTATAATTAAGGTAGCCCACCGGTGCTGCATGAACCCCCCGCAGACAGGAGTTACTCTCATGCGAAAGTCGGCCGCAATATTAAACTGTATATTAGTATCCGCGTTTCTTTTGGTTGGCGGTGTCGCCTTTGGCGCCGACAAGAATGCAGCGTTTTCCGATGCTGCGGTGAAGGCGGCTATTGCTGACGGCGTGAAATTCCTTTGGTCCAAGCAGCAGGACGACTTCGGTTGGGAGGGCCATGGAGGCGACAAATATCCCACCGGACCGGGCGCCATGGCGATTTATGCGCTGTTGGAAAGCGGCGTGAGTCCGCAGGAACCGAAAATGAAGAAGGCTCTTGCGTGGTTGGAGAGAACTCCCGATCAAAAAGTATACTGCATCGGAATGCGCGCCAACGCCTGGGAGGTAGCCAACCGCACCACCAACGACAAGTACAAGGAAATCCTCAAGAGCGACGTGCGAAGAATAATCGAATCGTCCGCGGACGGGAGCTTCCATTACGACACCGACGGTTCCCCGAAGAAAAACGGGGATAACTCAACCAGCCAGTTCGGTCTCCTGGCGATGTGGGCCGCAAGCCTTAATGATATCCCTATCCGCACTGCTGTCTGGACAAAATGCATGAACCACTGGATCCGCACGCAGTCGCCGGAGGGCGGATGGGACTACAGGGGCGTCGGAAACAAGCCCACCATGACCGCCGCCGGCATCGCCAGCATGTACGTGTGCGTGGACAATCTCTACTCTCAGACGTTCGTCAAGAAACCCGCTCGGGCCCAGGACTTCAAAGCGCTTATGGTCATCCAGAAGGCCGTGAACCGTCTCGACAAGAACTTCAAGAGCTGGGGCGGAGGACACGGCAACTACTACATGTACGGTATCGAGCGAGTCGGGCTGGCATGCGGATACAAGTACTTCAACGGCAGGGACTGGTACAAGGAGGGCGCCATTCACCTCCTGAAAAGCCAAAAACCCGACGGATCATGGGGCGAGGTCTACGCAACTTCGTTTTCGATGCTGTTCCTGATTCGAGGCCAGCACCCCGTGCTGTTCAACAAGCTGATGTACAACGGCGACTGGAACAACCGCCCGCGCGACCTGGCGGCGCTTACGCGATGGATGTCGAAAACGTACGAGAAGACATTCAACTGGCAGATCGTTGACTTGAAGATGCCCATTCACGATTGGCACGATGCGCCGATACTCGTGATCACCGGCACGAAAGCTCCTGCGTTCACCGACGCCGATGTCAAGAAGATGCGAAACTTCGTCCAGCAGGGCGGAACAATACTGAGCGTTAGTGAATCGACATTCAGCAGTAAACCGTTCAGCGATGCGATGCGCAGCACCTACGAGCAGATGCTTCCCGATTACAAACTCAAGATGCTGCCGGACGGGCACGAACTTTACACTCGCGGTGTTTACTACAACGTTCCGGCGACGCAGTTGAAGTTCGAAGTGGTCAGCAACGGTGTCAGACCGCTGATAATCCACACCGAAAAGGATATGGCCGCACGCTGGCAAGCGGGCGTCAGCACAACGTCGGACGGGTCGCCGCACTTCAAAGGCGCCACGAATATCGCCCGCTATGTCGCCGGGCAGTTGTACAACCTGCGTCACCGCGGAGTAAGTCATTGGGCGAGGGACCGCGGCGGAGCCGTCAACAAGACCATTCGCGTAGCTCGCGTCAAGTACAACGGGAACTGGAATCCCGAACCGATGTCCGACAAGGCGCTGCAGATAAAAATGAAGAATCGCGCCAAAGTCAAGCTGGAGATCGGCGAGGCGATCGGGATTGCCGACTTGCCCGCATGCGGCCTGAAATTGGCCATGATGACGGGCACGGATGCAGTAGCGTTTAGTCCCGCCGAAACAGACGCCATGAAACAGTACGTCGAGGGCGGAGGAACTCTGTTGATCGATGTGGCGGGCGGCAATGGACGAACTTACGGCGGAGTCAAGCCGTTCGCACGTTCGGTTCGCACTGCGTTGAAGACCATGTTCTCCGGCCGCCGTAACCGGCCCAGGCAACTGGCCTCTTCGGCTCCGCTGTACACCCTCGAAGGGAACACCATAAAGAACATCAAGTTCCGACAGCACACGCAATTGAAGATGACCGAAAGACACCCGCAGTTGAGGGCTGTGATGGTCGGCGGGCGCCCGGCGATTCTGTTCTCGGAATTGGATTTGACGGCCGGACTGGTGGGTTATCCGTCGCTGGCGGTGGACGGTTACACTCCGGATTCCGCTTTCAAAATGGTGCGCAACATCATCCTCTACACCAACAAGTAACGCCGAACGGTCAATCCAGATCGAATTGGAAGTAGCGCGATGCGTTGTGGTGGGAGATATCCGCAGCCATCGCACCGATCATTTCGGGATTGTCGGGCAGCAGCCCGGACTCCATCTCGCCTCCGAGTATGTTGCACAGCATTCGACGGAAGTACTCGTGCCTGGTGTACGACAAGAACGATCGTGAATCGGTGAGCATTCCGACGAAACGGCTGAGCAGGCCCGTATTCGACAGCGCGTCGATCTGTCTGGTCATTCCATCCAACTGATCCAGGAACCACCACCCGCTGCCGAACTGCATCTTGCCCGGATATCCGCCCTGGAAATTCCCCGCCATCGTAGCCAGCATCTCGTTATCGCACGGATTCATGTTGTAGAGAATCGTCCTGCCCAGGGCGCCGTTGCTGTCCAGGCGGTCGAGCAGTCCGCTCAGCCCGATCGCTGAGTCGCCCTGGCCGATTGAGTCGACGCCGCAGTCAGGTCCGATTTGCCCAAAGAGTCGCGTTGAGTTATTCCGCAACGCCCCGTAGTGAATCTGCTGAGTCCAATCGGCCTGGGAGTCCATCACCCCGAAGCGGAACATCATCGCAGACTTGAACTTGACCGCCTCGGATTCGTCGATCTCCCGCCCGGAGCGAAGTTTTTCGAATATCACGCCGATCTCGGCGTCGGAGTATTCCGCCCAGCAGACAGAAGCCAAACCGTGATCGCTGAGTCGACAACCCGCCTCGCCGAAAAACGCATGCCTGACGCCCAGGGCCTGCATGAACGACGCGAAGTCCGAGATGTCCACATCCGCGACCGCCGCCAGCCTGTCGGTCCATTCGTTGAAAGCTGCGGGCGATTCGACCGCCATGGCCTTGTCCGGGCGGAACGTCGGAAGCATCCGGATATCGAACGACTCATCGGCTGCAACCGCCTGGTGGTGCTCCAGCGAATCGGTCGGATCGTCGGTGGTGCACACGAGCACCACGTTCATCCGCTTCATTATCCCTCGCGCCGAGAACTCCGGCGAGGCGAGTTTCTCGTTGCATTCGTCCCAGATGCTTCGTGCGGTGTCGGGGCAAAGCAGGCGGTCGGATATTCCAAAAGGCCGCTTCAATTCAAGGTGAACCCAGTGATACATCGGATTGCGGAGCGTTTGAGGAACCACGGCCGCCCATTTCTCGAATTTCTCCCAATCCGACGCATCACCGGTTATGTACGTTTCATCCACGCCGGCGGCGCGCATCAATCGCCATTTGTAGTGGTCCCCGTTCAGCCATATGTGCGTGAGATTCTCGAACCGCTGATCCTGCGCCACCTGTTGCGGAGGAAGGTGACAATGGTAGTCGATTATCGGAAGGTCCCGGACATATTGATGGTAAAGGCTCCGGGCGGACTCAGTCTGCAGGAGAAAATCGTCGGTAATAAACAGATCGCTCATCGTTTGTTGTTCCTGGTGACGGCGTTTTGAGAGGCGGACGGCTTACGGTGAAATAATGCAGCAGTCAGCCCCCAAAGGCAAGTAGTTCTTGTCGAACAGTGCTCAGGTGTGCTTTTGGCAATTTGTCGCGAACATCGTAGACGAGCAGTATCTTCCCGTGCCTGACATACAATCGCCCGCCGAATACTACAGGATGAGCCCACAGCGGTCCGCTGCCGCCGGGGAGTATCTTGAAACTGCTGACCGGTTTGAAGCCTTCAGGCGAAGGCTTCGCCAGATAGATCCTCTTGCTGTCGCTTTGGACATAGAGCATCCCGTCGGCCCATGTCAGGGCGGCTGTCTTTGCGCCCGCGGCGTCGTGTGAGACGGAGTACATTGTCTTGCCCGTTTTGAAGTCCACGCACGTCAGTCGGGAGCCTTTTGAGGAGTGACCGAAAAGATATCCGTCGACGAGGACCACCCCGCCGTGCGTGTTGTCGAGCTTCGGATTCCTCCAGGCCGTAGAGACCGAGCACTTGCGTCCGGTTACTTTCAGTTTCAGGAGCGTTCCGCCTCTTTTCGGGCCCGATACGAAGACGTGTCCGTCGTGATAGACAGGCGTCATTATGTTCTCATCCAATAAGACGCGATGCTCGGATCTCCACAGCAATTTACCCGTATCAGCCGCCACAGACACTATCGACTGCGACATCGCGGTGACGATCTGCCTTAACCCGCCGTATTCGATAACGATCGGCGAGGCGTACCCCGGTTTGTCGCCAACGCTGCGTGATGTCCAGACGGTCTGACCGGTGTTCTTGTCCAGGGCTACGATGCTGGTCTGCTTGCCCCCAACTGCGAAAATAACGTTCTTCCCGTCCACAAGCAGCGATTCGGACAGGCCCCACGTGCAGTTTTCGCCTTTGAACTGTTTCAGGACGTTCGTCGCCCATATCTCTTTCCCGGTTTCAGCGTTCAGACATATCGCCGCACCATCCGGGCCGAGATGATACACCTTACCCAGATCGACAGTCGGTGTCCCGCGGGAACCGGCGTAGGATCGATTGGTCACCGGTCCGTTCTTGGCCTGCCATACTATCTCGCCGCCGGATTTGATGGCTGTTATTACGGTGTGATCGTCGATATTGCCCGTGGTGTAGATTATCCCGCCGCTGATGGACACGCTCGCATAACCCTTACCGAGCCCGGATTTGGCCCACAGGAGCTTCGGTCCGTCTGCGGGCCATTGCTTCAGCAGGCCCTTGTCGCTCGACTTGCCGTCCCTGCGCGGTCCGCGGAACTGCGCCCACTGATCGGGTGCGGCGGCGGTGGGGGGGGATTGGCTCTCGTCAGCCGCACCGAGCGACACAACGAACGTCACAACGAACATCCACGCACCTAACCTTGAAAACATCAATCGTCTCCTGGACGGACGTTACTTTGCCCGCTTCGGTTTGTACCACAGCGACTTCCAGTACTTCTGGTCTGTTTCGAAAACATCGATCTTGTCTTTGGACGGGTCGAACGAGTCAGGCAGCACGCCGTATTTTTTCATCTCACGGATGTATTGGCGGTTCGGTTTGAACTGCGGCGTGCCGAATCGCGGTGTGGCGTCCATTCTGGTCTTGCCCAGTTGCAGCGACGCGAGCATGCGTTTGTAGTCCGGATCGTTCTTCGTCTTGAACACGCCGGGGCAGCTTTCGCGTCCGCCTGCTTTCTTCGCCAGCGGAGCCATCAGCACCGACGAGAATTCCGGCCGCGTAATGTTCACAATCGCGTGCGAACTATACAACGCCAGCGGGTCGTTCGGTATGATCTTTCGCTCGTGCCTCGCCACCGGCCGCTTGATGCCTCGGTTATTGGCTCCGTCCACGTGAAAGGGGACTCTTGGGAGTTTCTTACCGTTGTGACATGAACCGCACCTGCGCTTAAGAACGGCTCCGACCCCGCCGAGTGCGGTTCCGGCGGCGTGGCCTTCGCGTCCCTGCTGTTCCTTGTTTCGCAGGCCTCCGTAGGATCCTGCGTAGGGTGCGGCGCTTTCGATCCACATCCAGATCGTTCGCCATTCGCGCTGCGAGACCTTGACCTTCTTGTGCTTTGCGTGCGTGCCGTTGATCTTCTTCATCAGCGGGCTGGCGTATGTGCCGATTGTTCGCGGCGGCTGGTTGCCGTATCCGTTGCGCCCGTCAGCCACCTGGAGTCGTGCGAACATAGCGTAGTAGGGCAGCGACCACATCCTGCCCAGATCGCCGGCAAGAGAGAGCTTGCCCTTGAATTTTGTGGGGTTGTGGCATTTCACGCAGTGCTTGTCGAATATCGGTTGGATGTCGCGATTGAAATCCAGCACGTCCGGATAACCCTCAAAGCGTTTGATCTTACTGGGCGGGCGTTTCATCGCCTGCAGCACGCGCGTTCGCATCACCGGTGCGGTCCTGGTGCGATTCTCGTGGCATCCGGCGCAACTCGTAACCTCTCCCGGGGCGACGCTGACGAAACTCTGCATGCGTTTGACCGACAGGTCGTTTTCGTCCAGGGCGACAAAGAACACCGCACGGTTGGCCGGTAGAGTGAAAGAAGCTGACCCGTCTTCCTCTACGGGAACCGTGCCGAGCACACGCTCCAGCGTAAACGTGCCCAGCCATGACGTCAGGTCCGGTCCGCCGGAAAAGTTCACCGGTTTGGGCAGCGATTCGAGGATCAACAGCTTCTTGATGTCTCCTCGCTTGATCCCGCCCATATTCCTGCCATTGTAAACGTCGGTCAGCACCAGTTGCCCCGTGTCCAGCGATGGATTTGTCACCGGCAGGACCACGCGCTCGCGAGCGCGTTTGATTATGGGGCGGGGTTCGTGGCAGTTCAGGTTCGACGAGTAGATCACTTCGCTCTGGCCTTTACCGTTGATTATCTGAATCGTCTTATATTGTGCGGCCAGAACGCAATTCTCATTGAAAGCCCACGGGTCGATATATCGCCCCTTGCGATTGTTGCTGGTGAGCTTTCGGATGCCTCTGGCGTCGTCCGGACCGAATGCGTCCGAGAAAATCGCCACCGCGCCATAGTGGTCCCGCTGTCCGTGCCCGGGCGATTCCAACCCGATAATCTTGTTAGTGCCCGGAATCGGTTTTGCGTCGATATACAGCGGGTAGTGTCTCTGGTTTCCGTAGTAGACCATCTGCCTGGTCCCGTCGGGGTTCACCGTCCAGAGATGGTGATATCCAATCTGGCTGCGGTCGGTGTATTCCCACCTTGTAAAGACTATGCGTCCGTCGGGCAGGACTGCGGGGGTGTTGTCGTGCTCGTTGTTGGACGATATCTGCACGATATCGCCTCCCTTGGCGTCGCAACGGAAGAGCGTGCCCACCTGCGTCATCCAGCAGTTCACCCAGCGCTTGCATCGCGTCGACACGAATACTATCCCGCCGTCGGGCAAGTACGTCGGTTCGTAGTCGTCAAACCGCCCGGAGGTGATCTGCTTGAGCCCCGACCCGTCGATATTTATCTCGTAGAGATTGTAGAAATGCGATTTGGGTTTGCGCATCGAAAAGAGAATCTTCTTTGCATCGTAGTGCACCTGGGGATCGCGTATCGAGCCTCCCTTGGTGTCGAGGATCACCGTAAGTTTGCCCGTCGGCAGGTTCAGTTTGCACAGTCTCCCCGTACCGGGCTTGCCGTTGGCCGCGTAGGCGGGTTTCTTCTCGTCGTCGCAGTAGTAACCAATGTTCGCGTACCAGTGCCCGTCACTGTACGAACTGCGATTAGCGAAGATTATGTCGGTGACGCCCTTCATGGGCCCGGCCAGCGCCTTGGCGAGCATCGGTCCGGGTTTCCGGGCGGGCCGCCGCGGGGCGGCGCCGGCAGCGATTGCGGTTAGCCCAGGCAGCACGAGTAATACAAGAAGTCTTTTCATCGATGGCATTCCTTTATCCAGTCGCCCGAACATGTCAGGGCCGCTATATACTAGTAAGAACGCCTGTGAGACGAAAGACTTGCGTTCGAGCGGATTTGACAGTGGCGTCGACAATGTGGTATTGTTGTAATAGTGCATGGAAGGTGCGGTTCGACCGAAAGGCTTGAGATGGCGAGTTACGGCTACGATGAAGAGTACTCCGGGATCAGGAAGTTCCTGAATCCGCGGAATCCGATAGTTCGAAACGGTTTGCTTGTTGTGCTGGGGGCGGTGGCGCTTTACTTCCTGTGGAGTTCGATAAGCAGCCTTACGGGCATCGGCCAGGACACGGGAGTTATCGGCGACCAGTGGCGAGTCTCCTGCGTCCAGTGCAACGCTGAATCGGTCGTTTCACGGGCCGCCCACAACAAGAAACAAGCCTCGGACCCGAAGTTGCAGCCGTATCCCGATTGCCCCGAATGCGGCGCGAAGGCCGGGTGTGTCGATTTGACCCTCTGCCCGAAATGCGATAAGGGATTCCCCAGCGACGCCGCAAAAGCCGTCCGCAAATCCGTAGACACCGGCGAGGCGGTCGACGAATACTCCTTCGATCTGATTTGTCCCCATTGCAAGCATGACTTGAAAGGGGATTTGTCTCATGAGTAGCTCCAGAAATCTCCAGAGGAACCTTAACGTGACCTACACCAGAAATCCGAACATTCAGGACGCACGTGCGGGGGCATTCACGCTTGTAGAACTCCTTGTGGTGATAGTGGTTATTATGATTCTGGCGTCGCTTGTAGCGCCGCTTTCGAGCGTTGCCACCGAGCGGGCGCGCCAGAGCAACTGTGGTGAGAAACTCAAGAACCTTCACCAGGCCGCCGCGTTGTACGGAAGTGCGAACGGCAACCTCGTTCCGCTGGTTCACGAGGCTACCGATTTCGGCGCCGTGGGCAAGATTCTCGCCAGCGGCGGGCGGTTCGCAGAGAAGTACATGGGGCAATCGTGGAATGGAGAGGGCAACAAGGCCACCGGCAAGTACGCCGACATGCTGAAGGACGACAACGTGTTCCAGTGCCCCGGAGCGCTCGAGAAGGCGGACCATTTCCTGAAGAAGGAAAGCACAAACTACCGGCTTACCGCGTTTGGTCTGTATACAGGCGGATCCAGCGGGCTGCACCCGTCAATGATGACTATAGGCGGAACCGTCCAGAAACTGGCCGAATCTTCAAGGGGCGGGACAAAAATGCACCCCGCCGGCGAGGTCGCGATGGCGATGGACTGGATATGGTCCCGCAACGCTCAGGGGCTTGGCGGTTTCAACGGCGGATCGCTGAAGAATCACAACAAGGGCGCCAACGTTCTTTACGGTTCAGGCTCGGTGAAATGGGTGAATTACGGTACGATGCGCACAGTCCCGACCGTTCCGGGTTTGCTCATACCGCCCGGAACCTACGGTTTTGTGAAGGGCGGAACGAACGGGACGCACATTTTCGCCCCGTGCAGGGAAGTTATCAAACCCAGCACCTCCGAACCCAGAAAGCCCGGTGTAGGGGTTATGTGGTAGGGATAATACTCTGCGGGGGAGCGGTTAACGCTTGATGTCAATCGGCGGGGGCGCTCGGCGAGAGCAAAAAGCAAATCTAATATGCAATACCTGCGTTATGTATGTCGTTATGCATAAAGTCAGGTGGAATATCGTGTTTCCGCGTTACCAGTCGAGGTCTCGGACCACTAGTATATTGTTGTTGACGCATATGACCGGCGGCTGGACCTGCGAAAGAAAACGTAATATGCCTATTGACGTTTCGGAGTATTCGGACTATAATCTTTTTATGCTATAGCCCGCCATACTTGGGAGAGTTGGGATCTCTTTGGCGGTAATGAGTTGTTCGGTAGCATCTGCCGAACGTGACTAACGGAGAAGTTGTCCATCCTTAGGGTTATGCAGCGTTGATTGTTTCTTCGGGAGAGAAGTGATAGGACCGGCCTGTGAGGCGGCCTGCGAGCTACTATGAGTGAAGAACGAGGCAATACGGCATTAGATACATTGTCCGACGCGCACCATGAGACCATCAAGACCGTTCATTCGGTGAGGAAATGGGTTGCGGCGCTGGCTGTGCTGGGTTTTGCGTCGTGGGTGATTCTCGCTATGGTGATATCGCAAAGTCGGGTCCCGTCGGCAGCCAGCGGAAACGCCGCCTACGCAACCAGCAAACCCATGATCGCCACTGACGGTCCGTGGGGTCGGCTTGAATACAGTCCGATAGTAGTTTCTCCCCCGCGTGAGTACGTCGCCGAGAGCGCCGTGGACTTCTCCGGACCGGTGGTGTGGCATTTTCCAAATGTGGGATCGACGGGGCTCAGTCGCCTGCTCAAGGAGATCGGTTTTGACGCAGGGCTCGTAGCTGATTTGGAGATTATCGCTCGAGCGAACGTTTCGATGCCTGGAATGAGCCTCCATCCGTCGAAGGAATTCGTGCTGGGCCTCAGCGCGGATAATCGGGCAAAACTCTATCTCGCCCTTGCCGATTACCCCCAAAACACCGATTGTCGCAATCAGTTCCTGTTTCGCGGCCGGACGACCGAGGAGTGGTTCGCCGGATCCGATGTTTCTCCGGAAACAAGGAAACTTGTGGAGCCCTTGATATACCGACACGGTAATTTCATGTACTTCGCCGACATGCGGAGTATCGATGCGGACATTCCCTCCAAGGAACAGCGATTGGAGCTCCTGAGAACGCTCAGGCGAGATTCCACTTTCCTGGTTCACGTGAAAGTGTCGAACAAGGAGGATGTTGACGGGCTTGTCAACTACTGGGGACGGGCCGGGCGAGTGCAGGATGTGCGACCGATCCTTGAGTCGCTGGCGGGGCGTCCCGAAGAACAGTTAATCAACATCACACATCTCCTGCCTCCGCTGGCCCGGAGGAAACTCTACACTTATTCAGCTCGGTTGATTCAGGACTTCAAGATGACGCGCGACTGCCACTGGACCACCGCAAATTTCTTCCAGGAAACGCCTGACGATAAGTTTGCCGACGCGAACATGTTCTTCGCCGAACTGAGAGAGGAATTCTATCGAATCCACGGAAATCTGCAGTTGGGCGACGCTGCTCTGGTTGTCGATTCCAGAGGGGCGCCGGTTCATTCGGCGACCTATATTGCTGACGACATATTCTTCCACAGATGCGGGTCAGACTCATCGTCCCCATGGGCGCTGACTAAGGGGGAGGACCTGCTGGGCTTCTACCCGCGGCGAGGGAAGCTCACGATTCAGTACTATCGGCGGAAGAATATGTAAGCCCAGGGTCTGTTTACGGACCAGCCGCAGAGCAGGGGATGTTCCCGCTGGAACGGTGCAGTAACTATGCAGGGCCGTATGGACACCCAAGAACACGATATGCTGGACGACGATTCCGTTGAGTTGCTTGCTGAGGCGTCCGAGATCATTCGATCCGCGAAGAAGTGGATTATCGTCCTCTCGGTCGCTGCAGTCTTGTCGTGGGTGCTCAGCGGGGCGGTGTTGATTCTGACTTCCCACGCTCGTATCGAAACAGCCGATGCTCGCGGATATCCGCCTGCTGATTCCTACCGAACGAACTCCGGACCCTGGGGGCGACTTGAGCACCTTCCGGTAGTCATTGCCCCGCCGCTTGAAAACGTCTCTGAGAATATCGAGGATTTCTCGGCGTCGGCGGTGTGGCGGTTTCCAAACGTCGGACCGGCGGAATTGCCCGTTCTATTCGAGAGTATCTCCCTTTCGGACTCCCTGCGGACCAAACTGCTGTCGATGGCTCAGATCGATATTTCGCTCCGCGGAATGGTGATCCGACCTTCCAGAGAATTCGTACTCGGGCTCAGCCGCATCGACAGGGGGAAGCTCTACACGGCGTTGTGCGGTTACATGGAAAACGGCGATCAGCAGAAACAGTTCGTATTTCGCGGAACTTCCCCGGAGCAGTGGTTCACAGGATCGGGCGTGTCTCCGGACACCAGGAAGCTCGTCGAGCCCCTCATCTACCGCCATCGCGGGTTCATGTACTTCGCGGATCTGAGGAGCATTGCAGAGACGGTAAACCCGCCAAGCCAACTTCCCCGTCTGGTTCGGGCATTGAGTCGAGATGCGACGGTTCTTGTTCATCTCAAGCTTGACAAGAACGATAACATTGACGCGTTGGTGAAGTACTGGGGATGCGGCGGGCGGGAGCAACAGGTCAGACCGATCCTTGAATCGCTCGTGCGAAACGGGGTCGAGCGGGAGATCAATATCGTACATCTTCTACCTCCGCTGGCCAGGCGGAAGCTCTACACGTATTCGCCGCGACTGGACGCCGAGACCAGGCCCAAACGAGACTGCAACTGGACAGCCGCGAATTTCTTCAACGAGACGCCCGACGATCGGTTTTGCGATCCCAAAGAAGTTGTCAAGATGCTGCGAAACGACTATCGCCGAGTCCACAGCAGCCTCCAGTTGGGCGACATTGCAGTTGTTCTCGACGAGAAGAAGATGTCGGTGCATTCGGCTGTGTATGTCGCCGACGAAATTTACTTCCACAAATGCGGACCGGGCGCCTCGGCGCCGTGGACCCTCGCTCGGGAAAAAGACCTCGCAAGCTACTACCCGCGAACCAAACAAGGCTCCATATGGTTCTATCGCCGCAAAGACCTGTAGGCTCCAGCGCGCAGTATGTGGGTCCGGGGAGGCCGGGCGACTGAATTACTTACCGCTCTTGATCGGATCGGACAGGATTTCGATGTCCTTGTACTCCACGTGCATTTCCTGCCCGCCGTGCAACTGCAAACCAAGATAGCCCTCGCTTCGCCCAGGATCGTTCTTCAATTCCGCGGTCTTGCGATCGTTAACGTGCACGACGATTCGCTTACCGCGCGCCGAGACTGTCATCTGGTTCCACTGGCCCTGCTTGACGAGTTTCTTGATCTGCTTGGCGTCGGGCCTGGTGACCCAAGCCCGCCCGCCGGTCTCGTACAGCCCACCGACGGCCATGTCGTCAGCGGCGATCTCGGCTTGGAAACCGTTGACGTTAACGTTGCTCTTGACTTTGTCGACGCGGAAATAGAGCCCGCTGTTGCCTTTTAAGGCTTTGAACTTCAGGCGGATCGTAAAGTCCTTGTACTTCTTATCGCTGAGCAGAATCCCATGCTTGCGTTCAGTTTTGGGGCAGGAGCCCACGATCGCTCCGTCCTTGACCTCCCACTTACCGCCCGGAGTTGCGGACCATCCCTTCAGCGTTTTTCCGTCAAACAGGGGCAGCCACTTGCGATGCCCCAGATCCTTGATCTTCAGATTCCTCCAGCAGACCGACACCGGATCGGCCCGCTTGCCCACACCGTGGACCTGCAACCCGATAAAACCGCTCAACGTCATGGAGTCAACCAGGTCAGCCGCCGCCACGCCGTTCAACTGCGTCTTAAGCGAATCGGCAATGGCCTCGACGCGGACCTTGTTCCACTCGTTCTGCTTGAAGGCCTTGCGCGCCGGTTCGTTGCCCAGGAGGTTGTTCAACCAGCCGCGACGGCCTTCCTCGTAAATGCCCGCCGTCCAGGCCCGTTTGGACGGATCTATCTCAACCTGGTATCCATGGACTCGCCCGGACTTGTACGACTGGAGGCTGTTGGAGCGGATCTGTACGCCTGAGTTAAGCGACGGGTCGACCTTGAATTCGTATTCGAGAACGAAGTCGCCGTACGCTTTCTTCGTGCAAAGAAAACTGTTGGGCGTATTCGGAACTGACGAACCGACGATCACGCCGTCTTTGGCTTGGTATTTCGCCTTCCCGCCAAACTGCTTCCATCCGTCGAGGGTTTTACCGTCAAACAAAGGGACGAACTTCACTTCAGCCGCAACAGGTTTGGGTTTCTCTTCCGCCCGCGCCGCGGCCGCAAACAGTACGACACTGGCGACTAAAACGCTCTTACCGATCAGATTCATCATGTCTTGCTCCTTAGGTTGTAAGGCGATTGTATCGACGGCGGGGCCTGCGGCAAGTCTGTTTTTCTTGACTCGGACGCAGGCATGCCCAAGAATGGAATTAGGCGTTCCAAACGATAAATGAAACCACCTATCGTCTCGATCACAAGGAGATGGCATGATGACATTTCGAAAACTCCTCCCGGCCGCGATAATCGTTCTCCTGGCGGGCGTCGAAACCGGATCGAGAGCCTGCGACACATGGGTCGCCATGCGCGACCAGACAACGTGCGGGTATACAATCCACGCCAAGAACAGCGACAGGCCGGTTTTCGGATGCCAGCCCCTGGTCTACAACGCAGCAAAGAAATGGCCCGCCGGCGCACAAATAGACCTCGTGCGGACGAAGATCCCCCAAGCCGCCGAAACTTACGCAACGCTCGGATCCAGCCCATACTGGTCATGGGGATATGAAGAAGGGATAAACGAGCACAGTGTCGCGATAGGCAACGAAGCGGTATGGACGAAACCGCTGGCCGAAGACGCCGCCGCCCACCGTGCGGGCAAGAGCCCCAAATTCGGACCCAACGGTATGGACCTGGTCAGGTTGGGACTCGAACGGGGCAAGACCGCCCGCCAGGCGCTCGATGCGATAGCCCGCGTCGTCGAGAAACACGGTCAGTTCGGGTCCGCCAGCCCTACGCGAGGCGTCTCGGGCGGATATCACAACTCCTTCATTATCGCAGATCCCAACGAGGCGTGGATTCTCGAAACCGCCGGACACCGATGGGCCGCAAAGCGACTGAAGAAGGGCGCCACGTCAATCTCGAACGCACTATCGCTTGGAACAGACATCGATCTGAAGTCCGCCGACCTGGTGTCTTACGCGATTGGAAAGAATTGGTGGCCGGAGGGCAAGGATGCGGAATTCCATTTCCAGCACGCGTACTCGCCGCGAACCAAGAAGGACGACCCCGTTGTCACCCGAGTGCACGGACGGGCCGCCTGCTCGCGCAGGATGCTGGCGGAGAAACCCGGAAAGGTGGATGTTCGGTGGATGATGAACATTGCGAGATGTCGGCAGATCGGGCTGAACATAACCGCCAGCTCCGCCGTCAGCGTCCTTCCGCACACCGACGCGGAACTGCCGGTCTATTGGTGGTGTCCTTCAACGCCCGCGGCCAGTTGCTACATTCCTTTCTTCGTTCACGGATCGGGCGTACCGAAAATCGTATCGACCGCCGGAACGCACGGCAGTGCGGTGGAAATGCCCAGCAAGACCAAACGCGATAAGTTCTCCGACAAATCGTACTGGTGGTTGGTTCGCGATCTGGCTGACAAGGTCCGGGCCGACCCCAAGACTCGCGCCCCGATTGTCAGAGAAGCCTTCGACGCCCTGGAGAAGGAGTTCCAAAACGGGTTGGGCGATCTCGTAAAAACGGCCGCAAAACTCAGAAAGAGCGGAAAACCAGAAGCTGCGGCGAAAATACTGGACGCGTACACCAACGAATGTTTAAAGAAAGTGCTGGTCCGTTTAGAATCGCTTCGCAACCGCTTCTCGGAGAAACCGCAGCCCAAAAGTTCTGAGAAAGGTTTCCGCGATGTTGTCGGACCGAAGCGGTAGGGGGGTTGCAACTGCGAACATCAGGCGGGTATGGTATGCGGCATGAATCGACTGAAGATCATAGTGACCGCCGGACCCACCCGCGAGTACGTCGATAGTGTCAGGTTTATCTCCAACGCATCGAGCGGGCTGATGGGTTGCGAAGTCGCCGCCGCCGCTGCACACGCGCACGACGTCACGCTCCTGATCGGAGGGGCGGGAGTTCCAGCGGAGATCTCGACGCGACTTGATTCCGTTCGGATAGTCCCGTTCGGCGGGGTGTGCGATCTGAAGGAGAAACTCACCGGGCTTTTTGATGACTGCGACGCGCTTGTAATGAGCGCGGCGGTGGGGGACTTCCGACCCGCCAGCCGCTTTGAAGGCAAGATTCCCCGCAAGGGCGGACCTGTTGTATTGCGACTCGAGCCGACCGAAGATATTCTCGCCGGTCTGGCCGCGGGCAAACGGAGCGAGCAGATCGTTATCGCCTTTGCAGTAGAAGACGGGCCCCGAGAGGAAATTGAGGCCAAGGCAATTGACGAAATGAAAGCCAAAGGCGCCGATTATGTTGTTGTAAATACTCCCGCAGCAATGGGTCGCGAGGAATCGGAGGCGTGCATTCTATCGGTCGGCGGGGTGAAACTGCCCTGGGCCAATCGCCCGAAAAGCGTCCTGGCTCGCGAGATTGTCGACCTTCTGGAAGCGTCTGAAGCCTAGGACGCTCCAGACACTTACCAAAAACCATGACCCGCCGGACAGCAACCGGACGTTTCAGATGGAGAGAAAAGTATGAGCGGTCCGATAAAAATAGAAATACGCCGTAAGGACGGATGCCAAGACATAGCGCTCCCGCAGTATATGAGCGAGCACGCCGCGGGCATGGATGTGTGTGCAGCGTGCGAGGGCGAAGTTAGAATCGCCCCGGGAGACGTGAAACTTGTGCACGCCGGTTTCTATATGGCCGTTCCGGTCGGTTATGAGGCGCAGATGAGGCCTCGCAGCGGGCTGGCTTTAAAACATGGTATTGTGCTGCCTAACTCACCGGGCACTATCGACGCGGACTATCGCGGAGAAGTGTGCGTAATCCTGGGCAATGTCGGGCGTGACGAATTCGTGGTCACGCGCGGCATGCGGATAGCCCAGATGGTAATCGCGCCGGTGACGCGGGCGGAGGTAATCGAGGTCGACACGCTCGACGAAACTGCCAGAGGAACCGGCGGGTTCGGGCATACGGGCGTTTGACTGCAAGGAAGCACAGGAAGTAAGACGGACGCTAAGGATGGCAAAAAAGAGAGCATCGTCCACCAGGACAAAGAGCAGGTCTGGAAGAAAAGCTGCGCCGGCGGCGGCGGAGCCTACTCGATTCGCGGGCGGGCAATTCGCCAGATACTGTCTGGTTCTATGTCTCGCCGGAGCGGTTACGCTTTCATGGCTGAGCCTGCTTACGTACAGCCCCACAGATCCGCCCGCGACGCTGCTGTCGCCGGCGAAAACACCGGTCTCCAACGCGGCCGGTTCCGTGGGAGCGCATCTGGCGTACACGTTGCGTCACTATCTCGGCGGCGGGGCGTACATGGGACTGGGCTTCGCCACAATCGCCGCAGTCGTCATGGTCTTCGGGGGCAGGGTTAGGGAGTGGCGGTGGCGATTGGCGGGGGTGGTCCTGTTGATCACCGCGACAAGTGCAGCGCTTTTCCTTATGGACCCTGAAAGGATCGCTGACGATTACGCCAGCGGCCCGGCGGGAGTTGTGGGGTTGGCTACGGGGCGATTCCTGCTGGCCAGATTCGCGCCTGTCGGTTCGTGGGTGATGCTGATAATCGCGTTGTGCATCGGACTGATGCTCACCGCTGACAATTTCGTGCTGCGCCTTCCGCACTATGGAAAGAAAGCCTGGACTCGCGGAGGCGAAATCACCCAGGCGGTGGCGTCTCTGAAAAGCCCAGCACCGGTTCGCACGGCGGCGAACCTTCCGCTTTCACCGCGCAGTGCTGCTGCGGTTCCGACCGCACCGCCCATACCCCAACCGCGACTCGCTGCCGCGCCGCCGCAAGGCGACACCGACGAATCGCTCCCCAGCAAGGCCAGGAAAGTTATCGCCAAACTGCTGCCTAAACCGTCTTCGACCCCCAAAAAGCCCAAGCCTGCGAAGCAACCGAAACCGGTTCCAACGTCCGGGGCGATGAGCGGGGGCGGGGTGAGCAGCGATTCGGATGAATTCACGCTTCCGTCAACCGATCTGCTGGTCGAACCGCAGTGCGGATACATTGAAAGCCAGCAGGCCTACGCCTCAACGCAGCGGGACATTCTGCAGAGAACGCTGGATGATTTCCGCGTCGAGGCCAGTGTTGTCGGATTCATGACCGGTCCGGTTATCACAATGTTCGAACTGTCCCTGGCGCCCGGAGTGAAAGTGCGCCAGATAGCGAATCTCAGCAACGACGTAGCGCGTGCGCTTGCTGTTCCGGGCGTGCGTATCGTCTCGCCCATACCGGGCAAGGACACTATCGGTATTGAAGTTCCGAATCTCGAGAAGGAAATCGTTCGCATCAAGGAGCTGATGGCGCTTGCTCCGGGTTCGGATGAGAGTATGCAGCTTCCGCTGTATATCGGCAAGGACGCCAGCGGCGGGCCGATTGTCTCGGACCTGGCGGGAATGCCCCACATGCTGATCGCGGGCACGACCGGATCGGGCAAGAGCGTGTGCATCAACGCGATCATCATGTCGATGCTGATGCTGCGGACGCCCGAAGAAGTGCGACTGATCCTGATCGATCCGAAAATGGTCGAAATGGCCGCCTTCGAGAATGTTCCGCACCTGCTCTGCCCGATCGTTAACGACATGCGTCGAGCCGAGAGCATCCTTGAGTGGGCCGCGACCAAGATGGATGAGCGGTACGAACTGCTCAAGGAAGCCGGAGTAAAGAACATCAAGGGCTATAACGAGCTGGGCGAAGATGAGCTCTACGCGCGATTCCACGCCGAAACCGACGCCGACAAGGCCAGCGTCCCCAAAGCACTGCCTTTCTTCGTGATCATCGTTGACGAACTGGCTGACCTCATGATGACATCGGGCAAGGAAGTTGAAGGGTATATCATCCGCATCGCACAGAAGGCTCGTGCGGTTGGAATTCACCTGGTTCTGGCTACCCAGCGACCGAGCGTGAACGTTGTAACCGGATTGATCAAATCGAACATGCCCTGTCGCACCAGCTTCAGGGTGGCTTCGCGACAGGAAAGCCGTATCGTTCTCGATCAGAACGGAGCGGAAGTTCTTCTGGGGCACGGTGACATGCTGTTCCTCGAACCGGGAACGTCGAACCTGAAGCGAGCCCAGGGCGCGTTTGTGGCTGAGAAGGAGATTCAAACGGTTGTTAAGAGCATCTCCAAGGGCAGAAAGGTCGAATTCAACGCCGAACTCAGCCGCCTTAACTCTTCGCCTATTGGCGAGATCAGCATCGAACGCGATCCCCTGTTTGACAAGGCCGTCGGAATTATTCTCCAGAGCAAGCGGGGCAGTGTTTCGCTGCTCCAGAGGCGTTTGCAGATCGGTTACAGCCGCTCCAGCCGGATAATCGACCAGATGGCCGATTCGGGCATTCTTGGCGATTACAAAGGCAGTCAGGCCCGCGAAGTGCTGATGACTCCCGAAGATTGGGAAGCCCTGCAGGCCTCAATACGCGCCGACCAGAGCGGTGCGTCAAGCTATGACGGTGCGCCGACCAGTTCCTGAGTGATGTTATGCGCGGCCTGGGTTTGAGAGGCGATTATCGTGAATGAAACACTCGACAATTCAGTTTCGGGTCGACCGGGTATCAACCGGTATACCGCGTCTATGCGCGCCGCCTGGGTGGTTTCGGGCTCTACGTGCCTTCGATTGGGGCGATCTCTTGGTTCGCTGGCTGGGGGGCTCGCCGACGAAGGGATCTACCTGGCGGCGATTTGCGGAGATGATGCGCCTGTCGGCGCGTTCAGCGACTGGCCGATAGACGTTACTCGCTTTTTCATGCGAAGATGGTTTCGCCCGGGCAGGGCGATCGCCCGCCTGGGTGAGAAGCTGCAGGAACAAGGCGTGCAGTTGCTCCATGCTCTGGACGCCGAAGCCGGACAGACCACCTCGCTTCTCGCCAGCCAGTTGAATTGCCCGCACGTTGTAAGCTCCTACTCGCTTGACGACGGGCGCGCCCTGGGGCGCATGGGCGTGAGACCCGCCATGGTGCTCGCCGCCAGCCAGTCCGTGCGACTCGACCTTATCAACAGCCATTGCATTCGCCCCGATCGCGTGACCGTGGCGCCCCCTCCGGCGCATCCGGTTGCAGAGGCGAACTGTTTCCGCAGACCGGACCGATGCGCGTCGATCGTCACCAGTGACGTCTTCGACGATTACGGCGCCGTCGCAGCGGTGCTCGACGCATTCGCCAAGCTCCAGTACGACAAGACCGAGTGCCTGTTCTTTGCAGTTGGAAACGGTCCGGCGGAGCACGCACTGAGAAAACACGCCGAGAAACTCGGTTTGTGCGGTTCGCTGACGTTTGTAGACCGACTCGACAGCCGGCAGCTTGCGGGCGTGTTCGAGGCTGCCGATATCTACATCTCGCCGCGAGGGACAAGCAGCGTGAATCTGGACGCGATGTTGGCGATGGCTTCCGGAGCGGCGGTGCTGGCGCCGGAAGATCACGTTTCGGATTTCCTGATCGACGGTCAGACCGCCTCGACGTTCCGATCCAGGGACGCTAAGGACATCGCTGAGCATCTCGGGGATATGCTCAGCAACCGCGAGAGGACGGTGTCTTTGGCTGAAGGGGCGTTGGAGTATCTGGCGGAGAACCATCGTCCGTGGCGAGCGGTTCAAAGCGTTGCGGAAGTCTACAACGGCGTGCTGGCGGGGTCGGAAAATCACGTACCGCTGTCGGCGTGAGTTGTCAGGCCTGCAGTTCCACGCCGAAACCCTGAAGCAACCGAGCAAGTTCATCGCGATATTCGTCGCTTAGCGGGGACATGGGCAGTCGCAACTCATTGCGTATCATCCCAGCCATCGCAAGGGCCGCCTTGATCGGAATCGGATTTGTCTCGACGAACATGCCCTTGAACAGCTTAAAGAGCTTCAGGTGCAGTTCGCGGGCCGTCGGCAGGTCGTCTGAGGCGATGGCGTCGCAGAACTTTCGCACTTCGCCCGGGAGAATGTTCGCCAGGACGCTGATTACGCCCACGGCGCCGACCGACGCGAGCGGGAGGGTTAGCGAATCGTCTCCGGAGAGGATTGTTATGTCGCAGGCGGAGGCAATTTCACTGGCGATGTCGAGCTTGCCGGTGGCCTCTTTGATCGCGATCACCATCTCGATCTCGTTATACATCCTGATGACTGTCGCGGGGGTCAGTTCAATGCTCGTCCTGCCGGGGATATTGTAGAGTACGATGGGCAATTCGATTTCACCCAGGCGCTGAATGTGTTCGAACATTCCCTGCTGCGTGGGCTTGTTGTAGTAGGGATTCACGATCAGGCACGCATCGGCCCCGACGTCTTTGGCTCGTTGGGTCAGACGCACAGCTTCGTCGGTCGAGTTCGAGCCCGTACCGGCGATAACGGGTACGCGTCCGGCGGTCTGTTTGACGACGAATTCCACAACGTCGCCGTGCTCGACATGACTCAGCGTGGGCGACTCTCCGGTCGTTCCGCACGGGACAATTCCCTGCGTGCCGCCGGATATCTGGAATTCGATCAGGCCGGCAAGCGCGTCGTAGTCAATCTGACCGTCGGCGAATGGCGTGACTATCGCCACCATCGAACCGTGTAGTTTTGGCATGTCAGTCATTTGGCTGGTCTCGTGTTAATTTCAGGGCTCTGCTGAAAAGCAATTACTTATATGCATGCTACACGCGCAAATCGTTTAATGCAATGTTCGGGCTTAACGGACAAGGCGTTTCATTTCGGCAACTGCTCGCCTTAGACCGGTGAAGACAGCCCTGGCGATGATGGAATGTCCGATATTAAACTCACAGAATCCCTCCATTTGGGCGACGGGCTCGATATTCGTGTAGGTGAGCCCGTGTCCGGCGTGCACGATCAGTTCGGCGTCGAGCCCGGCCTGCAGACCGATATGGATCTCAGCTAGAGTCGATGCGATCAGGGCGGGGTCCGGGTTGCCTCCATCGGTTCCCAGGCAGGCGTTGGCGTAGGTTCCGGTGTGAATTTCAATCGCTTCGCATCCGGCGCGGCGGGCGGCGAGTATTTGCTCGGGAACGGGATCTATAAACGCGCTGACCGAGACGCCCGCGCCGCGAAGGGCTTCAGTGACCTCGCCGACCCGGTCGGCGTGGGCGAGTACGTCCAGTCCGCCCTCGGTGGTTATTTCCCGCCGGTTCTCGGGGACCAGGGTCGCCTGGGTCGGCGCTAACGCCAGGGCGATATCCACGATTTCCGGATCCAGCGACATTTCCATGTTGAGCTTGCAGGTGACGGTTTTCTTCAGGAGATCGGCGTCGCGGTCGCAGATGTGTCTGCGGTCTTTTCGCAGGTGGAAGGTGATACAGTCGGCTCCGGCGAGCTGTGCCTCGGCGGCCGCCCAGACGGGGTCCGGTTCGACGGTCTGTCTCGCCTGGCGAACAGTCGCCACATGATCGATATTTACGCCTAAGCCTGCCATGGTGATAATCTCCCGTTCGATCGAGTCAATTCAGGAATCGAACGGGACAATTGTGCGCCCAAGCGGGTCGGCGGTCAAGCAATGAGTCATGAGTCGCGCCGAATAGTGCGCAAAAAAAAGCGGACGAGGCGCAAGTTGCTCAGACCTGCGCCATCGCCCTTCGCCGTTAGTAGAGAATCCCACAGGCTAACGTGGGACCGTAATGGCGGGAGGCTTCAAAGGAGGAGAGAAGAAGCTGTCCGGTAGGCGATCAACTCCACCGGCCCGATTCCATGACGGACTCTCTACCGCGATAGAGAGTCTCAAATACGATGTGCAGGTCTGGAAGGAGGAAAATGACCTTACACACGCTAAAGACTCTCGTTTCATATAGCGGTTGACCGTTCCGCGGCCCGCAAGGGAAGAAGCAAGCGGGGGGTGTCTGAACTCATCCGGTCGACCACCATCGGTATCAGTGCCTGTATTCAGTTTTAATCGTATTATTATCCCGAGCGGCGTCGGGTCTGATCTCAAAGGCAGCGAGACGCAAGTTGCTCAGACCTGCGTCATCGCTCTTCGCCTTTGACGGAAAGTTCCACTAGCCAAGTGCCGTTGCGGCGAGACGCTTCAAAGGAGGAGAGTTGAAGCTCCCAGCAGGCGCTCAACTCTGCTGGCTCGTCCTACAACAAAACTTCCGTCGGTAGAGAGTTTGTGCATGTCAACGCTGGGTAAAGGAGGAGAAACGCCCATGCGTTTGCACAAAGCTCTCGTTCTGAAGGATGATCGCGCGTTCCAAGCGCTAAGCAAGCGTACATCTTAAGCAAGCACCGGAGCGCTTCGAGCCATCCTCGTTTTCATCACTCTTTATTATGCGAGCGTCGTATAGTCCGTCTCCCGACTTCCGCCGGGTCTGTTAGTAAGGGGACGAGAGGCAACCAGCTCACAGTTGCCTCATCGCCCTTTGCCTTTGCAGAGATACCCTCGGAGATTCCACTCCTCTGCGTGCTCCCATCCCGGGTGACGAATCACCCGCAATACGCTGGTGGGCTTTGACCTCCACCAGTAACACGCAGACTGGTAACTAAATATCTCTGCACTCCCGAAAGCCCTCAAGCAACACTGATCTATGCGTCTGGAGGGATCAGTCGGTATGGGCTATTACCTCCACACCATGTCGCCCTCAATGGGGGCTTCCGCTTTTCGGCACATCGCCCTGCCATCCAAACGAATACCCTCCGTACCCGTTTGAAATTCAATGTTCCGTTAGTACGACTCACCCGACCGCTTAAAAGCTGCTCAAGCCGCCGGAGTGTCTGTCCGGTTCGTTCGCTCAACTGCGAGTCGAACCAAGGACCTCCACTGTCCGCCGTACGCCGGATAGACGAAATACAACGCTCCGCCCATCCTGGCTATTAACTCTTGTCTGCCCGATCCGGTTCCTCCGACGACCGCTGCGATAACGCCAGGCCAATATCGGCCCAACCAGTGCAGCGTCTCGTCCGTTGGTTCCAGGAACTCACGGTCGATCAGCACGAACAGGTTTATCTCGCCAACAGGCGGATTGAACTTCAGTTCGCTTTGACGACGGTAAACAAGCAGACTTCCTTTATTCAGTTGTTCGAGCGACAGCGCCAGCGGCGCCGCATCGCTCAGCTCCGCACATACGGTTACGATGCGCGGTCCATCCGGTTCGGCTGACCCATAGGCCGAGCCATCTTTCGGCTCCCTCACGTCCACAACTAGGCTCCTCGATCAAATTCCCTATTCCGAGTCCCTCGACTCGTAAGTGCGTACATACCCGAAGCGCTATTCCTGCAGGCAACCCCTCGCCTGTAGAGAACGCTGGCGCGACCAATAGTTGGAGAATGTAGAGAGACATAGAAACGCTGTCTCGCAACACAGTCCCGGGGATGTCCTTACCTCCGGCAATTAAAACTGCAAATGGTTCTCCAGAAAAGATCCTCGCACGTATCGGCTATCTTTACACGGTAGACATATTGCAATGGCGGCGCCAAACAGCGGAGCGTGTGATAAGAAAAAAACAAACAACAGTATTCGACAGGAAAACACGGGGTAATTATTCACGGAATAATTCTTAGCTCAAAATCTCGCGTAATACAGCGCAGCGTGCGGCGCTGCAAGGTGCGACAGTAGCGCAGCAGATAGCAGCATCAAGTGTCGCATGATATGCGCATATATCGACGTAACGTCTTGCAAAGAGACGCACTGCGTTCAACTGTCGCGCAAGTTCAAAGAGCGTCGAACGCGACGCGTGAGCGGAGGCGTGTTGCGGGCTAACTAGAATTTAAAAAATATACTGGACAAAATTCAAAGCAGATCACTTGAACTCCTGATCTCAATTGCTACGATATATAATGATGTAAGACGTAATTGGCGCCCCGGCCGGCCGCTATACTGATGGAGCAGGTTATGAGCGAAGGTGAAAACTGCGACCTGGGTGACTCCGCTTCCACTGGGAAGGGACTGTTGTCGCCGATAATCAAAATTCTTCTGGGCAGACGTCTGCGCCCGCTTCTTATCCTGTCGCTTTATTGTTTTCTGATTTTTCCCGTCTTCCGGGTCGCGGTGTTCCTCGCCACCCGCGAAGCCGTCCAGAACACCACCGTCTGGGAAATCGGCGTGTGTTTTGGCTACGGGTTCCAGTTTGACGCGGTGGTCGTCGGATATACGGTGCTTCCCATGGTGCTGGCGCTCGGGCTCGCGCCGGGCCCGACCTTCTTCAACAAGGTGTTCCGACGAACCGTTACGATCTACATCACGGTGGTTATGACGGTTGTTATGATTCTGGAAATCGTCAACGCGGTTTTCATGGTGAATTTCCGGCGCCGCCTGAACTGGGCGTCGCTCAACTATCCGAAGTATTACCGTGAGACGGCTACGTTTATCTGGGATCAGTATAATCTCTGGGTGATTCTGCTGATTCCGCTGCTTGCTGGAGGCGTGTATCTGCTGTACCGAGTGCTTCGAAATTATTGCTGGCGCGGGCGGTTGACTTTCAATTCACCGCCGAAGCGGCTGGCGTTGACTGCGGTGACGATCGCTTTGTGCATCATCGCGTGTCGCCCGACATTCGGGCACTTTCCGCTCCGCCCGGGTTCTGAGGAGCATTCGTCCAACAATATGGTCAACCAGGCGTCCACCAATACGCTGTTTTCGCTGTGGCATGCGTTCATGTCGATGCTCGAGGACGGTGACGACGAGAAGAAGTACTACGACCTTCCGTCTGTGGATGACGCCCGGAAGGTTGTGAGCACACTGTTGTTGCAGGAAGGAGACGAGCTGGCCCCGACGAACTCCAGACCGTTGCGAAGACGGATTGTAAGCGGGCGAAAAATGCTCGATCTCAATGTTGTTGTCATAATCATGGAAGGGCAGGCGAATGAACCGGTCGGGGCGCTGGGATACGGCGGGCCTCACACGCCTGAGCTGGACAGGATATGCAGGGAGGGGATGTTCTTCGAGCAGTTGTACGCCACCGGCGCCAGAACCTCCAGAGGCTTGACCGGAGTGCTTGTCGGGCATCCGGACCTCGGGGGAAGAACGCTGCTGGAACGGGAGGATGCAGCAGGGCGGTTCCAGACTCTGCCCGGGGTGATAGCGGCGCGGGGATATCGAACGATCTTCATGACCGGAGGCGACCCGAACTACGACAACATGAAGGCTTTTCTCGCCGCCGGAGGCGTGGAAACAGTCATCGGACAGGAGCAGATCGGTCCGAAATCCGCCGGCGGGTGGGGCGTGCCCGACGAAATGATATTCCACAAGGCTCACGAGACGTTCGTGTCCATGGGCGACGAGAAGTTCTTCGCCGCCGTCCTGACCGTTTCGAACCATCAACCGTACCACGTTCCTCAAGGCCGCACCGCGATGCTTCCCAACGACACCGAAGCGAACAGAATGCTCAACGCGTATCGATACGCCGACTGGGCTCTGGGCGAATTCTTCCGCGAAGCCCGCCAGGCCGACTACTTCAAGAACACTCTGTTCGTCATCGTTTCCGACCACGGACACGGGGAGTACCTTGACCAGGGGCTTGCGATCGACGTTCCGGGTTACAGGCTTCCCTGCGTCTTCTACGCGCCGGGCATCATATCGCCCCGAACCGTCTCGACGATCGCCTCCCAGACCGACATCGCCCCGACGCTGCTGGGCATGCTGGGCGGAACGTACGAACACAGCTTTATCGGCCGCGACATTCTTCGAGTCGCCCCGGGCGACGGATTCGCCCTGCTCCACGAAGACAGGCACCTGGCGCTGTTGCGACCGGGCCGCGTGTGGATCACCGGACCGATAAACAGGCGAGCTGCGCCCCGCCCGGTCCCGAAACTGTACAGCGTTACTCTCGACAGTATGGTTCCGTTCGCCCAGGCGGACGCCGATCCTCTGGAATGTGCAACCATGCGACGCGACTTGTTGTCGCTTTACACGATAGCGCTTCAGCAGTACTTGAACGTCAAGCAGAAAGGAAGTCAGCATTGAACATCGAGGAATTCATCCGTGACGTACCGGACTTTCCCAAACCCGGAATCATTTTCAAAGACATCACGCCATTGCTGGGGAACATCGAAGCTCTGCGTCAGACCGTGCGACTGCTGGCCGATCCGTATCGCGACAGCGGCGTGGAGATTGTAACGGGCGTGGAGTCGCGCGGATTCATCTTCGGGGCGATGCTCGCTGACGAACTTGACGTTGGATTCGTACCGATCAGGAAACCGAACAAACTGCCCGCCGAAACAATAAGCGAGAGTTACGAGCTTGAATACGGGACCGACACGATAGAGATTCACGCCGATGCGATCTCGCCCGGCCAGAAAGTTCTAATGTGCGACGATCTGATCGCCACGGGCGGTACTGTAGAGGCCGCCTGCAAGCTGGTGAAGAAGCTTGAAGGCGATATCGTCGGGGCTGTCTTTGTGGTCGAGTTGAGTTTCCTCCCCGGACGGGAGAAACTCGACGCACTAGGCGTGGAAAGTCACAGCCTGATCGAAGTTAACGGCGAGTAACGTATCGACCGGGGCCTTGAAAGCAACCCAATCGGCCCGATCGGAGAATTCCGGTCGGGCCGTTGCATTCAGAAGATCGCGTAGATGAACGGCGCCAGGGCGCTGTTTGTTGACAGAAGCACCAGGAGGCTCACCACCAGCAGGACAACAAGTATCGGTATCAGCCACCATTTCTTGTTGTGACAGACAAAGTCCCACAATTCGCGCAGAAAAGAAGGGGGGCGAGTGTCGGCCTGTTCGGCAAAACTATCGCTTCGGCGGTCAGTGGTTTTCGGTTCTTTGTCCATAGTTCAGAACTGACGGAAATATCGCTCAGGGGCGGTTTGTTTGCGTTCTCGCCAGTAACTCCCGGCGGCCCGATCGGCACGTCGTTGCATCGGGTCCCGGCCGAACAGTCGCATAATGACGCCCGTGGGAGTTACTACAACATAGTATACAATTCCCAGGACAATCAGCGAGATAACTATTCCAATTGGAGCGGCGAGATAGCTCATGCCAAGATAGACAATGCGAACGCAAGGTGGTCTGACCGCTCCCAGGCCCGCCACAGCGGCGCCCGACACCCAGATCAGAATGGCGGTCGTCAATGATCCGGTCGACTCCAGCACCAGGTATCCGACCAGTGCTGCAAAAACACCGCCCGCCAGCGAAAACTGACACAACGTGCGGGGCGACGGGTTTTTGTTTATCTCGATCATTGTTAGTTAGTCAGTCAAGGTCGAATTTCGCAAGGTATTCGTCCACGTCGTGCGTCCGGACGGACGGCTGGTCGGCCTTGCAGAGCACGAATCGCTCCATTACCAGCACGTCCATATTGGTCGCCATGAAGCAGTTGTACGCATCCGATGGCGTGCAGACTATCGGCTCGCCCCGAACGTTAAAACTCGTATTGACCAGCAGCGGGCAGCCGGTCTTGCGCTCGAAAGCCTTCAGTAACTTGCAGTATCGCCCGTGCCTGGCCTCGTCGACGGTTTGCAGCCGCGCCGAATAATCCACATGAGTGATCGCCGGAACCACAGATCTCCGCACGGATCTCTTGTCCAGCCCGCCTGCGGATTCTCCCTCCCCCGCGGGCTCGATTCGCTTGTCTCCCGCCACAGGCGCCGTCAGCAGCATATACGGGCTCGACAGGCCCTTACGTGTCTGGAAGAACTCACCGGCCCGATCGTCCAGCACCGACGGAGCAAACGGTCGGAACGACTCGCGGAACTTTATCTTGCGGTTCATCACTGATTGCATCGTCGGGCTTCTTGCATCTCCGAGTATGCTTCGGCAGCCCAAGGCTCTCGGGCCGAATTCCATGCGGCCTTGGAACCATCCGACGATCTTCTCACCTGACAGCAATTCAGCGGTGTGATTGCAGAGGGAGTCATCGTCGCCGAATTCCTTGTATATCGCGCCGGCGTCCTTCAGGAACGCTTCGATTTGCTCCGGCTCGAAACTCGGACCAAGGAGCGATCCGGATTGGCTGTCTTCAGGCAGGGCGGACCGGGGATTGTCCAGCAGTTGATGCCATATCAGCATCGCAGCGCCAATCGCGCCTCCGGCGTCTCCGGCGGCCGGTTGGATCCATATGCGATCGAACGGTCCTTCCCGAACGAGGAGCCCGTTGGCTACGCAGTTCAACGCCACGCCCCCAGCCAGGCACAGATTCTCCATCCCGGTCTGGTCGTGAACGTGTCTGGCGATTCGCAGAATGATCTCTTCGGTGACCTTCTGTACCGAAGCGGCCAGATCCATCTCACGCTGGGTTATCGGGGTTTCGGGCTTTCTGGGCGGACCGTCGAAAAGGGCGGTGAACTTCCGCGAAGTCATCGTGAGCCCGCAGCAGTAGTTGAAGAACGACATGTCCATGTGAAACGAACCGTCATCCTTTATGTCGATCAGCTTGTCGGTGATAAGGTCGACGTACCTGGGCGTCCCGTACGGCGCCAGCCCCATCAGCTTGTACTCTCCGCTGTTTACCTTGAACCCGCAGAAGTACGTGAACGCCGAGTACAACAGTCCAAGCGAATGGGGGAAGTGCAGTTCGTGAGTCAGCGAGATGCGATTACCGCGACCGACGCCATAGCTCGCGGTGGCCCATTCGCCAACACCGTCCAGCGTAATAATTGCAGCCTCCTGGAACGGCGAGGGGAAGAACGCGCTGGCTGCGTGCGATTCGTGGTGTTCGGGGAAGATATATCGTTTCTTGTAGGCTTTGTTCAGCCCGCGATCGAGTTGGCGTCTGGTGTGGAGTTTCTGTCGCAACCATAGGGGCATTGCTTTTGCGAAACTGCGAAAACCCAGCGGGGCGAAGGCGAGGTACGTCTCGAGAATCCTGTCGAATTTCAGCAGCGGTTTGTCGTAGAAACCCACGTAGTCCAGATCCCCAGCGGTCAGGGACGCCGCTGACAGGCAGTATTCGATGGCGCGTGAGGGAAAGGCCTGATCGTGTTTCTTTCGGGTGAACCGCTCCTCCTGGGCGGCGGCGACCAAGCGTCCGTCGACGAGCAGCGCTGCAGCCGAATCGTGGTAAAACGCCGATATGCCTAGTATTGCGGTCATGTCTACATGGATACTATCGACTGCAACGGGCCGCGCCGCCTGTAGCGATTCTAATTCAATTACCGCAGACCTGCAAGACGGGCGGCCAATTGCGTTCGCGCAAATCGTGATTGACAAGCACCCCCGAGAGCATAGAATCGTCGCAAATGGAATCGGAAAGCCCCACACGATCCGGCGCGCCTGCATCTTCGTCCAGACGGCGCCTTGTCGGCTGGCGGAAATGGGTGACGCGGTTCCTGATAGCGATTCTCTCACCGGTTCTGTTCCTTCTCATCCTTGAGGGCGGATTGCTCTTATTCGGTTACGGTTACTCCACCAACTTCTTCGTGAAGGACGAAGCAACCGGGCGGTACGCCTCCAATGAGAAGTTCTCCTGGCGATTCTACGCCCCGACAATCGCAAAGAATCCGCTCCCGTTTTCGATCGCCTCGCCCAAACCGAAAGGCGTCTTTCGCATTTTCATTCTCGGAAGCTCCGCCGCCTGGGGCACGCCGTCTCCATCTTTCAGCTTCTCCCGCATACTGTCGGTAATGCTTTGCGAGCGATATCCCGATGTGAAATTCGAAGTGGTCAATACCGCGATAATGGGCGTCAATTCGCACATTGTCCTGCCGATCGCTCGCGACTGCGCCGATTTCGAACCGGACATGTTCATCGTGTATCTGGGCAATAATGAAGTGATCGGACTTCACGGGCCTAAAACGCACGGCGGCGGGGCGATGCCCGGCATGGCGTTCATACGAGCGAGTCTATGGATCAAGTCGACGCGATGCGGACAGTTGATCGGTTCACTGCTGGGCGGTTCCGGGCGGAACTCCGCTCCGTCCAAACCGCAGGACCTCGAATACTTCCGCAAGCACCTGACCGCCGCCGATGATCCTGACCGCCTGGCGGTTTACGAGAATTTCAGCGTTAATCTGAAGGATATAATCAGTGTCGGGCTCGACAGCGGGGCGCGCGTGCTGCTGGCGACGGTTGCAGTCAACCTGCAGGATTCGCCCCCGTTCGGGTCTCTGCATCGACAGGACCTGGGCTCAGCCGACCTGAAGCGATGGGAGGCGTTGTACGCCGACGGAATAGCGGCTGAGACATCCGAGCAGCATTCAAATGCCCTGGAGAAATACCTCGCCGCCCTGGATATAGACGATCGATTCGCCGACCTGCATTTTCGCTTGGGGCGTTGTTATCGGACTTTGGGACAAATTGACGCCGCTCGCAAGCATTATCTGCTCGCTCGCGATCTGGACGCAATGGCCGCTCGCGCCGATCACCGGATTAACGAAACCATTCGCAAAGCGGTCTCGTTCAAGCCGACTCAAGGCGTTGAACTGGCGGATGTCGAACAGGCGATGGGGCGGTCGGGACTGTGCGAGCCGGGTATTCCCGGACGGAAGCTCTTCTACGAGCACGTCCACATGAAATTCGCAGGCAACTACCAAGTCGCCAAAACGCTCCTGCCCGGGGTCGCCCGGGCCGTAGAACGGAAACACCCGAAGTCCGGATCGCTTGAAACCAAGACGCCCACTATTGAACGATGCGCCAATTCGCTCGGTTTAAGCCAGTGGCGCCGCGGTGAGATGCTGACGAAGATTGTTGAGCTCACATCCATGGCTCCGTTCACCGGGCAGATCGATCACAAGAAAAGGCAGCGTAACGCTGAGAAGGAGCTGGAGTCGCTCCGGGCGGAGTTGGGCCCGGATGATGTCGAAGACGCGATAGTCCTGTATCGCAAAGCCATCGAACAATCCCCCAACGACTGGTCCCTCCATTTTGACATCGCCAGCCTTTACGACACCCTCAAGAGATACGAATCGTCCATGTATCATCTGAAAACTGTGCTGCGGACGGTCCCGCGATACGCCCCGGCCAGGTTGGGTCTCGCACACGCCCTGGCCAACACGGGCAAAAACACCGAAGCGTTGGCGGAGTATCGCCTGGTTCTGGACGCCGGTATGCAAGACGCTTCAGTGCACGCGGGGATTGGCGTGGTGCTGGCGAGATTGAAACGCTTTGATGAGGCGATCGATCATTTCGAGCAGGCATTGCAAATGACCCCTGGCGACAAGGCAATCGCCGCGGATCTGGAGAGGGTCAGGCGTTTGAAAGACCAGGCGCCGTAGGGAGCTGCTGCGGGGTTATTCAGAGGCGGCGTCTATGCGCTGGCGGATGTAAGTTGCTCGCGCCTCGGCGCGTTCGAGCGGTTCCAATTCGCGTCCCAACATCTTCTGCAGGTGGGCCGGCTGGGTCATAAGGAACAGTTCGTTCACTGTCGCCAGGTCCAGCTCGCTGCATCGCCCGAGGGTTATGCCCATGCGGATCAGCGACAGCAGGTACATTGTTTCATCGGAGCTGATTAGCTTAGCAGCACGCAGCACAGCCATCGAACGCTGCACTCTGTCGTCTATGGCGATCGCTCGCTTGCTCAGGAGGACTTCTCGGGCGCGGCGTTCGTATTCGATGATATGGGGCAGGGTGTCGACGCAGAATTCGCGGATGATCTGGTCTTCGGCCTTACCGAGCGTGGTCTGGTTCGATATCTGGAAGAAATCGCCCGTTGCTTCGGTTCCCTCGCCGTACAGTCCCCTGATCGCGAGTCTCATATCGTGCGCTGCCCGGAACACTTTCTCGATCTCGTTGGTCATTTTCAGCGCGGGCAGATGGAGCATCACGCTGATTCGCAGTCCGGTGCCCACATTAGTGGGACATGCGGTGAGGTATCCGTACTTCCGGTGGAAGGCGAAGCTGAGGCTTTCCTCCAGGCGGTTGTCGGCTTGGATGGTTTCTTCTACGGCCTGGTCAAGTTCCAGACCGCTGCGGAGGACCTGGAGCCTGAGATGGTCTTCTTCGTTGACCATAATCGCCAACGTTTCAGCCGGGCTGAACGCAACTCCGCGCGGGTGATCGGCGCGTGCGTGCTGGCGCGAAATAAGATGTCGCTCGACCAGGAGGCTGCGGTCTATGTCTTCGCATTCGGCGATGTTTACGTAATGCGTTTCATCAGCGATTCCCGCTCGCATGATGCACTCTCGCAGCCGATGTTCGATCTCGGCTTGCTGCTCGCCGTTGCATTTTCCAAGGAAGGGCATGCCCGCCAGATTGCGCGCCAGCCGAACGCGGGACGAGATTACCACGTCGCTCAACTGTCCGGTTCCCCTTAACCACTCGGTGGGGCGTCTGGCCAGATCCGAAAGATCCATCAGTTGTCGAGCTCCTTGATCTGGTCGCGCAGCGATGCGGCGCGTTCGTAGTCTTCCCCGGTGATGGCGCTTTTGAGTTCAGACCGCAATCTCAGTATCGCCGTCTGCCTTTTCTGCGTGTCGTCGGAACCGTGGGGCACTTTTCCGATGTGCTGCAGGGCTCCTTCCTGAGCCCTCTCAAGAACGCTCGCCATCGCGTCGGCGAATACGTCGTAGTCATTGGGGCAACCCAGCAGACCGGTGTCGCGGAAGTCCGAGAACTTCATCCCGCAAACTTCGCATTCCAGCTCCTCAGCCTCGGATGCGCTTTCCGACTGCAGCACGAAGTCCTCAAGCAGTTGTCCAATGGGGATTTCGGCTTGGATGGTGATTCCGTCTGTCGAGGCGCAATTCTGGCAGAAGTGCTTTTCGATCTTGTCGCCGTCGACGATCTCCGTCAGGTGTATCGTCGCGGGCTTTCCGCATTTATCGCAGTGAAAATTCATAATCCTTACACCTTCATCGTAGGCAACGACACCCGCAGGGTCAAGTGTCGGGCTTACATATCCCCGGGATAGTACGCGGCCTGGCACCCCGGGGCCTCCGTTACAGACAGGCGATATAACACGCCCTGTCCCGTTAGCTTATGCTGAAGCTCGTCGGCGAAGAACCTGGCGACGTTCTCGGCGGACGTGGTGGGCAGGTTCAGTGAGTCCGGAGCGTTCAGATCGGTTCCGTCAAGCGATGAGGCGATTGCATCCATTGCCTCGCGAACAGCAACAAAGTCAATCACAACGCCCATCTCGTTGTCGACGTCTGCGGATCGAAAAGTAGCGGTTGTTTCCCATGTGTGTTCGTGCGGGTCCTCCATCCTCCCGCCGCCAAGCGGAAGAGAGTGCGACGCGTTGAAACTCACGCAAACGCTGACTTCGTATGTGCTCATGAGCGGCTTCCGTTTATTCGCGCCCGAACGTTGTCGAGAATGTTCATGTAGTTTATATACGCTTCGTAGGGCGATTCGTACGGGTTGAAATACTTGTGCACGTCGCCGTCGGCGAAGTACTTGGTGCACATGTAGTAGAAATGGTCGGAGGACTGCAGCAGCCGCCAGTCGTGAATCAGCTCCTCGTCACCGCTTGCGAGGATCTCGGCGGCCATCTCATTGATGTCGTGGAGCGCGTTGGCCTGCATGCTGTTGCCCAGCCACGCCGAAATATCGCGTTCTGTGTCGGCCCAGGAGATCATGTGCGGCACGTCCATCTCGCCGGCCGACGGGTAGCGATCGGCTGCTTCGGATATCGTCAGAAAATCGTTCTCGCCGCCTTCGAGTATCTCGCCGGGCAGCGTCTGCAGGAAGTCGAATATGCCCGTGTTCTTCCACTGGTGTTCACCGAACGTCTCGTAATCCATGAACAGATTGCAGACAAACCCGTTGCCGTTGATCCGATTGACCCATCCGGCGAACTTCTCTGCCGTCAGCGGCCACTCCGACCAACCCTGGTTCGAGAAGCGGAACGCAATGTCATCGCTGAGGCGGTAGTTCTTCAGCAGGATGTTGAGGCCCTTGCAGTTGGGCGGGTGGTACAGGAAATTCGGGCTGCGATATCCCAGGATGTGGTCGGCGCCCTCGGTAAGGACCGTTTTGTAGCCAAGCTGCTCGACTACGTGGGCGACATCGTTGTTGTACATCAACTCGGTATTGCGGAAGGCTTTTGGCTCCCGGCCGAACAGGTCGGAGATCAACTCGTGATGCCGACGCGTCTGGGCGATGAATTCCTCGCGATTGTACAGGAACACGAGGCTGTGGCAGTACGTCTCGGCGATGAACTCGACGCATCCGGTCTCCGCGAGCGCCTGAAAGCTTTCCAGGACATCGGGGCGCCATTTCCGGAACTGTTCGATTACCGTCCCGGTAAGGGAGTAGCTTACGCGAAATTTCCCGCCGAACTCCTCGATGAGGCCCAATATCGCCGCGTTGGTCGGAAGATAGCACTTGTCGGAGACCTTGCAGCAGATCTCTTTATTGCGTGCGTCGTCGAAGTAGCCGCCGCCGGTATCGAAGATAGTGTACGGCCGCAAGCGGAACGGCTGGTGGACCTGGAAATAAAAAACTACTGATGCCATATGCGGATTCTG
>JASLNT010000007.1 GCA_030745875.1 Phycisphaerae bacterium
GCGAGCGTGGCTGAGCCATGCCTCGGTGGCGCGGCCCTGATTGCGCAGCGAAACGCACATGTCGCGGATTTCCTCTGAGTCGGTGACTATCATGCCCCCTTCGCCGGTGGTGATCTGCTTGTTGGGATAGAACGCAAACACGCCGCACTGCCCGAAGCTGCCAGCCGGTTTGTTGTTGAGCGAACCGCCGAGGGCCTCGCAGCAGTCCTCGATGAACAGCAGATCGTGCTTTTTGGCAATCTGTTCGTATGTGTCGAAATGAGCGGTATTACCGAACACTTCGACGGGCAGTATGGCCTTGGTGCGAGGTGTGATGGCGGCCTCGACGGCCTGGGGGTCCATGTTGTAGCTGTCGGGATCGATGTCCACAAACACTGGTGTGGCGTCAACAAACAGCAGGCAGTTGGTGGTCGCCACGAACGAAAACGGGGTGGTTATCACCTCGTCGCCCGGTCCGATATCCAGGGCCTTGACGCAGAGGTGCAGCCCGCTGGTACCGCTATTGACGCCAATACCGAACTTGCGTCCGGCGCGTTGGGCGAGGGCGGTTTCAAATGCGTCCAGCTTCGGGCCGATGCTCAGCCGCTCGCTGCGCATGACCTCGAGGACTGCATCGATTTCGGCTTGGGTAATATCCTGACTCGATAGATTGATGGGTTTCTGATTCACGCGGGCTTCTCTAATCTGGTGAAGTTAAACAAAGGCGCCCGCGGGCTACTGCACTCGGGCAGGTGACGACGGTTTCTTTGGCGGATTGAGTGGTTCGTACTCCGGGATCAGTTCGCAGAGGGCGTCGACGACCGGATCGCGATCCGGACAGTTCTCCAGCTCGCTGAGCTTTTCGATCGCCTGCCGCACCCAGGTCCACTGTGCCTGGCGGCTCTTCCAGACGTTCACCTTGGGATGCACCGTCGGTTCGATGTCTTCGGCGTCGGTGCGCAATTCCTCGAACAGTTTCTCGCCGGGCCTGACTCCGATGAACTTGATCTCAATGTCCTCGCCGGGTCGGAATCCGCTGAGGGTTATCATCTGCCTGGCAAGGTCGACAATCTTCACTGACTCGCCCATGTCGAGCAGGAATATCTGCCCGCCGGCGCCGGTGGCGGCGGCTTGAAGGACCAGGCGGGAAGCCTCGGGTATAGTCATGAAGTAGCGCGTCATTTCCGGATGCGTTACGCATACCGGACCACCCGTTGCTATCTGCTTGCGAAATGTGGGGATCACCGAACCGTTCGAGCCGAGTACGTTTCCGAATCTGACGGCCTTGAACTGCGTGGGGCAACCTTCCTGACCGTTCAGCGCCTGGGTGTAGATCTCGGCGATGCGCTTGCTGGCTCCCATGACCGAGGAGGGGTTTACGGCCTTGTCGGTCGAGATCATCACGAATTCAGCGGTATCGTACTCGCATGAGGCGTCGGCGACGTTTTTTGACCCCATCACGTTGTTCTTTATCGCCTCGCACGGATTGTACTCCATCAATGGAACGTGCTTGTGAGCCGCGGCGTGTATTACGACTTCGGGACCATGCTCCGCCCAGAGTTTCATCACGCGCTGGCGGTCGTAGATATCGCACACCCTGGCGGAGACTTTGATATCGGGGAAAGTCGCCCTGAGTTCGTTATCGATGTCGAACAGGGGCGTTTCGGCCTGTTCGAGCAGAATCAGCTCGGCGGGTTGATAATGGCAGATCTGGCGGCACATCTCCGATCCGATCGACCCGCCGGCGCCGGTAATCAGGATGCGCCGGCCGGTAAGGAATCTCCCGATCGCTTCGTCGTCGAGTTCGACAACCTCCCTTCCGAGCAGATCGTTGATGTCCACCGGGCGAATCTGCGAGACTGTAACTCGACCGTCTATCAGGTCCGCAACACCTGGAAGAGACTGGAACTGCAGCTTCGTACCGCTGCACAAGTCGATGACTCTTTGAAGCTCCTTGCGCGAAGCGGAGGGTATGGCGATAATAATTTCTTCAACGTCATTTACTTCGCATATCTCGCGAATATCTTCAGTTCTGCCCAGGACCGAGATACCGTGAATCATGAGCTTGCGTTTGGTCGCGTCGTCATCCACCAGGCCAACTACCCTGTACCGCTCGACACGCATGCGATGGATTTCCCGTATGATCGCTTCTGCGGCATCACCGGCGCCCACCAGCAACACGCGTCGGAGACTCTCCGCCGAGACAGGGCGAAGTTCCTCGCGATAAAGCCTGAAACCGAGCCTTACGGTGGAGACCAGGAAGACCGTTCCCAGGAAATCCAGCACGAGGACGGATCTGGGGAAGCCCGCGAAGTAGTCACTGAGAAAGGGAACGGTCCGGACTGTTGCCTGAGGAAGATAAGAGAACAGCATCCACAGCACGAAGCCTATGAGCACAAACCACCACGAGGCCAGGAGGATATTGGTTACATCTCGAATGCTGGCGTATCGCCACCCCCCGCGGAAGAGCCTCATCCTACCGAATATCAACAGCTTCACGATGATGAAAAACGGTAGGCATCTCCAGAAACGCCCAGCCCAGTCGACGGGCGTCACAGCACGTCCGCCCGCCGCGGCAGTCGCATCAAACCGGAGCAGAAACGCCAGCAGCAGGGACAGAGTGAACAAGACGGCGTGGATGATCACCTGCGACAGGAGGTGATAGCGGACCATAACCCTCGCGACCCGCGAACCGCGATCGGCGGTGGAATCCCGCGTCACATCAGAATGAGGTAATTCGTCCATAGAATATTAGCGTAGCTCGGGTTACGTCGGTTCCTGTCCTCTTTGGATATCGACACGTAACCGTCACGCCTTTAATGGTAACCATCGTCGTAATCTTTGGCAACGAGGATTCGTGGCGGTAAGATTCGGTTTCGCCAACTCCCGGGCGCCTGCTACCGGGCCGGTTCGCCCGCGGTGTCGCTCGCCTTGTCGCCCTCGAGGGAATTCCCGACTGCCTTGTCGCCCTGACCCTTAACGGGCCGGTCGGCAGGCCGGGTGGTGCTCCCGCCGCTGCCCGAAGGCCTGGTGGTAGCACGGGTCTTGGTCTTGAGTTCGCCGGTGGCCTTACCGCTGCTGACTATTGCTCTCCAGAAGATTTGTATCGCTTCAGTCCTGTCCTCGGATTCACTGACGGCCAATGCCTTCTCTAACGCTTTCCGCACCACCGGAGCCGCCGGGGCCGCCGGAGTATCGTCAAACCACCGGAAGTAAGCCAGAATCAACAGGGCATCGCCATCGTTCTCATTCTCTTCCAGATGCGATTCCAGGCGAATAATCAAATCCATGAAGATCGCAACATTCGAGTAGAAACTCTTCGGACGGAGCGGAAGACCAGGCAACTGCGGCATGCACGTAAGCGCCCTGCGAATGTAGAAAGCCGTCATACCATAGCTACCCGCACCAAATTTCGCGTGCGCCATGCTCAGGAAAGGTTCAGGAGAACGCCCCATTATATCTGAGACAACCTTGAATTGCTCATATGCGGCTATGAAATTACCGGACCGCATGAGTTCCTCGCCTTTGTGCATCATGTCCCTGTATTGACCCGGTTGATCGGGCACAAGTGTATCGATCGACCCATCGGAACCCTGCAGGCCGCTGCTTCCTCCCACCGAAGCGAGGAATCCCCTCGCCGCGGTCAGGCTGGTATCCTGACCGAGAATCGCACCGGCCATCCCCTTTCCGCCGACAGATGCGAGTGCAAAACCTCTTGCACTTCTAAACGTCACTCCTTTACCAACGGCCGTCAACGCCGAACTACCAGCAACCCCGACACCACCACCGGAGCTACTGATGAGACCGCCGAAACTTCGATCGATATTGCTCCGCAAAGCCGCACCCACGCTACCCCCGCTCTTGCCAATAGATGATCGTAACCCCCGCCCCAATACGGACCCACCAGACATCGAACTGCGAAGTACGCCTTGGGACTGATATCCGCCAATAGAAGTCTGTAGTCCACCGACTCCCGACGAACCCGAACGAAACGAGTAATTCCGCCCTTCTCCAACAGTCCCTAGATTGCCTGGGGCTGATAAACCCACCCCCGTACCGCTGCGCACCTGCGCCATTGCAATACCGCCCCCCCAGCACCATGCCACACAACACACCCACGAAAACAGAATACGCAATTTCAAACTGTTCATTATTATCGCTCCGGTTAATTATACGACTCACCAACGATAGCTTCCACCTTCAATTCGCAAAGAATTCAACCGGGCAAACACTACCTTGACCATCTGACCTCCAG
>JASLNT010000008.1 GCA_030745875.1 Phycisphaerae bacterium
CCAGTGCGGCCTGAGCTTCCTGTAACTTTCGAACCACTTGCTGTGGCGTGTGACGCTTGCGTTTCATGAGAATTCCTTTCGATTAAAAGTCTACTCGAAACTCTCATAACACCTGGATCAAATTTCGGGGTGCAAGCCAGCTGGTTGGATGGGAGAATGGCGCAAGAAAAAAGCATATAACATATGATTATATAACGAGATCAAATAGTTCTGGCCCGGTTATTTTCCCCGAGATCAAACAGTTCTGACCCGGTTATTTTCTTGTGCCCCTTGATCCTAGCCCAGAACGATTAGGCGATAAGCGAGTGATATCGCCAGTAACATTATGCAGACATAGCGGCGATTAGCCCCTCCCTAAAGAAACTCCCAATAGCGTACCATAACGTAAGAAAGATCCACGCCTTGGCTCCGATTCCCCTGAAACACAAGTAGCCCAATAATATCAGAAATAGAATCGCAGAAGCAGCTACACTGCACACCAACGATTCAGGCACCGATGGACCGGCTCCCGTAACCAGTATTACTAACATGGGGCCTGAATTAAAACTGAGGAAATGTCCGGCAGCACGTTTCCATCCATGCCCCAATATCAAAGGCCATAAAAAGGACACCACTGGAACAGAAAGCCAAAACAAGGCGGAGAACGATCTGAACGCCTTTGTTTCCTTCTTCACGTTTGAAAACTCTCTCATTAAATAAGCTCCATCTATCGATACAGGACCATATCTTCGTAGGATGAGCTTCTGCATACATTTGGTAATACCTCACGAACATCCTCCTTTCCAGCATCTATTTACCTTTCCATGGGCTTCTTGTTTAACCCTAAGATTGATTCGGTAATGGCATTGGCATTATTTCATATCATCATCAGGGGGCATGGGGGGGCATTGGGGTCAGCCCAGCGCTGCGCGAGATAGTAGAGGGGGGCGTCGGGGTCAGCCCAGCGCTGCGCGAGATAGTAGAGGGGTAGGAAGTAGTAAGTCGACAGGCACGGCAACACGGCGACGGATCAACGGGCATTGGGATCAACCCTTGTCGGTAATTGGTGTCGGTAATTCTTAAAATACAGAACAAGGGTTGTTGGCCTGCTTTTATGCTAGCGCATGTTCGCCGGTTTTTCGTCTCTTGTGTGATCATTGGTTTTGTGCGGCTTGGTCTTTGCTCGGATTTCCGCCGATTATTTCTGACAGTAGGAGTTTCTGCTTTTCATCGACCAACCAACCGAAGTATTTGCCCGCCACTATCCAGGCGGCGCCGAACGCGACTAGTGCGGTTGCTTCGCCCCAGTAGATTATTCGCCACGTTGTTATTACCTCTCTGGACAGGAAGGATATTGCGGCCAGCATGACCGCCATGCATGCAATCATTGTCGATCCGCAGACGAGATACACCTTGCTTCGAACGCCTTTCTTGCCCGATTGGCCTTTTGTGTTTTTCCTGAACGGTCCGAGGCAGAAGTAAGCCAGCGTGGAGAACAGAACCGTCGCCGAGCCAAAATGGACCCAGGATGTCATGCTGTATCCGCCGCCGGCGGGAGATGTTGGGAATACCGCAACACACACCGCCGCCACCGACGCGACCTTGCTGGCGATGGATTCCCGTAACCAATGCCCGTTATAAGCAAGCAGGAACGCACTGACGACACAGAGCATCCCGACGAAAACGTCACGGGCGTTTGTATAATACGAGGCGCTGATAGACGAAAGGCGTTCGCGTGAAACGAGGCTGACGACCAACGGCAGAGCCAGAGCAATAAACCCCATGAGAAGCCGAAGCGCCCTGTAGTCAAAAATCGCCCGTTGCTTGTCATCCTTTTTAGTCGATTCGATATCGGACTGGTCTTTCATGTCGCTCACCCTGATTCCCCTTTGCCATTGTGTCTCTCTTTCCTGTTCTTCCCGACGGGCATATTGTGATGCGCCGGATCCGATTGGCTGGAGACCGAACCGGATTTGACGATGCATTCTGGCTCGGGCCGGGGGAGTTGTCAAGCGTTTGTAATAGGATGATCGCCCAGGTGGGCGGTTTTGTACTCGGGTGTCAATGGCGGGGAAGGAAGCAGGGCTTGTTGTGAGGCCTGACTCAGGCGGCCGGAGAGACGGGTTGGGTTAGCGTACTTTCGCGAGTTTGTCGGATAACGTCCGGATCGTCTGCTCGCTCTTGTTAATCGCATCCTGCAGATCGTTAAACTCCGCCAGCTCTCTGTTACTGTCGAACACGGTTTGATCGTCCTGCTGGACCCACTTGTCCTTGTTCTTCTGCAGAAAGTCCAGGATCCGAATCGCGGTCCGGCCGGTGGAGATGTGGGCTTGCATGAGCTTTTCGAAGAACGGCTTCTGTTTGAGATATTGCGCTCTGGCTCCGTTTATCGCGCCTTTGGCGAACTGGTCTTCATCGCCCAATGCGTCCAGCTCCTTTATCAGAGCGGGAACTCTGTCGATCCAGGAATTGCGATAGGATTTGGTCTTGCTGATATAGATCGCCAGGATGTCTCTTCGCCGATCGTATTCGCCATCGTCGGTCAGGAGGGCGTGATCGATGGTCGTTGTCGACAGGATCGCAGTACGCGCCTCCAGCCAGTCTTCTGCGGCGGCTACTGCCTCATCGAGATCGCGTCTCAGGATTTTATTGGCTCGTTTCTGCGGATCCGGGTTGTTTTTCGCCAGTTCGTCGAAACCTCTCCTCACGGAATCCGTGTATTTCTCATGTGCTTCCTCGATCCTGGATGGATCATCCGTACTTGCGATTTCCCTTCGGAGAGTTTCGGCGTTCCTTTCGATTTCCGCCAGTGTTGCGTCCTGTTTGGTTATCTTCAGGAACTGTCGAACTTGCCCAAGCACGCACAATGTAAGGACAATGTTGAACATCAGGCTTGCGACGGCGGCGTTTTTTCCAGCGCAGCGCCAGGCGATCCAGGCGAGCAGTAACGGCAAGAGGATGAAAGCCACCAGCCTCCCGGTATGTTCTCCCGCTTCCTCGGGCGATTTCCCGGGGGCTGCGATGAACACTACAACACAAAACAGCGCGACAAGCCCGAAGTATATTCCGTTGGATCTCGGAAGAGCGAAACCCTTTGGGGCTGTCTGTTGCGGCAGGGGGGATATCGGCGGGATCGGCGGGGGGCTGGTGTTTTGCGGCGGCTGGGGGGCGGCGTCCTGGAAGTCATTTGGCATGTTCTCACCCATTCGTTATCCGATACGGAACAAAACGAGATCCCCACTGACCGGAGACCGAACCTGATTCGACGATGTATTCTGACTCGGGCCAGGGGCGTTGTCAACCGCCTGCAATAGGATCGCCCGGGCGGGCGGCGTGTCATGGGTGGTCAATAGCGGGGGACTATTGTTCCAAGTTGGCGACATAACCGACTGCTGCGGAGCGAGTTAGGATGGTGTGAACTATAACGCGGCGTCAAGCGAAATTGTGAGAAAGCTGTGGGGCGGGTTGTATTGCTATAAGTGCTGGCAGGGCAGGTAGTTAGGGCGGGGGACGGGGAGGTTCTTTTACGTTTCGCGTCGGCGGCGCCAGGTTCACAGTTTCAACGCTGCGTCCCCGACGAGTTGGTTGCGAACTGTCTCGTATCGGCAATAGCACATATGTGCAACTGCTTATGTGACGGCCGGATAAGTCACCTATTCGCCCGCGTTGTGGGTCGGGATCGGACGATCCGGATCGGCGGGGCTCGGGGGAAATGTGTGAACCATTTGTGAACCATGCCCGGGATCATTCTGATCGGCCGGCCACACCACGCCAGGCTGGGCGATCGATCGGTCTCAGTAAGGTGTATGCTCGCCGCTTGCTCGGGTGTATACTGTTTCATCAACTCGAATATTTCGTCAGAAAGGACAGCGATATGAAACTCACAAGGCGCAGATTCATGGCGGGGGCTTCGTGCGGGACGCTTGCTCTAAGCGGATCGCTCTCGCAGGCCGTAGAGCCCGCAGCCAAGACAGTTGGAAAAACCACTCTGCCCAAGGCGTTTATCGACGGAGTGGGGCAGGGCTGGCGGGCGATGGTCGAATCGGACTTCCAGAACGTCAACTGCAAAGACGACACGTTCACGTGGAAGGACGGCGTGATTTACTGCACGGGCAAGCCCGTCGGAGTCGTGCAGTCGAAGAAATCCTACAAGAACATCGAGCTTGTCGTCGAGTGGCGCCACATGAAGTCGGCGGGGAATTCGGGCGTATTCGTCTGGGCGACACAGGCTTCGCTCGACAACCTGAAGAAGGGCAAGGGGCGCCTGCCCAAGGGCATCGAATGCCAGGTTCTCGACCATGGCTACGCTGAAAACTACAAGAAACGCCACAAAAAGGACCCCGACTGGTTCACCACCAACGGGGATGTGTTCCCCTGCGGGGTGAAGATGAAACCGTTCCCGCCGGTCGCTCCGAACGGATCGCGCAGCTTCCCGTCGAAGAATCTCTCCAAAGGCGTCAAGGAGTGGAATCACTACTATATTCGCTGCATTAACGGTGAGGTGCGGCTGTGGGTGAACGGTGAGGAAGTCTCGGGCGGGACGGCGTGCGATCCGAGCGAGGGGTTCCTTTGTCTCGAATCGGAAGGTTCGCCCGTGGAGTTCAGGAACCTGCGGATCCGCGAACTTCCGTAGAATTGCAGAACGATGCGTGTGGTTTGGCGTGGCGTGATCGTCAGGCCGTTACGGTGTTTGGCGCCTGTGTCGATCGGAGGGAATCATCCTTGGCGGAAACGTTCGGGAAAGAGTATGATGCCCGGCGAGACCGCCACGCATCCGGGCGGATGAACCTTTGAGTTGCTTATCGGGAGTTGAAAATGAGTTTGCTGGTGACAGGCAGTATAGGGATAGACACGGTCGAGGCTCCATCCGGGATGGTCGAAGACGCTCTGGGAGGTTCGAGCGTCTATTTCGCCTACGCAGCAAGTTTCTTCTCGCCGGTCCGATTTGTGGGCGTTGTGGGCGAGGACTGCCCGCAGGACTTCCTCAAACCGCTGGCTGACAGGGGTAATATCGACCTGGCCGGTCTTGAGGTCCGCAAAGGCTCCAAGACGTTCCGATGGCATGGGAAGTATCACGACGATGTCAACCAGCGCGACACGGTCAGCGTGGAGCTTAACGTGCTGGGCGAGGTCGGGCCGAGCATTCCCCCTCAGTTCCGCGACAGCAAATACGTGTTCCTCGCCAATACGCATCCGGACCTCCAGATCGAACTGCTGGCGCAGCTCGAAGGGGCTTCGCTGGTGGTGGCTGACACGATGGATATTTGGATCGGAACGGAACGCGAAATGCTGATCGATCTGCTGTCGCGGATCGACGGGTTGGTGCTGAACGATTCCGAAGCAATGCAACTGACGGGAAAGTCGAACATCGTCCAGGCGGGCCTGGAGTGCTCGACCATGGTGCGGAGGTTTGTGGTCGTCAAGAAGGGCGAGCACGGCAGCCTGCTGTTCGTCAACGGGAAGGTCTATCCGCTGCCGGGCTATCCGACTGAGAAGGTTGTGGATCCCACCGGCGCGGGCGACAGTTTCGCCGGCGGGATGATGGGCTACCTTGCCGAGCAGGACATCATAGACGCAGAGACGCTGTATCGGGCGATCGCGTATGGCACTGTTGTGGCCAGTATTGAGCTGGAGGACTTCTCGCTGAATCGCTTCACGGAGATCGACCGCAGCGATATCGACGCTCGGTTTGCGGAGTTCAAGGAACTTACCACTTTTTGAGATGCGGTGAGCAGATGGGGAAAAGAACATTCTTTGCGTTGGACATAGATGATGTGACGCGCGGGCGGATTGCCGCAGCCGCCGACCGCCTTCGTTCGGAGCCCGGAAGGATCAACTGGACAAAACCGCAGAACCTCCATGTGACGATGAACTTCATCGGCGATGCGCCGGATGATTGCATTGCTGAACTGTGCGATCTGGCCCGGCGGGCCGTTGGCGGTTGGGATGCGGGTCTCGACGAAGTGACCTTTACCATCGGTCCGCTGATGTGCTTTCCTCAAGACCGACGGGCCAGGATGATCTGGGCTCCGGTGCGGCGGGGCGGCGAGGTGCTGGCGTCGCTGCACGGGGCGATTAACAAGGCCCTGGCCGTTGGCGGATGGCGCAGCGAATCGCGACCATTCAAGGGGCACGTAACGGTCGCCCGGATCAAATCGGCGGACCTGGAACATGCGCTCGGTCAACTGCCCGACGACGATTTAGGCGAGGTCACCGCGACCGAACTTACGCTCTACGAGAGTAAGCTCACGCCCTCCGGGCCGATTTACACTGCACTGGCGCGCATTGCTCTGGGGCCTGTGAGGTGATCTTCGCGTATTTCTGAGGTGGAAATAAAAAATATTTTTCTACTTGCCAGACCCGAACAGATGCCGTACAGTTGCAATGCAGGCGAAAACCGCCCAAGCGAAACGAACGCACGGAAGCGAGCTAATATAAGGTGAGACAGGAGAATATGTGATGGCCAAGACTGCGAAGAAGACGGATGACACTACACGCAAATCAAAACCGGTCAAGGTCGGAACCGCTAGTGTCGGGTCGGCCGACAAGAAACGCGACAAGGCGTTGGATGCGGCGCTGCAGCAGATCGAGAAGAACTACGGAACCGGCAGCATAATGAGGTTGGCTGGCGACCAGATCACGAGCGTTAAAGGGATACCGACCGGTGCGCTGAGTCTGGATATCGCACTTGGCGGGCAGGGCATGCCCAAAGGGCGCATCTGCGAACTGTACGGTCCTGAAGGATCGGGCAAGACCACTCTGGCGCTGCATGTCATCGCCTGCGCTCAGAAAGGCGACGGGGTGGCGGCGTTTATCGACGCAGAGCACGCACTCGATCCGACCTGGGCCCGCAAGCTCGGAGTCAACATTGAGAACATGCTTGTCTCACAACCTGACACCGGCGAGCAGGCATTGGAGATATGTGAACTTTTGGTCAGGTCCAACGCGGTTGATGTCGTGGTTATCGATTCTGTGGCCGCCCTTATACCCAAGGCCGAAATCGAAGGCGAGATGGGCCAGTCTCACGTTGGCCTGCAGGCCAGGCTCATGAGCCAGGCCATGCGAAAACTCACCGGAGCGATCGCTAAAAGCCGAACCTGCGTTATCTTCATCAATCAGATCCGCATGAAGATCGGCGTTATGTTCGGTAACCCCGAGACGACTCCGGGCGGACGGGCGCTGAAATTCTACAGCTCGGTTCGAGTCGACGTAAGGCGCGTGTCGACCATCAAGGATGGCGACCAGCCGGTTGGAAACCACGTGAGGGCGAGAGTAGTGAAGAACAAGGTGGCTCCTCCGTTCAGGACCGCGGAGTTCGATATTATGTTCAACGGCGGAATCAGCGCCGAGGGGGATCTTGTCGATCTGGGCGTGGACCACGGTATAGTCTCCAAGCAGGGCGCATGGTTCAGCTACGGCGACGTTCGGCTCGGACAGGGACGCGAAAAAGCAAAGGCGTTCCTTGCAGAAAACCCGGATCTAGCCGAAGAGATCAAGAACAGCGTGCTGGCGCAGGCCGCGCCGCATATGATCGATCTGCCGAGCGGTGAGTAACACCGTCGCGGCGATCACCAGCAGATGCTGCCGCTGCATACGTATCCAGGTGTTGAAGACGGTAATTGACTACAAGGCGCTGCCCGGACCGACTGATCCTGCGGGATCGGTCGGCCCGCGAATTACCGTTAGCGGGGTATTCCCTGAATCGGGGGTGTTCGTGCTCAACTGTTGATCTACTGACCTGGGCGGTGGGCGGTTGACACTTTCCGTCAGGTAATGGCTCGGGAGGCGTGCTTGCAAATCACGTTTCGGGCGAATATCATTGTCTGCGGAAGGGCTTAACCATGGATGTTGTTATCAACAGGTCAAGAGATCTCAAGGGGTCGGTAACCATTCCGCCCAACAAAAGCCATTCGTTCCGCGCCTTGATAATGGCGGCGCTGGCCGAGGGCACGAGTCATATAACCGGACCGGCCGTCAGCAGCGACTGGATGCGGGGAACCGAGGCTCTGGAGATGTTTGGAGCCGAGATTCGCCCAAAGGCCGACAAAGTCTGGGAAGTGGTCGGTACGGGGGGCAAGCTGAAGACCCCCGATGATATCGTCGACTGCGGAAACAGCGGGATCATCATGAGGTTTTTCGCGGCGATTGCGGCATGCTGTGAAGGTTACACCGTGCTTAGCGGCGACCACTCGATCCGGCATATTCGTCCCTGTCAACCGCTTATTGACGCAATAAACCAGCTTGGGGCCTGGGCCGTCAGCTCGAAAGGCGACGGGCACGCGCCAATAGTCGTAAAAGGAGCCCTCAGAGGCGGACGTGCGACAATCGACGGGATGGACTCTCAGCCGGTTTCAGCGTTGCTGGTGGCGGCTGCTCTGGCTAGCGCGCCGAGCGAGATTACCGTAAGCAACCCGGGCGAGAAGCCTTGGGTCGGCGTAACTCTGGAATGGCTGAGACGCTGTGGTGTCGAATTCAGTAACGATAATTTCGAGCGATACCGCATTCGTGGAAACAGCAAGTGGGAAGGTTTCGACGCGCACATTCCTCTGGACTGGTCGGCCGCTCTCTATCCGATAGTAGCGGGAGTACTATGTCCGGCCAGCGTTGTGACCGTGCCCGGAATGGACATGGACGATTGCCAGGGCGACAAAGCCGTCATAGACGTTCTTCGTGAGATGGGCGGTGATATAAAAGTTGACTCCGATGGTCAGATTATCGCCAGAACCAGCTTCCTGAAAGGTATGGAAATCGACTGCAACGATTTCGTTGACCAGTTCATGCTGCTTGCCGTGGTGGGCACGTTCGCGGAAGGGCAAACCGTTCTGACAAACGCCGAGATCTGCCGACACAAGGAATGTGACCGCATCACCGAGACCTGCAAGGCCCTCAAGAGCATGGGCGCTGACGTTGAGGAACGCCCCGATGGTCTGGTTATTCGCCAAAGCCGCCTCCGGGGCACCCATATCGACAGTCGGGCCGACCATCGCATGGTGATGACGATGACGCTGGCGGCGATGATGGCTGAGTCCAAGACGCGCATTAGCGATATCGACTGCGTCAAGAAGACCTTCCCTGGGTTTGTTGAGCAGATGGTCTCGATTGGTTGTGACATGCAGAAAGAGTAGGCGGCATTTCTCGTCGCATGTAACCGGATAAACGCTATCTGCGCGGATATCAGGCGTTAGTGGTCCGTCGGGGATGTTTTTTCTAGCCTCTGGTTGAGGCAAAACCCGATAAAAAAGGTTTGCCTTACGCGTATTCGATGCTATACTCCCGGGTTCGCCTGCGGTTCTGATGCGCGCAGACGACGCAGAAAAGGCTGGACGTTCCAGTCCCCACCGGTCGGGAATCATGACCGGCGCGGTACCGTAGCCAATGGGGCTGCGGAAGAACGCCGTGATTCCGTTAATAAGCAACAGATAGGTAATGATTATCCATGGTAGATCGCAATCTTATGGAGTCGCTGCAGATCAGCGACGATGATGTCGAACAGCAGTTAACCGAAGCGTTGGGGGCGGAGTTTTCACTCGACGCCCTGGGGGAAATGATTCAGGAAAAAATCACTCACGAACCGGGCAAGATCCTTGTCGGGCACGTGGTGGGAATCGCCGGCGATGATGTGGTCGTGGAAGTTGGACTCAAGAGCGAGGGGCTCGTACCGATCAGCGAATTTGGTGACAAGAAAGACAGTATCGAACCTGGTATGGAAGTCGAAGTATTCCTCGAGGCGGTGGAGTCTGACGGTGGTCTCGTGGTGCTTTCGAAGCGCAAAGCCGATCGCATCCGCGGATGGGAGTGGATCGTATCCAACAAGGCCGAAGGTGATGTTGTTACCGGAACGGCCACACGGAAGATCAAGGGCGGATTGCTGGTTGATATTGGTGTTCCGGCGTTCCTTCCGGCTAGCCAGGTCGATATCCGTCGCCCAAGCGACATTGGCGAGTTCCTCGGCAAGGAAATGCAGGCGAAAATCCTCAAGATAGATCAGGATCGCCACAACATAGTGATCTCGCGTCGCAAGCTCATCGAAGAGCAGCGTGCTGAAGCACGAGAGAAGCTACTGGCGGAGTTGGAAGTCGGTCAGGTCCGCAAGGGCGTGGTCAAGAACATCGCCGACTTCGGTGTGTTCGTGGATATGGGCGGGCTCGACGGCTTGCTGCATATTACCGACATGTCGTGGGGCAGGATCAATCATCCTTCGGAAATGGTCAAGAACGAACAGGATATCGAGGTTATGATCCTGTCGATCGATAACGAGAAGGGCAAGGTCGCGCTGGGACTGAAGCAGAAGACCGCCAGCCCGTGGGAGGACATCGAAGGGAAGTATCCGGTTGGTACAAAGATCAAGGGCACGGTCGTGAGCCTGATGGCTTACGGGGCCTTCGTGAAGATCGAAGACGGTTTGGAAGGTCTGGTGCACATCAGCGAGATGAGTTGGACGCGCCGCATCAATCATCCCAGCGAAATGGTCGCAGTCGCCGACGAAATCGATGTGGTTATCCTCGATATCGACATGGGCAAAGAGGAAATCTCTCTGGGTATGAAGCAGGCCGAGACGAACCCATGGACACTGGTCAAAGAGAAGTATCCTCCGTGGACGGTTATCACCGGACGAGTTCGCAACATGACCAACTTCGGAGCCTTCGTCGAGATCGAGGAAGGTATCGACGGTATGTTGCATATTTCGGACCTGAGTTGGACCAAGAAGATCGGGCACCCCTCGGAGATTCTCAAGAAGGGCCAGGAAGTCAAGTGTGTTGTGCTGGCCGTTGATGAAGAGAAAATGCGAGTCTCGCTTGGTCTGAAGCAACTGACTGAAGATCCGTGGTTGCGGTCGATCCCGGACAACTACCTTCCAGGCCAGATCGTCCAGGGCCACGTCACTAAGATCACGAACTTCGGTGTATTCGTCGAGCTTGAAGACGATCTTGAAGGCCTGCTGCATATCTCCGAACTGGCCGATCACAAGGTTGAAAGCCCACAGGAAATCGTCAAGATTGGCGACGAACTCGAAGTTAAGATTCTTCGAGTTGACAGTGAAGACCGCAAGATAGGCCTGAGTCTGAAACGAGCGCAATGGGCCGCCGAAGACGCCCCCGAAGGCTCCGTTCCCGACGCCCAGATCAAACGCCGCAAGGGCGGTCTGGCTGGCGAGGGCGGAATGCTTGGCGAGATGGGCGATCAGTATATTAAGAGCATCCGTGAGCGCGAAGATCAAGATGCTCCGGCTGAAGAAGCTGCTGCTGAAGAGGCCCCGGCTGAAGAAGCTATTGCTGAAGAGGCCCCGGCTGAAGAAGCTGCTGCTGAAGAGGCCCCGGTTGAAGAAGCTGCTGCTGAAGAGGCCCCGGCTGAAGAAGCTGCTGCTGACGAGGCTCCGTCTGAAGAAGCTGCTGCTGAAGAGGCCCCGGCTGAAGAAGCTGCTGCTGAAGAAGCCCCGGCTGAAGAAGCTGCTGCTGAAGAGGCTCCGTCTGAAGAAGCTGCCGCTGAAGAAGCTCCGTCTGAAGAAGCTGCTGCTGAAGAGGCTCCGGCTGAAGAAGCTGCTGCTGAAGAGGCTCCGGCTGAAGAAGCTGCTGCTGAAGAGGCTCCGGCCGAAGAAGCTGCCGGTGACGATGCGGCGGAAGAAGAGAAGACGGACGCGTAAGACACGATTACTGCAGAAATTACGAGGCCTGATCGCTAGTGCGGTCGGGCCTCGTGTTTTTTTACAGCAGGTCGGGGAATTCCGGTCGGAAGCGGTGTGTCTCAGCCACGTTGTTCAGGGGTTGCTGTTGTGTCAGGGCGCGAATCGGATTGCGGTATTCAGCTATTTAAGTGGCCATGATAATCCGCCGAAATTCCTATAGGTGACGGGCTTTACGGTTCGTCCGGAGGTTCCGAAGACTACTGAATGCAACGGAGGCTGGGAATGCTTAAGCGTGCTACATCAAGGACAGGACTCGGGTGGTATCTTGAGCAGATTAAGTCTACGCCTTTATTGACGGCTGATGAGGAAAAGCAGCTCGCCCGTCGTATACGCGAACACTCGGACACACTGGCCCGGGAGCACATGATCCATGCGAATCTCAGACTCGTCGTCAACGTAGCCAAAGCATATTCAAATCCGGGCATGACCCTCAGTGATCTGGTGGCTGAGGGGAATCTCGGATTGCTTCGAGCCGTCGAGGAGTTCGACCCGGATGCGGGAGTCCGATTCAGCACCTACGCGGTGTGGTGGATCAAGCAGGCGATCAAGCGTGCGATGATCAATTCCGGACAGCCGATCCATATTCCCGCGTATCTGGTGAAGCTGATTGGAAAGTGGCGGAAAATGTCGGCGCAGATGAACGCGAAGCTGGGCAGGCCCGCGACGGTCAAAGAAATGGCTGCCGCGATGGATATTACGCTCAAGAAGGCCAAGATCATCCAGGAGGGTCTCAAGGCGGTTAGCGCTCCCAGCCAGATGGGTTCTGATGAGGCCAAAGCGATATCTGAAGTAGTGGCCGACACCACCGAGTCCCAGCCGGATCATGAACTTGTGCACGAAGGCATATCACCGATGGTTCGCAAGCTGATTTCCAGACTTCCCGAGCGAGAGCAAAGAATACTGGAGCTTCGTTTCGGCTTGGACGGTCACAAAGGTCCGACTCGAACGTTCAAAGAGATCGGCGCCATTGTCGGTTTGACCAGAGAGCGTGTCAGACAGCTTGAGAAAAAGGCGTTGGCGGATATGAAGACCCTGGGTGAAGACGAGATATAAGTCCGGCGCGAATACAATGGCGGCGGTTGACAATTAGCCTGTGGGGGATGAGGGGAGCGGGTGAAGAGTTACGATTTCTTATCAAGTCCCAGCGTTCGGAGCTTTCGGATGAGCGTACTCCGGTGGATATTCAGGATCTTCGCCGCTGCGGTCCGATTGTATCCTGCGGCTTGAAGGGCTTGTTCTATCGCCTGAGCTTCGGCGTCTGCGAGTGTTGTCGGGATGGACGCGGGTACAGGCGTGGTGCAGGTTGTCGGCGGGACGGGAGCGGTCTTGTGCGATATGTATCCGTCCTGCCAAGCCGCGGCGGAGGGAGGTGTCGCGGGTTGCCCCGTCGCATAGAGGCGTTCGATGTATCCGCACAACTCGCGAATATTACCGGGCCAGGAATGTTCTCTCAGGCAGTTTCTCAGGCGGCTGGCCAGTTCGATCTGGGGAGCGTTGTATTCTATGGCGTAGTGTCTGAGATAGTGGTCCACCAGCGGGCCAATATCCTCCGGTCTGGTCCTGAGCGGGGGGATTTCCACGCGAACGATGTTGAGGCGGTGGTATAGATCGCTGCGGAACAGTCCATCCTGCACGGCCTTGGCGAGCGAGCGATTGGTGGAAGCAATGAATCGCGTGTCAACCGGTATTGGCATTGATGCTCCAACCGGAGTGATTTCGCGTTCCTGCAGGAGCCTGAGCAGTTTAGGCTGGAGGTGCAGCGGCAATTCGCCTACTTCGTCCAGCAGTAGCGTTCCGCCCTCTGCAGCCCGGACAACGCCCATCGTATTGGTGTCGGCTCCGGTGAAGGCGCCCTTTACGTGTCCGTAGAACTGACTTTCAAAGAGCGTCTCTGTTGTGGCGGGGCAGTTTACGGGAATAAACGGTCCGGAGTTACGTCTGGATCTGGCGTGGATGCGTCTGGCGATTAGTTCTTTTCCCGTACCGGACTCGCCTTCGAGGAGGACGGGGCAATCCTTGTCAGCTACTGCGTCAACTACGTCAAGAATAGCTCGGAACATGGAGGACACGCCCACCAGGACGTACCGATTACCGGTCTTTAGCGACGATCTGTCGCCACCGGATCGAAGAGTTATATCTCCTCCATTTACCATAGCATAACCAGGCTGAGCAAGCCTATGTGAGCAATCTGCTAACTAACGGTCTCCGAGCACCTTCCTTGCATGTGCTAACCAATGGATTAGTTATACCATACTTTCGCGAAAATGCAAGCCTAAAAGCTATTTGACTTCAGAAAACTCCCCCTTTTCAGGGCGATGTTGATTTGCAACACACTGCAAATGGTAATGTTAGCGTGTTGGCGTACGTTTCAGGTTATTATCCTGCCTGGACGGACCTTCAGATCCGAGGCTCATCAGACCCCTGACTTGAACAACTCACCGTATATCGCGTATACGACGAACGTCTTGCCTTTGAGCGGTTTGGGCGTGATTTCTCTCGCGGCGCTGCTGTACGTGCTTCGGATTGGATTGATGCGAGACGATGCTGCTCGCTTGACAATACTTGATATATCGCTTAACGATATGAACTTATCGGCTCCCGCCCCGTCCAGTGCGACTGTTGTTTTTCCAGCCAGGAAGCCCACGAGCTTGCCGTCCTTCGACAGAACCGGTGATGTCCCTTCTCCGGGCAACAGTTTGCGCGAAACTGACCCGGGTTTCTTCTCTCCACCGGGCGTGAATTCGCCTGACGATTCGCGTATGGTCTGTTTCATCTGCCCGAAGATCCCCATTGAGTAGATGGTGCAGGGCCCGGTTTTTGCGGGGGCTTCTGCGGTGGGGATATTGACCGGTGTGAGTGCGTAGTCGGTCAGATAGACTGTGGCGACCGGTGGCCTGGCCTTGGTGCTGGAATAAGAGGCCCGTCCAATCTTGGCCGGTACGAACACGTCGTCGATTCGGACGAACACAGCCAACGCTCCGGTGGAGACCCGCGCATCGACCAGGAGCGTATGTTCCGCGACCGCCACGCCGACGGCCTGGCGGAATTCAAGGCGGTCGTAGGGCGGTGTGGGCATCGTGGTCTCAGAGACCCGCCAGCTCTTGGTTTTGGTTTCCGGCATGAGCCACTCGACGCTGCGGGCCCTGTACGATGTGCTCTTTGTTCGCGGAGGAGTAGTGTAAGGGGTAATCGTCTCGACGGCGCGTCGGTACAATGCGGACTTGATGCTCCGCCCGGGCACCTGTTTCATGGTCTCTCTGACCAGATAAAGGGCTTCGCCTGAATCCGGTTTCAGGCGGAGAGTCTCCAGGAACGCCTCCAACGCCGACAGATACTTGTGTTGCTTTGCGAAGGCCAATCCCAATCCCTGGTGCAGTCCGGCCAGAAGCGGGGCCTGTTTGACGCCTAGTTTGAACGCAGCTTCGGCCCGGTCGAATTTGTGAGCCTGCATTTGTGCGATGCCCACCAGGAAGTTCTGCATCGGCGGATCGGCCCACGACCGCCCGGCCTGGAACATCTTATCGAGGGCTTCGTACTTGTAGCGTTTCTGCTTTGCAGTCATCGGCGGGGGGGGCTTATAGCTGGAATACCTGCGAGTCCTGCCCGCCATCGATCTGAGTTTATCGGCTTCGGCGAGTTGTTGAACGAACGCCTTTCGGTGTCTGACAAAATCCTTCGGAGCCAACCACTGCTTTCCGGCCTTGCGGAGTCGGTCGTGGGCATGAGCCCTCCACAGATCGATCTGGCGCCTGAGGCGGGTGGATTCGGGCCCGCCCTGGGCGACTGACAGCGCCCGCATGTACATGTAGATAATCGGCTCGGGACGAGTCGCATTGCCCAGAACCATCGCTCCTGACTTCAGCAGCATGCTGGGAAGAACGATGTCGCCCGGTTGGGTCGTCGGTCCGGGCCGGGTCGTGGTTGGTCTGTTTACTGTCTTCGGTTCGGGTTCGACCGGTTCGGTTCCTTCGATATGGATGACGATCTTGGCGTTGAGAACCACTCGCCCCTTTGCGGTTTCCACAATAACACTTCCCCGGTGTTTTGTGACCTTACCTTTGTAGGTCTCGCCCGAGGCGGTGTAGACTGTCGCACCGCGGGCCTGCATCGCCGACAGCATGCAAATCACGGTAATCAGAATCGCCCTGTGAAACATAATATCTCCGCCGTTGCTTCCAAGTATAACGCACCTGCAGGCGTTGTCTTGTATGAAATATCAAGAGTCTTCTTTTGTATCGGCCTGCTGCTTGTCTTTTTCTATCTCGGAGGCGTATATTTCGTCGATTTTTTCGAGTCTGTCGCAGATGTCGAGGTGCTGCGTGCACTTTGCGACGCACACGCCGCAACGAGTGCACAGGCCCGCCTGATCGCCGGCCAGTTCCCAATGCCATCGCATGCGTCCGATCAGATCGGTCGGCTTTCCGCCCGAGAGGATCATCTGGTTGTAGGCGTCCATGAATTTTGGGATCTCGATCCCTTCCGGGCACGGCGTGCAGTATCCGCAGCCGGTGCACAGGCCGTCAAACGCCTCTGCGATCCGCTCCTGCAGTGAGGCGACATGCCCCGGATCATAGGGCTCAAAGCCCTCGACAGCCGCGCACGCCTGGTCGATATGCTCGGTAGTCGTAAACCCCACCAGCGCTGAAGTTATCGCAGCCTGTGAGATATTGAATCGCAACGCAGCGGCGACGACCGACTCATCGTCCTCGCTGCGAATAAAGTCAAACGTTTCGGCATTGTTGGGGATCAGTCCGCCTCCCAGCGGGTTCATCGTGACCACGCCGAGTCCCATCTGGCCCGCGGTATCCACCGCCGCCTGGCGATAAGGGAAGTTGATCGCACAATATCCCAGCGTAACGCCTTCGAACGGTCCATCGGCAAGCATTTCGCCCAGTTCGTCGCCCAGCAAGTGTGACGAAACGACCAGATGCTTGATGAGCCCTTCTTCTTTGGCTTTGAGGGCCTCGTCTACGGCTCCGCCAGCCAGTCGCTCTTTCCATGTCTCAGGCCGGACGATGCACCATATGTGGTAGAAGTCGATATAGTCGACATTCAAGCGTGTCAGGGACCGTTCCAGTTCGGATCGGAGCGTCGCTCCGACGGCCTTGTTGGACTTCGTTGACACGTAGAATTCGTCGCGCTTGAGTTGTTTAAGCGCCGCGCCCATTATCTCTTCGCTCTTGTCGCCGCAGTACAGTGGGGCGGTGTCGAAGTAGTTTATGCCTTTACTGTGGGCGTAGAGTACGATCTCGGCGTTTGCGTCGATGTTTTCCGGCTTGTCGAACCTCATCCCGCCGAAGCTTATCGCCGAGACGTTTTTGCCTGTCTGTCCATACGGCTTGTACAGCATGGAGTCTGTCCTTTCTGGTGCGGCAATGTCTGAAGGGCGGATTGTACCAATCTCCGCCGCCGGGCGGTAGGGGGTATCTTGAGTGAGGTGTTTGTCCCAACGGCGCGCGAGGCAGTTATGTTCCTACTTGCGTTTCTTCTTCGCCGGGCGGGTGGTTGTTATGGTTTTGTAGTTCTTTGTGCGGGCGTCCACCGCGGGCAGGGGGGCGGTTTGGCGGGGGTCTTTGTAGAGGTGGACGTTGTCCCAGAGGTATTCGCCGGGAGGCCAGTAGGAGTAGATTTGGATTTGGAACCATTTTACGTGTTTCGGCAGGCCTCCGCGCGGCGGGAAGGGTGCTGCGTGGTGCTTCCAGTCTCCACTGCCGCCACAGTTTAGATACCATCTGTAGCACTCTCTGCGATATCGTTCGGGATGGGCCTTGGCGTCGGCCTTGATCATTGCCTGCTGTTTTTCGGCGGGCAGGTCGGCGAACTTTTCAGGCGTCAGGCCGAGTCTGGCAAGTGAGCTTTCGGGGAGACCCGAGGCCTGTCCGCTCCAGTCGAGAAAGCCCTTTATGAATACTTTGGCGCCGGGTCCTTTCTTGTCGGCGGTCAGCCAGTAACGCTGGCCGGGCCTGGCGTCGATCCAGTCGCTGCGATAGTGCACTCCCTCCAACGCCGCCACCGGTCCGCCCTTGTAAGTCACTCCGTGGTCTTTCGTCGGTTTGGTCAGGCCCATGCGCAGCTTGCGCCGATATGCGATCCACTGGTCGCGATTGACTGTGGTCAGCACTGTCAGCACCTTACCGCGTCCTTTGGGCCCGTCGACAAGGAACGTGGCTGCGAGGTCCGGTGCGTCCCATCCGGCATGCCCCTTGTCGAAACTCCCGTTTACGTTTAAGGGCTTTGCGAACTTTTTGGGTTCGTCTTCGTCGCCGTATTGGGGCGGCGTCCACTCGGGCCGGCCGGTGAGTTTCTCGACCACGGCTCGGGCGATCAGCCCGCGGGCTCGCTGCGTGCTGTCTGAGAGAGTTTCAGTCCAGTCGGCCGATTTGGTCGGGTCGGTGAAGTTAATGCACGCGATGTCCGCGGTGACCTGTTTGCCTCGCACCGAGACGGTCCCGTAGATCCCGACGGTCACCAGGAGCTTGTCCTTCATCAGCGATATCAGCTTCGAGCGATCGGCCCGGGCTCCGGTCGGTTTGGCATGATCGCGTGTGGTCAGCGAATCGACGACGGAGAACTCCTTGTGCCTGGCCAGCCGCAGGCGAATCGAATCGCTTAGTTTTGTCCCGTGGTCGCCGTCGGCGCACGCGAAGTCAAAGACCACTATGTACGTATTCTTGACCTTCTTGTCGGACTTTCCGGGCGGCGAGGCGGAGAGCACCGGAAGGGCGGTTGCGATTGCGACCAGCAGCGTCAGCGCGATTGTTCTCATTAGGCTAGTTCTGTTTTTCAACTTTGTGAAGTTCACCGGACTTGTCGCCCGAGAGGTTGGCTTTGAGGAAATCCCCGCTTTCGGGCAGGACCAGGTGCAGTTCGGGTATTTCGTCGATCTGCATTTCGACGTGTCCGGTGCGACATTTCAGCACGTGCCCGCCGCGCGAGCGATCCTCAGTGATGAAGTGGAAGTGATATCCGGGCATGTTGACTCCCGCCATGTAGGGCGGAATGGCGAATCCCAGCAGCGTCCCGCGGACGTCTTTGAGTTCGAACACCGCCTGATCATCGACTATCCTAGCCAGGCGTCGGTAGGGGCGCTTCTGCTTTGGTACGCTGCGGACCTTGACGTATTTGAAATGCCCGTCGATTCGGATCGCCTGGGGGAGGTTGGAGTCAGGAACTTTGTATTCAAGCAGTTGCTCCAGAGTCGGCTGGCCGTCATGTTCGATGATGAATATCATGTTCGGTTTGAATTTGGCGACCATGGCGAACGGTGTTTTCTCGCTGCTTGGCGCCCGATACGCCTTACCGTCGGACCGTATCTTGTATACTTTTGAGTCGATGACGACCATTTCACCGTCGAGTGCGTTAAAGGTTCCCAGCCCGAAATCCCCGTGCCGCACGAGTTGTCCGCATGTCATCCGGCCGTCGTATACGCCCTCCAGCAGTGCGTTGATTGTGGAGTACTGGTAAACCACGTCCGGCGGGGCGCAGCCGGGGCTCAACAGAAGGAGCAGTGCGATTGGTGTGATCTTGCGAATTCTTGTCATAGTGGTGTTCCGCTCACGCCGGCGTCCGTCGAAGAGCCATACTTATATAGTAGCGTGCGAAAAGTGCCGATACAAAGCCAAACGTTGTCAAAAAGGCATTGACAGATTCGGGACCCTGGTTTATAGTCCAGTTCTCGCAACTGGTCCCGCTCGGGGCTCATGCCTGTTGCGACCCATGAGATTTCTGCTTCAGGCGGCAACCGCAGGAAGGGCTTGCGGCAAGGCTGGCTTGTTCCTGGAGCTTAGCGAATAGTTGGAGATACTCTGATGATTAAGTCACGCCTTTTCACCCCCGGCCCGACAGATGTTCCCCCGGACGTTCTCAACGAGATGGCCAAACCGATTTTTCACCATCGGACAGCCCGTTTCCGCGAGATGTTTGCGAAGGTCAACGCGGGTCTGAAGAAGATCCTCAGGACCGAAAACGATTGTATAACGATCGCGGGTTCCGGCACGGCCGGTATGGAGGCGGCAATCGCCTGCCTCGTGCCTCGCGACAAGAAGGTCCTGGTCGCCAACGGCGGAAAGTTCGGCGAGCGGTGGGTCAAGGTCGCCAAGGTCTACGGTCTGGATGTAGACGAGGTCGAGTTGGAGTGGGGCACGGCGTTGCAGCCCGAAACCGTTCAGGAGAAACTCGCCACCGGTGAGTATGGCGCCGTCATTACCGTCTACAACGAGACCTGCACCGCCACAGCGTGCGATCTCAAGGCGATTGGCGCCATCGTAGCCGAGACTGACGCGATCCTTCTGGCTGACTGCATCACCGCCGCCGGAGCCTTGCCTCTGGAGACGGACGCCTGGGGCATCGACGTAGTGGCCGCCGGCAGCCAGAAGGCCTTCATGCTGCCGCCCGGCCTGGCGACCATCGCGGTCAGCGAGAAAGCTTGGGCTATTGGTGAGAACATTACCTCGCCTTGCTTCTTCCTGGACCTGAAGGCCTACCGCAAGTCCGTCGCCAGCAATGACACGCCGTACACTCCCGCTGTCAGCCTGATACGCGGACTGCAGACCGCCGTCGATATGATCAACGATATCGGCATTGAGACGGTTTGGGCTCGCACGGCTATCCTCGCCAGGGCTACCCGCGCCGCGGCAGAAGCTATGGGAATGGGAATCTACAGCTCCCAACCAGGCGACTCGGTAACCGCACTGACGCTGCCCGAAGGCGTAGACGACGGCATACGCGCCAAGCTCCGCGACAAGTACGGAATCTCCGTAGCCGGCGGACAGGCCCAGCTCAAGAACAAGATCATCCGCATCTCACACATGGGTTACGTTGATCCGCTGGAGACAATAGGCATGATCGCGGCGCTGGAATACACGCTCGCTGACATGGGCGTCGCCGTCGAGATCGGCACGGGCGTGGCGGCGGCTGTTCAGGTCCTTAAGGATTGGGAATAAGGAGGCGCATCATGAGAATACTGATAGCAGACAAACTCAGCGATGTCGGAATCGACTGGCTGAAGGAACAGGAAGACGTTGAAGTAACAATCCAAGCCGGGCTCAGCCCCAGCGAATTGGCGGAAATCGCCGGTAAGTACGATGGAATGATCGTGCGGTCGGCGGCGAAGGTTACCGCTGAAGTGCTTGAGAATCCGGGTAAGCTTCGCGGCGTGGCGCGAGCGGGCGTCGGTGTGGACAATATCGATATCCCCGTAGCCACCAGCAAGGGTGTGATCGTCATGAACACGCCTGGGGGCAATACGCTGAGTACGGCTGAGTTGGCGATGACTCTGATGATGTCGCTTTCCCGCAAGATTGCCCCGGCTAACGCGTCGCTTCGCGGAGGCGATTGGAATCGCAAGGCGTATTCCGGCACGCAGTTGGCGGGCAAGACCCTTGGCGTGATCGGCTGCGGCCGCATCGGCCGGGCGCTTGCCAAACGTGCTTCGGCGTTGGATATGCGAGTGCTGGGCTACGATCCGTTCTTTGCGGCCAAGTGTCCGGATGGAATGGACGAGATCGTCAAGGACCTGACCGAGTTGTGCAAGCGTTCGGACTATATCAGCCTGCACGTTCCGAAATCCGACGAGACAACCGGAATGATCGGTGCTGAAGAAATAGCCGCCATGAAGCCTACTGTTCGATTGATCAACGCCGCCCGCGGCGGGATTATCGATGTAGACGCACTGCTGACGGCGCTCGAGGAAGATCGAGTCGCCGGCGCAGCGATTGACGTATGGTCTTCCGAGCCGCCTGAATCGGAAACTGAGAAGAAGCTGATTCAGCATCCCAACGTGCTTGCCGTCCCGCACCTGGGAGCTTCGACGGCGGAAGCCCAGGAACAGGTCGCCCTCGACGCCGCACAGCAACTCGTTGAGGCCCTGCGAGGCGGTGAAGTCCGTAATGCGATTAACGCACCCGGTTTCGACAAGGCGCTGCCTGATGAGCTTCGTCCTTACACCGAGCTTGCCGCCAGAATCGGGACGATCCTTGCGGGTATAACGCCTGGGGCGATGACCAAAGTGGAAGTTGTCTACCGCGGTTCGATCGCCGATATGAATCTCTCCCCGGTCACCACGTACCTGTTGATGGGCCTGATCGCCCCGCACATGGACGGTCCGGTCAACGTCATTAACGCACCAGTGCTGGCCGACCGTCGGGGAGTGGAGGTCGAGCAGGTTACCTCGTCGAAGATTCGCGAGTTCGCCAATCTCATGGAAGTTACGATCCACACCGACGAGATGAAGCGGTCCGCCGTCGGCACGATCTTCGGTAACAAGTTCCCCCGAATCATCGCCATCGACGGATACCGCATGGAGATGAAGCCCGAAGGTCATGTCGCGGTGATCTTCAATGAAGATAAACCCGGTGTTCTGGGCCATTACGGTACGGTCTTCGGCGAAAACGATATCAACATCGCCGACCTGACCTTCTCCCGCAAGAAGCGTTCGGGCACCGCGGTCGTCGGAATCAATCTCGATGAAGAACCGTGCCCGAAGGTAATGCAGCAGATTTGCGACCTGGAGTTCGTCCAGACCGCGTATTACATGAAGCTGCCCGAACTGCTCCTCGACGACGAAGACGAATAGCAACGGAAACGGCGTGCGAAACCGCAAGCGGTTTTCGCGCGCCGTCTCCGTACAACAGCGAATCAAAACCGCTTGCGGTTTCGCGCCGTTCAGGCAAACACCCTCAAGCATTCGACAAACCTCAGACTCCTACGGTTTATCGGGCCATTGGAGCACTGCGCCGGTGTCGGCGCTGGTTGCGTGGGCTGCGTAGCGTCCGAGGGCTCCGTGGCGGATTGGGGCGGGGCGCGGTTTGCAGACTTTGCGGCGGCGGGCGAATTCGGCTTTGGAGACTTTGGCGTTTATCTTTCCGCCCGGGATGTCGATGGCGATTATGTCGCCGTTTTTCAGGAGTCCGATCTCGCCGCCCGATGCGGCTTCGGGGCTTACGTGCCCGATGCAGGCTCCCGCGGTTCCGCCGCTGAAGCGGCCATCGGTTATGAGGGCGCATTTGTCGCCCATGCCCATTCCGGTTATGTAGCTGGTCGGGGCGAGCATTTCCTGCATGCCCGGCCCGCCGCGGGGGCCTTCGTTGCGGATGACCACTACGTCGCCGTCCTTCACTTTACCGCCTAAGATGCCCGCGCAGGCGTCTTCCTGGCACTCGAAGATAATCGCCGGTCCGCTGTGGGTGTACATTTTCGGATTCACGCCGGCCAGCTTCACCACCGAGCCCTTCGATGCGATATTGCCGTACAGCACCACCAAGCCGCCCTTGGCGGTGAATGCGTTGTCGACAGGGCGAATGGCGTCTTTGGCGTTCAGGCGCCCGGTGTTCAGGGTCGCCAGACGCTCGGGTTTGCCGCCGCGGAGCATCGCCTTGACCTGTGCGATGGTCCGGCCGGTGGTTTTGGCGCCTTCGCGGTACATCTTCTTGGCCGCAGGTAGAACTTTCTTGCTCCGCAGCGAGTACTGCTGCAGGTTCTTTCCGACAGTCTGGCCGGTTACGGTTATGCAGTCGGCGTTGATGTTCGCCGGTTTGTCCGAGGCGATCTGGCCCATGATGGTGTGGATGCCGCCTGCCCGGTGGATGTCCTGCATGTGGTATATCCTGCCCTCGGGTGTGGACGAGGGGGCCACGCGACAGATATTCGGCGTGCGTTTGGAGATGCGGTCCATATCGTCCAGGGTGAACTTCACGCCGCCTTCATTGGCGATCGCCAGCAGATGCAGAACAGTGTTGGTCGATCCGCCCATCGCCATGTCGAGCGTCATTGCGTTTACGAACGCCTTTTTGCTCATGATTCTTTTCGGGAGCAGAGGGAACGATTTCTTGCATCCGCCTGCCGCCCATTGTTTAGCCATCTTCACGATCCGCTGGGCGGCGGTCTTGTAGAGTTCCATTCTCGCAGGGCTGGTCGCCAGGCACGTTCCGTTTCCGGGCAGGGCGATTCCGATCGCCTCGCACAGGCAGTTCATGCTGTTTGCGGTGAACAGACCGCTGCACGATCCGCAGGTCGGGCAGGTGTTGTCTTCGTACTGCTTAACCTTGCGTGCGGTCATCTTTCCGATCTTCTGCTGGGCGACGGCGTAGAACTGGTCGATCAGGTCGACGTCTTTTCCCGCGACCCGTCCGGCCTCCATCGGCCCGCCGGATACGAAGACGGTGGGGATGTTCAGTCGCATGGCGGCCATCATCATTCCGGGAATAATCTTGTCGCAGTTCGGAATGCAGACCAGCGCGTCGAATTGATGGGCCTCGCACATTGCTTCGACGCAGTCGGCGATCAGTTCGCGGCTGGCCAGCGAGTACTTCATGCCATAGTGTCCCATGGCGATCCCGTCGCATATTCCGATCGTGTTGAACAGGATCGGCGCCCCGCCGGCGTCGCGGACCTGCTGTTTTACGTAATCGCCGACCGCGTCGAGGTGTACGTGCCCGGGTATCACGTCGGTGTAGCTGCACGCGATTCCTATGAACGGTCTCTTGATGTCCGAATCGGTCAGGCCGGTGGCTTTGAGCAGACTGCGGTGCGGGCCTCGTTCGATACCTTTTTTGATTGCATCACTTCTCATAGTTACTCCGGTCGGTTGTTCTTTGCTCTGGTCTCAAGCAGCTTGACAGCATCGTCTAGCTGGTCAAAGCTGTCGATCGCTGTCAGTACGTAATTCTTTGTCGAATCGTCTCGCAGCGTACGTATAGCTGTGAATTCCGGATCGTGCGATAACGCTCGCAGTTCGCCCAGAGACGGATATGCGATAAGTCCGCAGAATTCCTGCGTGCATTCACCCATGTAAATCATCTTTGTCATGCCGTACAAGAGAATCCTGGCGCCGTAACGGTCCAGAATCGGCTGGACTCGACGCAGGTACTCGGCGTATCGGTCTTCGCAGCCTTCGACAATGTCAAAAAGGTTCAGAACAACTATCACGATTCGATCTCCACGCGATCGACCCGACCACCGGGCCGACAGATGCTAACACATTACGTCCAAGCCGGGCGTTTGACAATAGCTAAGCGTCATGTAGAATAGATTGATCGAATCCGAGAAGTCCCCAACCGGGATTTAGACAAGGAGATATGAAATGCGAAAGACAATCACTCGCCTGGGCGTTTTGGTCTTGATGTGCTCGCTTTCAGGGTGCGCCTGGTTCAGCGGAGACGTCAATCCCGGAATGGAGCTCGCCGCCGCCGCCAAGTCTCCTGTAGCCGATCTGCCCGTCCCCGTTGGCTTCACGATCGACGCCGACCGCTCCCGCACATTTGACTCCGGGGTGGCCAGACTGGTCGATCACTTGTACACCGGGCGGGCCTCCACATTCGCCGTGGCGAGATTCTACAAGAAGGCGATGGTTCTGAGGCAATGGCGTTTCGTCAGCGAGACGTTCTCGCTTGGCGATCAGGATTTGCGATTCAAGAGACCGGGTGAAACCTGCCGCGTGCGAATTACTCCCGGAAGTTGGTTGCATCCTACGAAACTTAAGTTAGAGTTGTGGACCAGCGAAATCATAAACCGTCCTGCAAGGACTCCCGTAAGAACAGGCCAATAAAGCAATGAAGACAGAAAGACGTCACGAACTGAAGCATAATTCACTTGATGCCGAACTGGTCAAGATAGTCGATTACTTCAAGAAACACGGTAGGGGCATCAGTCTGGCGATACTCGTTCTTGTCGCCGCGATAAGTGTTGGATGGGTGGTCATCCGGAATCGCGCCGCGGCGGTCAGCGTTCCGAGGCAGGATTACGACCTGTTCAAGGCGTCGGATGTCTCCACCGCCGAAGGGCGCGTCAAGGCGCTGACCGGATTTGAAGGTCTCGCCGACCAGACCGGCAATATGGGGGTTGCGGCGCTGGCTTGTGTGGAGGCCGGTGATATATGCGTCAGGCAGCAGGCCGCCGGTGATCTTGTGTCTGGAGCACTGGATAGGGCGAAGAAACATTATCAGCGTGTGGTTAGTGAATTCTCAGATTTCCCCGTCGCCGCCGGTAGAGCGTATCTGGGGCTGGCCAGGTTGGCTGAAGGAAAAAACGAGTTTACAGCCGCCAGGGAGCACTACCAGCAGGTTATCGCGCTGGGTGATAAGACCAGCCAACTTGCGTTGACCGTAGCAGAGAATTCGTTGAAGACCATAGGCGACCTTGAGAGACCCATTCGTCTGGCGACTACGCGCCCGGCTCCGCCGCCCGCTCCGCCAACCAGTCAGCCCGATACACAGCCCGCTGTCGGGCCTGCTGTTTCCCCATAAGATCGCCGGTCAGAACTCTGAGCAGGCCGCATACGGTCGAAATTCGTGCGGAACCCTCACTTTTTTTGGTGAGTTCCGTTTACAAAGAGCGATTTTAACGGTAACTTTTTACGGGTGCAGCCGCAGGGGCTGCAGCCGCAAGAGTTTCTATTTATTTCATAACTAGCTACGTTTTGGAGGTAGCTTGCAATGGCAGACCTACAGGCATTGGTTGACGCCTTGACCGAGAGTAAACGCGACGTGGTCGAACAGGTTACGACCCTGACGCAGGCCGCGATGGCCCAGGGAGTTGACGCCAAGGAAATCCTTCAGGACGGATTGATCGGCGGGATGAACGCTCTGGGCGTGCGATTCAAAGCTGGCGAAGCGTTTATTCCGGAAGTTTTCATGGCCGCTCGCGCTATGAACGTTGGAATGGACATGCTGGAATCCAAACTCATCGAAGCCGGTGTGGAACCGACGGCTACGGTTGTGCTTGGAACGGTCAAGGGCGACATGCACGATATCGGTAAGAACCTCGTAGGTATGATGTTCACCGGCGCCGGGCTGAAGGTTGTGGATGTCGGTACTGACGTTCCGGCTGAGAAGTTCGTCGAGGCCTGCAAAGCCGAAGGCGCCGCAATCTGTGCGATGAGTGCGCTGCTGACGACAACGATGCCGCGTATGGGCGAAGTTATCACCGCATGCAAAGAAGCCGGACTCGACGTCAAAACACTCGTGGGCGGAGCCCCGATTACGCAGGCCTACGCCGACGAAATCGGCGCCGACGGTTTTGCACCCGACGCGGCCAGCGCGGCTGACAAGGCGAAAGAACTTATCGGCGTTTGAGAGGCGCTCACGCGCAATGAACCGCAACACAAGCCCGCAACCGCGCGATGCGTTATGCTTCTTCGCGGCCGCGGGCTTGTTGTATTGAGAGATTACCGTGGACCGCGATCCGCAGGACAATCCTGACGTTGAGTCGACCGATTCGAACAGTTTGGATGTGGTCGAAACGCAGCTTCCCGCCGAGGAAGACGGTCTGGAGCATCTCCGTCTTGAAGTTAAACGCACGCGCACCAACCGCCGTCTCGACAAATACCTGTCCGGGCGATTGGGGAAGGACACCTCGCGGAACGCGCTGCAGCGATACATCCGCGAGGGCAACGTCACAGTTAACGGTAAGATCGTCAAGCCCAGCTACACTATCCGAATCGGCGACGTGATCGACATGATGCTCCCACCGGTCAAGAAGCAGGAGATACCGGCTGAGGATATTCCGCTTGAGGTGGTCTACGAGGACGACGACCTGATCGCGGTCAACAAGCAGGCCGATCTGATAGTCCATCCGGCCCGTGGCAACTGGAGCGGTACGCTGGTGAACGCTTTGGCGTGGTATTTCAAGATGAACTGGCGTGACATTTCCGAGATGCCCACAAGCGGTGAGGCGTTTCGTCCGGGTATTGTGCATCGACTCGACCGCGACACTACCGGGATAATGCTGGTCGCCAAGAGTGAATTGGCGTTGTGGCGGTTGGGTTGGCAGTTCGAGCACCGCAAGATTCAGAAGACCTACACCGCGATCTGCCACGGTCTGTTCAAACTTGATGAAGACATTATCGACCACCCGATCGGCAAGCATCCCAAAATCCGCGAGAAGTACGCCGTGCACCGCAAGACGGGCAAACCCTATCCATCCACAACCAAACAGGCCGTCACACGCTACAAAGTCCTGCAACGAATCAGGAATGTCGGCCAATCGCAGGCCTCGTTTACGCTGGTGGAACTGTATCCGAAGACCGGGCGAACTCATCAGTTGAGAGTCCACGCCAGTGCGATGAATCACCCTATAGTCGGCGATAAGATGTACGGCGGCGGGCCGATATATCGCAGTCAACTGCTTGGTCAGAACGACCGCGCCGAAGGTCCGCTGATAACCAGGCAGGCGCTCCATGCGCACACTATTGAATTCGCCCATCCGCGAACGAACAAGCCGATGAAGCTCGAAGCGCCCTGGCCGAGAGATTTCACCGAGACGCTTGAAGTCTTGCAAACCATGGGTCAGCAGCTATAATGCTCGAACTCGAATGCTGAAATCACGTAATCGGGCCGTTAGCTCAGTTGGCTAGAGCGCTCGCCTCACACGCGAGAGGTCACTGGTTCAAGTCCAGTACGGCCCATGGATAGACGCTCCCCGCACTCGCTGGGAGCGTTTTTCTCGTTGTTTACGCCCCCTTGTGTATTTGACGGCGCCTCGGTGCGCTCCTCTACGGCGTCGTACTGCACCGGGAAATGCACCGCTTTTGAGAAGTGCTCATCGGTCACCTGCAAATAGTGTTTCGCCGCCATCGCCGGACTGTTGCCGATCCATGCACAAACAACCTGCACGGGGTACTGCTCGGCCAGTTCCGTCTCGCGCGTGCTGCGGAGATTCTGAAACAACTTCGGCCAGACCATCAATCCCGCCTTCTCTAGCTTCCGTCTGTTTCTGCGACCAATGAGCCGCATAGGACTTGAACCAAGTGGCGTAAGCACTGAATCTGACGAGGGATTACAGAATAAGCCCTGTAGAGGCGGTGCATTTTCCGGTGCAGAAAAGGCGATTTCCGGGTACGCGATCATATCTTCCGTCGTCCTAGGTGCTGCTTTCATCTTCCCTCTTCACATTGGCTTCCCTAGCGAATTTCCGCGACCCTAACGGATTTCCGCAGGTATCGAGTTACTCCGACAGCCGATATTGGGATGTTCAAGGGCACATCTCCGGTCTTTTGTTTGGGTTAATCCCAGTCTTCTACTTTTCAACCGATTGGCACACTGATTGCATTAGCTATGCCAAGTTGCAGATTCTTTGTGCGCCTCGGATCTTCCCGGGCGATTGTGGCTGGCCGCATCCCGGACTCTTGGGTCAAGAGGCGGTTTCATCAACCGCGTTTGTGCAGTGAAAGGAGACGGAGATGAAAGATCGTTTGGTTCTATCAGTGGTGTTGGTTATGTTTGGGGCGGTTGTCCTTGCGGCTGCGACGGCGACGGCCGCCGACAAGCCCGAGAAGGACGTCGCCGCCTTGATCAAGGCGTTGACCGAACGTCTGGAAGCTCAGGACAAGAAGATCTCGACGCTGGAATCGAAACTCACCGACGAAGCCCTTCAGGCCGCACGTCACGGAGAGATTGCCAAGATCATGTCAGAAATGCGCCAGGACGCAAGTAAGCGTAATCCTCTGCCGCAATGGCTTGACAATCTGACGATCTTCGGAGATCTGCGTTTGCGGTATGAACATCGCTCCTCCGATGGAATACAGCTGAAAGAACGGAACCGTTATCAGTTCCGCCTGCGATTCGGTTTCATCAAATCCTGGCTGGACGATCAGATGAAAGTCGGTTTCCGCCTGGCAAGCGGTGACAACAACACCGCGTTTGGGCGGAACACCGACCAGACATTCACAGGCGGTTTCAACAAGAAGAATGTCTGGATCGACCAGGTGTACGCCGTGTACTCGCCCAAAGCGATTCCCGGCTTGACGGTGATCGGTGGAAAAATACCGAATATTCTGGAACACACCGACCTGATGTTCGACAGAGATCTCAATCCAGAGGGTTTCGCAGTCGCCTATCACCGGGAACTGTGTGGAATCGATGTGTTCGGCAACTTCGCCCACATAGTGGTCAACGAAGTCAACCAGCAGAACGTTGCTGGTACGATTGGTCACGACACTATCTTGAATGTTTACCAGGCTGGTTTCAGGACCCCACTGCCCGGTGGCGTGAATGCAACGATTTCCGCCGCGTGGTATGACTTTGAGAACTATGAAGACGCCTTTCAGTGGGCCGCAGCTAACATCCCGGGGGCAGGTGCGGCGGTAAATGGTTGGAACAGAGACATGAAGATCATGAATGTTCTAGCCAAGGTCAAGTTCAAGGCTTGCGGACTCCCGTGGCAGGTGTATTTCGACTGGGTGCATAATACGCAAGATAACGACGAGACATCCGACTTTGAAAATGCCGACGATGGATACGCTGTTGGCGTAAGAGTTGGAAAGAACAAGAAGCAGGGTGACTGGTCGGCCGGTTATCAGTACAAGTACATTGAATTCAACGCCACCCCCGCCATATTGAACGATGCGGACTTTAGTACGGACGGTCCCGGCCTCGGTGCGACAACGAACGTCAAAGGCCACGTGTTCAAAGTCGCGTACAATCTGACCGATTTCCTGACGGCTGGCGGCAACATCTTCCTTGTCCAGCCGATTACGGGCGATCGCGACGAGAATAACTTCATCATGCAGTTTGACTTGATCTGGAAGTTCTAACCGCAAGTCGCAAGAGCAGGTAGTTTTCCGCGGACCGGAGTCTCCCCGTGCGATTGCGGTTGGTCGCATCCGGGCTTTGGGCGGCGCGACGTTTCATTGAGAAAAGGAACGCATTATGTCCGAGTTAACGGCGAAGGATTTGGGGGCCGAACTACTGAGGCGCGTTCACGAGTTGCCCCATGGAGAGAAAATCGACCAATGTATCCAGTGCGGTACGTGTTCGGCGTCCTGCCCCACCAGTGCCGCCATGGAGTACGGGCCGCGCGAGATCATCGCGGCGCTTCGGGCGGGCATGCTCGAACGAGTTCTCAGATCCAACACTGTCTGGTTGTGCGCATCGTGTTATTCCTGTGTGGTGCGATGTCCGGCGGGCATCCCTTTCACGGACATCATGTACGAACTCAAGCGGCTGGGAGTCAAGTACGGTATTTATCCCAAGAGGACTACGAACGCTGCGATGGCGAATTCCTTTAGCGAGGTGATAGACAAGCACGGGCGCAACTCTGATACAAAGCTGATCATCAAGTATTACATGCGTACCAGACCGTGGAAGATACTTGGACAGATGGGGCTTGCGATGAAGCTGTTTTTCAAGGGCAGAATGGATATTTTCACAAAGTCGATCAAAGGGCTCGACGGCCTTCAGAAGATGATGGCTGCAGCCGAGGAGAATGGGGACAAATGATAACTACCAGTAATAACAGTTACTCGTACTACCCCGGCTGCTCCACCAGGTCAGCGAACAGAGCGTACGATATTTCGACACGCAGTATAGCCAGCGCCCTTGGGATCGAGTTGGAGGAACTGGATGACTGGAACTGCTGCGGCGCGACGGCGTACGTGGCAATTCACGAGAAGCGTTCCTTTGTCCTGTCGGCGCGGAATCTGGCGATAGCCGAAAAGACGGGCAAGGATCTTGTGGCCATCTGCAACGGGTGCTATCTGGCCCTTCGCAAAGCAAGCAAGTACATCTCCGAGAATCCCAAACTCAAGGACAACATCACAAAGGCGCTTGCTGCCGGCGGTATGAGCTACGAAGGCACGATTGATGTTCGTCACTTTCTTGATGTGGTGGTCAACGATCTCGGCGAGCAGAGGATTCGGGACTGCGTATCTCGCAAGCTGGATGGGCTGAAAATAGCGCCTTATTACGGTTGCCAGATCGGTCGTCCTTTCGGTGAGATCGACGACCCTGAAGACCCACAGATGATGGACGATCTGATCGGTTGGCTTGGCGGACAGGCCGTTGAGTTTCCGCTGAAGGCGAAGTGCTGCGGCGGGTTGATGATGACCACCCAGGCGGATATCGGTCAGGACCTTACCGGTAAGATTCTGAAAAATGCCCGGGACGCCGGAGCCGACTGCATCATCACCGCATGCCCGCTGTGCCAGATGAATCTGGAGGGCTACCAGAAAACGGTCAGCAAGACGATGGGAACCGACTGCAGCATTCCCGTTCTCTACTTCACGCAACTGATGGGGGTCGCTTTCGGACTGGGCTCGAACGATCTGGCCCTGAAGGACTCATTGACACCCGTTGAGGCCTTGTTGACAGAGAAGGTGAATAACTAATGATAATGAGCGAAGATAATGGACAAGAACGGATCGGCGTTTACGTCTGTCATTGCGGTACGAATATCTCGCACACCGTGGACGTAAAGGAAGTAGCCGAATATGCCGGCAAGCTCCCCGGCGTGGTCATTGTCCGGGAGTACAAATACATGTGCTCCGATCCCGGTCAGGACATGATCAAGCAGGACATTGCTGAGAACAACCTCACGCGCGTGGTCGTTTCCTCCTGCTCGCCGCTGATGCACGAGGAGACGTTCCGGAACACCTGTGAAGACGCCGGGCTAAACCGTTTCCTCTTCCAGATGTCCAACATCCGGGAGCAATGCTCCTGGGTGCACATGGACCGCGCTGAAGCCACCGCCAAGGCCAAGCGCCTTGTTTCGGCGGCCGTTCGGCGTGTCAGCTTCCACAAGTCCATGGAACAGCGAGAAGCGCCGGTAAACCGCAACACGCTTGTGGTCGGGGCCGGTATCGCCGGTATCGAGGCGGCTTTGAAGATCGCCGAGTCCGGCAAGAAGGTCTACCTCGTTGAGAAAGAGTCCTCCATTGGCGGCCATATGGCCAAGTTCGATAAGACCTTCCCAACGCTGGACTGCGCCGCGTGCATCCTCACGCCAAAGATGGTGCAGGTCGGACAGCACCCGAACATTGAGTTGATGACCTACTCCGAGGTCGAAGAACTGTCGGGCTATGTCGGGAATTTCACGGCCAAGATCCGTCGCAAGGCGCGATTTGTGGACGAGGACAAATGCACCGGTTGCAGTCAGTGCATCGAACGCTGCCCGGTGCGCTTCAGACCCGTCGACACGCAGAAGTCGGTTGCCGAGGATGTGCTCGATCCAGAACTGCAGGCCGTGATCGACCAATCCGCTGATATGCACAGCCACGAACGAGGGCCTCTGGTAACAGTTCTGCAGGATATTAACATCGAATTCGGATATATCCCACCGCCTTCACTTAAGTATGTGAGCATGAAACTGGGGGTTCCCCTGGCAGACGTCTACCATGTAGCTACCTTCTACACGGCATTCAGCTTGGCGCCGCGCGGAGAGCACATCATCAAAATCTGCATGGGCACGGCTTGCCATGTACGGGGTTCCGCCCGCGTGCTCGACGCCATGGAAGAGCGGTTGGGAATCAAGGCCGGAGGCACGACGGACGATCTTAAGTTCACTCTGGAAACCGTGAACTGCTTGGGCGCCTGCGCCATGGGTCCGGTCCTGCTGGCGGATGGCGAATATAAGACTGTTGCACCGGTTGAAGTGAACAGCCTGATTGACAGTATGCTCGAACAGCCGGTTGGGGCCAAGGTATAGGAACGAAATAATGATACGGATAAACGATTTCGTAAGCATTGATAAACTGAGCGCCAGATTGAAAACTGAGCAATCCGAAAGGGTTGTGATCGTTTCGCGCGGTACATGCGGTATCGCCAAAGGCGCCGAGGCCCTGGTGAAAGCTCTGTCCCAAGAACTGGATGAAGCGGGTGTGAGCGACAGCGTCGAACTACGGGTAACCGGTTGTCTGGGCTACTGCGACGAAGAACCCATCGTGATCGTCCGTCCGGGCGGTTTCTTCTATCCGCAGCCCAAACCCGAAGACGCCGCGGAGATTATCGCCAAGAGCGTAATCGGTAATGAACCGGTCGAGAGACTGCTTATGAAACCGGTGCGAGACCAGGCACCGATCGTAACCGAAGACGAAGTGCCCTTTTACAAGCAACAGCAGCGGTGGCTGCTGAACGCGAATTTTGAACTGGACCCCACAAGCATCGAGGATTACATCCGCAACGGCGGATACACGGCCTTGACGAAGGCCCTGAACGAAATGTCGCCGGAGCAGATCATAGAAACCATAACGAAGTCCGGACTGCGCGGGCGCGGCGGCGCCGGTTTTCCCGCTGGCGTCAAGTGGGCTTCCTGTCGCAAGGCCTCCGGCGAGTTGAAATATGTCATCTGCAACGCCGACGAGGGCGACCCGGGAGCCTATGCCAACCGGGGCCTGCTCGAAAGCAACCCACACAGCATAGTGGAAGGCATGATTATCGGAGCCTTCGCCATCGGAGCCAATGAGGGCTATATTTATGTCCGAACGGAATACCCGCTGGCGGTCGAGTTGATGCAGAAAGCCGTGGACGATGCGCGGGAGGCCGGGCTCCTTGGCGATAATGTTCTCGGTACGGATTTTTCTTTAGACATTAGTATCAACCGCGGGGGAGGGGCGTTTGTCTGCGGCGAATCGACCGCGCTGATGGCTTCGATCGAAGGGCGGGTCGGAGAACCGCGAGCCAAGCATATCCATACGGTTGAGCGAGGTCTGTGGGATCGGCCGTCAACGCTCAACAATGTCGAGACCTGGGCGAACGTTCCGTTGATTATCAACCGCGGCGCGGAATGGTTTGCGTCGATCGGCACGGGCGATGTGAGCGATAATCCATGGGGCGGAAGCAAGGGAACCAAGATCTTCTCGCTGGTCGGCAAGGTGAACCACACGGGCCTGGTGGAAGTGCCGATGGGTACGACGCTGCGCGAGGTCATTTATGAAATTGGCGGCGGTATCCCGAACGGAAAGAAATTCAAAGGGGTCCAGACCGGAGGCCCGTCCGGCGGAATTCTGGCCGAAGAGCACCTTGACATTCCAATCGATTACGACCAGTTGGTGAGAGTCGGGTCGATGATGGGGTCGGGCGGAATGATCGTCATGGACGAAGACAACTGCATGGTCGATTTCGCCCGTTACTTCCTCTCGTTCCTCGAAGATGAATCGTGTGGAAAATGCACTCCCTGCCGAGAGGGAGTCACCCAGATGCGCCAATTGCTCGAAGATATCGGCTCGGGCCGCGCCACAATGGCAACGCTGGACGCTCTGGGGGACCTGGCCGAAGTGGTGCGGGATGCGTCGCTCTGCCAACTCGGTATCACCGCGCCCAACCCCGTTTTAACGACCATGGAATACTTCCGTGATGAATACGAAGCGCACATAAAGGAAGGTCGCTGCCCGGCCGGCGTCTGCAAGGCGCTTGTGCGCTACGACATTGTCGCAGAAGATTGCACCGGTTGCGGTCTTTGCAAGAAGGCCTGCCCAACCGGCGCCGTAAGCGGCGAACTGAAGCATCTGCATTCAATTGACGACGAGAAATGCACAAGATGCGGATTGTGTCACGACGCCTGCAATGTGGGCGCAGTGGTTCATCTGTAAGTATTAGGATGGAGAGACGTTATGATTGAGCTGACTATCAACGGCAAAGTAGTCGAGTCCGAAGAAGGCCTCACTGTATTGGACGTGGCTCGCATCTCCGGGATCGAAATCCCGACGATGTGCGATCATGAATCGCTGACCCCGTACGGCTCCTGCCGCCTCTGTGTGGTGGAGGTCACAAGCAGGGGAAAAACGAAGATCCAGGCCTCGTGCTGTCTGCCCGCCTCCGACGGTATGGAGATCCAGACGCATTCCCAGCGCATCGTGAAAATCCGCCGCATCCTCATTGAACTCTTGCTGGCCCGCTGTCCGGAGTCACCCGTAATCCGTGATCTGGCGCATGAAATCAATGTGGCCGACTGCCGGTTCGATCGGGTGCGCGGTGAAAAAAGCCCGTGCCACGAATGTCAGATATGCAACATGCTCGACTCCACGCCGTATCACGAACAAAAGGACAGCCCCAGCACTTTCACCGACAAGAGCGGTTGCATCTTGTGCGGAATGTGCGTGCGTATCTGCAACGATGTAATGAAGGTCGGAGCCCTTGCGTTTGAAGGACGCGGCTCCGGACGGCACGTTACCACACCGCTTCGGGAACCATCGGAGTTGTGTACTATGTGCGGCGCCTGTAGCGCTATCTGTCCGACAGGCGCCATCGAACACCGACGCATACGCCTGCAGGAACCCGTTCCGATTCCGTTTGAGTTCGAATACGGTCTGGCTAACCGCAAACCCGCTAATCTTTCTTTCCCGCAGGCCGTTCCACGCGTTCCGGTGATCGACAAGGAGACCTGCATGTATTTCAAGACAGGCGGCTGCAAAGTCTGCGAAGATAACTGCCAGGCCAACGCCATAGACCACGAGCAGGAAGATGAAATTGTCGAAGCCGACGTCGGCGCAATCATTGTGGCCACAGGCTTCAACCTCTTCGACAGCAAGCTGATCACCCGTTACGGATATGGTAAGTTCGATAACGTGATCAGCGCCATGGAATTCGAACGAATCAGCCACGCCAGTGGACCTACGAGCGGTAAGGTAGTGATGAAGAATGGCGAGAGCCCCAAAGGCGTAGCCATTCTCCATTGCATCGGCAGCCGCGACGAGAACTACCACGAATACTGCTCACGAGTCTGCTGCATGTACTCGCTGAAGTTCGCCCATCTCGTCAAGGAGAAGACCGACGCGGAGGTCTACAACCTCTACATCGACATGCGGGCGTTCGGCAAGGGATACGAGGAATTCTATAAGCGTGTGCTCGGAGAGGGCGTGCACTTCATTCGCGGTAAGGCCGCCGACGTCACCAACGTGCCCGAAACACCCGAAGAGAAAGACAAGCTCATTGTGGTGGCGGAAGATACGCTTCTGGGCATCACCCGCCGCCTGCCGGTTGATATGGTTATTCTCTCCGGGGCACTGACACCCAGCGCCGACTCCGCCGACGTGGGGAGGATATTCTCGCTTGGTTGCAGCCAGGGCGGGTTCTTCCTCGAGAGGCACCCCAAGCTCGCGCCGGTGGATTCGATGTCGGACGGTATATTCCTGGCCGGAGCTTGCCAGGGCCCCAAGGATATTCCCGACTCAGTCGCACAGGGCGCTGCTGCGGCGGCTGGGGCACTGTCGCTTATAGACAAGGGCAAGGTCATCATCGAGCCGATCACTGCCGAAATAAACGAAGACCGCTGCGCAGGTTGTCAACTGTGTGTCCCCAACTGCCCGTACGCTGCAATCGAATACGACAAAGAGAAGAATATTTCGGTGGTCACCGAAGAACTCTGTAAGGGATGCGGCACATGTGTCGCCGGTTGTCCTTCCGGAGCGGCCCGCCAGAAGAACTTCGAGGACGAACAGATATTCTCGGAGATCGAAGGCATCCTGACCGGAGCCGAAGCGTAATCAGACGGAGAATAAATAAATGGTTGAC
>JASLNT010000009.1 GCA_030745875.1 Phycisphaerae bacterium
CACAGGGCCTGGTGGGTATTTGAAGGTCTGCCCCAGGCAAACTATCGCGTATGGGTCTCGTGGGGTTCCCCGGCACTGCCCACGGGATCTAATATCCCCTACATGGTTTATTCGGGCGGAGTAGTAGCCGGAGGTAAATACAGGGGGGGGACCCTGAAGGGCACGTTCGTCGCAAACCAGACCAAGCTACCGACCGACGCGAGCTTCAATGGTGCGCACTGGCAGTCTCTGGGCAGCCACTGGGCCGAAGGGCGACTGGCTGTCGAAATCCACGGTCCCCAAGGCGTTCCCGCGGGCCTTCCCTTCGACCAGATACCGTTTTCATTCGCCGACGCGGTCCGTATTGAAGGTGTCAGCCTGAATCTGGGAAGCGGGTCGCGGCCGGCGGCCCATCTGACGGCTAACACGTGGGCCGCAATGTCCGAGTATAAACCCGAAAAGGCGTTTGGCTACAAACCGCCCGGAAAGGACTACACCGTATTCGGCATCCAGGAGCAGCCTTTCATCACCGAGGCGTTCGCAACACACACTTCCAGGGTCCAGAACCCTGACATGACATGGGTCGAGGATTCGTGGAAATGGGGAGCCGCGATCGAACTGATGAATTTCAGCTCGAGAGAGATCGACCTGAAAGACTATGGGCTGGTCTTCGGCACTAACCTGAACAATGATACTGCCGTGTACAGGTTCCCTAACGGGTGGAAGATTTCCGCAGCCACCAACACCAAAGGCGGCGTGCTGGTCCTATACGACTTTGGGGCCGGTAAGGGAGATGTTACCGCCGACGATGTGTTTGGTGTGAACACCGGGCAATGGAAACAAGTCGAAGGCCTCAACTTCGACAAACACACTATTCGATTGGTGCGTATCGCTAAAGACGATGGCGGCGAAACGTACAATATCCCTATCGACCACGTCGGCGCGAGTACGGACCCCGCTAACCATTGGGCAGGCGGAAAAGAGCCCGTTGACCTCGAATACGCCCAACTCACCGAAGAGGTAAGAACCCTCGAACAGACCGACATGGCGTTGCGGACCCTCGCAGCCAACAGCCGCCGCGATGATTCCTTGACCAAGCATCGCTACTCGGTGGCCAAGTACAAGAAGACCGGCCCGAACCCACCTGCAACTCATAAACTCGGACAGGCTAACGCGGTTACCTTTCCGGAGACAACGCTGAAAGAAGGCTTCCGGATAAAGCTGCCCCACGGTCTCCTGTCCGGACCGGGAGCAATCTCGGACCTCTATCTCGTCGGTCCGATCCTCTACGACAACGCCAGTTCCGCGCCGGCGGACCTTCCGGAACTACTGGCAAAAGACTACGCCATCAAGGAATCCCGCGGACGGGCTAACTCGCACGTGAAGAACGACCCGATCCTCAATGGCGATCCGTGGAACGTCTATCCTCGTCAGCGCGGTGCTACGGAGATCCCCTGGCCTCTGGTGCTCGGAGAGGTTATTGAGACCGTGCCTATGGACCTGGGAAGAGGCGATTCGCCGACCCGTGTATACGGTCGAATAAACATCAACACCGCCAGCCAGGAGGTGCTCAAGCAGCTTCCATGGCCCACCGGTATCAATGCAGCCTCCGGCGCCGCGAAGATCATCGCATACCGAAACAGCAAGGGTGGCTTCGTCACTCCAGGCGAGTTGGCACTTGCGATGGAGGGTCTGACCGGGAATGATGCTGAAGGCCAGCCGCTGGACCGGGACTCCATTTACGCCGCCATCAGCAGTTGCGTAACCGTAAACAGCGACATGTACGCGGTGACCGTCAGAGTGCAGCTCGGCGCCTCGAAAACACCGGCGGCAGACCGATCGTGGTATTACCTGGCGGTAATCGACCGCGGCTGCGCCATGTTCTCGACCGACAAGCCGGCGGTGCTCCTGTTTACGCAGTTGAAGTAAATCTCCGGGCCCTGGCGGATGAGTACGGGCGAAAGTCAATGGCGACTTCCCTCCGGTCGTTGTATCGCGTGGTCGGCAGGTGTATCATATCCAACCATGTCTCTACCGAATGGTTATCTCGGTCGGTCGGTGCTGGTTTGCACGATCGCGATAGTGCTGGCCGGTCATGTCGCGCCACTTGATGCGGTCGCCGCTGCGCCTGTCCTCCTCGAAGGATTCGAGAAGCCCCCCGCAGCCGGAACCGGCGCAGGAGTCAAGACCGTCACATCCGGACCGGGCCTGACACAAGGTAGATCGGCTGCTGAGCTGTCCCCCGGCGGAGCGATTGCAGTCCAGGTCCGCGGTGTTGATATCGCCAACCTTCCGTGGCTTCGATTAGACACTCACCATACCGGCGACGGGACTCGGGGGTTAAAGATTACGGTGAACGCAACCAACTTCGGCCACAGAGCGCTAGGATATGTCCAAACGGGTAAGGATACGCTTGCATTTCCGCTGATAATGGTAGTCCCCCCGGTCGCCAAAAAACCCGATAAACGAGTGTTCACCATCAGGATCACAAACTCAGACGATATCCCGATTGTGGTCGACAACCTCCGCCTCGAACCACTTGTCCGGAAACCACGCGGGGCTGTCCTTCTGGATTTCGGTAAATCCAGGAGCAGGGCCTGGCCCGGATTCATCAGGCAGGGCGTCAGTAGCAAGAACCTCAAGTGGAAGGGCGAGAGCAGCTACTACACGGCGTACAGCCTTCAGTACCCGGACCCGCTGACGCGGGATTTCGTCGGCCCGTATTCGTCAAACCTGGGCAACAACAGTAAAGTGCCCGTTGGGATCATCGCCCCCAAGCCTGTATCGATGGCGGGGTGGTTATGGGTGACACACTATGGAAAGGGTTACACCCAGCCACAAGAGTATATCTGCCGCGCCGCGATGAGCCGCGGCGTGGGGAAGAAACTGACCCCCAGCCAATTGGTCGGTCCGGGCGGTCTGCTCGAAGGAGCGGGCGGTCTGTGGACACCCCAGTGGTACGCCACAAACTACGCCGACCACTTCGTGACACTGATGCCTTTTACGATGCTCAAGGGCAAAGCCATGGTGGAACTTGGCAATTGTCAAATTGCGGCCCTTGCGATGGTCCCGAGTTCAGGCCGCTCCTCCATGTCCGCCTGCATCAAACAGATACAGAAGGAACTGGTCCGGTTTCGCAGACAGTTTGTGATGAAACACCTGGAGCGGAACCCCTGCCGGCTCGAACCGACCGATACCGAAAAGAAACTGGGGCTGATGCTGTTTCGCGTACCTCCCGACGATGCATTCACCGGTCTGTGGAAACCCCGGGCCGATCAGCGAGTGTGGGCAATACATGAAATAGCGCGACCCGGCGGAACGGTTCGCATCCCGCTGGCGTTCGTACCGTTGCAGAGAAAATCCGTGGTCTTCAGCATAACTCCCGGATCGCTTCGATCCGATTCCGGCTCGGTACTAGTTTTGAATCGAAACAGCTTTCAGATCGATCGTATGCAACTGGTCCCCGAAGTGCGAAAAGGGATCGCCATACGGCGCCCCTGGCTGGCGGCGGGGAAATCACAAGTCGTCGACGTCGGCGAGATTGGATATGTCTGGTTGACCGCCACCATACCGCCGCATACCAAGGGAGGCGTCTACCGCGGGACCTGGAAGCTGGGCTCCGGCGCCGCCCGCACCGATATACCGGTCGAAATCGAGATCGTGGACTGCGGTCGACCCGACGCCGAAGATACCGAGGATATCACGATTGGATCATACTCATTACCCGCGGCATCAGCCGCTTACTATGCGGCATTGCCGGCCCTGCCGAAAGCCCGGCAGCAGAAGCTTAAGAGCAACGTCTTCAAGCAGATCACGGCAATCGGTATCAACTCCTACAGCATCCCGGCGGTCAAAATAATCAGCGGTAGCAGTTCCGGGTCGTATTCATTGTATACCCCATACATGCAAAGAGCCCTTGATGAGTTTCCATTCAAGGAACTACGCGGCCCGATGTTCCTCGACCTCAACCAGGCGCTGGGATACCTGAGTTGGGGCAACAGCACCGCCAAGAGAGAACTGCTCGGCAAGGCCATCGCTCGGTCCAACGCGCTGAGTTCAAAGTATTCGATCAATCGACGGTATTTCTACTTCGGTTACTCAAATACGATGGCCGGCGGAACAAGCACAACGGGCCTGACGACAAGACTCGCCGGGGCCAAACGATTTGCATCAGAAGCCTGTCCGGTGGCCATACGTACCCTCTCGAGCGTCCTGAAGGAACTCAGCGACGTCAACTTCAAAACGAAGCTCAAACCGGTATCCGCTCTGATACTCACCCCCGACAGTTCATCTCTTGCTTCGCAGATCGCAACCTTCAAGAAGCTCAGCGGCGCCAGGGCGGTTTATCTGCACCTGCCCCGCGCCGACCGCTTCGCAATGGGCTTCTACACCGCCGCTATCCAGGCCGACGGCTACTTCGTGTCGAAAGTCTTCATGAGTGGCGGACCGTACAACGGGTACTACATCGATGGAAACGGCCTGGTGGCGCCGCAAGCGGGCGGCAGGCTCGCCAAGACGGTTTCAGCATTTCGTATGAAGCAGGCCCGGGACGACCGGAACCTCTTTTACCTGGCCGGGACGCTTGTTGCCAGAGCGGTATCGGCGGGTGTGACCACCGATGAAATATCGGATGTCCTTTCGGAGATCAGGTCGCGTGCAGCATCTCTCAAGACCCTTAGATACGACGACACCCACTTCGCTACGACGGCGGTTTCACAAGCCGAAATGGATTCCTGGCGCGTGTCTCTGTTGAACGCCATGGGCATCGTCAACGGACGGCTTACCGGCGCCAAGCGGAAATGAGGTTTTTAATCTTCATCTTCATCACCGGGGAGCGGTCGCGATCGGTTGTTTCCACTCCAGACGATACAGGACCGGCGAATTGGTCGGGCAGGGGATCGCATCGGTGTCCGCCAGCAACTGAGGCGACAGGCCTTCCTGCTCCGGCGAAACGATATACAGCGATCCGCCCTCCAAAGCCGCGCGGTATCCCCGCGGGTCATCATCGTACGACGGTAGTAACCGGCCGAACTCCGACATCCGGACACCTTCAAATTGCCGATCTGCCTTCCGCGCCACCAGCAAGGGGTACACCGACGTGCTGTCGGCCAGGATAACGCTTCCGGGGCGCACCCGGGCAAGGGCAGAAACGGAAAATCGCTCCGCCGAATCTTCGTTCTGCTTCCACGGAATCAGCCAATACCGCATCTCGTCGCGAAACGGAAGCTTGCGACCCCGCTTGACCTGAATACCGGTAGCGCCAAGCAGCGTCGGGGCCGAGGCGTACAACGCGGGGGAGGCTGCTACTGACACGACACACAGCACCACTGCGCATATTCGCACGCGCCGCGAAGCATCGGCCAGTATCGACAACCCTATCCCCGCCGACAGGGCAACCATCACCAGTGTGGGCAGAATGAACGTGAACTGGTCGGGCACGGGATAGCGAATAAAGAACAGCACCTCTACCGCCGTCACCGCCCCCAGGACAGAAGCCAGAGGACCGCCAAGCCTGCGTCTCATCCCTATCCAACCAACGATTGCCAGAGGCCCGAGCATCGAAACGAAATTGAGCGCCGACAGCGCCATGTTCGCCTTGAAGTTCTGCGACAGACGCGAGGCATTGAGTACTTGGGCAGCGTATCTGCCGAACAGCGCCGATCGCATCGTGGAAGCAATGTCGCCGGTGGCGACGTACTCGTGAATCATGAATCCCAGGTACAGGCTCGCCCCGACCAACCACGCGCCCACCCCCCCCGCCAGGGCCCTTCCGGACAAACGCCGCCTGAAGACCAGCACAACTACCAGCACAAAGTATATCGGGAGGGCAAGCAGCGCGAGATTGTGCAAACTCAACCCCAGCCCGCTTACGAAAGCAAGTCCCGCCAGAGACCGACCCGAAGGCCGGCGCACCAGGACCACCAGCAACCACAACTCGGCGGTCAACACCGCAACGAACCACGTGTAGACCTCCGCCAGAGTTGAAAGCCACCAAACCGTATGCGCCACCGCCAGCATCGCCACGGTCAACAGGGCAATCCACCCCCGCCCGGTAAGAAGCGTCAATACCGCCGCCAGATTGGCCAGGGCGACGGCCATACCGAGCCCGCTGAAAAAGTTCAACCGCCCCGCCAGCGTGCCCACGGGAATCCATTTGAGTATCTGCGCGGCGACTATATATAGAGGATGCCCCAGCGCAAGGCCCCGTTGCCCGACACAATCCGCGTTGAGTACGCGCCACTGGAACATACCGCTATCCTGCCAACTGACTCCTCGCTGGGCGGTCAAGGCATAAAGCAGCGTGAATACCAGCACGCACAGACACCACGCGCGCACAGTGCGAACCGGAGGGACAAGATCGATTCTATTGGGTTCGGATGACGCCATATCGCCTCACTTTTATCGGCATCAGGCCGCCGAGGGCAATACACAAAGGTGTCGGCGATTTAGTCTTGGCGATGCCTGTCGCCGCCGGTACAATCCGATTCTCGGGAACCACCAGGCTGAAGCCCATCATAAGGTATCTGATGAAGAGGCGGAATTTCGGGAAATGATTGAATAACAGACAGAAGGTAGCCGTTCGTAGACGCAACCTCTGACCGCGTCGATCAAAGTCTCGATGGACATCGGGGCTTCTACGATAACGGGCTGTTTGAAGGAAACACGAATGAAACTGCGAACATTGGAGCTGCTTGTCTCCGAGGGCGAATCGGACGGCCTGGAGTTCAAGAAGAGCACCGGCGGGTTGAAGGGAGGCATGGAATCTCTGTGCGGTTTTCTTAACGGGCGGGGCGGGCAGATGCTCTTTGGCGTAACTGACGCCGGAGCGATTGTCGGGCAGCAGATATCCGACCGCACGCTTCGGGACGTCGCCGCGGAGATTTTGCATCTCGACCCGCCGACACCTATCGAGCAAATACATATTCCCGCAGGCCGGCAGGAAGTTTTGATGTTGGCGA
>JASLNT010000010.1 GCA_030745875.1 Phycisphaerae bacterium
ATTCCTGGATCAACGCTTGCTTGACAGCTTCCCAGGACTTATCGCAGCCTGCCACGTCCTTCATCGCCTCATCACGCCTAGACATCCACCTTATACCCTTAGTAGCTTGACCACATTTGCCTTTGGCCCAAACAACGGACCTGAACAAACGTAAATTCAAACCACATAAGTAACGTACTTCTTTCTTTTGGCGCTTCGAGAATTCGGTGATTCTCAAATCTTTGAATCTACTGATTACCCTATTCGATTATTAAACAGCTTCGTCTTGCGTCAAACATCCAAGCCTGCGGTCCTAGCGACCTCGGCTTATAAAAGTCGGCCTCGTTGACCGGGCGTACCCAATCACGAGGGTCGAGCATTAAAACAAACTTGCTAACGCCCGTCAAGTATTTTACACGATATAATCGCTTTTTTCTCAAAAAACTTTGTTCGACATTCGTTTACATCGCAAAACACAGCGTTTTGCTGAACGCCGAACCGCCGCATCCGCCTTGTCGACAGGCGGTCAATTAGCTTTCCCCTGCATAGCATTACGGTCCACCCCCCCGCCAAACAAACACTGGAGACGAGCGGACTCGAACCGCCAACCCCCGCGTTGCAAACGCGGTGCTCTCCCAATTGAGCTACGTCCCCGGCCGGTTGAACGACATGCCAGCCACGGATAAACACAGATAAACACGGATAAACGACGAGACTTTTTGGTAACGGAAACGTCCGAACCACGCGATGGTTGACGTTGCCGTTGCAAAGCTCCTCATCAGTGTTTATACGTGTCCATCCGTGGCTAACCTACAACTGGGCCTGGTTGGATTCGAACCAACGACCTCGCCCTTATCAGGGGCGCGCTCTAACCAACTGAGCTACAAGCCCGTTTGCGTATGGAAAGCTGCAAGCGGCTCTTCTGTGATTCTCAAACAACTTACGAGGCCCTGTCGGCCATCGATGTCGCTCCGAGACAGGTATGAGCCCTGCCGACGGTGCGACGGAACGCGGATGATAGCACAACACCAATTGCGTTGGCAACACATTTTCGGCAATCCGCCGATTTTTCTTGAATGCTATCTCGCCAACAACCCCGCAAATCCGCCCGGCCTTGCGTGCCGAGTGCGTCATGAGTAGTTCACATATGGTTCACACTGACCTCCCCAATGAGAAACGGACAGTCGGGGACAAGCCGCACCAAACACGGCGGCAGCCTGTAAACAAAAAGGCTGCTCCGGCGTGCCGGACCTTTACAATACCGCCCAATGTGTGATAAACCTTGTCTTGTCGGATCGAGGCGGTGAATATGAGAACTATCTTTCGTGGGATATGGCGGAACAGGGGTCGTTTGGGGCTGTTGATCGCTATTGGCGTTTGCGGGCTTGCGGCCTGTGATTGGCATGTCGCCGGCGCGTCGGACGGGTTGGTGTATTCCGACCCCGCCGACACGCCCCGACGCGAGGTGGCGCTGGTGCTGGGGACGGCGAAGTACGTTCAGGGCGGACGTCTGAACCTGTTCTACCAGCCCCGCATCGATGCAGCCGCAAAGCTGTTCAAGGCCGGGAAGGTCCGGGGCATTGTTGTCAGCGGCGACAACGGGCGAGCGGACTACGACGAACCGACCCAGATGAAGGCGGACCTCGTCGCCCTGGGCGTGCCCGCGGAGTTCATCACATGCGACTACGCGGGCTTTCGAACGCTCGATTCAGTGCATCGCCTTGAGCGCGTGTTTCAGGAGTCAAGCTACATCGTGGTCTCACAGGATTTCCATGTTCGGCGGGCCCTGTATATCGCTCGCGATCGAGGCCACAATGCCGTCGCTCTGGCCGTCCGCACTCCGGGCGGATATTGGGGCGCCAAGGTTCGTTTGCGCGAAGTTCTGGCGCGCGCCAAGGCCGTCCTCGATGTAAATATCCTCAAGTCAAACCCAAAGTATCTGGGCGATCTTGAGTACGTCGGAAAGCGGGCGATCTGACAATCGCCCCGCAGAAATGAAACCGTGAAAGGAAACGCATCATGCGATATGCGATAGTCTTGCTTCTTATGCTGTCGGCGGTCGGCTGCGGAAACTCCCAGTTATCGCCCGCCACGCCCCAGCCGCTTGAGAACATACACGCTGAGTTTCGCGGGGAGATCGAGAAAACATTGCCTGCTGATTACTCCTCCGCGGATATCAACGAAAAACAAAGGGAGTTTATGGCGATTGCAAAACGCGTGTACGGTCCGCACGCTGCAGAACTTCGCCGGGAAGCCAAGCGACTGCTGTCGGAATTGCCCCGCCTCGACAGCAACGCCCTGGACGGGCTTGTTGAGCGATTCCCGGATGGCGTTAAGACGTCGAAGCCTGTATGGACCGATAGCATGCTATACATAGCCAGGGCATGGGATCCGTCTGCGGCGGCGCTCATAATGAAGAGGTCTGCGCTGTCGCGCTACCTGGCGCCTAAAGAATTCGGAAACCGGATGCTCTGCCAACAGTTTCTCCCTGACCGAGCCTACCGTTCAGGCGGGACGGCGTCCGAACCGTCAGTGGCGATCAAATCTCTTCAGGACATAATCATCGTCAAACTGCGCCTTCAAGACACCGGCTGCTACGAACCCCAGGAAGTCAAGTGGTGCGCCAGGAAGAAATGACGCCTGTGTGCGGGTGTTTTCACAAGAGGCGCGATAAACATTGTTGAAAGGCAATCATGAAGAATCACAACCTCCCATGTCTTCTTCTCTTCATAGTCGCCGGTTCCATTGGCTGCGGACCCTCGGAGGAGTTTCTTTACTACCGCTATCAGTATGAAACCCGTTGTGAAAACATGGCCAGGAACTATCGAGAGGGTAATTACCGCCGGGTCGACTTCAACCACATGGGCGGTTACTTCAAATACCGCGTCGGGAAGATGACGGCCGCGGAGTTGCGAGGCCTGCTTGGCCAGCCGAGAGTCGTAACCCCCAAGGACTGTTATTACGGCGATGCGTTATGGTGCGTCTACGGCGACGTCGTCTTGGATGAGGACAATTGGGACGGATACGACAAACACGACCAGGTGCTGCACTATGGCGAGGACGGCCCGCCAGAGCATCGTATCCCGGACGAATCCTCGAATCTGTTCTTCGTTCTCAAGGACGATGTTGTCGTTGGCGTGTGGACGGCGCTTCAATGACCCCGCAGACCGCCCATCTTGGTCCCGGCGACGTGCTGCATGGGCGGGAGGTCTATCTCAGAGTCCCCCGCCCGGACGAGTTGGCCTTCATACGAATGCTCTGGAGCGATCCGGAGACAATGGCGGCCGTTGGCGGTCCGATCGAATTCTCTGAGACCAAGGCCATCGACTGGTTCTCGCGAGTGGTCAGCCCGGGTAATGGGATGAGCTGCTACTGCCTTATCTTCAACTCCGAAGACACTCCCGTTGGCGAGGTCAGCTTCCACAAGTGGGATCCCGCCAAACGCTCAGCGCATCTGAACATCAAAGTGTTGGCCCGCCATCGCCAGCGCGGATACGCCAAAGACGCGCTGGATGCGTTCCTGGCGTGTTTCTTCGGTCGGGTCGCCGGACTGGTAATGACAGACGACGTCGCTCTGGACAATCCCGCCGGACAGCGTCTGCTGGGCTCAGCCGGTTTCACCAGCGACGACTCTGTAGCTGATGTATGCTGGATGGTCATCACCAGGGAAATGTTCGTAAAGCACGACGTCCGCTGATCGTACGCTCCCCCTCGCCGAAGCCCAGCACAACAGGCGAATCGCTGCAATTCTCCTAAAAGATGGCCACGCCTGCCCAAAGATGGTGTATGATATTGCGCAACATCGACAGGTGACGATACTGTGCGGGCCGAGCCTTTTTGCATCCGGGAGCAAGTTATGCCTCAGGACGTATTCATAAGCTATTCCTCAAAGGACAAAGCAGTTGCTGATGCAGCGTGCGCCAAGCTTGAGAGTGCGGGGATTCGCTGTTGGGTGGCGCCGCGGGATATTCTCCCGGGCGACGACTGGAGCGAATCGATTGTTCGGGCGATCGACAGCAGCCGGATCATGGTGTTGATTTTCTCCGGACATGCAAATAACTCAGAACAGATTAAGCGAGAGCTTAACCGCACCGTCAGCAAGGCGCTGATTATCATGCCCTTCCGAATTGAAGCAGTTCCCATGTCCAAATCCCTGGAATTCTACGTCGGAACGCCTCACTGGTTGGATGCGTTGACTCCCCCCCTGGAGAAGCATTTGGACTACCTGAGCGAATCTGTCAGACTGCAGCTTTCGCACAAGGGACCCGACGAACTACCGCAGTCAATCCTGACACTAACCCAAAAGGCCGAAAGCGGCGATACCGACGCAATGGTTAATGTGGGGTTGGCTTATCAACAAGGTCGCGTTGTGCAACAGGACTACGAGGCGTCGACTCGTTGGTACCGAAAGGCCGCGGAACTAGGCCACCCGATGGGGATGAACAACTACGCCTATGCGCTCCAGGAAGGTCACGGAGTCGATTCTGACCCCGAACAAGCCGTAAGCTGGTACGAAAAGGCTATCGCCCAGGACAACACTGTCGCGATGAGCAACCTTGCCGGCATGTACCGCAACGGCAGTGGTGTGGAACGCGATGTTCACAAAGCTATTGAGTTATGGAATCAGGCCGTCGAACAGAACGACCGATGGGCGATTGCACATCTCGGGTATTTGCACCTGATCGGAGACGTGGTCGACGTTGACATTGAACGCGCTCGTGAACTGTTCCATCGCGGGGCGAAACTGGGTGACGAATCATGCATGTACAACATCGGGACACTGTACGAAAACGGCCAGGGTTGCGAGCGTGATGAGATTCAAGCGGTCGACTGGTATCGGCGTGCAGCCAGCAAGGGTTACGCTCTGGCCCAGGAGCGACTTACCACCCTCGGCTATACGTCGTAACGGCGGGGATGACACAATACGACGTCTATAGATCACGAACCGACGCGCCCTGAAAGACTATATGAAACAAACTCTACACGCCGTGACCGGGGCTTTCGGGTATTCGGGCAAGTACATCGCCAGGCGTCTGCTTGATCTTGACCATGAGGTTATCACGCTGACCAACTCGCCCGATCGGGCAAATCCTTTCGGCGGGCGGGTTAAACCGCATCCCTTCAATTTCGACGATCCCGACAAACTTACGCAATCCCTTCGCGGCGTGTCGGTGCTTTACAATACGTACTGGGTTCGATTCAATCACAAACTGTTCAAACACGCCGACGCGGTCAAGAACACCGAACGATTATTCGCCGCCGCCCGAGCCGCCAATGTCGAACGCATCGTTCACGTCAGCATCACAAATCCGTCCGAGGATTCACCACTGGAGTATTTCAACGGTAAGGCCAGACTCGAACGGGCGCTGGCCGAGTCCGGCGTATCGCATGCGATTCTCCGCCCGACAGTCCTGTTCGGACCCGAGGACATACTGATCAACAACATCGCCTGGGCCCTGCGACGCCTTTGGGTGTTCGGCGTGTTCGGACGAGGAAACTACCGACTCCAGCCGATCCACGTTGACGACCTTGCAGCACTGGCCGTCGAACACGGCGCCGGACGAGAAAATGTTACTGTTGACGCCATCGGCCCGGAGACGTTCACCTATCGCGAATTGGTCAAGGTTATCGGCGAGGCGATCGGCAAGAAGAGACTCATAATCTCAGTTCCGCCGTCAATCGGATATTTCGTCGCCTGGATTGTGGGCAAGTGCGTCGGCGACGTCATGGTCACGCGCGAAGAGATCAAGGGATTGATGGCGGATCTTCTCTATGTAGATTCCCCGCCGACAGGAACCACGCGCCTGACCGACTGGGTCAACGAACACGCCGATTCACTAGGCCGGAAATACGCGAGCGAACTTGCCCGCAGAATAGACCGCACGATAGAATACCGGGGACAATAATCCACCGGTGCAAAGGGACCCCAAGAGCACCGCCGTCACTGACCGGAGATGTGCCTGGAAAAATTATGAAGCATCGGGCCGGAACAGTTTGTCTTGTCGTATGCGGTATAGCGCTGGCAGCGCGTGGAACCGCGAACGTTGAAGTTACCTGCGTGGACGATAAGGCTTGCGGGTATGGCACTTTTCAGAGTCATAACCAGAAAGTTGTCTCGAACGCAAACGGGATCTTCATGACGTATCTGAAGGAGGATAACGAGAAGGACCCCGACAAGCCGAATGTTTGGCGGCTGATGCGGAGCACCGATGGAGGCAAGACGTTTTCCGTTGTCTACGAAGGCCGCAACGGATGCAGGGCTCCGTGTATCGAAACCGACCGGCGCGGGAATCTGTATCTCGCTCATCCGGAGTACGGAACGCGCAACAAGCGGAAGAAGGAGTTCCATTTCCGCCTGTTCTCGGCAGCCAAAGAGTACAAGGCTCCAAGCGTAGCGGTGTTCGGAGACGTCGGCTGCGCCGCCAAGTATGCGATGGCCCACGACGCCAAACGCAAACGGTTCTACATCGCCACACAATACGGACAACTGCTTGCTGTCGGCGAGAACGGAAAACTGCTTTCCAAACGATCTGTGCTGAACGCTCGCGGGCCGAAAGGCTGCACGCAGTATCCGCTGCTGCAGGTCGATCGCACCGGGAGCCTGCACCACGCCTGGACAACTGTCCAGCGCGGCAAGCCTGTCTACTGGGACATTCACCACATGCTCTCGCCGGACGGGGCGGCGTGGTGGAATCTGAAGCGTAAGAAACTCAAATGCCCCATCCCTCCGGACAACACCGGGCCCACGCTGCGGGTCTCGCTTGACGATGAATTCGAGGCCAACACGTGGTTATCGAACTTCCGGGCCAAAGAGGGCAAGCTGCATTTTATCTATCACGCGCGGACCAAACCGTCTCGTCAGCACTACATGCGATACGACATCGCCAAAGGCGTGCGGGACATCCATCTGCAATCGAAACTCAAGGGCAAAACGATCACGCTCTCGGGCGTCAGCGGGTTCTTCGCTTCGCGGTCTGACAAGCCCGGATCGACACTCTACTGCGTGATTCAGGATCGCGGGCACATCGCATCCCTGGCCAGCGACGACAACGGGAAAACGTGGCGCGATCACGCCAGGAGCAAATCCGCATACGGTCCGTACGCACTGGGCGGGGCTCGCGAAATCACGAAAGACGGCGCCATAATCGGCTCGTTCACTCAAGGCGGAAAAGTCTATTTCTTCCGCATCCCGGCCAAACCGAGATCGAAAAACTCCTACGCCCAAGCACTGCTGAAAACGCGGGACCCGTTCTACAAACAGCACAGAATCGCCGGCGGGGTGCTGATCGTAAGTTCAGAAAAGGTCTCGAAATACGCGTTGAACGAAGTGGCGTATCTGGTGGAGAATATGCTGGCCAACCGTCCGGACGTGCTGGAGCATCTGTCGACGACCAACAGGTACATCGGCATCCAGGCCTACAACGAGATGACCAGCGATCTACCGGAACAGAGCGGGCTGAACGTCTGGTGGGACTACCGGGCAAGAGGCCTGTGCGGAGCCCTGGTCACCTGCGGCGAGGAGAACGTGATGATGTACCCGGGCGACCCGTGGGCGGGAGAGAACATCTTCATTCACGAGTTCGCCCACCAAATCATGCATACGCTGCTAAAGATCGACAAGGGCTACAAGGCCCGCCTGAGCGAACTGTGCCTGGCGGCCCAGAAGAGCAAAAGGTTCCGCGGATATGGGCTGAACGATTCGCCTAACGCCCCGCTGGAGTTTTGGGCCGAGGGCGTACAGGCGTATTTCAACTGCAACGGAGCGATCCGCCCTGAGGCGGCTGGCAGCAACCCGTCGCTGGAGGCTCTCGACGCCAACGGGAAACACGTTTGTCACATCCGAACGCGGGCGCAGTTGAAGAAACACCTTCCCGGCCTGGCCGAGTTGATTGACAAATCGTTCGGCCGGAACAAATGGACCTACACGCCGGTGACCAAACGCCTCGACCAACCGCACCTTCGCGGATACAACCCCGCCAAGGCGCCCACCTTCCGCTGGCCCAAGAGTGTGATAGAAGGGTTCAAAAGAATCGAGGCCGAAAGAAAAGCAGCCAAGGCAAAGAAAGCAAAGCGGAGCAAGTAGGACAGGCTCGACAACCGCCAACGCTCGCGGGCGCCCAAGGCTTGCCTCACCGGCGCCAGTTTCGTATTTTCTCATTACGAACTTACTGACGCGCCTCCAAGGCGTATTGAATATCTGCAGGAGAAAGAATGAGTGCATTAAGCGACATGGCGACCGAGAAGTTTGTTTCCGGATACAACTGCGCACAGGCTGTAGTCTGGCCGTTCTGCGATGAAATCAACCTGGACTCGTTCACCGCACGTAACATCGCGTGCGGATTCGGAGCGGGCATATCCAAACGACAGGAAACCTGCGGCGCCGTTACCGGAGGGATCATGGTCCTGGGCATGCTGCTGGGAACCAGGGGCGCACACGACAGATCCACCACCGAAGAAACTTACGCCATGAGCGATGAGTTCATCTCCCGTTTCGAAGAGGCGCACGGCTCGTGCAACTGTCGCGAGCTTCTCGGCGGATGCGATCTGAACACCGAAGAAGGCCGAGAACAAATGAAGGAACTCGACCTGAGGAACAAGACCTGCAAGGTTTGCGTCAACAGCGCGGTGGAAATCCTGGAGCAGATAATCAGCAACCTGCCTGAAAAGAGCATCGATGAAAGCGATCTGGCCGAATAGAGGCGAAATCATGATGAAAAGACGCGATTTTATGAAGACAGTTTCGCTGGCCGCCAGCGCCGCCGCCCTGCCCAGGATCGCTTCGGGAAGAGACAAATCAAAGGCCCCGAACATCATCTACGTGTTCGCCGACCAGCTCCGGGCCGACGTGCTCGGATATTCCGGTGACAAGAAGGCGATCACGCCCAATTTCGACAAATTCGCCGCCGAATCGATGAACATGACAAACGCAGTTTCGGTGATGCCCGTATGCGCAGCGTACCGCTCCAGTCTTATAACAGGCAAGTACCCCAGCAGTACGGGAATGATCGTTAACGAGATCAACATGAACCCCAACCACCGGACTATCGCCCACGTGCTGGGTGATGCGGGATACGATCTTGGTTATGTGGGCAAGTGGCATTTGAACGATCAACACCGGCGCCCCACGCCCAAAGGACCCGAACGGATGGGCTTTGACGGATTCTGGGCCGCCTACGGATTCAATCACAACAGCTACGGGTCGTATTACTACACCGACGACGACGATGGCAAGCTCAAGCGCGTGGCGATCAAAGGCCACGGCCCCGAAGAGTTCACGAACATCGCGATGAACTATATCGACAAGGCGTCCAAGAAGGACAAGCCGTTCGCCATGTTTCTTTCGTGGAACCCGCCCCACGATCCATGGGGGCAGAGGAACGTCCCCAAAGAAAACTACGAGAAGTTCAAGGATGCAAAATTCGGACTGCCCGAGAATTTCAAATCCAAACCGGATCCCTACATGGACCGCTACCCGCGCTTTGCTCTGAGCAAGGAGAAATGGAACGAGAAGTTCCTGGAGACCGGACTGCAGTCGTGCCTCCGAACCTACTATGCGATGGTGAACAACCTTGACGATCAGTTCGGGCGATTGCTGGCGAAGCTCGACAAGCTCGGAATCGCCGACAACACGATCGTGGTCTTCAGTTCCGATCACGGCGAGATGTTCGGTTCGCAAGGGCGAATGTTCAAACTGACGTTCTACGATGAAGCGGCGCGGATACCGATGCTGATTCGCTATCCGGGCAAGGTCAAGAGCGGGACATCCGATGCATGCATCAACACGCCCGATATCATGCCCACGCTGCTGGGCCTGGCGGATCTGGGCGGGAATATCCCCAAAGAAGTCGAAGGCTCCGATCTGAGCGCCGTGATCCGGGGCAAAAGCGGCGCCGAACCGGACGCCGCGTTCATGCAGGGACTCGGGCACACCTACCGGTGGATCGACGGATTCGAATGGCGGGCCGTCCGCGACAAGCGATTCACCTACGCGAAGTATCTGCGAGACGGAAAAGAACTGCTGTTCGATCGAAAAAAGGACCCGCTCTCGAAAACGGACGTAGCAGGCGACCGGGCGTACAGGGACGATCTGGCCCGCCTGCGTAAAACCATGAAGAGCAAAATGACCGAACTGAAGGACGAATTCAAGCCCTGCTCGTGGTACCGCGACAACTGGATGTACAAAAAGTACAGCATCAAAGCCGGAGCAAAAGGCAAATTCGGCCCGCTACCGCCGATCGAACCGAAAAGGAAGTAGCCCCAAATCCCCGCCGATGAGCACTAGCGAGAGCTCTGTCCTCTATTCAGCGGAGCCGCGAAAGTCAACGACAACGTTGTCGATTAGCGTTTTGGCGCCTTGGCGGGTGAGTTTGCCTCCGGCCGGTGCGATAACAATAAGGGCGGCGCTGTCGGCGGTGAGGTCGATGGCGACCAGACCGGAGACGTTCTTCTTTACGAATTCATTTCTGACCGCGTCGTAGAGATCTCGCGGCTTGGCGCCGACCTGAATCTTGACGGTTTTCGCTTGCTTGTACGGGTTGAAGTACAGGTAAGTCGGATACGCCTTGCCCGCAAACGAATCGGTGGCTAGGCAGTCCAATTGCAGGATGTACTTCACGTTAGTGGTCCGCACGATCCCTCCGAACACTCCGACAAGCGCCGAACCGTAGAGACCGTAATCGGTCTTGAACGCCCACTTGTGCGTCATCGGATCGCCGCCGGCGAAGAAGGCTTCACCACGGCGCCAATGATGACGCAAGCCCTCGTACGCAATCACGTGCTTGGGATCGCCCTTCCAGTCCGGACACGACTGACGCTCGGGCGGATGTGCGTCGGAATAGAAGAGGCGTGCGGCGTTGGCGGCGTTCAACATCCATTTGCCAATCGCACGGGAGTATCGTTCGTCGTACCTGACCATCGGAACCATCGGCCAGGCCATCGCAAATGTATTCATTGCAAACGCGTACCCACCGCCCGCTTTGCGATGCGGCGGGCGATTAATACCGCCCACAAGCCCGTGACAATCGTGGCCGGCCCAGTTGGCGGAAATTACTCCCATATCCGGCCGGACCACGCTGGACTGGTCGAAACACCAGTTGACGAACTTGCCAAGGTCATAGCTCCGCCCGAGTTCGGCGTTCATTCTCGCGGCCGTGTACGCTCCAAACGGTAATTGCACCTCGTAGTACGGATTGCCCTTCCGCTGGTGGAGGAACTGCATGCACCAGTCAGCAGCTTTGAGATACTTTGGATCCTTGAACTTGACCCACGCCATGTACTGAAGCCAGGCGATCCCGGCGGCAGCGTCGGGCTCTTTCCATCGCTTGTTATCGACCGGTTTCATCTTCCGGAAATCGAAACCGGTATGATTGAAATCGGCCTTCCCGTTCTTCCCGCCCATCTCCCAGCACGCCTGGCGCCATCGATCGGCGGTGGTTTTCATAATAGGCGTCATCTTCCCCGTACCGGGATATCGATCCACGAGCGTGTAGAACATGATATGCGGAAACACGTCGTACCAGAACGATCCGCCGGCGCGCGTATTGGGATGATTGAGCACGAGGTTCCGCCCGTTCTTCTTGTTGTAATACTGCTCGCACATCAGGACCCAGTTGTGCCGGCCTTTGGCTTTGTCGATGCCCGCGAAGGTCGCCCCGACAACCGATCCCATTGTGGTTATCCCTTCGTGGCTCGCCCCCTTACGGACCGGTCCCACGTAAGAAGGAATTCCGAAACCGCGCCGGTTCATGTTGATTTTACTGTCGTCCCACTGAATAAGGGGCAGGTGCTCGCCCTTGGCGTTGAAGTCGTATGCGAGCTTGTCAAACCCGCGCGCGGTCGCCGCCCAGTCTTTCATCGAATACGGTTTGGGGAAAGCGGGCATGCTTTCGATTCGAGGGACGTCTATCCGCCGGTCCGCCTGGCCTGAAGCAGGTCCGCCGGCGCAGGCGAACGTCACCAGAGCAACCAGCCATCCGGCCCGGCCGATCACACTGCATATCCTCGACATCATCGCACCGCTCCCTTGGATTCAGCAGCGAAGAAATAGGTCGGGTATTTCCAGTTCATATTCTTCTTGTACTTGCCCGTCTTCCAGCGACTGTCCACTTCGGCTTTAAGGCGTTTGAGGGCGCCCGAATCGAGCAGCGGGTCTTTCGTACGGCGTCGCCAGTCGGCCAGGGCGGTTTTCAGTTCATCCAGTACGGCGCCATGTTCGGACTTCTCGGCGAGATTATGGAATTCACAGGGATCGGCTTTCAGATCGTACAGTTCGTACTTCGGCGCCACGCGCAGAATCTCGTACGCTCGGCGGATATGCGCCGGGGACTTCTTAAGAACGCTCTCGATTTCGCCCGGTTCGAAGAATCGATCGTTCGTGAACGCATATCCCGGATTGACCCGCCCGGCCAGCAGGTTAAGGACAAGTTTGTATCGCCCATTGCGAACCGTTCGCTGCGGATAGAAGTTGTGCCCCGAATGCAGGTGATACTCCGTGAAGAGATATTTCCGCCAGCCCCCCCGCTCGCCCCGCACCAGCGGAGCCAGAGATCGCCCGGGCAAACCAGCGACCGCTTCAGCCCCCACCGCAGCGAGGATCGTCGGCATGAGGTCAACAGTAGACACCAGTTCATCGCGCACCTGTCGGCGTTTCATTCGCCCCGGCCAGGAGATTATCAGCGGAATTTTCACCCCGCCCTCGTATGAGGTGCGCTTGCCGCGAAGGATATCGGCTCCATGGTCGCCCAGATAGATCACCAGAGTGGTGTCAGCCTTACCGGTTCTCGCCAGTGTCTTCAGCAGCATTCCGACACCGCTGTCGAGTCGGCTCATGCAGTTGTAGTAGTTTGCGGTGTTTTGTCTAAGCGTCGGGGTGTCGAGCCCGATCTCCGGTAAGACTTTCACGTCCTCGGGTCCGAGCGGTTTGGCGGGCAAGTTGTGCTGCTGTCGAATGAACGGGCGATGGGCGTCGTTATAGTTGACCATCAACAGGAACGGTTTATCGCTTGCGGAAATGAACTCCCCAGCCGTTTTCGCCTCCCATCGCACATCGCGATTGCCGAACCCCCCTTTCCGTCTCCAGTGACGATCCAGCGGAAACGCCGACTCCGGATTCACGTGTATCTTGCCTATCACACCCGTGGCGTAACCCGCCTCCTTGAGCAATCGAAAGATATTGGGCGTGTCCTTTCGGTACATTCGCAGTCCGTGGGTCGCCAGGCCGATCTGCCCGTTCTGGTGCGTGTAGAGCCCGGTAAAGATCGACGAGCGGGACGGGCTGCATCCGGCCTGGGTGACGTAAGCGTTGGAGAACCGCACTCCGCGTGCAGCCAGAGCGTCCAGATGAGGCGTCTTTACGTACGGATCGCCATAGCAACTCAGGTGCGGACCGTTGTCTTCGGAGGTAATCAGCAAGATGTTCCATCGGCGCGGTTTGGCGGCGGCGGACTGAAGGGCTCGCGATGCGAACACTGATGCGGTTGTTAGTCCCAGCGTACTGCGAAGGAATGTGCGTCGATCCATTCTCATTGTACGGTCCTTGCTCGATCACCGTCCTTGCCGGGCGGCAAGGCGGCGCGCCAACCGCCGTGGAGCAGTTTGCTCAACGCCTCTACGGTTGTTTTATGCTCGGCGCGGGGAGCAATATTGAGCATTTCCTTCGCATCGCTGCGGTGATCGTACAGTTCGCGCGCAACGATCTTTTTCGTATCCCAAATGCGCCACTCAACATAACGATATCGATCAGTGCGGATTGCGTAGCCCATGATCTGGCCGTGCTTGCGGTGACGGTGGCTGGTGCGATTTCGGGGATATTGGGAGAACGCTGCTTTCTTCCACGGCCGATCCGGTTTGGATAGCAGAGGGGTCATGCTCACGCCTTCCAGACCTTTGGGAACGGACAGTCCGCAGACACCGGCGAGCGTTGGGTAGATATCGACAAACTCCACCAACGCCCGGGTCCGCCGACCGGTATTGGGCTGGCCGGGAACGCTCAGAATCAGCGGAGCCCGTGCGGACCACTCGTAATTGTTGGCTTTTGCCCACAGGCCCTGCTCGCCCAGATGGAAACCGTGATCGCCCCACAGGACCACAACGGTATTGTCTCTCAGGCCCAGACGGTCAAGTTCCTTCAGCAACCGTCCCACCAGGTCGTCAATGTAGCTCACGCACGCATAGTAACCGTGTCGCAACTTCCGCACCTTTGCGAGCGGGATCTTTCCGTCCCGGGGAATATCGCGATAGCCCTCCAACTCCCGCCAGCTTCGCACCGCCAATTCCGGCGCACCGGCCGGATGCTCCGCAGATTCCGGGGCGGGTATCTTGGCACGATCGTACATGTCCCAGTACTTCTTCGGGGCGCAGAAAGGCAGATGCGGTTTGCGAAAGCCCACCGCCAGGAAGAACGGCTTGGATTTCTTCTTCAGTTCACCCAATGCCCCTACCGCCCGACTGCAAACGATCTGATCGATATAGACATCGCCCGAGACCAAACCCGCTTCGGTCGAATCCCGTTTGAGCCCCCTTCCCTTGAGATTTTCCGGATTTGCATAGCGAACTTTCGGGCTCAGAGCGACAGCGTGTTCGGCCGGTTCGGACCAGGAAGGCTCGTCGCGAGACGCCCGCCCCCCGCCGTGATATATCTTACCAATACTCCGCGTATGGTAACCGCCAGCCTTAAAATGCTGAGGCAGCGTAATCGCTTCAGGCAGAGCGTCACGAAAATGAGCCGCCAGATCCCAAACTTTGATTGTATCGGGTCGCAATCCGGTCATCAGCGACTGGCGCGACGGTGAGCAGACAGCCTGCTGACAATACGCACGCTCGAACACCATACCGCGTTTGGCGAGAGCGTCTATATTCGGGCTGAGCACGGTCTTGTCGCCATAACATCCCAGCATCGGGCGAAGATCGTCGACCGCGATGAACAACACGTTGGGTTTAGAGGCGCCCCGAACGGCGCCCGAAGACCCGGCCGCCATGGTCGCCGCTCCCAAGCCCGCGATCTTCAGAAAATCTCGTCGCGAGAGTTTTGTCATCCGCTCTTCTTTCCTGTTTTCTTATGGGTCCAACTGTACGTTTCCGGATCGAAACGATATGCGCCCTTTGACGGAGCGTTTGGGGCGAACTGTTTCGGAATCCAACGGGCCAGGTCCGCTATTACCGCTTTGTACTTCGGACGACCGGCGAGATTAGTCCACTCGTTGGGATCGTTGTCGTGATCGTACAACTCCTGTCCGCCGTCGGAGTAGCGGATGTATCGCCATCGTTGCGATCGCACGGCGCACTGGCCTCGACGGTACGCCGTCACCGCCGGACGCTCTCGCTCGGCGTTCGGATTTCGCAACAGGTCCGCAAGGCTCTGTCCATCCAACTCCGGTTTCGGCTTCAGGCCGCAGAGGTCGATCAGAGTAGGGTATATGTCGATCAGGCTCACCGACCGATTGCAGCGACCGCCCGCTTTTGCGACGCCCGGAGCGGAGATTATGAACGGTACGCGAGTAGCCTCCTCCCAGAGCGTCATCTTGTGCCAGTGCTTCTTCTCCCCCAAATGCCAACCGTGGTCCGACCAGAACACGATAATGGTGTTGTCTGCATATGGGCTTCTCGCCAGCGCGTCGAGCAGGCGTCCGAATTGGGCGTCGGCGAACGTAATGCTCGCCAGATACGCCTGCACGGCGGCGGGGCGCTTCCCGACTGATGTGATCTTCTCCAGGTCGCTGCGGCGGGCCTTTGACAGTGCTCGACCTTCCCGAGGAATATCGTCCAGGTCGTCGGCGGGAGCCTCGGGCAGCTTGATCTTGTCCAGCGGGTAAAGGTCGAAGTACTTTTTCGGTACGTACCATGGCAAGTGCGGCCGGAATATACCGCACGCCAGGAAGAACAGTTTGCCGTGTTTCCGTTGCAGATACTCGATGGCGAAGTCGACCGTTTTCGCGTCGTCGTAGTCGGCCTCATCCTTGTCGGGCAGCGAGCCCCAGTCGTTTTCGTGGGGCAGGCCCTTGACGCGACTGAACGGGAAGCCCTTCGGCGGAGGACCGACTTTGGACCACGGGTAATTCAATTTCGCCCCGCGATACCACGGATCATCGCGAAAGACCAGGCGCTGGAACTCGTCCCACTGGGAAGGCGGGTTGTTGCCGGCTGTGTGATGGAATATCTTCCCGGCGCCGGCGACCTTGTATCCGTGAGTCCGGAAGTGCAGCGGGATCGTAACCAGAGCGGGCATGTGCGGCTTCCACCACTGCCCATTATTGTAAATACCGCTGGTATAAGGCATCAGACCTGTCATGACCGCCGTCCGACTCGGGCAGCACACAGGCGACGCGCAATACGCGCGGGTGAACTCCACGCCCATCTTCGCAAGTCGCTGCTGATTGGGCGTGTGAACCTTGCCCGCATAACCGTTCAGGCCGGCCGTCCAGTCGCGCATGTCGTCAACGGCCACAAACAGAACGTTGGAGCGCGGGGCGGACTTTTTCGCCGCCGCGAGCCATCCGGGAAACGACACCGCAGCAGCTCCCAGCCCGAGCGTGCAGCGTAAGAAGGTGCGGCGACTGGCTCGCTTATCTTCGCTCATGACGAGGACCCTTGCGGACGATACTTCGGATTCGGCTTGGGCATTTGGACGTTGGCGTCTTTGCGCCACTGCTCAAGCATTCGGCGCAGGGCGTTGGCCTTGTCGGGCATCTTCGACGCCAGATCGGTCTTCTCGCTCAGATCGTCTTTCAGGTTGTACAACTCCACGCGGTTGTCCTCGAGGAACTCTATCAGCTTCCAGTCGCCCTTGCGAATCACGCTGCACGGCCTTGCTGCGTTGGGATGTCCTGCGCCAATGTAATTCGGAAAATGCCAATACAGCGCATCCCGTTTGAGACCTCCGCTCTGTTTCAGCAGAGGCACGATGTTCTTACCGTCAATATGTTGCTCCGGCCGCAGCGGAAGGCCGGCCATCGCGAGCATCGTCGGATAGAAGTCCGTGCTGATCACCGGCGTGGGGCATTGGGAGCCCGGTTTGACAACGCCAGGCCATTTGACAATCAGCGGCACGCGAATACCGCCCTCGTAAAAGTTGCCCTTATTGCCCCGCAGAGGATGGTGCGACGTGATCCTGCCATGTCCGCCGTTGTCCGACGCGAAAATAACCACCGTCCGGTCGGCGAGGCCGAGATCATCGAGCTTCTTCAACACCCTGCCGACGGATTGATCGACGCTCTCGATCATCGCCGCGTATCCCGCGTTCTTGTGGCGTTTGGCTTTCGGCTTCTTCTTGTACTTGGCAAGGATCTTCTTCTTCGCCTGAATCGGCGTGTGGACCGCATAATGAGATAGGTAAAGGAAGAATGGGCGCTGCCTGTTCTTGTCAATGAACTTGACGGCCTCGTCGGTCAGCCTGTCGGTGAGGTATTCGCCCGGCTTGCCGTCGGGGAGCGTATTCCAACGTATGAGAGGATGTTTGGACGTCATGCGCCAGGAGCCCTGGTACGGGTGGAAGTAGTTGCCAGGATTGCCCATGTTGTTCCCCCCCACGTTGAGATCGAAGCCCTGGTCCTCGGGATAGTACCCCTTGTCCCAGCAAACGTGCCACTTGCCCATCGACGCCGAGACATATCCGGCGTCTTTCAGGGCCTCGGCGATGGTGACCTCTTCCAGCGGGAGATTCTTGGTGTAGATCGCCGGAAGCAGAGGAAGAGGCCCTTTCAAGCGAGACGCGCCCTGGATGGGAATGGCGTGCGTGATATGCAGGCGCCCGGGATACTTGCCCGTCAGAATGCTCGCCCGCGTGGGCGAACAGACACAGCTGGCCGCGTAGGCGTCGCTGAACCGCATGCCGCCCCTGGCGAGCCGGTCGATGTTGGGCGTCTCGTAGTACCGGCTGCCGTAACACCCCACGTCAGTCCAGCCAAGGTCGTCGATGAGGAAGAAGATGAAATTCGTCTTCTTTTTCGGAGCCTGTCGCCCTACCGCGGACGAACCGATCATGGCGGCCAGAGTCGCTCCCAGACCTCTTAGAAAATCACGGCGTCTCATTTCTGATCTCCAATTGCGCCTTGGTTTATCTTCACCAGTTCGCGTCGATGATCTTCTGGATGTGAGGGTACTTCTCGTCGGTCTCGCCGAGTTCTTCACGCGTCTTCTTCAGTTGGACCTTCATGTCGGCGATTATCCTGGCGTAGGCGGGATTGGCGTACTGGTTCTTCATCTCGCTGGGGTCCTTCTCAAGATCGTAGAACTCCCACGCCGCAGGCGTAGTGCGCCCCCTGCCCCTGGCGCTGGCGCCATAGAAGAATATCAGCTTGTAACGATCGCCCCGAATACCGAAATGCGCCGGAACCTGCAGGTTGTGGGCCATGTGCATCCAGTAGCGATAGTACGTGACTTTGCGCCAATCTTTGGGTTTTGCGGCGCCTTTCAGGGCGGCTGCGAAGGAACGCCCCTGCATGTAATCGGGCCTCGCCACGCCCGCGAGGTCCAGAATGGTCGGGGCGAAATCGGTATTGTTGATCAGCCAGTTGTTCGTAGCAGCGGGCTTGACCGTTTTCGGATAGTGAACGATGAAAGGCATACGCATGCCCTCTTCGTACATCCATCGCTTGTCGATCAAGTCGTGTTCTCCAAGGAAGAAACCCTGGTCGCCGGTGTACATGATAATGGTGTTGTCGAATTCGCCTATCTTCTTCAGGTGGTCGATCAGTCGTTTGACGTTATCGTCGACGCCCTTGACGCATCGCAGGTATCGTTTGAGATATCGCTGGTAGGCCTCCGAGCCGTGTTCAGGCTCCGGGAGCTTCTTGTCGACTCCGAGTTTCCGGGCCATACCCCAACTGGGGTGATTCTTGGTCAGCCCGGCGCCGTACTTTCGGGTGGCCTTCGAACCGAACCCTTCTGCGGGCTGGTTATGCAGGTTGTCCGGTTCGGGGATCTTCACATCCGCCAGGTAGCTTTCGTATCGCTTGGCGTTCTGGAACATGTCGTGCGGAGCTTTGAAATGGTGCATCATGAAGAAGGGCTTCTTGCGGTCCCACCCGTTCTTCAACCAGTCGAGGCTTATGTCGGCGATGGCGTCGCTGGAGTGCTTGCCCGTCTTGCTGACCTTGTTTCTCCGCCATGGCTTGTCGCCGCGAACGTAAAAGTCCGGATTGAAGTACTTTCCCTGCCCGGGGAGAACGCAGTAATAATCGAACGCGGCGGGCTCAGCCGAAAGATGCCACTTACCCACCATAGCGGTCTGATAACCGGCCTTCTTCATCTCGATGGGAAGGTACTGCCTTTCGGGCGGAATCTGCCCGCCAAGCACAATGATCCCGTTGCGTTGTGAGTATTGTCCGGTGATGATGCTGGCCCGGCTGGGAACGCAGATGGAGTTGTTGCAGAAGACCCGATCGAACCGCATACCACCGCTGGCCAGGGCGTCAATGTTGGGCGTGGCGTTCAACTTCGCCAATCGACCACCATAAGCCCCAATGGCTTGGGTGGTGTGGTCGTCGGACATTATAAAGAGGATATTGGGCTTGCGTGTGGTTGCGGCGGCGCCCAGTGCGGATCGTCCGACCAGCGCCAGCAAGGCTCCAGCCCGCCCTGAATTCTGTATAAACCGCCTGCGCGACATTGTTGCTCTTGTCATAACACTACCTTTATGTTGATTAACTACTTGGCGGACCTCCACATTACAGGAATTCTACCCTTCCTTCACCAGCACACAAAGAAGCGTTTTGCTAAAAACGACCGGCCGACCGCGCCTCACCAACCGCAGTGACCTCTGCTGTGCCCCACCGTCCTGCAGCAAGTACGGGACGCTCTTTTCAAAGCTCTGAAAAAAATTTCATAAAAGTCTTTGTCTTTCCCTGTCGATATGCTACAAAGTACTTTGTGATACAAAGTACATGGGTCAGAATCGACACAACCGAAACTCCGGAGCCCGGAATTCTCCGGGCGACGGGGTCACGCGAGCGGATCGGATCGGGCCCCAAACTACTAATGCGACACCAGTGATCGTATCAAGGAGAACTTGAGATGGACGCGGATAAAGCTGCTGAGAATCTCACGGTAATTCGTCAGTTAATGGAACGCCCGATTCGCTACTCGACAATGAGCGGTCTGTCGGGCATTCTGGCCGGCTGCGCGGCTCTGGGGGGAGTCGCAGCCGATGCATGGGTGTCAGACAACCTTCCCAACGACGCGTTATGGATAAACGCCCTGGTGTGGGCGGGCGTGTTCGTCACCGCCTTTACGTGTTCAGCAGTTCTCACATACGTCCGCGAACGCAAACAGGGCATGCCCTTCTGGTCGCCGATCAAACGCCGCATCCTCCTGACCATACTGCCGCCTTTCATCGCCGGGATCGGTCTGACAATCGCCATAATGTATCGCTGGCACATTAAGGACGGGCCAAATCAGTGGGGACTTGTCCCCCCGATATGGATGACGTTCTACGGCGTGACACTTTGGCAGATCGGGCTGTTTTCCGCTGGCGAGCTGCGGGCGATGGGTGCGGCGTTCATACTAGCCGGCCTGGTCACCGCATGCAGTTACCAACACACGATTCCCGGGCTCGAACCGGGAACCGCCCCCTACTGGACGCTGGGAATAACGTTCGGCGGGTTCCACATAGTCTACGGAATCATCGTCTGGATCCGACACGGCGGTTGATAGCAGAGGCTGCGATAACGTGGGCACAAACCAACCCCACAATCTGATTGACGATGTAATCCACCAGCGAACGCGCCTGGCGATAATGGCTACGTTGGCGGGACTGGAAAACCTCGATTTCAACGATCTAAAGGCTCAGTTGGGCCTGACCGACGGGAATCTCTCTACGCACCTGGCCGCGTTGGAACGGGTCGGGTACGTTGAAATCATCAAGAGCTTCAAGGGCAAGAAACCCCGCACGACCATCGCCCAGACCGCCAAGGGTCGCAAAGCTCTGAAGAACTACGTAAACCTCCTCCAGGGGATACTGGATCAGGCTAGATAACTGCTGGTTGCGGAGCATGGAGGCCCGCGGCCGCGGAGGTGACTGACGTGAAAGTAAAACTGATTCTGCCCGCGCTGACCGAAGCCCTGTCGCCCCATTTCCGGGCGATCAAGTACTCGCTGTTCCCCCCGCTGGGATTGGCGACGCTGGCGGGATATCTGGACGACAACGACGAGATCGAAATTGTCGACGAGCACGTCGAAACGCTGTCGATGGACGACGAACCGGATCTGGTCGCGATCCAGGCTTACATCACCTCCGCCGGTCGCGCATACGAAATCGCCGACCATTATCGAGCCCGCGGCGTGCATGTATGCCTTGGCGGATTGCACGTGACCGCCATGCCTGACGAAGCGGCCGCCCATGCCGACACGATATTCTGCGGACCGGGCGAATACAGCTGGCCGGCATTCCTGAAAGACTTCCGCCAAGGCAATCCGGGCGAGATATACCTGTCGAACATCCGCTCTCTAACCGACTCGCCCCCGCCGAGACGCGATCTGATCAAGCGTCATTTATACCTTACGCCCAACACAATGGTGGTCTCACACGGCTGCCCGCACCATTGTGAATTCTGCTACAAGGATTCGTTCTACAGCGGCGGCAAGAGCTTTTACACGATGAACGTAGACCAAGCCCTCGGCCGGATAGACCGCCTGCCCGAAAGGCACGTGTACTTCCTGGACGATCACCTGTTTGGCGATCGCCCTTTCGCCTCCGAACTTTTTGAAGGCATGCGGGGAATGGGCAAGGTGTGGCAGGGCGCGGGTACGGTTGAGTCCGTGCTGCGGGGCGATCTGGTCGAAAAAGCCGCACGCGCCGGCCTTCGAAGCCTGTTTATCGGATTTGAAACGCTCGATGGGGCGAACTTGACGGATGCGGGCAAACACCACAACTTGCGAGGCAATTACTCTGCGGCAATCAGGCGTCTGGGCGATCTGGGCGTCATGATAAACGCCTCGTTTGTTTTCGGTATGGACCACGACGGTCCGGGAGTATTCCAGCGCACCGTGGACTGGGCGATCGAGCAGGGTATCGAAACCGCAACGTTCCATATCCTCACCCCCTATCCGGGCACACGCCTGTTTTCCCGCCTGTCCTCGCGGGGGCGAATCACAACATACAACTGGAATCTGTACAACACGCGACACGCGGTTTTCCGACCGGAGCGTATGAGCGCCGAACAACTTGAGAGCGGGTATAGCGGCGCATACGAGAACTTCTATCGTTGGAGCAGCATTCTCCGTGCGGCCCGCACCAAGCCGGACCTGGCTGGGCGTCTGCGACATTTGGCGTATGCAGGCGGGTGGAAGAAACTGGAACCGCTCTGGAACCTGGTGATCAAGTCAGGCCTCCTGCACCGAACCACACCGCTGCTTGAATCCGTCCTGTCAGGTTTCGGGCGGACCCGCACTCCAAAACACAAACACGTGCGAGAACCCGCAGTTGCTGGTAATCGCCTGTTAATAAGCAACGCGTCGGGCGCAGTTGCTGACTGAGCGAGAAAGGTCGAACGATGACGCTGGAGTTGGCCCTGATAGTAGCGTTGGTTCTCATATCGTACCCGTTCATTGAACTGGCGACGTTCTTCATCGTCATCGGGGCCGGCCGCAGGGCGCTGCGATTCACATCTGGATTCCGAGTGGTCTGCGCTCTTGGTCTGGTGATTGAACCGGCATGCATGTTGATGATCGCAAACGAATCATTTCAGCATCCGTGGCCGGAGTCGGCAATGCTGCTGGCTTGGGGAATCGCGGGCGCCAGCGTGCTGGTGTCGCTATGGAATCCAAGGCGACTCCGCACCAGCAGCCTGAACTTTCTGGCGATCCTCGTTCTAGCGGGCATAAGCATTTGCTACCTGTCGGTAACGATCGATTCATCGCACGATGTGCTGGGTGTCGTCCCGCTGGCGTCCCTGGTGAATGTATTGCTGCTGGCCCGGTGCGTTTGGCGCCGCGGTGAGTTGAACTGGAGCTTCATACCGCAATTCTTGACAACAACACGCAGAAAGGAACGTAACATGAACACACAACGCTTTACTGCAATTGCAGTTATCTTCGCAGTCGCAAGCGCCGGATGGGCGGTGCTCGGCAACACGATCGACTACCGGACCGACCAATTGGAGCGATCGCTCAGCAAGGATGTGGACGCAATGTGGGGTCCTGCGGGAGTTGTGCAGCGCCCCCCGCGTATCATTTCCGGACGGGACCAGGCCAGCGGAGCCCGGTACGACTCCCCCAGCCGGAGCGACATTGACGTGACCTTTGAACATCACAATCGCTACAAGGGTCTGTTGTGGTTCAGTACGTACACGGTCCATTTCTCCGGCGTCTATGAGGTCGAACAGTCGGATGCTGACGCAACGTTCCGGTTTGAACTGCCCGAAGATATACACTCGCTGGAGGATTTGACGTTCAAAGTCGATGACACCGTCATCAAAGCCGCTTACTCCTCGGCGTCAAGCATATCCAATACGCTGGAGGTTCCGCTGGGCGCAGGCGGGGAGCACGTAGTTGAGGTGGCGTACACGACGCGCGCCCGAGACCGCTGGGTGTACGCCTCGCAATGGCACACGGCGGGGAAACCGGCGATGATGCGGAACTTCACTCTCACCGCCCGCACCGACTTTGCGAACATCGACTATCCCAAAGGATCGGTAAGCCCCACGTCACCGGCCGAGAAAAGCGACGGCGGCGCCGTAGCAAAATGGCAGTACCAGTCCATGCGCGCCAATCAGACAATGGGCGTCGAAATGCCCGCGCGCACCAACGCCGGCCCGATAGCCGCACGCATGAGTTTCTTCGCGCCGATCTCTCTGGCGTTCTTCTTCACCGTCCTGTTCACCGTGGTGGTATTGAAGAAACTGCCCCTGCATCCGATGCACTACCTGTTCATTTCAGCCGGTTTCTTCGCTTTCCACATATTGATGGCTTACCTGGTCGACCTGATTTCGATACACGCGGCGTTCTGGATATGCGCGGCGGTGAGCACGGCGCTTGTGGTCAGCTATATGCGTCTGGTCGCCGGTGTGAAGTTTGCGGTGGCGTATGTTGGAGCGGCGCAACTGGTTTATCTCGTGGGCTTCAGCTACGCGTTCCTGTGGGTTGGCGCCACGGGCCTGACGCTGACCATTGGCGCAATCGCCACCCTGTTCGTACTGATGCAGGCCACCGGAAAAGTAGATTGGCATGAAGTGTTCCGCAGATCTCCTGAGAAGGTCGATCCGTGGGTCGGCGTACCTCCCCTGCCTGAAAACGCCCAGAAGGCCGGCGAGACCCAATAACATCGCAAGTGTTTCCATGCGATCGGCCGAAATGGACAATATGTACGGGAATTGCAATCAACTGTGAAACTTCCGAAAGGGACGGTCTTATGAGAAATGCGATATTATTGACAGTGTTGATCGCTGCGACTGCGGTTGTGGCGATGGCGGCGGCGGACTACTACGACAGCCCAAAAGCCGCGAAGGGAACTCCGGGCCTGCTGTCAGTGCTCCGCCCCGGGCAGACGGTGACCTTGAGTGAGTGCGGGGGCAACTACGAGTTGACCGTCTCCAACACGAAGATCCTGTCGCGATACAAAGTCTCGAAGGTCGGAGCCGACTACGTAGTCCTCAGCAGCCAACCAAAACTACTGGACATACGAATCCCGGTGACCTCAATCAGGGCAATAAAACATCTGAAAAGATGATGGGCGGTTAGCGGTTGTCACATACCGCCCGCTCAGACGATCTTGAGCAGTTCAACTTCAAAGACCAGCGTGCAGTCCGGACCGATCACTCCGCCTGCGCCCGCCGCACCGTACGCCAGGTCCGATGGGATGTACAGCTCCCACTTGGCTCCGACCGCCATAAGTTGCAGCGCCTCAATCCAACCTGCGATCACACGATTGACCGGGAAGGTCGCAGGCTGGCCGCGGTCGTAAGAACTGTCGAACACCGTACCGTCAATCAGCGTACCGCGGTAATGCACCGTCACGCTGTCGCTGGACGTCGGCGTCGCGCCGTCGCCGGCGACAATAACCTTGTACATCAACCCGCTGGGCAGAACGGTCACATCGTCTTGGGCGGCTTTTTCAGCCAGAAACTCCTGGCCGGCTTGCAGATTATCACTCATTAATTCTTCCATTTCTTTGGCCCGAGGCTTCTACGCCCGAACCGTAAGGGTTATCACGGTGCAATAGCATGGCGATCACGCCGTCAAGCTGTGCGCCGTCGCCCATCGCCGGGCCTCTGCTACTTCTTTCCGTTCCAATCGCCGTCGCCATTGCCGTCATCGGCGTCCCACTTGCCTTTGAAGTTGGACAGGTCGGACGAGAAGGTTCCGCTGAGATTGCCTTCGCGGCCTTCCTCGTCGAGCCACCTGCACTTGAACTTGCGGTCGCCTACTACGGTGAACTTGTTCAACACACCGGAATACCGCATGCCGTTGACGTCCAGCGCGTACTTGCCGCTAATCTTCTCAGCTTCGACCTTGAACACGGTGTTGGAGGGGTACTCCTCGCCGGTATTGGATATTATCCCTGCATATTCGCCCGCAATTTTCAACTGCCAACTGACGGGTTTTATCTTGGGCTGGGACACAGGCAGTGGTTTGGGCGAATTCTCAGGAGTTCCCTGGCATCCAATTACGAAAGCGATCGAGACCGCCAGGAGCATCGTAAACAGTGCTTTTGTTCTCATATCCGGGTCCTTTCGCTGTTAGTTAAGTAAGACCGCCAACGAAGACTAATAAACTACAATCCGTCCGACAATCCCTAAGTAGCGATCTCCTTCATTTTTTCGATCGCCAGTTCGTTCGTTTGGCCCAGTCGCGCCAAGCCCGTGACATTTGCGTTACACGCTCTGGATGCTCTTTCGCCAGGTTCTTCAACTCCGTACGATCCGTCGCCAAATCGTACAGTTCCCAATTGCCCGGTTTCGCCGGATCGCCGCGACCGACCAGTTTCCATTTACCGCAGCGGGCGGCCTTGTTGCCTACGTGCTCCCAGAACAACCATTCGTGACCGGCTCGCCGCCGGCCCTCGAATACAGCAGTGAGACTCTTGCCCTCAGCGGGAATGATCTTCTGTCCCTTAAACTCGGTTGGACATTTGATCCCCGCCAGTTCGCAAAGTGTCGGCAGGATGTCGATAACGTGTCCTACCTGATGCGTGATTGTCCCGCGTTTGATCCTGCCCGGCCAGCATGCAATCAGCGGAGTTGCGATTCCACCCTCGTATGTCCAGCGTTTGAATTTTCGGAAAGGCGTATCGGAGGCGTTGGCCCAGGGCAGGTCAACTGTGCGATAGGAATCGACCGGCCCGGGCGGAATGTCGGGCGTCGCGTGCCACGCCTCGGCGCAGGCCCCGTTGTCAGACAGGAAAAGCACAAGCGTTTCTTTCTCCTTGTCGAGTTTTCGGAGCTTATCGAGTATTCGCCCGATGTTGCGGTCCATGCAGTCGATCATGGCCGCATAGGTCGCCATTTTAAGATCCCATCCGTCCTTATCCCTGACATCCTTCCACGGCGGCGTCTGGGAGTCCGCCGGCGCCAGCGCCCAATCCTTGTCGATCAGCCCCATCTTCATCTGGCGTTTGTATCGCTGTTTGCGGATCGCGCCCCAACCGACCTTGTACTTGCCGCGGTATCGAGCGATATCGGCGGGCCTTGCCTGTATCGGAAAATGCGGAGCCGTGTAGGCCAGATACAGGAAGAAAGGCCTGTCTTGGGCGCCGTACTCGTCGAGATACTTAATCGCCTTGTCGGTAAAGGCGTCGGTGGTGTAAAAGTCAGGATCCTTGGGCGTAAACGGGCGGATGACCTTGCCTTCATCCCCCCAGGGGCGGTGGTCGCCCGGGCGTTTATGCCCCGGTTCAGGCTCGCCGGAACGCCGCCTGCCCGGATTGAAATAGTTGCAGCATCCGCTGAGAAGACCGTAGTACCGGTCGAATCCGCGAGCGATCGGATTCTGCGAACCGTGCCACTTACCCGTCATCAGCGTGCGATACCCCGCAGTTTTGAGGGCCTCAGCCAGACTGATGCAGTTCTTCACTCTACCGGCCCCGCCCGGCGAACTGACGCCGGCCTGCTGCGGATAGACTCCGTATATGAGGGAGGCGCGCGTCGGAACGCATCGTGCGCAGTTGTAGAACTGGGTGAACCTCAGGCCCTCGCGCGCCAATCGGTCTATGTTGGGTGTCTGAATCTCCCCGCCATAACACCCCGCATCCGACCAGCCCATGTCGTCAGCCATGATCAAAACAATGTTAGGCCGATCCTTATCGCCCTCGCCTTGCGAACGACGAGAAACGACAAGGCAGGCGCTTCCGGCCGCAACGCTTTGCAGAAATGTGCGTCTGTTCATAGTCACGTTCTCACCGGGGCGACCGCAATATCGGCTGGCCTGCTGGTCGTTATCGGAACCACGCCTTGGGCAGAAATCGCAGAATCAGGCCTCTGGACTGGTGCTTTTCCAACTTCCCGGCCGTCGCGCTGCACACCGCCATCCCGTAATTACTCAGCGATCGATCGGTAACTGACGGTGCAAACCAGTAACCTGACCGCCAAAGGTCGGCCAGTTCCACAGTAGTAGGCATATCCTTCAGGCGCATACCGGGTTTCACGATAGTCTTGTCGGTGACGACATTGATAATCTCCCGATTAGCTTGATTCAGGATTTCGGCCTCGTCGGCGAACATCCACTTCAACGGTCGGGCCGCCAGTACATCGTGTCGCCACCGGTGGTCCTGGAGATCACGCTGCAATTGCGAGCGTGAGTAGTTCTGCGCAGCGGCGCGGGTCATGTAGGCTCCGGCGTTGTAGTTCACGCCCGACATCCACATGCATCCGAACCAGTAGCAATCGTGCAGCACAACCGCTAACACGACAATAACCAGTGTGCGAAATACGTATCGGCGTGCGCGCTGGGGGGGAGTCTCCGTGAGTGCGGAGCCTTGATGTTTCGGGTCGGCGGTCGCTTTCCTTCCGAATGCCAGAGCAAGAAGATTGGCGAAGAGGAAACCGATCGCCGTACCGACCAACAAACCTACAACAGCGCCTACGCCAAGCCCGGGATTACCCGCGTCAATACCTCCGAGAACACCCCCGAAAAGCGCGAGCAAGCCCCCGCATATGAGCGGGAGCGTGTGGTACAGAAAGCTGAGAACCTTTCGCATGGGCGCACTGTCCTTCACTCAATTGCCGATCGAAACGGAGTTCCCCGAAGAACTCACGATCAGAACCCGTTTATCTGCGCAATATGACCAAAGATGGAAGTCCCGTATTTTCCACGCTTTCCTTTTCCTGCTTTGTGAAATTCCTTTATCATCGGCAGGGCAATCTCACCCATCCAATCCAGTGTGTTGTGGAGGAGTTGGGAGTTCTTCGAACCCTTGAAGAGCATTTCACGAAGGCAAGCCAGCCCCTGATCCTTCTTGCCAATCTTCGTCAACGTCCAGGCGGCCATCATTTTTACTTCCTCGGCCTGGTCGGTCATCGCCTTGGCGATGGCGGTTTCAGCAGGCGCTGCGTTCTTGTCCAGAAGGTGGATGCCCACGATCGACCAGTAACGGATGCACTCGTCGGCGTCGGTCAGGCCCTTGACGAACGTCGCCAGGTTCTTCTTGTCGCGAACCAGCGCCAGATCGGCTGCATCAAGGTACTTCGCCAGCGGATAGAGCTTCTCGTTGCGAACCATTTCATAGATGGTCGTGTTGTTTGCACTTGCGCGACGAACTCGCATAGTCTCAGGGATCAGCCCGGAATCGAAAAGTTCGAGTTGCTTTGCTCGCAGGGCCGCCTTCAGTTCGGCGATCTTCTTCTGGTGTTTCGGGGCATCGATCAGATTCTTCACGTTGTCGAAGTCGTCCACGGTGTCGTAGAACTCCTCCGACACGCGCGGGCGGAAGAACCGCCCGGTGACCGCATCGGTCTTGCCTTCCCTGTGATGCTTTTCCCATGCGGGCGTCGCGGGCGCTTTCCAGAGGTACGCCAGGTACTGACCGGCCGGAGCGTAAGGCATGTAGTTCTTGTAGTAGGCATATTGCTTGTCGCGGATCATGCGGACCGAGTCGTAGCGCTCGTCGGCGCGTTCGCGGAAGCCCAGGTGATATTTCGGCTCGGGCTCGATCCCCTTACCCAGGAATACCGTTCCCTGCATGGTCTCGGGCGGTTCGCCTCCAACCAGAGACACCCAGGTTTTGGGCATATCGACAAAGCTCACCATGCGATCGACCGTCACACCAGGTTTGGCTGCCGGGTGGAACTGCTTCCACTTTTCCGGTATACGGACCACCAGCGGGCAGTGAATCCCGCTGGAATAGACAAATCGCTTGCTGCGCGCCATCACACCGCCGTGATCGGAGCAATAGATTACGATCGTGTCTTCGTAGAGCCCGTCTTCTTTGAGGGCATCGAGGCATTTCTTGACCTGGGCGTCCATTCTCTCAACCGCCGCAGCGTATTTGGCGTAGTTGGTGCGGATAACCGGAAGATCGGGATGGTATGACGCCAGCTTCATTTTGGCGGGGTCCTTTCCCGCCCCGCCCCCGGGTCCGTGGGCGCGACTCTCGTGAGAGTCGCCAATGTTCACGTTGGCGAAGAACGGTTGGCCCGACTGTCGATTGCGCCACCCGTACCTGGACCTGCCCTTCCTACCGCCTTTCTTACCGCCCTTCTTACCGCCCGATTGACCCCAGCAGTCGTTATCGCTGCGTCCGCCGATGTTGTAGTCGGTCTTGCCGCCGTTGGATACGTGGTATCCGGCTTTCTTCAGCAGGTCAGGATAGTACTTGATCTTATCGTGAGGAATGTGGTTTCTGCTGCGCATCGGCTGCGTACCGTTGGATATCGCGTACATTCCAGTGATCCAGCACGAACGGGTCGGCGCGCAGACGGCCGCATTATCGAAGCAGTGCGTATAGCGAAAACCCTCTTTCGCCAGTTGATCGATCGCGGGTGTCTTGGCGTTCGTGCTTCCGTAACAGCTCACCCAGGAGATACTGTTGTCTTCACTGGTGATCCAGAGGATATTGGGCTTTTGTGGTGCGGCGTCTCGAGCCAAACCCGAACGAGACAATATCGCCCCACCGGTGACAAGAGCGCTTCCCGCCAGGAACCTTCTTCGACTAATGGGATTCATATCGCATATCCTTCGTTTATAACAACTGTGAAAGCGGACTATACGCGATGGAGCCTAAATCACTATCCATCCGGAGGGTCTGGAAGACCTTGCACAATACGTCTCCAGTTGTCCGCCGTTCTACCTTTTGCGTTTCTTCTTCTTTTTGCGATTTGCGCGTTGTTTAGCCGTCAGGCGTTTTGAGCGTTTCTTTACTTTTCCCGGGAATCCCCCGCCCATGCCCATCTGCCCCATGCTCTGGGCCATCTTCATGCGGTCGCGCGTGCCCATACCGGCCATCTGCTTCATCATGCCCGCAGCCTGGGTAAAACTCTTGATCAGGCCCGACACGTCCTGAGTTTCCTGCCCGGCGCCTTTGGCGATTCGCCGACGGCGGGACGCTTCGATAACAGTCGGGTCCTCCCGCTCGCCCGGAGTCATCGAGAGGATTATCGCCTCCATACGACGCATCTCGTTACCGTCCATCTGCATCGCATCAAGTTGCCCGCCCATGCCCGGGATCATCTTGAGAATCTGCTTCATCGACCCGAGCTTCTGCATCTGCTTCATCTGGGCCAGGAAGTCGGTAAGCGTGAATCGACCTTTGGCCATCTTCTCCTGCATGGCCGCCGCCTGGTCGGCGTCGAATTCGCTTTGGGCTTTTTCGACGAGCGAGACAATGTCGCCCATGCCCAGTATTCGCCCGGCCATACGGTCGGGATGGAACTCTTCGAGATCGTCAAGCTTCTCACCGACACCGATGAACTTGATCGGCTTACCGGTGACGGCTTTTACGCTGAGTGCGGCGCCGCCCCGTGCATCGGAGTCGAACTTGGTCAGGATCACGCCGTCGAGTTCCAGGCGTTCGTTAAACTCCCGGGCGGAGTTCACGGCATCCTGACCGGTCATCGCGTCAACAACGAGATATATCTGGTGCGGATTAACAGCTGAGGAGATATCCTGCACCTGCCGCATCATTTCTTCATCAACGTGCAGGCGACCGGCGGTGTCGATTATGACCACGTCGCATTCATTGCTTCGCGCCCATTTTATGCTCTTGCGCGCCACCGCGACCGGATTCCCGGACCCCTCGACCCTGAACGACGGAATACCGACCTGATCGGCCACAATCTCCAACTGCTCGATAGCCGCCGGTCTCTGTAAGTCGCAGGCGACTACAACGGGGTGCTTGCCCTGCTTGAGGAGATTCCTGGCGAGTTTTCCGCAGGTGGTGGTTTTACCGGCGCCCTGTAGACCGGCCATCAATATGATCGTGGGCGGAGGGCTTACGTAGTATATCCGCGAATCCACCGGGCCCATCAGTTCGGTAAGTTCGTCCTGAACGATCTTGACCATCAACTGGCCGGGATGGAGCGACTTGATGACCTCAGAACCGACAGCCTTCTGCGTAACATCCTCACAAAACTTCGTTACGACCTTGTAGTTGACGTCGGCTTCGAGCAGCGCGGTGCGGACGTCTCGCATGGCGTCGCGGACGTTTTGCTCTGAAATACGCCCTCGTCCGGACATCTTGCGGAAGACATCGCCGAATTTCTCTGTCAGGGATTCAAACATAAGACGCGAAAGGATACCAGATTCCCGCGTCAAACGGAAGTGATTGCCTCACAGGAGTCGGATTACGGGCGGTTTGAGGGTTAGTCTCGCGGTCTGGTCAGGGATATGCATTCGCTTACGGGAATCCGCATATCCATCGGACTTCCGTAGTCCTGGTGGTCTAGGAATTCCCCGGCACTGCCTGCGGCCCGGCCTACCGCGAACATTAGAAACGCAATATCACAGGCGCGCTGGACGGTCATTCGCCTTTCCTTCAGCGCCCGCCAGCATATGCCCAGCGTTACTGAAGCTATGGCGCCATCGAGATTGACGGCCCAGACATTCCTGGCGATTTCGGCTTCCTTGAGCCCGACGGTCAGCAGGTGGTAATAATCCAGAAAGACGTTACATATCTCGTTTTCGGTCAGACATTCGGCAATGGCCCGCTCCCTGGGATCGTAGTTCACCGCCTCAGTGTTGAACACCGGATGTCCAAGACATGGAATGCGGTCGTATTCAGATCCGGCGTCTTTGGCCTCTTTGCGGATCTTGGCGAATCTCTTGACCTCTTTTTTGGCCAGAGCGGCCAGATCCAGTCCGTGTTTCGGATCGAACGGATCGTCGAGTTCAATGTCTCTGAACACCTTCAGCAGATACTCCACCGCCCGACGTCCATTGCCTCCGTGGACCTGCCCAATACTCGCCAGTGAAGCTATCATTGCGGTATTCGGTGCGTTGCCCGCAGCGGCCGACAGCTTGGCGCCCTGAGCGGATATCGTCCCCGGACCGTTGCTGAGTGCTGCGATCAGGCACTTTTCGACCAGGACCGCTTCGAAGTCCCTTGGTTTCTCTCCCGTCCACGACAGAATGAGAGACGAGGCGAACGAGCCCTGGCGCATCAACTCAGCGAGCGAGAGACCATATATTCGCGTTTCCTTTCCATCATTGGACGATACGCGGCTGGCGTTCCTCATGTCCCGTCTGCCTGGAGCGGCGCCCAGAGTGGTTCGCATTAGCGCCTTAAACTGCGACGCGTACGGTTTGGGGACAACTCCGGCGTGAAGAAGCAGTCGAGTGGGCAGCGTCTTACCCAGGTGCTTGTAGTCGACAAACCAGGGATTCAGGCGGAACTGCTTGGGACGTCTGAAATCGCGCTGAATGCCCAGCCGATCGCAGATCAGCCCCGCCGCCGCCGGTAAGTGATGCAGCGTGGTGATTCGCATTCCCCGCCCCAACGAGTCGATAAGCTCCGCGGTTTTGTGATATCGACGTCCGGGTTCGAACGGTCCGATCCCGAAGTAGTTGTCGAAAAGCTCCATCTTCGCAGCCGCAGTGGTCTGCCCACCGTCGACAACAGCTCCGGCGTGTCCGAGCGACAGATCCTTGGTGGCGAGAATCCCGCCGGTCACGTAGGCGATTATCGGTTTGACTGACTTGCATTGGCGAAGCATTTCGACAGCTTCTTTTTCATAGAGACCGCCTGGCTCGACATATAGGACGATTATCTCGGTCTTGTCGTCCTTTACCGCAAGATCCACAAGATCCTTCAGCGGAGTGAGTATCAGGACGTCTTTTCCGGTTGATATTCCGAAGCTCGTTCCGAGACCCGCGTTGGCGAGATACGACGCCATCGTGTTAACCATATTCCCGCTGTTGGAGATTATCGTGGTGCTTCCGGCGGTGAAACTGGTCGCTGGCGTGTCGCCCCCCACGGCTCCTGCGCGAACGGCGTCATGGGCGTTTATCACGCCGAGTGAATTGCAGCCCAGCACGTCTATATTCGCTTCGTGGCAGAGTTGTGAGATCCTGGAGCTTACTTCGATCGAGACGTTCTCTGTTATGATGAATATGGTCTTGATCGATCCGTTCCGGTGCTCGACTACGCCCTTCACATCGCCATAGACAGCCGCCGGAGGAGAATAAACGATGACCTTGTTAGGACGCTTGTTCTTGGGCAGGGAACCCATGAGTTCTTCTACGGTCGAGTAGACCGGAATAGGATCCTGTCCGGGCACGTCAATGGTCCGTCCGCCCTTGCCCAGAGCCCATCCGCCGACGATATTGCCGCAGTACTTCTGCGAAGCGACAGTAACGTTGCGCGCCTCTCGCCCTGTTATGTTGGACACGGCGATGCGGTCGCCAGCCTGAAGAAGATCGCTGAGTTTTGCGGCCCTCATTTTACATCTCCCATCTCGGCACAACTTTTGGCGAATCCGGCTGCATATTCGGCTACTTGCGTCACAGGCGTATCCGGCCCGAAAATTACATACGGAAGGGACAGTGCGTCCAGCGTTTCCTTCATAGTCAGCAGCCCCTGCACAAGTCTTGGGCCTCCGCGTCCCACGACAACGGGCGTGCTTATCGGTCCGTTCTCATCGACGTACGCAATCAGGGCGTCGGCGATGGCTTTGAAGGTGACGTCTATCAGGGTGTTGTTCGCTTTCCCACCGAGGATCAGAATGGCGGAGGCTTTTGATAGATTATGATCGAAGCATCGTTTCGCAGTACCAAACATCCGCTCGTATGTCGGATTGCCCCCAAAATCCGACAGGAACAGCGGGCTACCGCCATTCTGCGTGAGAGTCTCGATAACGATGGTCGAGGCCCCTCCGCCGAAGAGAATCGGTAAGATAAGTTCGCCGCCGAGATCAGCGACATGGGCCTGGCCCTGGTGGCTGGATGCGGACCACTGGCTCATTTCTTCTTCGAAGGCGGTCTTGTTGGCGGGGTATTCGGGAAGTTCCAGGCCCAGATTCCGGAACTTGAAGTTGGCCTCGTCAAAAATCGCCTTGAAATCGCATGCGAAGGGCTTTCCTTGAGGGTCAATCCGCCAGGGATTCACTTCGCACAACTGCATGCCCGTCGACCGGAACATGTCCACAAAATCAACCAGCGATCGCGACAAAGGGCTTATCGCCTCAGCGGGGCAACCAAGTTCCTGCAGAATATCCGACGCCTGGTATGCGTCCAGCCACTTGTATATATCGATCGGAGAGGTGATCTTCTTGTCGTCGGTCACCTCTTCGATATCCATTCCGCCAGACAGAGACATCGTTATCGCCGGACCAACGTGTCGGGAATCGTATGTAAGGGCTGCGTACACTTCCAGGTCCGATGGAATATGCTGGACGATATACGCGGTCCGCGGAAGGTGCCCGCCGACTTCAATACCCTGAACGCGTTTGAGCTCTTTCTGGGCGTCGACATAATCTGTGACTTCCACGACGGCTCCGGATTTGCCTCGCTTGCCGGACAGGACGTCGGCCTTGACTAGTCCGCGTCCGCCCCAGCGTTCGAGGGCTTCACGTATCGCAGCGCCCGGCGCGTCAGCGGTGAGGTGCTCGGGAACAGAGATGCCGAATCTCGGGGCAAGGTGCTCAAGAAAGAAAAGTTCGGTAACCTTGGCGGGCATGCTTGGAAACCTCCCGGCACGTCAGTGTGCATATTAGGTCTCTGTGAATGCCCATCGTCCAAGTAGCGGAGCACACCATAGGCAATTCTCAGTTTTTTTTTGTATTTTTCCTGTTCCGGGGTCAGAGCGTGCGGGTTTCGGCGACAAGGCCCATCGGGTACAATGTCCACATGGACCTCTTCCGTGAATCCGAGGACGCCGCAATCGCCGCCTACGCACCGCTGCCCGTGCGAATGCGCCCTCGTTGCGTAGACGAAGTGCTGGGGCAGGATGAGTTCCTCGGACCGGGCAAAATGCTGCGCCGGATACTCGCTGCAGACAGTTTGTCGAGCCTGATATTCTACGGGCCCCCAGGCACAGGCAAGACCACCCTGGCCACCGTAATAGCCGCACAATGCGACTGCGAATTCCACACGTTGAACGGGGCGTCAACTTCAGTGAAGGATGTTCGGACCATAATAGAACGCGCACGGGCCATACTGGCGTCGACTGGACGAAGAACCGTCGCGTTCATCGATGAACTGCATCGCTTCAACCGATCGCAGCAGGACGTGCTGCTTAACGATGTTGAGAACGGGTGCATTATTCTAGTCGGCGCGACTACGGAGAATCCATATTTCACGGTCAACACCCCCCTGCTGTCGCGATCTACGATCTTCGAATTCGCACCTCTGCGGGAGGAACACATCGTTCGACTGCTGAAACGCGCAATAGCGGACAAGCAGCGAGGCCTGGGGCAGTTGAACATCCAAGCCGATAACGACGCACTGGAACACCTGGCGGGCATCTCCGACGGCGACGCTCGCCGGGCGCTGACAGCTCTGGAAGTAGGCGTGATGAGCCAGCCCCGAACCGGAAAGAAGCAGAAGATCGTGTTCGACCTGCAAACCGCACAGGAATCCATACAGGCCAAAGTCATAAAATACGATTCGCACGGTGACGAGCACTACGACGCAGCCAGCGCCCTGATAAAGTCGATGCGGGGAAGCGATCCGGACGCTGCGGTGTATTGGCTGGCCAGAATGCTCGTTGCCGGCGAGGATCCGCGATTCATAGCCAGGCGAGTGGCGATACTGGCCTCGGAGGACATCGGCAACGCCGACCCGCGCGCAATACAGATAGCCGCCGCCGCATACAGCATCACAGAGCGAATAGGAATGCCCGAATGTCAACTCACCCTCGCCCAGGCGGTGATCTACATGGCCTGCGCGCCGAAATCAAACGCGTCGGCGATGGCGATATGGACGGCAAGCGAAGACGTGAAGAACCACCGCACCGTACCGGTCCCGGTGAGCATCAAGGATGCGCACTACGGCGGGGCCAAGAAACTTGGGCGCGGGGAGGGGTATCAGTACTCTCACGATCATCCCGGAGGGGTGAGCCCCGACCAGGAGTACCTCGGAATCGACACGACATACTACCAACCCACCGACCGCGGGTACGAGAAGCACATGTCGGCGTATCTCGAATGGGCTCGGAAACTAAGGACCACCGGTAAGAAGAAATGAAAGATAAAGAGCAAATTCGCACCGAAATCAAGTCGGCTTTGGCGGCGATGGACCCGGACCAAGCCGCCCAGGCAAGCAGCGACGCCGCATCGCGACTGATCTCCGAACGAGAATTCACCGACGCCCGGAGCGTTATGATATTTCTGCCCATGCCCGGAGAGATTAACGCCCTCGATATCGCTCGGGCGGCATGGTCGGCGGGGAAGCGGGTGGCCGTGCCGAAAATTCGCGCCCCGGGCTTGATGGACGCTGTCGAAATCCGCTCGCTGGACAAAGATCTGGCGCCCGGGCCAATGAATATCCTCGAACCTGTCGATAATGAAGTATTGGCAGCTGGCGACTTGGACCTTATTGTAGCACCGGCCCTGGCGTATGACCGACGGGGCAATCGCCTGGGAAGAGGCGGTGGGTATTACGACAGATTCATCAGCCGACACAGCGGAGCCCTTGTCTGCGGGTTGGCGTTTGATGGGCAGCTGCTCGATGACCTGCCAGCCGAACCGCACGACCAGCCGGTGAATATGGTGGCGACAAACGTCGAATTTCTCCGCTTCGCCAGGAAACGCGAGAAATAGACTTTTTCCCACAGGAGAAGGATCTCATGGCAAGAAGATATCGCAATCGAAGGGACCGTAACTGGATCATGTATGTCTTCATTGCCGCCTTGGCGGCGATAGCTACGTGGCAGTTCTGGCCCGCCGGACAACCAGATAACCCCGAAGGTCCGGACAGTTTCGGGCCCGGAGCCGTATCAAACGGAATTCCGACGACGAGACGAAGCCCCAACAATGTAACCCGGGTCGACCGGACCGTTCGCACGGACAATACGACAACACGTCCCGGCGCCAGATCCAAGCCCGAAGCACTGAAGAAATTCAAGGCGGGAAATGTCGCCTTCGACGCCGAGAAATACCTTGAGGCGCGAGGATTATTGTCGGAGGTGCTCTTCGCCGGCGGACTGGCCGAGAGTCTGGCTGAAGAAGCGCGGTCAAAACTGGCGTACATCGCCGATGTCACGCTCTTCGCCCGAACCATTGATCCGCGCGACCCCTACACTATGCGATACAAGTTCAAGAGCGGCGATCTGGCCGCGACTGTCGAGCGACAGCAGCAACTGCACGTACCAAGCCAACTCCTGGTCAAGATAAACCGTCTGGCCGATGGATCGAAATTCCTTGCCGGGGCGAACTACAAGCTTATCAAGGGTCCCTTTCACGCGGTGGTCTACAAGAGCATATACAAGATGGATCTGTATCTGCATCGACAGCAGGAAAACCTCCCTCCGGTGTTCATCAAACGATACAGCGTCGGTCTGGGGCAGAACAACTCCACGCCGGTTGGAATGTGGCGACTGGGCTGCGGTGCGCTGACCACCGCAGACGGAAAACGCGAGAGGGGCAAACTTCTGCGGGCCGCGTGGAACCCACCGCCCAACAGCATCCAGAGACTTCGTATCGAATACAATATGCCCGGATATCCGTTCGGACAAAAGGGCATGTGGATATCCCTGGTCGGGCTTGACGAGAACACGAAGAAGCTGATCGACTACGGCATTCACAGCACCGATGACGAGACCAGCATCGGGAAGCAAGCGTCTATGGGGTGCGTCCGAATGGGAGACGACGATATCCAGGAAGTCTACGACCGCCTGTACGAGAAATGGTCGACCGTTCAGATCGTGCCCTGAACTGATCAGTTCGCACACTTCGAGAGGCAACGCTGACAAGTACGCTCGAAGTGCGGGCCGCACCGCCGGTCCCATGCAAACTCACCGTCCGCGACGGTTAGTTTTTGTCGCTTCCGCCTAAGGGGCTCAGACGACCGGTCGCGATGCGGAACTCTGGGACGCCCTCAGGCCAGAGCGTAAGATACAGCCCGACATCATCTCGGGTCTGATCGAAAATGAAGGCAAATCCGGCGTACCATCGCGGGAACTTGCGAGTCACTCTAATCGTGGTGGAAACGGCCTTGCGACCATCAAAGTCGAAATCATACTGCTCGAATACGCTGAGGCTGTACTTGCGGTCGATCTGGTAGGTAAAGCCCACTGTGCCCACCGAACTGTCCAGCGCCGGTACGGCGAACAGCCCGACATAATACTTGAACCGCGGATCGCGCTGAACGCTCAGGTCCATACCGAGATGACCGAGCCTGCCCCTGTCCACGTCGTAGTTGCCCTTGGCGCGGAACGATGTGCCTTCGGCGATGTTCCACTCGTAAGCAGCATTGACAAAATTTCGTCCGAGGCTGTACTCGGGCATGTATCCAAAAACGCGCCCGTCAGCGGGCATGCTGTTTTCGCTGTTGGAAAAGGCCCCGGCTTCAACCGTGAAACGCATCCAGTCAACTATACGTCGCCGACCGGGCCTGCCTCGTCTGGTCTGGAGCCTTTGGGTAAGGCCCACTACGAAACCGCTAAGGCTGGAGATATTGGGTTCGACGCGATCGTCGAGGGGCCATAATTTTGTCGGATCGACTCCGTGTGCGTCAGCCAGAAAAACTGTCGCCTCCGGGGTGAGAACGTGCCTCAACCCGTGCAGGTTCCACAGGCGGCTTCTTACTTTCTCGTAGACTCTCCATATTCGCGTACTGGCCCGCACGCCAACCTGTCCGTAAGGACGGGTCCTATCGCCGTCCGGAGCCCTTGCCGAAGTCCAGTGCGTCAGGCGACCCACAGCGTACGGCAGGAGGTTTACCGGGCCCAGGTGAACGGGCAAATTAACTTCCTGGCGGGTGTCAAAACGTCCCAGGCTCGTGCTGCCCTGGGTCACGTCGGCGATACCGCTGTCGGGCCTCCATCGCTTGATACCAGCGTGCTGTTCGGAGAACCAAACTAAGGGCATATCGCAAAGTTGCTGACCGATCACAAAGAAGCCCACGTCAGGCAGCGATTCAGTGCGGGTGTAGAACGAATTGACCCTTGCCTGCAACAGAACATCGAACACCCAGTTGTCGCGTTGTTTCTTGGCGTAGACAAGCGTCTCCTGATCCTTACCGGAATGGAATTCGTTCGGGAAGAATTTTTCGAGGTATGTCCGATCGCTGATGAAGCTGAACTCGCCCTGAATTTGCCAATCGTGGCTGAGAAACTGTTTGTGTCGCCATGTCAAGCGGCTGCGATTCTGCGAGGCCAGGACGTCCTTTCTGGCGTCGCCGAAATCGTCTTTGCCTTCCTGATTGGTGACTCCATGGGCATTGACGTATCCGCTGAAGCTCTCCCTGAGATACTCGATATCCGCCCCACCGAGAATACCCTTGTCGTAGACGCCCAGGTTGGCCCGTCCGTCAAAACCCTCCGGGCTGACCAGCCCCAGCAGGCGGAACAAATGCCACTTCGTATTAACGCCGGTTCCCAAGTCGGAATCGGACCCCACCTGGATTGTTCGCAGGGCGCTGTTTCCATCGGTAACCGTTTTCCGCGTCCAAGGCCAGTACATAACCGGTAGCGATCGCACATTGAACGTCGAATGCTCCATAGTCGCCAGGAAGCTCTGCTCGCTCAGTTTGTCTCCGCGAATCCTTCGCTTGGTCTTTGGATCAATCTTGTTCTCGTATATCGTCACATCCTTGACGTAAGCGCGGCTAGCGCCGATATGGTAAGTCGGCGTGAAGAAGTCGGAGCTTGACACTCTGGGATTCTTGAACCACATCTCGCGGTCGGAAAGCGTTCTTGCTTCTTCAGCTCGGATGTAAATCGGAATATTTCGCTGCTTCTGGACTGTGCGGAACACAGCGTTGGTCAATATTGACCGATTAGTGATGAAGTCGTAGTACGCCTTCGGTCCGCGGAAGAATCGCTCGCCCCGGGAGATGACCACGTCGCCTTCGAGGTAGACCCCTCTGATCGTTTCGCCTGCACCGGCGGCTCCGGCGAGTTGACCGACCGAGCCCTGCTTGCCCGGCGTGCTGAATACGACGCCCGACTGGCTGCGAAGTTCCAGGAACTCGTCGCTGTCAGGATGTCCCTGGCTGAGATAGACATTACCGCGTGCTACGGTTATTCGCCTGTGTTGCGGAGTGCCCTTGCCCAACTCGTGCGACGTGAGTTTATCAGCCCGCATCGAGACAGGCTGGTAAATCACCGGGGCGTCTTTTTTGGGCGGAGGACTAACCTTGCCCTTGTCGTTGCGAATCAGTTTCGGCCCGGCCGAATCGCTGGGACGCGTAGTGGCTTGGGCTCGAAGGCTGTCGGCGCGCCGATAGGCCAGCGCCGTCTGGTAGAGCGGGAAATCCTTCGGGAGATGCCTGGACATCCTTCCCGATGCGCTGAGGCGACCCTGGTGGTGCAACTTGATCAGAGTAGTCCTGTCGGTGGTGACCGAACCATCGGGCTCTTTTATACTCGCGTTGCCCTGGACAAAAACGGTCATTTCATTTCGTCCGAGTCGACCGATCTTGGTGCTCTTGACCCAGATCACCGCGTCACGACCGGAAATAATCCTGCCGCCCAGTTTGAGTCGGAACTTACCCACCACAACCGTAACATTATCTTCCCCATCGACAAAAGTGTGTATCTCCTGGCCGCTGACCCGGGCGTCTTCGTACACATAGGCAACCGGGGCCGCAATTACCGCACCCGCAGCCAGGATAAGCAGCAAAACCACTACCAGTGGTAAGCTCAGAGGTTTACTATAACGTCTCAAATCCATATATGTCTCACAAGCGTCGCCAAATACCAGCAGCAGCGATGATTATAGAATGCGATACGTACAAGTCAAATACCTTTTCCAACAGAGATCATGTGGCTTGCGCGGCGATAGGAATCCAACCGGGCCGATCATCGGTTTGGGAGACGATGCAAAAGCGTTATGAAACCGGCGCTGATGCGTCGGGCGACATCTGAGATTTAGCTTCCTGCAGAGTATGCGATATGCCTGATCGCAGGGGGGATATGAGTGGACACTGTAAATACCCTAGTGAATCCCTATAAGATTCGTATGACGAGTTCAAGAAGGGAGTTATTAACAGCTTTCAACAGGACACTTGGGATGGAATCACCCCTTTTCTATAATGAATGTAGACTGTCCGCTGCACCCTTAGTAGTGACACAGGTCTCCCTCCGCCTATGTCTCGGGGTGGCAGCATTGCAGGGCATCGTCGAGGTCTCCCTCCACCTCGGCGTGCCCTTTTTTTTGCGAACTCAGGACTGGCTTGGACCTGCATGGAGGTTTATCGAAAAAAAGCCGTCTCGGACACGAAATCCAAGCAGGAAACGGACGTTATCCGTCTGTCAGAAAACTCTCGCAGGCATCGTCGAAGATCACCGGGTTGGCGGGAAGTTTGGACAAGTCGAATATCTCCATTAGCTCGGGCATGTCCATTTCCCCAAATTGGTCGCTCAAACCGCACATGAAAGCCAACAGACCCAGTATGCGACGCGGTGATACGCCCATTTGCCTGTAATGAGACAGCCTGGTGTCTCCGTGGCGTTTGGCCAGGCGACGCCCATCGGGCCCGGTCACCAGCGGAACGTGCCAATACTCCGGCTCGGGGCCAAGCTTCAGGAGTCGACGCAGATGTATCTGTCGAGCGGCCGAATCGAGCAGGTCGTCACCGCGGACGATCACATCAACGCCCTGCTGCGCATCGTCAACGACAACCGCCAACTGATATCCCGCCATACCCTCATTTCGAAAGACGACAGGCTTGGTATCGACCCGCACTCTCCATGCCGCCGGTCTGCCGGTGAGTTCTTCAGCTTGGCTGGCGGATTCGTATTTGCCCCTGCAGAGTCCGGGATAGGCGGTAATGTGGTCGTCACGGTGAGGCGCCGCGGAGGCCTGCTGGATATCTTTGCGACTGCAGACACATGGGTAGGCGTCTCCGCTTCTGACGAGTTCGTCAAGTGCGTCGCGATAAGCTGCTCCACGATCAGACTGCCTCGCGACGGTGGTATCCCACGTTATCCCCAACCACTGCAGATCGTCGATGGCCTGTTGCGCCGCCCAAGGCTTCACCCGGGGCGAGTCGAGATCCTCCATCCGCATTAGAATTCGCCAGTTCCGCCTTCGGGCAAGCAGGTAGTTCACGAGGAATGTTCTAGCGTTGCCCAGATGCAGTGCGCCGGTGGGCGACGGAGCCAGGCGGGTAGTGCGTGTTGACAATTCGCTGTCATTCATGGACTTCCTCATGCGACAGTCATAATACAATGATCCGCCGCGGAGCGGTAGTATGTATGGGCGGATGTTTAACTTAGCGAACATCTGGAGAGCACGATGTCTTGACACTCGCAGCAAAGGCAAATAATCTATCTGCAGACGCCCTATCTAAACTATCGGGTATGACACATAAATGACAGAGACCAATACACACTGCACCGACTGGAATATTGGCTCAACCGATCGTCCGCGCAGCATCGACATATCGATAATCCTGGCCGTAACGGCGATAGTGATCTCCATAGGCGTCCACGCACCGGGACATTCTTACTCGTACGCACAGATGCGTCAGATGGGCGCAACGGTGGGGATGATCGAAAGCGGAAACTGGATTCTGCCCCGAAACCACGAGGGCTGCCTTGCCCGCAAACCGCAATTGTATTCATGGTTGACCGCGCCGGTTCTACTGGCCACTGGGGTCTACAGCGACATCATGTTCCGCTGGCCTTCGATAGCAGCCGCACTCGGCTGTGCGGTGCTCGTGTACCTTTTGGGAATCAGGTGGTTTGGGCGGCGTGTTGGGCTGCTGGCCGCAGTTTTCTGGGCAACCTCCCTTCACATGGGTAAGCTGATGTACCTGGGCACAACCGACATGCTCAATGCGTTTTGGCTGATGTCGGCGGTTCTGTGCGCCGATCGCATCTTGTTTGCCCCTGGAAACCAGAGCGTCAAGAGTCGTTGGGTGATTGGTCTGTGGGTGTCGCTGATTCTGGGTGCAATGACGAAGGGCTGGGGGGTAGCCAATCTCCCGCTTATCGCAGGATGGATCGCATTCACCACCGGCTTGGCTCCCGGATTCAGAACGGCCGGAAAGGCCCAGGGACAGCAGGGTCGTTGGCTACGCATCCGGGGCGGGATGGCTCTTGTCTGGTCACGGTGGCGCGCCGCAGCCAGACGGATCCGACTCTTGTGGGGCGTATTGGCGTTTGCGGCGGTGCTCGGACCGGTCTGGGGAGCAATGTTCTGGGTCGGTGGTGAAGAATTCGCCAAGGTCGTAGATATCGAAGTGTGGAAACGCATATTCGGCGGACAGAACGCGCCGAAACCATCGTCGGCTCCTACACTGGCCTGGCTGCTGTTCTATACCCTGCCATGTTCGACTCTGGCGATTGGGAATCTAACGTTTACTCGCCCCCGAACGTGGCTGGCGAATGGCTCGCCAAACGCTTTGCCCTTGTGGTGGATTATCGCGGTGGCTTTGCCTTTTTCGCTGGCGCACGGATTCAGGCCCGATTACCTCCTGCCATGCTACATGTCCGTGGCGATTCTGGGCGCAGCAGGCATAGATCGCCTGAGTTCCATGGGACCCAAGGACGGTGGGAACGCCTCAATCCGGAGACATCTCCTTGCATTCCTGGTGATCTCGGTTTGCGTATTCGTAATGTGCACACCGCTGCTGTACTTGTATCATCACTACTTACCCGGCTACGCGCGTAAGGCAATTCGTATGCCTCTCTGCGTTGCACCCGAGACGTGGCGGATTCTGGCCGGGATGGCGCCGATGGGACTGGGACTTATCGCAACGGCCGTTTGGGCGAGCCTCCGATGGCGGATTCGCACACTTACGGTGGTGATGATTGTGGGAATGGTGGGCGTATTGTTCATCGACCGCCACATGATCAGCCGACACGCTCGGACCGGTGACGGAGAAACCATGATTCAATTCGCCCGTGCGGCGGCGAAGGTGGTGGGCGACGACAGCTTCGCTGTCTGCAACGCGGAGAAACTCGGTACGGAGCTCTACTGGGGACGATTCGGAACACGTGTGCTGAAACCCTCTGACCTCAAGTCGCTTGACTCCAATGTCCGCTGGCTGGTCACTTGCGATCGGGGTTTGGTCCAACTTGGAGCCTGCACACCGGACCCCGCCGGCGGATATATGCGCAAGACCTTAGGGAAATATATTCACGTTCGCCCCGACCCCAATCGGATTGGCGCCCCAGTGGAGTTGAACGTGAACCACGCCATCGAAGAAGACAGTCTGGGCAAACCGCACCTCCTTCGTCTGCATCAGTGAGATCCTCGTAACCGGATTTCCTCCCAAGGGCCCCGCCCCATGACTTCATGCGTTTTTTTGGCTCTTTTAGGGCGTTTTTCCCACATTTGTGCGTGTATTCGCACGCATCCGACGCTATCATACTGAGCTTGGAGGCCTGGCGGGGTTACCGTTGCAGGCCACCGGCTGGGAAAGGATCCCCAGCCCGCGAAAACACACATGTGCGAACCTGATTGGATATGGATATAAACAGCCATCCCGCCCAACCGCCGCAGGTGTATTGCAGCGTTGTCGTACCGTTTTTCAACGAGGAAGAACTCGTTGATCGGTTCTACAACCGCCTTGCCAAGGTCATGCGGAAACTGGATAAGAGCTACGAGATCATCCTGGTCAACGACGGCAGCACTGACCGGACCGGTGAGATTCTCGAGCAGATTGCACTGCGCGATCAAAACGTCCTGCTGGTCGATTTCAAACGCAATTTCGGGCAAACCCCCGCCCTCCAGGCAGGCTTTGACCACGCACGCGGAGAGATAATAGTCGCCCTCGACGGCGATATGGAAAACGATTCGTTCGAGATACCCATTTTCCTGGACAAGATCGCCGAAGGTTACGACATCGTAAGCGGTTGGCGTAAACGCCGACAGCACGGATGGTTGCTGCGTCGCATCCCCAGCATGGCCGCTAACTGGTCGCTGAGGAGGATATCGGGCGTTGATCTGCACGATTTCGGGGTTACGTTCAAGGCGTATCGTCGCGAAGTTCTTGAGAACATCCGCCTGTACGGCGATATGCACAGGTTCGTACCGGCCGTCTGCAGCCGTCTCGGAGCCCGGACGTGCGAGATCGTCACCAAACACATAAACCGCCCCGCCGGTGAGAGCAAGTACGGACTTGGACGAACATTCCGCGTCGCGCTGGATCTGATCACGCTTCGATTTACAACGGCGTATCTGACCCGTCCGCTCCATTTCTTCGGTAAGGGAGGCTTGACGCTGCTGGCCTTGGGAGCGGTCATCCTGACCTACGGTCTGATCCGAAAGATAATCGGATGGTTCGGTGACGGATTCGACCTTTTCACGGTGCATGGTCCGCTGATGGCCCTTGGTTTTATGAGCATAATCACCGCTTTTCTGCTATTGGCCACGGGGCTGATCGGCGAGATGCTGATGAGAATATACTTCGAGTCGACCGGAGCCCGCACGTACCACGTGAAGAAACTCGTGGGACTGGGACAAGACGCCGATGCCCCTCCCGGTGACTCGGACCAAACCGGTCTCGGCGCTGACGACACGCCGCAGGACCATGTCTCACCACCGAGAAGCATAATGACCTGAAAACGATTTCCCATGGGCCAGACCGAACACCCAGGGAATTTCGCATAGTTTTGTATTCTGAATTTGTACGTTTCGCATAGTAATTCTGTTGATGGAGTAAGCAGGTGGCAAAGAAGGACAACGCTGGCGACAACCAATCCGATGAGCAATCAAACGGAGTCCCGCAAGATGAAGCCCCGCAGAGTGAACCGGCGCCGCCGACTCTGCCGGACATACTGTTTGGAAACGAACGGATAGAGGACCTGCCCGTACAGCAGGAGATGCGCGAGTCATACCTAACCTACGCCATGAGCACTATCATGGACCGCGCCTTGCCTGACGTGCGCGACGGACTCAAGCCCAGCCAGAGACGCGTTCTTGTGGCGATGAACGACCTGAATCTCGGCCCACGCTCAAAGCACCGAAAATGCGCCAAGATAGCAGGCGACACTTCGGGCAACTACCACCCGCATGGTGAGGGCGTGGTCTATCCGACGCTGGTGAGAATGGGGCAGCACTGGTCGCTACGATATCCCCTGGTCGACCCTCAGGGCAACTTCGGCTCGATAGACGGAGACCCTCCGGCGGCGATGCGATACACCGAGGCCAGGATGACCGCGCCGGCTACCGAAATGCTGCATGATCTCAATCTCGACACCGTGGACATGCAGAGGAATTACGACGACACGCGCGACGAACCGAAGGTCCTTCCGTCTAAATTCCCCGCTCTACTGGTAAATGGCTCACAGGGCATCGCAGTGGGAATGGCCACCAGCATCCCACCGCACAATCTCAACGAGATATGCGACGCGCTGCTGCTGTTAATCGACAAGCCTGAAAGCACTATCGAAGATCTTATGGAGATCGTCCAGGGTCCGGACTTCCCCACCGGCGGGCTTATCTGCGGGCGAGGCGGGATACTCAACGGATACACAACCGGACGGGGCAAGATCCTCGTGCGGGGCAAAGTACACACCGAGCAAAGCCGAGGCGGTAAGAACCTGATAATCATCACCGAGATCCCCTACCAGGTCCTCAAGAGCACGATTATCGAACGAATCGCCGAAACGGTCAAATCGGGCAGAATACCGGACATATCCGACATCCAGGATCACAGCGACCGTACAGGGATGCGCATAGTTGTGGACCTCAAACGCGGAGCCGAACCGGAGGTGGTCCTGAACCAACTCTACCAGTACACGCCTCTGCAGAGCACGTTCAGTATTATCAACATAGCACTGGTCAACCGCGGACCGAGCACGCTGACTCTCAAGGAAATGCTGAGCAACTTCCTGGACCACAGGAAAGAAGTCATCCGCAGGCGATCCATGTTCCTCCTGAGACGGGCCAGACAACGCGCTCACATTCTCGAAGGACTGATTCTCGCGGTAGCAGACATCGACAAGATCATAGAACTCATCAAGACTTCACCCGATGTCCCCACCGCCAAAGAACGCCTGATGGCCCACAAGCTCCGCCTCACCGAACAGGCAACCGTTCGAAAACTGCTACCGAAGAAGTTCGTCAACCGGGTCAGCAAGGATCCCCAGACCCTGACCGGCGTGCAGGCCGACGCCATCCTGGCCATGCAGCTCCAACGCCTTACCGGACTGGAAATCGAGAAACTCGCCAAGAACTACTCCGACATAGTCGAAGAGATCGAAGGCTACGAAGCCATCCTGAACAACGAAAACCTGCTGTTGGACGTGATCCGCGAAGACATCTATGAAATCAAAGATCGCTACGGAGATCCGCGCAGGACGATGATCGTAGGCGACGTGGGCGACTTCAATATCGAAGACCTGATCGCTGATGAAGACGTGGTTGTAACCCTCAGCCACGAAGGCTACATCAAGCGCATTCCGCTGACAACGTATCGGCGCCAGGGGCGCGGCGGGCAAGGCGTAATCGGCTCGGACGCCAAGGAAGGCGACTTCATAGAACAACTGTTCGTAGCCTCAACGCACGATTACCTGCTGATATTCCTGAACAACGGGAGAATGCACTGGCTGAAAGTCTACGACATACCCTCAATGGCCAGACAATCCAAGGGACGTGCGATCGTGAATCTCCTGAAAGTCGACAAGTCAGAGAAGATATGCGCAGTCATGTCGGTAAGGGAGTTCGACGACAGATTCCTGGTCTCGGCCACTCGCAAGGGACAGATCAAGAAGACCGCCCTTGAAGCCTACTCCAGACCGCGAAAGGGAGGCATCCAAGCCACCGGGCTCGGAGCCGGAGACCAGGTTATCGGCGTGTCGATCACGCGCGGAAACGACGAAATAGTCTTGGGCACTCGAAAAGGCCAGGCCATTCGGTTCCGAGAGACCGACGTCAGGACTATGGGCAGAACGGCCGCCGGAGTTAAGGGCATCAAGCTGCGCAAGGACGATGAAGTGGTCGACATGATTATCGTCGACAAGATGGCCACTCTCTTGACCGTATGCGAAAACGGATATGGAAAGCGAACGGATTTCGAACAGTATCGCCTCCAGACCCGCGGAGGAATGGGCATAATCAACATCAGAGCCAACGACCGCAACGGTAGTGTCGTGGGGCTCAAGAGCGTCAGGAACGTCGATGAGATGATGCTTATCAGCCATCAGGGCAAGATCATCCGGGCGGCTATCAGCAGCCTCAGAACGATCGGGCGCGCCACTCAGGGCGTACGAGTAATTTCGCTGAAGCCAGGCGACAGCCTGGTTGCGATCGCCAGTGTTGCTGTCGACGACAATGACAATCAGTCGCAGCTGCCCCTGGAAGGTGAAACATCCGAAAAATAAGCGTCGAGATCAGACGCTTAGCCCGGTGGAAGTACGCCAGCTTAAATGCTTTGCCCGGTGAGAGTGTCGTTCTTGCGTTGGATAGGCAGGTTGATTGTGAAAGTCGTTCCGCTGTTCGGCTCAGATGACACCAGGATTTGACCGTGGTGCTCTTCTACGATTTTCCTGCTGACGGCCAGACCAAGCCCAGTGCCCTTTTGCCCCTTGGACGAAAAGAAGGGCGTGAATATGTCATTGATCTTGGCGGGATCTATCCCGCTGCCGTTATCGGCGACCTGAACGGTAATGCAGCGATTCATCGTGTCCAGCCGGACGGATACCGTGATCACACCGGTCTCGTCTTCGACAGCATCCATAGCGTTAGTAATGAGATTCAGAAACGCCTGATTCAGACCGGCCGAATCGGCGGGAATTTCCATCATGTCCGGCAACTCGGTTATCAGGGCAATTCTTCGCTCGTCAGCGGCTGGTGAAGCCAACTCAACGCACTCGCGCAATACTTGGCCTACATCCACGCTCTGCATAAGCGGTTCACGATCCTTCGAGAACGTCAGCATGTTCAGGATCAGGGCGTTAATGCGGTCCAGCCCCCTTTGAACCATAGGCCAGGCTTCATGCACTCTGGTCATGTCATCGGCGTTAATGCCTATTTCAACAACATCTATGCCGGACCCGAGAGCCTGGAGGATGTTCTTGATATGATGAGAAAGGAACGCAACGGTTTCACCGACCGCGGCAAGACGTTCGGATTGGACCGAAGCCTGGTAAAGCTGGACATTCTCGATGGCGAGTCCCGCCTGATACCCAATCGCCGTGAGCAACCGCAATTGCTCGGTGGAATAAGACTTCTCGGCTACGCTGCAGTCGACCTGGATCACGCCCAGAACACGATCGCGTCCCATAAGAGGCACGCAAATCGCCGACCGGATGCCGAAGTTATGAACACTCTTACCGGCGGCGAATCGCTTGTCGCTCATGGCGTTTGAACTCAGCACACCGACCTTGCCCTTCACCACTTCGTCTATGATGGTGTGCGAGACCGGCGGGACATCATCCTGTGTCGAATCGTCTCGGCGTTTGGAGGCCTTTACCGATGTCCCTCCTTTCTCGTCAATGAACATGATGAATCCGCGATCCGCTTCAAGCAACTCGAAAACACGTTCCAGAGCGTACTCAACAAGGTCGTCCATGTTCAGGAAGGTCGAAATGTCAGCGATGAGTCTGTAAAGACTGCGGAGGTTATCGATAGCCTTAACTCCGGCCTCTGGGGTCGGGATAATAACCGAATCCTCGCTGGACGGTACGGTGGCGACAATCGCCGAGTCCACCAACATCCCGTTTTCGTCAATATCGACACCTGCTCCAGGCGTGGGAGATGGCGATGCGGCGTCACCCTGAAAAACCAGCAGAGTCGAACCGCAGCGCACCTGATCGCCCCTCTTCAGGCCTGTGGCTTGTCCAATTCTGACACCGTTTAGAAAAGTACCGTTGGCCGAACCAACGTCGCTAAGCAAAGATTTGCCGTTATCAACGTTGATGCATGCATGGGCGCGCGAGGCGGTCTGATCGTTCAACACAATCGTTGCACCGTTCTCTCGCCCGACGACATTGTCGCCCGCACGGAGATCAAAAATGCGGCCCTTGTCTGGGCCCTGAATCACTCGAATTGAAGCCACGGAATCAGTCCTTAATCCCGACAAATCCATCCGGAATACACCACTGGCGAGGGATACAATCCAAGCCAGCCTACGGCATAGCCGCTGCAGGTGTCCTGACGATATGTGTTATAACGTATTGAATGAATTGCGCTTCGGGGCATTTGCTCCAGCCCCTGGAACACTTTGAATAACTATATCCTATCCTGATACGCTCGAAGTGTCAACAAAGTTCTGTGAGAATGGCGCTTATTGCAAAAACTGATTTGTAGCCCGTTCAAGCCCAATTACAGTCTCCGGTCCATGCCCCGGTATGGCTCGGGTGTCGTCGGGCAGGGTCAGCAGATTCCTGTGGATGTTCTCAATAAGCAGCTGGTGGCTGGCGCCGGGAATATCAGTACGTCCGACACTTCCGGCGAACAGAGCGTCTCCTACAATAACCACCTTCTCCTGTGGGCAGTAGAAGCTCACCCCTCCCGGAGTGTGACCGGACGTGTCGAGCACGGTCCAAACGGTCTGACCGAGGGTGAGTTCCTGGCCTGGATGGAGAACTTCATCGGCTGGCGGGCTGGTCATGGGCATACCGAATGGAGCCGACAGATTCGAATCAGGATCAAGCAGCATATCCGCATCCTTCTCGGGACAGCAGATCAGAACGTCCGGAAACGCCTCTTTAAACTGCCCGGAGCCGCATACGTGATCGCAGTGCCCGTGGGTCAGCAGGATACGACTCGGGATCAGTCCGTCGCCCTGCACGTATTCAATTGCCGGTTCCGGGCGCATCCCGGGATCCACGACCCAGCATTCTCCATCCTGGGGACCGGACAGAATTATGCAGTTGGTCTGAAAAGGGCCCAATGGAACTGTTCTTATCGCCAGCATTCAGATCACCTGTCGTTTAGATATGCGTTTATCAGGGCTGCAACATCGCACGTGTCGGTTTCGGTCTCAAGCAACCCGACGATCTCTCGTTCGCGAATTGCATTGTCCGGCGAGTCGCTGGCGTGGGCGCCGTTCCTCATCAGGTCGCGTCCGAAATCGTGCCGGACGGTTCCGGGTTCGGCCTTGCTGGGGTCGGTCGAACCAAGCACATGGCGCACCTTCGAGATAGCGTTGGGCCCTTCATAGAGCATCGCCAGGCATTTGGCGTTGGTGGCGGTGGCCTTCTCGGATTCGTCTATAGAATTGGGATCAACGCCCGTCATGTATTCGACTATCTTGTTGAATTCGCAGGCGGCGTTGCGTTCGGCGAGGTGATCGGCCAGTACGTCGGCGTCATCTTCGGTAAACTCGAATTCAAACGCCTCGGACAGTGCGCCCATCGCCGTCTTGGAAACCAGAAACTTGAGCTTGCTGGCGAATATCTCCTTCAGGGGCCCGTAGAATTCCTGGCCCTTGGCGACAGTCATGTTAAACAACTTAACACCGACGATTCTCAAGTCGGTGAGGCTGAAGGTGTCGATGATATTCCCCGGGCGGCGTGAAGGCCGGTAGAAGTTGTCTGGCTTGAGCATGACCAGCGAGCACTCGACGTTGGGGGCGCCATACTCGTACAGTCCTTCAAGTATCCCACCGTCTTCAACAGCGTGGTCGGCCAGCAATTTCAGATGACGGTCGTTCAGCGCCGGATCGGGGCATGTGATAACCGCCGGTTCGAAGTGACGGATGTTTCCATCCCTGTCGCGGATTAAATCTCCAAACGTTCCCCTGACGGTATCTCCGACGGGCTGTTCGGTAAACGAGCCGATAATCTCTTCCTTGAGGCATCGAACTGCATTCTCACCACGCAACAACAGCAACATGCAGCGAGGCACAACTCCCCAAGGATTATCCTTGCGCAGGCATTCGTCAATGTACGCGTGCCATGCCTCTTCGATTCCTTTGTCCATCGCATCGGGGCAGATGACTTTCTGGTACTCGTTAATGAACTCGTCGGAGAATACAAACATCCTCGCCGCTACAAGCTCCAGGCTGGGATGGGCCAGCAGGCGACCGATTATACCGCCGGTGCGGCTTTTATAGAGGCTGTACGGCGTTATCAGGGCGTATGCTAGTTCCCGGCTCATTAGTGGTCCTCTCGCACAGGGATTCAAATAGAAGGGCGAAAAGATAGCAGATCGTCGGACCGATGGCAATAGTCATTAGCAACGGTTCAGGCCCGGAGTTCCATGATCCGCACCGGTATGGATTTGACATCGGGACTGTCCCAGCGGTCACATTTTCTTGTTCTTCACAGTCTGACGCTTAATGTACGCCACATGGGCTTTGATATTCTCCACGAGTTCGCTCTTATCGTTGCGCCGTCCCATTGACGGAAGCATGGCCAGAAGTTCGCGGAAAATTCCGTCTGCAGTCTTGTATTTGTGATCTCGCTCGTAGGCGTAAGCGTTTCGGTATTTGTCCTGCACCTGTATGGTCAACCGCCTCATGGCGTCGACAAAGACCCTTTCCTCTTCGGTATTCAACACCTTCCCATAAGCTCGAGCAAGTTTGAACCAGTATATGCCTTTATACAGGTGATCGATCTTGTTGGTGCGATCGAGGGCGAGAAACGCATTATCCAGTGCGATGCGGGCCTCAACGGCGTTCTTGTCTCTGCTGAGTTTGGCGCTGATCAGATCTTCGATCTCATTGCGATCCAGCGGTGCAGGACGTTTCTCCCCTCCGCCGAAAGTCCTTGGTCCGACCATGCTGGCGAAAATCACAACAAGGGCAGCGAGCACTCCGAGGTACGCGCCAAAAATAGTCGCATATTTCTTGACCTTGGCTTTCTGGGCCAGGGCGGCCTCTTCGTCCTCGCTCAGTTCAACCTCTTCCTCCTCCTCGGGCGGCTCGGGCGTCTGGGCGTTTTCAATTTGTTCGAGAGCGACGTCCTGTTGATCTGCGCTCGATTCGACCTGCGGAGTCGCGACCGGGGCGGCGGCTTGCTCTGTTGTTGGAGCGGACCGGGACTTGCCCTTCTTCGCTCCGCCCTGCCTGTATGCTATCAGCGCCGCCTCCGGATCATCGCCTGTCGCCACGAACAACAGTTCGGTTTCGGAGCCCACAGCGATAACATCACCGGTATCGAGTATGATTTTCTTTCCGGTCTTGTATTTCTTACCGTTGACGCGGCTCTTGAGGGGAGAGTGATTCTCGAACACCCAACCGTCCTGAGTGAGCGTCAGTTGGAAGTGTTTTCTCGACACGTGTTCTTCAGTGAGTTGCACATCGGCCTGCTGCCCCCTACCGACAGTAACAACCGGCAACATCAGCGAGGCCCTTTGTCCGGCCTGCGGCCCCTTAACATAAACGAGTTCCGCCTGCCCTGCAGCCATCAGAAGATACCTCCGTTCTCAATGAATCGAACAACCGCCGGACCGAAGACCGCCAGGATCACACTTAGCAATATCAGGGCTCCGGGAACCATGATGCGAACCGAAGCCACGGCGGCAAGGTTCTCGGCCCTTACCGATCGCTGCAGGCGAAGCAGCGAGGCCTGTGAGTGCAATACTTCCGCCAGCGGAGTACCCAGATCTTCGGCCTGGATAACGCTCGCCACAATGCTCCTGAGCATATCAATAGGTATTCGCTCCGAAAGATTCTGAAGCGCCTGGCGGCGCGTTGTACCGAGTTCAATTTCAGCCAGGACCACCTTGAGTTCCTCATTGAACGGATCTTCGGTTCCCTCGCGAACAACTGTTCCGATCGCCTCGGTGAACGTGGCGCCGGCGCTCATCGCAAGGGAGATCAGGTCCAGGGCATATGGTACGCGTTTAGATATCAGGCGGAGGCGCTTACCGGCGGTTTCACGCAACTGATAGATTGTCAGCCCCATGCCCACCATAAAACCCAGCAGCATCGAAATGAGGCTGAAGCTGCTAAGAGCGACAATATAGAACAACGTTATCGCTGCAGCTATCATCGTCCCGTAGAACAGCGATACGGCCAGATATTCCTCGGGCGAGTAGTAGTTTGGATTGCCCGCGGCTACAAGCGTCTTACGAATCCACTCCTTGAGCCGAGGCAGCGCCATTCTGTGCGCCATAGCCAACATGATCCATACAATCGGACGCAACATCGTATTCTCGAAAACAGTTTGCCTGTCGGAATGCCCGGTCTCGATAGCCGACCGCCGCTGATGGGAAACCGTAATCTCATAGGGTTGGCGGAATATCGCCACCACGAACAACGTCACCATGAGAAACACCCCGACAGACAGACAGATGTCCACTATCCCCTCGTTGGGGTAGTCCGCCGCAGCGCCCAGTATCATCGTTATGTTCGTTAACGCAGACATATTTCAGTGTGCTCTTGCAGTTAGATATCGATGTCCATGATCTTCCTGATCCACAGGAAGCCCAGAATGTTCAGCACCAGGATGGCCGCAAGGATGATTTTGCCGGCGGTGCTTGAGAACATCGCCTCGACACCCTTGGGATCCACAATAAAGTAAACAATCGCCAGGACCACTGACGGCATGGCTCCGAGGAATCTGGCGGTGGCTCGTCCCTGTGCGGTAAGAGAATCAACTCTGTGTTCCAGCCTTTGTATCTCCCGAATCGCATCGCATATCTTGTCGAGGGTCTCTCCGAGATTTCCGCCCCGCTCGCGGTGGGTCAACAACGCGGCAAACAGCAGACCGAAATCGCCCGAACCGATTCGCTCGGACGCGTTGGCCATCGCGTCCTCCAGACCAACGCCAAACTCGTATTCCCGCACCAGGTGTGCAAACTCCTGTCTCAGCGGTGACGGACCATCACGCGCAACGAGTTCGAGGGCCTGGACGAGATTCAAACCGGCTCGCACACCAGATGAAAGCGTCTGGATTCCACCGACAAGCTGATCGTTGAGCTTCTTGAGCCTCTTCTCCCGGAGGTGTTTTATGAATATGGTCGGCAACCACAAACCCAAGCCCAAGCCGCAAAAAGCCCCGATAATGCTCCCGGTGACCAAATAGCCGATCATCGCAAGCGCAAACATCAACAGGAACGACATGACCGTCACAGAACGCGGTTTGATCGTCATCAGCAAACTGCCGCCAAGGACCTGTACGTAGTGCCTCTCACGGCGTACGATCAACTCGCCAAGCGGTCTGGCGCCTATTCGAACTGCGACGGTGGTGGCGATCAACATCGCAATGCTGGTGACAACCTGCTGAGGCATATCGAGTGAGACATTTTCGGCACCGAGAATCATGTGAACACCCCCACGTCAAGGAACTTGTTCTTGATGAGTTGTTCGGAGAACCTGGGTATGTATCCGGTGTGCATTAGAGCATCCTCGCCCCCGGACTTACCCACCAGCGAAGGCAGGATGAATATATCCTCGGTGACAACCTGGTCGGTATCCGGATCGATACCGCATATTTCAGAGATGTGCGTCACCCGGCGGGTCCCGTCTACGAGTCTGGCTATCTGAACTATCACGTCCAGCGCAGCCACTATCTGCTCTCGGATCGCCCGCACGGGCATCTCTACGGCCATCAACACCATAGTCTCGAGTCGCTTTATCGTGTCGTCGGGAGTATTGGCGTGAACAGTGCTCAGCGAGCCGTCGTGGCCGGTGTTCATCGCCTGGAGCATATCGAGCGCTTCGGGCCCTCGACACTCACCGACAATCACGCGGTCGGGGCGCATTCTCAGGGCGTTCTTGACCAGATCGCGTATGGTGTATGCGCCCTTGCCTTCAATATTCGGAGGCCTGGTCTCAAGGCGAACGAGGTGATCCTGGGGTAATTGCAGTTCCGCCGAGTCCTCGATCGTCACGATCCGCTCGGCGGCTGAGATAAAGTTGCCCAGCACGTTCAGCGTAGTTGTTTTGCCCGAACCCGTGCCGCCGGAAATCATCATGTTCTTCCGCCCCAGCACACAGGCGCGAAGGAAACTGGCCGCCGCTTCGGTGATCGTACGCCTCTCGACCAGATCATCGACTGTGAAGGGAATTCTGGCGAACTTTCGGATGGTAAGCGCCGGGCCCGAGAGACTCAGCGGATTGATGATCGCATTGACTCGCGAACCATCGGGAAGGCGAGCGTCCACCAGGGGGCTGGATCGGTCGATTCTACGCCCGACGGGAGTGATTATTCGCTCGATAACGCTCAGGACGATCTCGTCGGAGAAGAAACTCCGCCCTGTGTTCTGCAGCGCCCCGTCCTTCTCTATATAGATATGGTCCTTTCCTACAACCATGATCTCGTTGATATTGGGCATTTCCAGCAGATCCTGGAGAGGCCCGTATCCAAGCACGACGTCTTCGATCTCTTTGGACAACATCCGTCTGACAATGTAGCTCCGCAATTCGGGCGATATCTGCGGAGATATGCGTTTGAACTGGTTGTCCCAATCGGCCTCGACTGTCGCGACGTCTTCCTTGGCGGTTTGAGCACGCAGGCGAAGCGGAAAATCGCTGATAACGTCGCTGGTGATGCGGGTAATAACTTCTTCGAATTTCGCGACCAGTACGTCGGAATCCTCAAACCCGTAGCTGTACATCATCTTACCGGTGCTTCTGCGGGCCAGTTCGGTGACAATCAGACGCCAGAGGAATTCGCGAACGAGATAGTCGCTCATAGCCTCGTTCACTTCATCGCGAACATCTTCGATGATTTCAGCAAGTTGTTGCTTGATCATCGCGACCTGCTGGCTATCGGCCGATCCGTCCTGCGAAGTTACGCGCAAATTCATCCGGTCCAGAAGTTCGGCGTGGAGTGTCTGCTCCAGTTCTATGACCTGGCGCCGCGGCGACATTGTGGCCCGCTTTCCCCCGACCCTCCGGACGGACGGTTCCATCATGTAAAGCGAAAACTCACCGATGCGGACCTCGTCACCGTATTCGATCTTGCGCCTCTGGCCTTTGGCAAGGTCGTTGTTGGCGACCACGGCGCCGTTCAGCCCAATGGCCTCAATGAAGAAACTTCCTTCATCAAAAACTATTTTCGCATGCAGTCTGGAGACGAACGGACTTCGAAGGCAAACGTCATTGGTCTCGTCGCGCCCTATCTCGATATTGTCGTCGCCGACCTTAAGAACATCGCGTTGGTCAGCAAGTTGGTTGTAGACCCAAATCTCCACGCATTAACCTCAGATTCACTGAAAACTAAGCATTCGACAGATGGAATCAGTCTGAACCACCGCGCCGGTCTAGTATTCGCCTTCGTCATAACCACCGGCGGAGGTTACGGCGGCCTTGGTTGTAAAGGGTATCAAATCGATCGCAATCGTCCCAGCCACGCCCTTTTTCGGAGGGTGCATGCTGGGGCATATTTCTATGATGGCCGGTCCCCTCAGGTACGTCTCAAGATTGCTCCATTGCAGTGACACGTCAGGTTCCTTCCGTTGCATCTCGACGGTAATAGTGCTGTAAGAACGCATACCGCGTTCGGCCGACGCGGTCCCGCCGCGATCAGTCTGTCCGCCGATAGCCACAACCTTAAGCCACTCGATGATTCGATAGGTCTTGAACGATCCCTGCTTAGTGGGAAGCATACCCAGGATATTAACGTGGTTTCCAATCCGCAGCACTCTTCCGGGCGCCTTCTTGGAGTCCACGGGAATCGTTATCTGAACCATGTCTTTAGATAATGATGACGCTGGTCCGTGAGAATCAACGGTTGTAAAGTGCCCCCACATCACAAAGTCGCCCTTACTGACATCTCGAGTGATCTTCTCATCAACCGCCATCGAGTCCTTGTCGTTTTCGTGAAGCAGACGACCGATGCTGTCGGCGGTCTTCTTGGCGATTTCGACTCTATCGAGATCCTCGTCGGCTACTTTGTCGCCTATTTCGAGATTCCTGTTGTATCGATACGCCGTAACCATCGCTACGTCGAGTCCCCTCCTGACTTTACCGATGTGTATGTTGTACACGACCATAACCACCAGGCCGAGTACGCAGGCAACAATCAGCAATCGCCAGTTCTGTACGGCAGGAGCTTCTTCCGGCATCATATATCTCCTCAGTTTTGGTCCGACCGATCATCTGTCCTGATCAGCCAAAAGCCCAATCAATATCCCTATTCTGCGCTGTTTGAACTCGTTTGGCAAGAGAATGAATCAGTATCGTTACGAGTCCGGATACGACAGGTCCAACGTAATCGACAACATCCCGTCGGCGCCGCGCCCCGGGCGAAGCGTAATAGTCACCGTCCGCTTGAGTCCCTGAAACACGAGCACCCGGCGCGGGCGAGTAACTCTCGACGGTCTCGGGCGTGTGGAAGCAGAACTCGCCTTGCGATTATGTTCGCCAAGGAACTTCATACCCTTACCGCCCAGATACTCCTTGTAGTAGTCCACCGCCTGGTCTTCCGAACCCCGCCATGCGTACGAAGCCATCATCTCGACCTCGTCGCCCGTGCGTCGCTCAAAAGCCCACCGCCTAACGGCTCCGTTGGGAGGAAGTAATCCTTCCGGATCCTTCTTAACGGGCGTCATGCTCACGCCTGCGAGCGGGTTGCCGGTCATCTCCGAAGGCCCCGTTGTCGGAGGCTGCTCCGGAGGACCTATCCTTGAACTTCGGCGCACGGAAGTGAATCTCGTAGGTTCTTCGGTCCCCTCATCGCCCCGGAAAAACCGCACGCCCTGATAAATTGCAAAGCCAACCGATGCGATAAGCAGCACCGCATAGAACACCCAGAACCATTTCCGCTTTCCAGCGCCGCGGCGCACTTGCGGCGCGCTGTCGGAAGCGTCGGTGGAACTCTGTGATGAATTTGGACCCGTCATACGCGAAGGTCGCTGCTCCTACCATCTGGAGAGATAAAGCATGCGGGCCATGGATGCGAGACCATCGCCCGGTGAGGGAACGCCTTTGAGTGTGGAGTCCAGTTCGGAAAGGAACTCGTCTCTTAGCACCGGTTCGCACCATATCTGGCGCCATCGCCACTCCTTACCGTCACGCATATGAGTGTGTTTAATGGTCTTCTGAGATCTCTGCACAGTCTGGAAGATGCCTATGTCGGTGGGAAAACGCCCATGGACCGTCGTCCACCTGCCGCGAGGAGACCTATCCATGACCATCGGGTAAGCCACCGCGGCGGCCTGGGGGGATTGGGCGTCAGCGGCTTCGACCAGACCCTGGAGAGTCTTGATCGTCTCGCTGCTGTACGTCCCGGTGTTCTGGTGGTAGTTGTCCTCATCCAGGAGGCCCTGGAAGATTCGGTCGTTCAGCGTGGGCGCACCGACGCGGGACCCCACACGTACTTTGCGCCAAGTCTGGAATCGATCGGCGATTTTGACGTGCTGCTGATTAACCATCGCCCAGCCGAAGAAGAATGTGAAACCAAGTATCGTCGCCAGCAACGGGATAACCAGCACAAACTCGATCAGCACATTACCGCGTCGTCGGACAGAGCGAAAACCGCGTGATCCTGCTGTTATTCTTCTCATTGTATCAGCACCTCCGGACCGCACTGACGCAACGGTCCGAGCGTTATGCCCGGCGTCCTACGAACCGCCGGCGGCTGTAGCGGAAATCAGAGCGTCGATTTCTTTGTGTTCCTGGGGAGTCTTGGCGTAGCTCTTGGCGGTCTTGTACGTCGCCCAGGCCGTCTTGATATTGCCGTCGGCCCTGTACGTGTTGCCTCTGTCCAGATTCTCCAGATACTTGCTCTTGCGAATCATCTCAGCAGCTTCCGGATAGCTGTCCTTCAGGTGGGCCAGAGTCTTCCGCACCTCGGAATACTGACCGCCCTTGAGCGCCGCGGCGCCCTTGGCAAGGGTGTCGATAACTTTCTGCTTGGCCTGCATCGCCACCAACTTGGGTTCGATATCTCTGTCATACCCGTCGGGCCAGATGTCCCCGGCGCGTCTTCCGGAAGCGACGGCCTTTGGATAATCGCCAGCCGCCACCGCCGCATTGAACACTTCCAACTCAAGCTGATACCCGCAGTCGCGTATCATCTCCTTGATCTTTCGGTCACCGCGATCTATCGCTCTGAGTTTCTTGAGCAGAGGCAGGGCTTCGGCCCATCGCCCCCGATCGAACATGTCCGCAGCGTTCTTCTTGAGGGCGGCGAGGGCTCGTTTCTTTTCGAGGCCTTCCTTGATGAGCGGAGCCCTCTTGTTGCTCGGATACTTCTTGATGAAGATATCCAGAGCGTCGAGGGCCTCGACAATCTGGTCATTGACCACAAGCTTGGTAATCGCCGCCAAATCCGCGTCTTCCTGGATCTTCTTGATCTCCGCGACCCAACCCTTGATGAGTTGGGGTGGGACCCCGGGCTTGGTCATAGCAGTTTCCAGGGCTCTCCGCAGGCGATCGGTGTCGCCGCTCTGCCTGGCGTTGTCGACGGCGGCCATTATGTCATTAAGGCCCTGGGCCTTCATGAGCTTCTCTCGTGCCCCTTTGACCTCGGAGTTCATCGTATTCCACTTGATCGGGTCCACGTATTGTTTGAGTCTCTGCAGACCGGACGACGCCTTATCATAAGCCGCCAACGCCGCCCCGGGATCGTTGGTGTCCGCTTTCCTGGCGGCAGCCAACAACGTCTCGCATTCGCCGAGGCTTTCGGTCCTGACCACCTTCTCCTTGAAGGCGAGCAGTATTTGTTGCTGATCGTTCTCAAGCCTCCCCGGATCCTCGTACTTGTCGTCCAGCGCTGCGACTGCTTCGTCATATTTTCCGGCGTCAAACAGTTGCTGGGCGACACTCATTGTTTCAGCAAAGGCTTTCTTGTCCATTCTGAGCGTTTCGAACGCCTTGATGGAATCCTTCATCTTCACCGACCATTTGAAGGGTTTTGAGTCCGCCGCGCTCTTCTTTTGGATCTTTCTTGTCAGATCGTCGGCGGTGTCCTGTTCGGTCTGGGCGCGAGACCAGTCGCCGGTCTGAACCGCCAGGTGAGCCCTGCTCATGTGAATATAGACCTCGGAAGGCTCCGCGAATCGGGTCTGACCGTACTTCTGGCGTAAGGCGAGGAACTGCTTTTCGGCTTCTGCGTAATCCTCGGCGCTCTCGTAGACCTTGCATGCGGTTGCATAGGCCTTACTGGCGGACTTTTCTATCAGATTGGTGTCCTGGCCCCTCATGCGAGCCTGGATGACAAGACCGCCCACAATCAGCAGCAAAGCCGCAACCGCCATAGACACCTTCACCCGCAGGCTCAGTTTGCGCTTGGGGATCGGGGCGGTGACAGCGTCTTCGGTGTCGAAAGGCGTCCCGTCGGCGGTTCGCTCGGAAGCCAACGGCAAGGCGTCGTCGCCCACCGGGGGCGCTACCGGAACCGGAGCCCCCGCAACCTTTGCGCCGGGCCTGAATGTAAGTTTGATGGCGCGTCCCAAATCCTCCATGCCTTCGAATCGTTGCTCGGAGTCTTTGGCGATCATTCGAAGAACGATATTCGACAGCGTAACCGGAACAGCCGGATTCACCTCGTGCGGAGGCGGGGCGCTTACCTTGGGATTGCTATGCCACTTCATCCAACGCACTTTCTCAGCCGTGCGGTCGCGAACGATGTCGGCGAATATCTCGTTGAACTTCTCACGCCCCACCAGCATTTCATATGCGATGAAACCAAGCGAATACATATCCGCTCTACCGTCAACATATCCGCCGGTAAACAGCTCCGGAGCCATGTACTTCGTGGTCCCCATCACCATCGACGCCTCACCCGAAGAGGTCGCGGCAACGCCGAAATCGGTGATCATCGGCCTCAAACCGTCGGCAATGATGATATTGCTCGGTTTGATGTCGCGATGGATCACGCCGGCGACATGCACCGTATGCAGCGCCGAGCACAACCGCCAGAGTATCTGCAACGTCGCCTTGAGCTCAACCGGATCGGGATTGCCCGACAATGTCTTCTCGAGGCTAATGCCTTCGATAAACTCCATCACGATGAACAGGCCCTGCCTGTTCTCCAGCAAGTCGTGAATGGTGACAACTTCCGGCTGCTCAGCCCCGAGGCGCGCGAGGATCTGCGCTTCGCTGCGGAACCTGTCGAGGAACATCTTGTCTTCGGCCAGATGGCTGGAGATCTGCTTGATCGCCACAAGACGGTCAAGGGCCGGATCATGGCATTTGTAGATAATCGACTGACCGCCAATGGCGATCCGGGAGATTACTTCGTACCTGCCGATCTCTTCTCCCGGTTTAAACCCGATTCCTTCAGCCACGTTGGATTCATTGCTATTAATCATCAGGCGACACACCGTAGAACTATAGGTTTATCGGCAGCAGCCGGTCTACCGATCGGAAGGTCGTCATTTCGCCGCTACCCAAAGCGGCTGGCCCGGCTGGGGCCTACAAACATAATCGGCAATAAACGATCGCAATCTAAGGGCAATAATCCGTCAAAACCCGCAAACCGCCATCTCCATATATGGTACCTAAAAGCTACGACAATGGAAACAGCAAATATCCGCTCCGCTCCACATCACAGCGCCGAGGGTGTCGCAGGCAAGTTCTTACTCTGGAAACCGTAACGCATTTCAGACAACACCGATGTCTGATTCTCTGGAAAGCAGCAATCGTCAGGCCGACCGCATGAGTAAAATCCCAAAGCGGTCAGCGATCTTTAGGAAACGTCTCTTCGTCTACGTAGTCCTGTACGCCTTCGTTGGTTAGCGAACAGGTGGCTCGCATGACCATTCCGTATTCGCCAATCCCAATATCCAGTTCGACTCCGTCATCGCCTGACAGGGCCTTGAAGATGGTCCTGGCGATGGGAACGGACAGATAGAAGGTATGCTCCACCCTGACCAGCACATCTTCGTCCTCACCGTACAGATCACCGCTTATGGGTGGTGAGAGTTCCACAAAAGTATGGTCGATTGCGTACTTCCATTTGCGTTGCAGGTTGGCTCGGACCCATCCGGGGGTGGGTTTCCCGTATGCAGTGAAAAACTCCTCCAGGCCTTCGACAAGTTCGGGCTCGCTAGCTTCCTCCTGAGCTCTGATCGAACACGATATGGGCATAACCGCCCACGCCGCGGCCCGAAGAATCCGGCCTTGCTTCAGGGAGTTGTCGGGATTCGGATCCACATAGTTCTGCGCCTCGCCGCCGTATTGCGCCAAGTCGTCAGGAATCACCACTATCGCCGCCCTCGCAGCGCAATAAGCTGAATACTGAACGCACAGATGCCCGACCATCAGAAACGACGACTGGGCCAACAGCAGCACCAACGCCGTCGCCAAAGGCAGGACCAGCGCGAATTCGACTATCGCGCCGCCTTCCTCACTTCTACAGCGACGTCGCGCTCTAGCGCCAATACGCCACAGCATAACGCACACCAGAAGCAACGCCGCCCCAAGAACCATCGTAATAAGGGCGTACTTGACAAATCCCCCGCTCGCAAGAGCCTTCGGCAACCACTTCCAAGCCGAAGCCCCGCCGCCTGTCACACGTAACGCCATCACCACCGCAAAAAGCAGGGGAAGGACAACAACGCACGTTGCACCCAACAACCACGCCCACCGTTTGGGCGCGGACACCGCGGTATCTTGTTCAGTAGAACGGTCTGATTGTCCAACATCATTTACCATCCGCCCGCTCCGAACAGCCGGCTCGTCACCGGCCCACCGAACGCTATGTCGACCAGTTCGAGCGTCGCCCCTATCGCCAAGGCCAGCCCCAACGCGATGGTGGGGCTGTCGGCCTGGCCGGGATCACCCGGTTTAGTCCGCATCATCAACTGCATAACGAAACGCCAGACGCGCCCCAGCGTCCTTCGCATGATCCGATGGCGTAACATTACAAAGACCGCCATCACTCCGGCTATGGCAAATCCGTAAAACAATGAAGCCAGAGTAAACTCCCAACCGGCCAGGGCGCCAACTGCGGCCATGAGCTTGGCGTCGCCCCCTCCAACACCGCCGGCCCGCCAAGCTATGAACATCGGTCCAAAGCCCACCAGCAGACCGATCAGCGAGCCGCTAAGCCCGAGCGGCTGACGGTGAAGATCGAATCCGCCGAAACAACAGTGTCCGATCAGACCAGCCAGCACAGCCGGGTAGGTTATCCAATTATGAATCTTGCGCGTGCACACATCGTCAATCGCAGCAGCGACAAGAACCACAAGCAAGACACCGTATGCCCACATTTCCGCTTGCAGCGGCGGCATAACTCTCCTTGCCTTCCGGCGTCCTTACGACGCGGGAAGTTCAAAGCCATTGCAATCTGCGATTAGAAGGTGCTCGGGTCTGTTGTGTCAGAGGGGGTCTGGTTTCCGCTGATCTCTCCCCACCATTGATAAGCCTTGGTGGAAATCTCGTGCCAGAACCAGATGATGACCGCAACCAGCGGCAGACCCACTGCGGCAACGATCAGAACGTATTCGACCATGTCCGCACCCTGTTCGTCGCTATGCAAAGCCGACAACGCCTTTTTGATACCCTTAAGCATTCTTTCCATCCATTCAGGCTGGCTGGTTTCATTGCCCGGCTTCCGGCAGCCCTACGGAAGCGGGAGCGTCGATGTAAACGTCACCATTCTGTATAACTCCGCTATTGCGTTTAGTATTACAGAAAAAAGGTAAAATGACGGTAAACCAACCGCCACCAGCAAAACAGCCCACTCAACAGTGCTGGCTCCGGAGTCATCATCGTGGAACTCACATAGTTGTTTGGGCGTAATCATTATGTAGTTATCACAAATCAGAGTCTTCACCTATATCGGCATCAAAGATTCTCTTCGTTAGGTTCCATGAGTCGCGGAGAACGCGGATTTTCGGTTCTCCGCAGAAAGTTGACTTCCTACCAGTCCATTGTAGCGTTCCAATGCCCTTCTTTCCGGCCTCGCCGACAAGCTGGTAATCGAACATCGGATGCACTTCATAATGCCCCTCGTCGTTCAGCGGAAGCACTTCGGCGATCTCGGTCAGGCACCTCCTGCCGTCATTGAACCTGGTAACCAGCACAATCATGTCGATGGCAGAGGCGATCTGGGACCTCAGCGCGTGCAGGGGCAGATCGATCGGGCTCATCATCGCGAGTGTTTCAAGGCGGTTAAGCGTACTCAGGGCGGTGTTTGCGTGCAGAGTGGACATACTGCCCGCGTGCCCGGAAGTCATCGCCTGGATCATGTCCATCGCCTCACCACCGCGAACTTCACCGATGATCACGCGATCCGGGCGAAGCCGCAGTGACGATCGGAACAGTTCGCTGATATTCACTCCGCCCCGCCCCCAGCGGTCGGGCATGCGAGCCTCCAGGATAACCACATGATCCTGCTGGAGTTCAAGCTCCGCCGAATCTTCGATAGTCACGATTCGCTGATGGTTGGGCACAAACGTGCTCAGAACGTTCAACAGACTCGTCTTACCGCTCGACGTACCGCCGGCGACCAGAATGTTCTTCTCCGCTCGGACCATCAGTTCGATGTACTCTCTGGATTCTTCCGTCCAGGTTCCCAATCTCGTGAGATTGTCGGCATCAAACATCTGTTTGGCGAATTTCCGGATTGTCATGGTTGTTCCCGCCCGACAAAGCGGGGCGAGCACAACGTGCACTCGGCTGCCGTCCGGAAGACGAGAGTCGATCAGCGGATGCATAGGATCCATGCGCTTACCGGTGTACTGCAGCACATTATTAACCGCAGCGAGCATAGCGTTGTTGTCGGCGAATTTCGCGCCGGTCAGCACCAACTTGCCTTGCTTCTCAACGTATATCTCATCCCAGGCGTTGATCATGATCTCGGCGATGTCCGGATCCTCCATGAACTCCATGATCGGAGTCAGGAAGTGATCCACCGTCACCTCGAATATATTTCGTTCTGAATCCATTTACTGGTCCCGTAGAGGATGGGCGCAGCGCAACACCCATCCATACCAATCGTTCCGGTTAACGCAGCCCAATCATACTTGTAACGTTAAATGTTCCGATTTCCAAGAATTTTATATCTGTCCAAGCCGCATATCCGACCCGAAAGAGTCACATATTTTCGCCACTTCGCAACTGCCCCTTGAAGAATCGTCAGCCCGCCATTACAATTCACGCTCGTACCCCAAGCCGCAGTTGAAGTCAATCCCAACAGAATAAGAGCTTATCCGGAGAGGTGACAGAGTGGCTTATCGTGCTGGTTTCGAAAACCAGTGTGCCTGAAAGGGTACCGCGGGTTCGAATCCCGCCCTCTCCGTTGTATAACAACGAGACTTCGCAAGACTTTGATAACAAGGCACTTGCGAAGCCTCTGTTGTATCTGCGCCCGGCCGTGTCCCGGTTTTGTCCCGCCTGAAATCCCCACCGGCTGCGGCTACCATTGCGGCATTGATCGCAAATACCACCACGGCCACCTTGAACCAGCCCTTCAACATTTTCTTCTTAACATTCATGATTGAACTCCTTGATTAAAATCCATGCGTCTTGTTTTCGCCCGCCTCGTTGGCAAGCACGATTGAGTTTTTCTGGTAAGCATAATTGCTTTCCTTGTATTGATCGGCAGCATTTGTCAGGACCACACGCCCCGACAAATGCCGCCTCAATCTCTATTGTTTTCCATCCGTCCCGAATGGCACACCGTCCATAAACTGCTTAGACATAGAATCTTGGACATGGTAATACCGGCCGCTCACGGAGCCGTCGGTATGGCCCTGCCACCGGTCGACCATCTCACGCGGCACCCCCTCGTTGATGCAAAACGTTTTAAAAAAGTGGCGTAGCGAATGACACGTGAACCCCTCGATGCCCGCCCTGGCGGCAGCGGCCTTAAAATACTCGTTCAGACGTTTAGTATTCATTGGCTGCCCGCCATCAGGATATATCCCCGATGGCTCAGACACGAAGAATAATTCATGCTCCTGTTTGGGCAAGGCCCGGAGCAGGGCCAGGAGACGCGGATGGATCGGCACGGAACGCACGCTGGAGGCCGTCTTCGTAGGCCCATCAACCTGGTCCAGAATATCGAGCCAACCATCCTTCAAGTTCACGCTGGCGCGTTTCAGGCCCTGGGCTTCGCCCGACCGCATGCCGCTGAAAGCCAGCACGCCGATCTCTGCCCGACGCCTGGGCGTACACTGCTGGAGAATCAAATTGACTTGCTCCAGCGAAGGTGCTTTCTTTTCCTTCGGGCGCGGCTTGTCCAGATCATAATCGACAATCGGGTTCGACACGATCAAGCCCCGCTTCCTGGCCCATTTGAACAGCTGTTTGATCACGACGCTTTCGTGATACACCGTTGCTGGCTCATGATCTTTGGACCGGTGGGCACGGTACGCATCAAACACTAATATCGACATCTGCGTAAGGTTCCGAACATTTCGCTCGGCGGCGAAGTCAGCGAACGTGTTAAGTTCACCGCGGTATCGAGTTATTGTCCGGTGCGCCCGATTGTTCGTGACCAAGAATTCGATATAATCGCCAATGGCTTGCAGGATGGAGACTCGATTCGGGGCGGCCCGAAAACGGCCCGCTTCCAATTGGCCAGCCACTTCAGTAGCACGCTGGATCGCCACTTTCTTGTTTTTCGTATGCAAAGATCTTCGGCGGTGTTCACCGCCGTCACTGAATTCCGCTGTCCAGATTCCCTTGACGCCGCGTCGGTACACTACCACGCGGTCGCCAACCGGGATTCGTTCGTTGCTGGTATTTGCCATGCTTGTTACTCCCAATCCGGTCCATTGAAGAAAAACTCGACAACTCTATCACGCCAAAAGGATAACTTTTTCCCACGCTTACGGAAACAGCCTTTGAAATAGCCCTTACTGATCCACTCACGTAGAGTACTGATTGGACGGCCCAACAAGCGCGCAACATCTTCCAGGCTCAAGATCGGCGGGAATATCTCTCCCATCTGGTCCTTGAACGCGTTGGCGATTTCGGCTTGGCTCAAACTGTCTTTCCGAACGGTCATGCTTCGTCACGCTACACAAGATTCTGTTTTGTCATCACACCGACGACATCGTACCTTTATTTTCGCAAACGCCAGGACAACGTAATACTGGACAATATCTCAGAATCTTATCCATAGTTTATGCCCCCTGATTCCGCCACGGATTCGACGGCTACGAGAGAGAGTATGCCGCAGTTTTCAACATTCTCAATCCTCCGGATAGATATGATTACAATTGCTTAATCTTGTCAAATTGGCCAGGAAGGCAACAGCCGCTAGACCAGAAGGACAGGCAGATCAGCAGCATATCACGAGGCATCAGACACGCTTGGAGCACTACCCACTGAAGGCAAGCCGTTTTCTCATCAGCGCAAATAGCTTGTTGGCCATACCCGTACCTGGATCATGAGACAGAGTTGGATCACGTACAAGGAACTCACCGATCGCGGCCTTGGTTTTAGTCCTACGCCGTGCTGCTCGCTCCCCGTATCTGTCATGAATGAGATTCCAGTAGTGATGGAACAGAAACAGACTCGCGAAGCGATATTCGCCCTCACCCATCCGACTGGCGGAACCCTTGTCAATCCAGCCACGCAAATGATCCGGCGCCGCAGTCTGCTGGATGCGCTCAAACATATCCAACAAGTCGACTTTTCCGTGCGGTATGAATGTAAAAGGCACAATGAGCAAAACGCCTTGATCGGACGCATCTCTGCTCAACGCCCCCACCGAAACACCCCACGCCGGATTGCAGGGAACCGGCAGATCCCATGTGACAAGGTGCTCAATGCACCATCGCCGACAGAACTGCCGGTAGGATTCGTAGAACCGAGCCGCAACATCAGAGACCGGAATCCCCAGACGTTGGGCATCCTCCGCCGTGGGGATCCGATTGAAGGCCGCGACATCCGGCCATTCGGAAACAACAGCTTCACCCTGCCCCCGAAGGGCTTCCAGTTCGCTCCTGTAAGCAGGCTCAGTCACCAACCACCCAAGATAAGCCTGCATTCGAGCGCCAACAACCGCACCAGGCACAACGCCCGCCTCGATTTTCTCTCGGATATCAGACGTCGACATGCCCGGCCACAATCTCCGGTAAACCTCCATGCCTCCGGCGTCCATGAAGTCAATGTCCTGACGGCCAAGCGAAAGATAACTGAAGGGTTTTTGGCGCCAGAATCCGGCGAAGCCATTCTCCTTGCAAAACTTTGCAAGGAGAATCTCCGCCTTCCGCCCAGCACCCAGCAACTTTGGGACATGCACGTTGAGTTTTGTGATCAGTTTAGACGGGATCACGTGGAGCGCGTTGACCTGCAGCAATGGACAATCATCACCCAGGAGTTGTTTCAACTCGCGCCAGTGCGGATTATCCTTCGGTTGATCGCCGGTGAACTCGGTCGAACTGGCGGTCGCACGACGGCGTGACTTCGCAGTTCGATCTGATTTCCCAGCTATCGCTCGCTGTTTCGACTTCTTTGCTTGTTTGCCCATCTGCCTCGCCTGGATGCACTGATCCCTCAAGAACCAGCCTTACCAGATGATTATACTTCATTCGTCCGACCCTGGCGAGACGCCTCGCTGGTTTCGCAACCAGCGTCTGGCCAGGAGTTGCCCAATAAGTTGCGCGAGTTCCTCACGATCCCGTGCGATGTCCCGTTCATCGCGCGGGGCGATGTCACCCGCCCCGCGACGATTCCGTTTGGTCTGATCTGCATCATTTTGCATTTTCCACCTCATCTTCCTACAGGTTGCATTTTACAAACACCGCTGTCTGCTTCCGTCGACACTGACATCTCGACCAACACATCTTGAATTCCCAGCGGCATCAGATCCGGACGAATGTGAAAACGCCTGGCGCTATGCTTGTGCGTCACGCCGAGAATCGGCGGATCACCTCCGTCAGTGCTGTCCACATAAAACTGCTCTGGGCCGATCATCAGCGCTTCCTGCAAAGCCATATCCTTACGGCGATACAGGCCTCGGCGATGCTGCGGAGGACAACTCTTCGCTCGACGGTTGAATTCGCCCGCTGCGTCTAAGGCTCTGACCACGGCGATAACGTCTCTATCTCGTATTATTGTGTTCATAAGGGAAGTCCTTTCTGTTACGCCCTATCGAGGCGCATAAACAACCGGCCGGTCGGGGCGGCAATGCCCTGACCGACCGGCTGTGTTTTCTTGTTTTGTGATTGTAGATCAGCGATGGTTGCGGCGACGATACTGGCGGACGAATGTCATCCCGCCGCGAGGCTTGCCTCGCTTGTGACTTCTAACGCGATGCCTGCCGACAGCAACACCGCTGCGGCGCGAGCGGCCGCTGAAAGCCGACATAAGTGTTTTCAAACTCGAAGACATTTCGACCTCCTTCCGAAAAATTAGTTGATTGCGAATAGTTCGTGCATATTGAAAAACTCGCCGGGGCCTTGGCGGTCATCTGCGCCGTCGCGGTGACGGCGCAGATCTGTCCGTTAGGACGGCCCCGACTGGCTTGATGTTTGGATCGACTAGAGAACTGTTGTTAAAGGATGCTTAGTTCATCAGCCAGGAGATTCAACGTCAGGTCCCGGCTGGCGGGCAATTCTCGAAGCCAGCGACTGAACTGCGAGATCAGTATTCCGGCGGCAATATTCCCCGTAAAAACGGTCATCCGCGATGTGCAATCGCCGGCGTACGCCTCGGCCTGCGGGAAGAGTGTCGATCCGTAATGCTGTCGACTGTCGGCATCGGACGCTGTCAGGATACGGATCACCTCGGCGGTCATCCGGCCGTCGCCAAAGAAGGACGCATCGCCCTTTACCGAATCCCAGATAATCTTTCTGGCGTCGATTTTATCCACGCAAGCGAACACGACGTTGCCTACGTCCATGCTCCGTCGAAACCGATCGTTGCTCTCGATGATTTCGACGCGGCTGTTGATCCGACGGCACTGCTCGGCGGTGGCTTGGACTTTCGGTCTGCCCAAGTCCGCTTCCAGATATCCTTGACTGGCAAGGTTGCTTTGCTCAACGACATCAAAATCGATCAGCATCATTCGCGGCGCCCCCACGGCGGCAAGCTGCAACGCAACCTGCCGGCCCAGGGCACCCACGCCAACGATTGCGATATTGCATTCGGCCAGCCGCTCGGCTGGGACAACGTCCCGCTGTCGGCTGAATCGTTCGGTTTCAATCATGGTAGGGTTCCTTAATAGTTGGGTAATCAACGATCAATCTTCGTTTGGAAGCATGATCGTGATGACGGGCTGGCCATCATCACCAGGGCCGCAGACAGCCTTGAATCTCGCCGTAATACGCCTATGAGGCGACTGCAGAAAGAGCGTTTCAAAGTCGATGCGATCTCCGCTGCCGCGCCGTACCGCACACAGCAGCATCCACAACAGATCGTGCGCCCGGCCGCGTTCGGATTGGCCAAGCAGACGAAGATCTTCGTTCGGCGCTACGTAATCATTCCACACCGCGGTCGTGCAGGCCAATGGATAGCGGAAGCCGGTTTCTTTGGCCCACTCGGTAAGATCGATCAGTACGCCATCTTCGATCGCCTGGGCTCGCGTGTAGCTGAAGATCACCGGCATGTCGCTGAACGGATTGTCTGTATTGAGGTCACACATAGGAGCCCTCCCTGTCCCACAGGTCCGGTCGATCATGCAGTTCGGCCAGCACGGCCTGGCGTTCGTCAGGCTCCATATCCTGCAAGTCTTCAAGCCATTGGTCGTCAAAGCACAAGCCGTCAGTGTCGCCAGCCCAACGATCCCGCCCGAAGTAAAACGGAACGCCTGTGACTCGAATATTCCGCTCATACTCGATACGCCATGCCTCGTGATCGCTACCTGTGAATTCGGCAGAATAATCAACTTCCACGGGAATGATGATCCGACCGCCGGGGCCGGTGTTGTGCTGCAGTCTCGCAAAGTTCTTGCCGCCGCGGGCAAGGATGAACATGACGGCCCAATCGGAGGCGCCGAACACGCGTCCAAAACACTCCTCGTCCACGCTGCTGGGCTGCGGGCAATCGCCAGGATGCGTGTGCGCCCATATCCGACAGAACTGTTCAGGTCGGCGGCCGAGATCTATCTGGCTGTCGAAGAAATCGGCAACGCTTTCATCATTGAACACGATGGATACGGAACTCACATCCTGCTTAACTGTGACAAAGTCCGTAACAAGCAGCAAATCATCGCCGCCACAAACGCCGAATCCGCCAATCTCGCAATCCCCTCGGTCGCAAAAGAACTGGAGCTTCGCCCACGCACTCGGCGCGAAGCTAAGCACAGGCTCCAACTGGGCATCGCTATGCCGCCTCGACTCGAACGGGCCCGTCGATTGCGACGCCGGGCTTTTTGACACTGTCTTCTTCTTGGTCGTCTTCATTTTCTCGCTCTCTTTCTTCAATGCACGGGCATTGCATATCTTCAAGGCAGGCAGAACAGATCGTCTCCCCGCAGTCTGGACAAGCTGTGATGCATCCGGCGCAGTAACGATCCTCGCACACGGGGCATTCATTCAAGCATCCGCCGCATGTGATCTCGCCGCATCCGCTGCAAGACGAAGCACACTCGTCGCAAAAGTCATACTCGCAACTGCTGCACCAGAATACATTATCCTCGGCCACAACGAAGCCGCAGTCATGGCATGACCGTCCGTACCAATTGTCCAACGCGATGTATGGCGAATCGGGATTGTAAGTCTCCAACACGCTGCGTATCAGGCAGAACAGATCGCTCAACCGCCCGCCTTCCACCGCCGATTTGATTGGCAGCAACGCATCGCCGCAACACATTTGCTCGTCTGACACATGTGGATGCACCACCGAATTATTTGACGAAGCCGGATGCGGATCCAGGGCTATGACATCAAATGAACTTTGCGGATTCTCCGAAGCAATCCGGTCAATATGCAGCCGGATCTCGAACGGCCCGAGGTGGACGCCGTCAAGTTCGATCGCCCCGGTCACAGCCGAAAGCGTTCGGTTTTTCAGGCTATAGTCCACTTCGGAGAACTCGTCTTCGAGTTGGATGATTTCCTCGACAATCTCCCGAAGCGTTGGGATCCGGCAGGCATTGGTTTCGATCGCACGCTGAACACAGCCTACATGATGCGGCATGTCCAGCAATGCGGCCTTGATGTTGCGAACAGTTATTCTCGCCGCGGCCGGCCATCCGCGCAGCAAGCAAGTCACCAGCTTCTGTCGACCAATCCTAATCCTGTCGGCCTGGCCGAGCAGGATTCCGGCCTGCTGATGAACATCGCCAATCCGGCGGCGCTGCAGCTGCTGCAGTTGCTCTCTGATCTTTCGGGCTATACGCACATGCGTCTTGCCCGCTGGTTTGGTATTCATGTTATGCTCCTCCCGGAACAGAGGCGCCCGTCCGGCGGCTAATGACCAGCCAGCCCGGACGGGCGCCTGTTGTCGAAAACGAGTTTTGCTAGATGCCGATCGCGGGACGCGCGGCGCCTTGGATTTTTGTCGGTGTCGCGCTGACGCGATCGCCCTCCTTCAGCACATAGTTGCGCGGCACGGGCTGGCGATCGACGCGGATCAGCAGGTCGTCGGCCTGATGGGCGGGCAGCCGTTCGGAGATGAACTTGTCGATAGTCGTGCCGTCAGCCACATCGACGTAATCCGCGAATCCGGCGCCGGAATTATTGATGAACAATACTTGCATAGGTTGCTCCTGTAAGACAGACAGTGTGATAGTTACGCCAGCGCCCCGCTGGCGCCGGCCGAGTATGGAAGTGACGAGTCAAGAGATCAAACAGCTACGCCGCCCGGCCATCACTGGCCGGACACACAAGCTCGCCCACGGCCTCACCGTGAACAGCCAAACTGCGATTAACAGCAGCCAATTCGCCCTGGCCGTCGTTCGCGACGGCATGCACGACATTTTCGCCAAGCATCTGCAATTCTTCCGGCATAAGCTTGGCCGCTTTGACAATGCTCATAAACATACTCCTTGTCCCAATGGGACGGTTGATTAAACAAGGACGCGAAACGGAAACATGCAACACCCCCAACAAGCGGCGATTTACACAAATGAGATGAACGAACATCCCCCCACGAGACAAGAAATTCATACCTAACTTCTCTTCATGTATTTATAGCTGGTTTCTGCCCCAAATTAAGCAGCCGCCGTTTACAGACATGCTCACCAACCGGCCACACCACAAGCCCTCCGGGGTTCAAACCGCTGTGCACGATATAAAGCGACAACCCCGGCGGACCTGCGGCGCCATTGGCGACTCACAGCTCGCGATAGACGCTAATCGCAATCCAGGTAAACAAACAAGCCATCACAACGTCGAACAAACTCCCCGTCGCCAACACGGCCAACACCCCCATCCCCAGGCCAAGTACGGCGACAGCTTCGGTATCTCTTCTGATAAGCACCACCTCCTTTCGCGGTAGTTCAAAGTGTGAATCCGATCCCCTCCATACGATCGAACGGCTGGCAATCCAAACAAGCACGCTGGAAAACCAACAAGACAGACAAGAAGAAATGCTAAATCCTCTTCGCTTGTTTATAGCTCTTTTGGGGGCAAAATTAAGCTACCACAAGCACGCCCGGCCACTGACCACACTATGGACATCAGAATAGCATTGGCTTCGAGTCGAGTGAAATCCCATAGCACAATCATGCCCCAACAACGAACGCCCGATAGGATCACTTGCCACCACGACTTCGTTGACAAACCCATATACGCACGGATAATAACACTTACCTCCCCGTAACCGTTATGGGCGTATGCCATGTTGAAGATGGGCGGATGGTATTATAGAAGGAGAATGAGCGTGAAGTGGGACAAAGACTTGACGGGACCGCACCTGGCCATTGCTAGAACGGATGACACTCCACTACGCGTAGTGGCTGGTCCTGGAACCGGAAAGACGTTCGCGCTCATGCGTCGAGTCACACGGCTGCTCGAAACAGGATCCGTGAACCCAAACGCCTGCTCGTCTGCACCTTCACGCGGACTGCGGCATCTGATCTCGCTGGCGAAATCGCAGGGCTCGGTGTCCCTGGCGCGGAAAATATCTGGGCCGGAACACTCCACGCCTACTGCTTTGGACTTCTGTCGCGTGGCGAAGTGCTACAAACCACCGGCCGCGTACCCCGACCTCTGTTGGACTTTGAATCGCGTTTCATGCTTCAGGACTTGCAACACGAGGGCATGGGAGGAATAAGGAAGTGCAAAAAGTCCCTTCAAGCCTTCAACGCCGCTTGGGCACGACTTCAAACCGATGATCCTGGATGGCCTCACGAAGAAACCGACCGCACCTTCCAGAACGGGCTACTATCTTGGCTGCGTTTCCACAGATGCATGCTAATCGGGGAACTGGTGCCGGAAGCAGTCCGTTACCTTCGCGACAATCCCGAGTCCCAGGACCGACACGCCTTCGACCACGTCCTCGTCGATGAATACCAAGATCTGAACAGGGCTGAGCAGATAATTCTGGACCTACTGACCGGTGATGGTGACCTAACGATTGTAGGCGACGAGGATCAGTCTATCTACTCCTTCAAATTCGCGCATCCCGAAGGGATCGCCGAGTTCCCAACGACCCACCCAGGGACCCACGACCAAGATCTTCTCGAATGCCGACGGTGCCCCCAGATCATTGTGGACATGGCTAACTCGCTCATTGCACACAACGCAATCCGATCGCCACGTACCCTCACATGCCACAAAGGGTGTCCAGAAGGCGAAGTAGCCGTTGTGCAGTGGCGAGACATGAAGCAGGAAGCCGTCGGGATCGCCCTTACTATCCACGAACGAGTTAAGCGAGGGGATGTGGCGCCTGGCCGCGTCCTGATACTCGCGCCTCGCAGACAGATAGGCTATGCAGTACGCGATGCCCTCAACGAATTCGGAACACCCGCACACAGCTTCTTCAACGAGGAGGTCTTCGATGGTAGGCCGCAAGATCTGGGCGCCAGCAGATCGCAACAGGCGTTCACGCTACTGAACCTCCTTGCCAGTCCCGAAGACGTAGTGTCCCTCCGCTGCTGGTGTGGTTTCGGCACTAACTCTCTCCAGTCGCCGGCATGGACTCGCCTTCGATCGCACTGCCTTAGCAATAATGTGGAGCCGCACGAAGCCCTTGGCCAACTAGTTGCCGGGAAGATCAGAATCCCTCACACTACGCCTCTTGCCTCCCGCTACGCCGACCTGCAGACCCGGCTTATCGAGTTAGCTGATGTCTGTGGGCAAGAACTCATCGACGCGCTGTTTCCGGAGAGTGAGGCTTGGGCTGAACCCTTCCGACAGGCACAGGCGGAAGATGAAGATGGCGATCCGATCGATCCGAAGAGCCTACTCGCCGACTTGCGAACGCGGGCAATTCAACCGGAACTGCCAACGGATGTAGAGTACGTGCGTGTCATAAGTCTCCACAAATCTAAGGGATTAACGGCCGACATGGTCGTCGTTCTTGGTTGCACTAGGGGCATGATTCCCGCGATCATCCCTGACCACCTTAGCCCCGTCGAGCAGCAGCGATTCATTGAGGAGCAGAGGCGTCTCTTCTTCGTCGCCCTGACTAGAAGCCGCGGAGTCCTAATCCTATCAAACTTCGCCAACATGCCGCGAGACGTGGCCCATAGGATGCGGGTTCCCGTTCGCGGTGGAACACCCACAGACGCCCAAACCTTCGCTTCGGCCTTTCTCGGGGAGTTGGGGCATTCACGCCCCGAAACGTTGAAGGGCAGGGCCTTTCTTGATTCCATGGGCATTGACATAGGTGGCTAGTGCCGATTAAGTGAGATGGCAAGTTCGCAGACCGACAAACCACCAAGCCGTAACGACTTGATTAGAAGGATGTTGCAAAACGCTATGCACTATGCGCCGTATCGTTTGAATTGCCATTGCTGGAATCCGGCAGCATGTTCAAAACAAATCAACTCGCCACATCGCAGCGTGCTTTTTGGTGTAACAATGACCTCTGAAGAGGATTCCACATATTATTAGGTAAATGTGTTGAGTATGGGGGACCCCGCCTACTATGCCACATTCCGAAATACAACCCAGAATGAGTAACATGGCCAAGAACTCGCACACGAGCATTGTACATATAAGATGTTTAAAGGTGTTACTTGCCCAGGAACAGCCACACGTTGTGTTTGCTCCCATCCGAGATCCCGACCAGCAGGTCGAGTTTGCCATCGTTGTTCCAATCCGTAACATCGATCCTACGGTAGCTTTTCATCGGTAAGCCCTTGCCCTTGGCTGGCGTAGCTACGAGCTTGGCATCGGCGAGTTTGGGTTCCTTGGCCGAGCCTGAAGTGCGGAGCATCCTAGCGGGCATCTATCGCTGTATGTACTGGCGTGAAGATAAACAACGATGGGATCTCGACAAGAAGGTCAGCGGCTCCGACACCGTCCAGTTGCTCTGCGAACTAATGCCGGGCGGGCGTGCGTCACTGATAGGAAATTTGATTCCGCGCGGGCGTGCGTCGGAGGCCCGGGGGTGAGGGGTCTTCGCCCTTTCGGCTTGCTCGGTTTTGCGGTATCGGATAGTCTCTGAGTGCGTTTTTGGTGGAACTTAAGGGCGAAAGGGCTCGATTATGCAATTCCATTTACGGTGTAGGATTCTGTTGGTTGGCGCCTTGATTACCGTCTGTGGCGCCCAGGCTGCGACGGTCGGTTTGCAGAAGCAGTTGCTGGTTGACGATTACGTTATTGAATCGAAAGAGAACGTCACGCGCGAGTTGGGCAAGGTTAAGAAAGTCGGGATAGTGCTCAAACCGTCTCTGGACACGGACTTTCATCCTTCCTGGAAAAAGCCCGACCGCACGCCGGTGGGGTTGGATTTCGGGTACTACACGAGCGTGTTTCGCAACGAGAAGACGGGCAAGTTTCAGATGTGGTACATGGCTTACCGATTCAGCGGAGTCGGCTACGCGGAGTCCAAAGACGGAATCCACTGGACCAAGCCGCTGGTGGGAAAAGGTGGGAAGAACAACATCGTCCACCTCAGCCAGGGCTTCAGTTGCACCGTCGATCCGACGCTTCGGTGGGGACATGCCGAGAAGTACAAGGGCGCCGCCGACTTCGCCGACCGCGGTTGTCGTGTCGCGATCTGCTATTCGTCCGACGGTATTCATTGGTCTAACTACAATGGCGGTAAACCCGTCTCTCATCGAGCTGCGGATACTCATAACCAACTCCTGTGGGACCCGATCTCCAAATCCTATCGTTTGCTGACCCGTACGGACCTGGGCGGAGTGGCCGGGGTGAGCGAGAGTCGCTCGACGCGCATAATGACCCACACTGCCGGAGGCGACCTGAAGAAACATCCCACGGCGTGGAAGACCGTTATCGACAAGATATGCGTGGATGATCCCAGGAAGGAGAAAAACCGCTGGGGCAAGCCTCGCCTGCAGCTCAACGGGATGACAATGTGGATTTACGAAGGAGTCTACTTCGGGCTTATGGATGTTTACACGATGGACCAATCGGAGTCCTTCGACGGGTTCGACTACAAGACACGCCACGATGAAGATTATATGGATTTCTACATTGGCGTCAGTCGCGACGGAATGAACTTCGACAAGAGCTGGATATACGCTCGCAAGGCGCTCGTGCCGCGCGGACCGGCCGGGAGTTTCGACAAGGACGGAGTCAAGCCGCCTGCGCAGATCATCACCTGGAAAGATGAGCATTGGATTTACTACGGCGGTATGGACGAGCGTCACTATAGCAAAGGGCGCCACCTGAACATCGGACTGGCCAAGCTGCGGCTGGACGGGTTTGTGTGTCTGTCGGCCGGAGAGAAGAACGGAACGATCGTTACTAAACCGTTCAAACTCGAAGGCGACAGGCCGGAAGTGAATGTTGATGCTAAAGACGGTTGGGTGCGGGTTGAACTGCTCGATGAAAGCGGTGAGGCGATCACTGGTTTCTCATCGACATCCAAGGGCGTCGACGAGTTGCGGTTGACGCCGAAATGGGATATGTCGAAACTCAAAGGGAAAACGGTCAAGCTGAAGTTCACGCTCCGCAGCGCGAAGCTTTATGCGTTTGATTTCGAGTTGGTGGAAAAGCGAACATGAATCACCGAGCTTGGCGCCACTGGGGTCTTGTTCTGATCGCTATCATACTACCAGAAGTGAGCTTGGGGACGGTCCCCGGGCCTCAACGAACGGGCGAAACGGGCCAAACAGATGCTCTAGGTGGTGAACAGGGCTGACGCGGGGCGCCAAGCGAGCGCCGAAAGCTCCGACTCTCCCCAAACCCCTCACCCCCGGGCCTCCGACGCACGGTCACGCGGAATCAAATTTCCTATCAGTGTGGAAACGGAGCATGGTCAGGCCAGTGAGACACCGACAATCGAAAGAGTCGGCCAACGGATATGCCAACCTAAACCACCGCGCCACATCTCGACTCCACCGGAATTTGTTCAGTTTTCCGCGCGGCGTTCTTTGCGGTATTGGCTTGGCGAGACCCCTTCGTTGCTGATGAACGCCCGGTCGAAACTCCGCCGGCTGTTGAAGCCCGAATCAGCAGCTACCTGCTTCAATGGTTCGTCGGTCTCGGCAAGCCGTCGCTTGGACCGCTCCAATCGCATGTAGAGAAGCTCCTGACCGATCGTTCGCTGCATTATCTTCTGAAAGCGCCGTTCCAACGAGCGTCGGGTCATCACCGCCGCCCTGGCTATATCGTCAACCGTGATCGGTTCGTGCCCGTGCTCTGAAATGAAACGTAGGGCCCGGGCCACTACCGGATCGTCCACGGCGTACGAATCGGTCGATTCACGCTGGATCAATCCCGCCGGCGGGACCAGAATCGGCTGATCCGGCGGCGCGGCGCCGTCCATCAAGCGGTCCAACAGCGCCGCGGCCTGATAGCCGAGTTGCACGTAGCCCGGGTTGATGCTCGTAATCGACGGTGACGCGGACTCACAGACGACCCTATTGTCGCCCACGCCGATCAGCGAGACGTCCCGCGGCACGTGCAGGCCCTTGGAGCGGCAGATATGTATAAGGTAGTGACAACCGAGATCCAGAATGCTGAAGATACCGATGGGCGTCGACCAGGTATCGACCCACTCGGACAGACCGCTGGTCAGCGCCCGCCAGTTTTGCTCACGGCCCAAATTGTGCATTTTGAACCGACGCACCGAGCAGGACAGCCCAGAAGTCTTGAGTTCCGAACGAAACCCCTTTAGCATCAGTCGCGTAGCCGCCTCGGCCGACGAGCCCAAGAATCCTAACTGGCGACAACCGCGGCCGATCAGGTGCCTGGCGCCCATCACGCCAATCGCCTCGAAGTCGGGAAAGACGCTCGGGAAAGTGTTACTCGGCAGGTTCAGCCGGAGGTTGACCACCGGCACGCTGAGGCGACCCGGGTCGTAGATCACATCGGACTTCGCACGCCCAATAATCCCATCATAAGGCTTGGCGCCCCGGCACATCTGCATCGTGCGCGCCGCAAACGGGTCGATGGTGCAATCCCATCCGGCCTGGGCGGCGTATTCCTGAGTGCCCTCGTAGGTATTCACCTTTTCCCAATACACGTCCAACATCACCGCCACTCGCCGTCGCTTGGTGCTCTTCATGTCTTGCCTTTCTCCGGGCGCCTGCCTGTAGATTGCAATAATTGATTGTCGACTTTAGGGTTATACCCGACCCTACCCCACACTATAGCCCAATAGCGGATAAAACACAAGGTCATGTTGTCGTCTAAAGTCCACATATTGTCGGACCGTGTCTATATTATATTTGATGACATGGGGCTGGTTTGCTGTACAATATTACCACGCTGATAGATATTTGAGTTGCTGTAGTTTAGTTCATCGGAGAGATACTTGGAGGCTTGTATCCGTCAGGTTGGACACGAAGTCGTCTTTAGAACATGGCAGAAGACAAATGTGTCGGAGAGAGCCTTGTTGGCTTTTCTCTTTAAAACCAACGGTTACAGTTTTTTTCAATTTCTTCAATTAGTTTTAGTCGGATCACGGCTCAGGGACGTTCCCTGGGCGATAACGAATTCCCGAGAGGAGGCAGGCCGAAGTCACATGGAAACAAGCAAGCAAGACAGTGTCGAATGTTTTACCTTTTTCTCCAGGTTTGGTGCCTGGATGGGTTATTGAGCCGTTAACTAGAGTAGGAAAGGGACGAAAATGAAGAATGCAACAGTAATAATGTTAGTAGTAGGCCTGGCGATGGCAGCACCGGCCTTCGCCGACTTTAGCGGATCGAAAACCGTGTTATCTGGCGAAACCTGGGATGAGGACGGTGATATCGCCAAAAACGGAAATACTGATATTACAATAAATGTCGGAGGAACAATGACGGGTGGTGAATTCATGGCGGCGGATGAATGGGGTTACACTTTTGATATGAATATCTATGGAACTGCTAATATCGAGCAGTTCAAGATATACGGCGACGGTGCCTGTACAGTCGTTGTAGGTAATGGCACAGACGCTGCTGCCCTAAATGTGGATGAAGGCTTTCTTGGTAAGGCTGGCGATTCTACTATTACAATCAACAGCGGCAGTTCTATGACAGTCGATGCAAGTGCTAACGCATGGGCCGGCGAATTTGAAATTAGAACGGATTTCACGTCCTCTATCAACCTTGTTGGTACTGGTACGCTTAGACTGATAAACGATGGCACATATGCCGCCGATTTGTGGAACGCTAACTTGGTCATTGGTAATGGTGGAGCCAACCCCGTAACCTCTGCACAAGTCGGTGATTATGTTGTCTATTCAACTACCCCCGAACCGGCGACGATGAGTCTGCTGGCACTTGGCGGACTGGCGATGCTTCGCCGCCGCAGGAATCGTTAAACGTTAAAAGTTAAGAGACGACTCCTTGAGTACGCCGGTCAGCAACGGCTGGCCGGCGCACTTTTTGCTTTTAAGATGACTCGCGGGAGTTGGCGTTGGATCTGTTTTGCGCTGGTGGTGTAAGAACTGATAATGCGTTCAAGGGGGAATCGCATCAATGACTGACATGAACAAGAAAACAACGAAGTCGAACACGAAGCAGCCGGGCGGGCGACGATTTTTGTCATGCTGGCCGCAGGCCTTCCTGCATTGTTGAAGCGAAGGCGACGTAAGTAGCTGAAACCTGCCTACCGGCAGGCAGGTCCCGAGCTCGCCTCGGGGCTGACGATCGGCGGATTGGCGATGCTTCGCCGCCGCAGAACAAGCACTGTATAGTTCATTGATCTTCGACGTGTTCTACGACTTTTCAGACGAAGCCGGAAGCCTGTGACCCAACAGGAAGCCGATTGGCGAACCACGGACAGGTTTTTGCCGGCAAATTGAGACAACTTGACGCCGCAGCCCCTGAAAGGGTCCGTGGCGAGTGTTTGGCCTTCTTCTCCAGGCTTAGTGCCTGGAGGGTTATCGGGCCGTTAGCGAGTAAGTAGGAAAGGACCGAAAATGAAGAATGCAACAGTAATAATGTTAGTAGTAGGCCTGGCATTGGCAGCACCGGCCTTCGGTGATACTTTTTCACTAAGTAGTGGAGAGACCCAGACTTGGACTGGAGACAACGGCTTTACACAAGACACTTACGAAGCAGAAGAGATGACGAACATACACCTTACTGTAAACGGTGGTGGCTTCCTTCGGATCGGTGCGTTGAAGGTTGAGGATGGTGATAGCGGTTCATCAACTCTCGACATTGCTAATGGTACAGTGAGTCTAAACCAATTGGTAGGTGGTAAAGACGGCCCGATGGTCACCACAATCGGAGATGGTGGCGTGTTAAGAATCGACCCGACGGGAACAACATACGATCAGTGGTGCCAATATGGCACAGACGATGCGGGGTCCAGTATAAACCTTGTAGGATCTGGTATGTTTGTCATTAAGCGTGTAGATGATCTTGTCACGATAGATCCCTTAGATGAGGCAAAAATCTTTGGTCTTGGCGGCCTGAATCTAGCTGGCGGCGGTGTAACAAGACTTGATGCTGGAGGATTTACGACCTATACCGTCGCACCACCCGACACGGCGACGATAGTCAGCATAGCCGGGGGCGATTGGAACGATCTGGCATCATGGGACACCAACGCAGTTCCCATCGACACCTCCGACGTCACAATCTCGCATACAATCACTCTCCAGCCCCCCACCGCAGCCCCCGGAGTAGCGTACACTCTCGCCATCGACGGCGCTGGAACGCTGAACGTCAATAACGAACTTACCATCACCGAAGAAATCACCATCGCTGGCGCCCTGCACATCGGCGCCACCGGAATCGTAAACGCAGCCGCTGCATCGACCGCGAATATGACCTTCGAGCTCCCCGGAATAACTAAACCGACTCTTAACGTCGGCGATCTGACCATTGAAACTGCAATCAATATGGACAACGTCAACGTCGCTATTGCCTCTAACAACATTACAATCGCCTCGGGCGGCGAACTGTCAATGGGCGCTGCTGCTGCGCCTTACGTCTCGACGGGCGACCTCAACGTTCAAGGCACGCTGACCAACGCGACCGACATCACCGTCAAGAACATTACAATGGCCGCCCCATACGCCATTGGAAGCGGACGCACACTGTCGGCAGCCAGCGGAACGCTCGCCGCGATCAACACAGCAGGCATCGCAACAATCGACGCCCGCGGCGCATCCGGTGAGATCACGGCAACGAATCTCTCAATCGCAAACGGCGGAACGCTGGTCAAAGACGGCTCCGGTAAGCTCAGCTTCAGCGGAACAAGCACAATAGGCACAGGCGTAGTCATTGATGTCAACGCCGGTCACATCGCACTGGCCTCAGCGCCCACGGGCCTGGATACAATCCAGCTCGATGGCGCAACCTTCGAGACCACCGGCGTAGTAACCGCGGGCTTCGCGCCCGGCCTGCTGGGCGCGCATCTGGACGGCAACAACTTCGACGGCGTTAACGATGGTAACCTCGGCATAGTTATGGGCCCGCTGGGCGGCCGCAGTAACGGCGAACACTGGAACGATGAAACAGGCAATCACACCAGTCAACTTGTTTACGAGGGCCAGATCTACCTGGACGGAGGCCCGACCACTTTCGTCGAGTCCGTCGACGACGGAACGAGGCTTATCATTGACGGCCAGACGGTGCTCGACAACGGCACATGGAACGACACTACGCACGGCACGATTGACAGGCTTGCGGGCTGGTACGATGTGGAAATCCGTTTCCGCAACGGCGACGGCGGATACGGGCCTGGCGGCTGGGACGGATGGAACTACAACCTTACAGGCTTCGGGTTCGGCATGGACATTAACGGAAACGACAACGAGGACGAAGCGAATTTCGTGTTCCCGCTCGACCCTGGCACGGGTTCGGGAACGCTGTTCAGGGTTGCCTCTTCTTCCACTGGCGAGATCGTCATGGACACCACTGACGTTGTCGTCACCGCCGACTCCAGCCTCATCGCCAACACCGACTCAACGGCTACCTTCGGATCGTTGAACTTCAACGCCCCGGCAACACTGACAACCAGCGGAGCCAACGACGCCATTATTTTCGCCGACACCACGGTGACTGACGGCGTAAACGGGTTCAACACCGAAAGCAACACTAAGGCAGGCGGACTCATCGTAGGCGCTGCCAATGCAACGATCGTCAAGACCGGCGCCGCGGATCTGATCCTCGATCCCAGCGCCCCGACGATCGGAGCCGGATCGCTCGCGTTTGACGTCCGCGCTGGACGCCTGATCGCACAATCCGGATCGAACCCGCTGGGCGTCGACTCCGCGATCGGAATCAACGGAGGCGAGGTTGTGCTGAGCAGCAGTGCACCGGCAACGGCTGCAACGTTTGACAATCCAATCACCTCAACCGGCGGAACGCTGACTGTGGGAGCCGGCGGCGGAGCCAACATCGGACCGCTGACGGTGACCCTCGGCAATGCAACAACCAACGACGTTACGCTTACAAGCGGAACGACGCTCCTTGTGCAGGCCACAGACGATTACACACTGAATATCGCCGGCAATATAACTGGTGGCGGTAATGTGACCATTGGCGCCGACACACCGGTGATTACCCAGGGCGCGATCAACGCCGGAGTTGTTACAATCAACGGAAGCCTGGAAACCAACGGTGCGGCGACTGTCAGCGACCTGCAGGTAATCGGCGGTCAGTTGGATCTGACCGGTGGAAACATGGCGACCACGACTGTAACGGTCAACGATGGCGGGATCGACACCAAGACCAACGCACTGGTCGTCTCAAGCGAAGCTACGCTTGGTGTACTGGAGATCACCGCCACCACCAACGCTTTCGAGCTGTCCGGCGCCAACCTGAACGTCGACACGGCCAGAACCCTCACGCTTACCGGCGGAACGGTGACCATAGAGGCTGGCTACGACGCGGGCATCTCGTCGGCCCCAGCGGCCCCGTCGGCCCCGTCGGCGGCACCGACCGATGGCATTATATTCTCTGTGGACCACAATAACCTGCCTGCCGTGGGCGAATCCGTGACTGCATGGGACGGCTTCTCACGGAAGGGCGGAGATCCGACGGTCGTGGAAATGGGCGGAGAAAAATGGATGCAGAATCTGCGCGACACGAGCGACCGCCTGAGGCAGGACGCCGGCGGGTATGGTGATACGCCAATCTCGATCGATGGCGCAACGATCGTGACGGCGATCAATCCCATACGGCACGCCAGCGGCAATCCGTGGACCTCGATTGTGGATATTTTCTACGATCAGTTGTGCATAGGCGTGCTGAATGAAACCGGGCAGATCAAAGTCAAGGTCAGCGGCGCCAACGGAGCCAACCCCATTTGGACTAGTGCTGCGGATAAAATCTTACCCGAAGAACCAGGAGTGTTGAGCCTTTCGGTCGATAATACGGGCGCTTTCGAGGTCTTCTGGCGCGGCGTAAGTGATGAGGCGGCGGTATCGATGGGGACAGGAAACGGCAATCTGGCGGGCGCCGCTTACAATGCGTTATACCCGAGTGCCAACGGCAGGGGTTACGCCCAGTACATGAACATCGGCGGCAATGACCCCGATCCTTGGCCGACCTACAACGGGCTTATCGGTGATACGTATGTATACAACAACCAGCTATCCTCAACGGACCTTGCGGCGTTGCAGGACGAGGTTAGGACGGCCATGGGACTCGATTCGAGCCCCGTCAACTTGCCCGGCACTACCGTCGTTGCGACGGAGACTTCCACCCTGCTGCTGGCAAATGTCCCAGGCTCCGTTACGCTTGGCGGTATCGAAGTAGCCGCCTCTAAGACACTAACCATCGCCAGCCCGTCGACCGACATCCAACTGACCAACCTTACCCTCGGCGCCGATTCGCAAATCCTGGCCAGTGAAACCAGGTATGTTGAAGGCGTCAATGAATCGCCCCAGATAGTTACGATCACGGTCGCAGGAACGCTAACCGCAGGCGGCGGGATTTCAGAGGTCGGCGATTGGGACGAAGACACTGAGTTAACCAACCTGACTCTGGCCGACGGAGCCGTATTCGACTGGACCTTCGGCGTGGGAGACAACGGAATCATAGTGAGCGGCGACATCACGTTTGGCGACACGCTGACGATTAACGTTATCGACGGCGGCGGTTCGGCGCTCACTGGCGCGGATATAGCACTGTTTGATATCAGTCAGCACAGCGACGACGGTGTGGCGTTGCCCACCATCATTGTCAATGGACCCGACGGATGGACGTTTGGAACAGACTTGCTGCACGATGGTTTCCTGGTGTCGCTCAACGTGACGACCTCAGGCGTTGTAGTCTCGACCCCCGGCGACGCGACCGGCGATCATATCGTTGACGACGCGGATCTGGCGATCTTCACCAACCAGTTCGGAGTTGTCGGCGCCGGCCAGTCAGCCGACTTCGACGATGACGGCGATGTAGACCTTGACGACTTTGGGATCATGCGAGGCAACTGGGGCTTTGGCACGGGCGGATCGCCGCTGGCGCCGGAGTTCACTCCCACACCCGAACCGGCGACGATGAGCCTCTTGACCCTTGGCGGACTGGCGATACTTCGCCGTCGTCGCCGCAGGTCGTAACTGAACACTGAAACTTGGTAATTTGCGGTTGCAAAAAGGTCTCTTCTCCAGGTTTGATGGTGCGGAGCTTGTTGCTTCGATCGGTTTAGTTAACCGTTGGTTTCATTAACGTGATTGTCAGCCAATACCGCCAAGCCGAATATACCCGGCCGCCGGTTCTGTACAACCGACGGTAAGACCACGCAGATTATCATTCTCGGGCGAGCACGGTAAAACGTGCTCGCCCGTGTTTTATGAGCATGGGAGCAGGCAACGGCTAGAACGAAAAACGGCGGCAGAAACTGCGGCCACAAGATCCGACTCATCCAAACTGACCATGGCGACGGGAACGCCGGTTGTGACAGGCGTGTGAGGGCCGTGCCATTCGACGGCGTAAGCCAACACCTCCACGGCATCGGTGGTGATCCGAACGATGACTTCCCCAGGGTCGCCCCCAGTCAACGTGACTGAATTGTCGTCGCCTTGCTCAACGGAACAAGGCTCGGGCATCCGTGCTATCCCTTCGACTTTGCTCCCTTCGACAAGCTCAGGATCTACGACAGGATCTACGACAGGATCTACGACAGGACAAGCAGTGGTGAAAACAGTCTTGGTCGTGGCCGTTATTGGTTGTTCTTGCGGCGATCTTTGATGTTTATATGTTGATATTACATATTAGCAGTTTGGCGGCGTGATGGGCTTTGATAGGCTCTATCTGGGCATATCGGCTCTAACTCGTTATATATACGCAACCTAAGGGCGTGTTGCAACACATCCACTCTTGGCATCATACCGTCATGTCTCGCTATGAATGGAACAGTCTGCATATGCTAGACTTACAGTGCCAGCGGGCTCACTGGACAGGATTGGCGGGTTGCAACATATTCACCTACTCACCGGCCGGCACTACCTGCGAGATTCTACACTTACATCACCTCGACTCCTGCTAAGCAATTGTTACATGTGTTGTAACAGATACTTACAACCGTCATGCGCAACTACGTTCGACATAACATCGCCCGGTCACACATCGGCGACAGGCAATGAAACATGGTTTTGTATTGCAGTTTGTGCCATGGTTAAAAACGGGAACGCGGCGCCCTGAATCTTCGTCGGCGTAGCACTGACGCGATCGCCTTCCTGCAGCACGTAGCCACGCGCCGGTGATGTGCCGGACCAGCGAGTTTTATGCCCGCACAACACCCAAACCAAGAGACGGTTTACTTCACTGTGACGATTCGCAGATCGAATACGCCGCCGGCTATTCCTTTCTTGGGCGCCTGGAAGCGAACCGTGACCTTCTTCTTGCCCGCAGTAAGCTCCCGACCGATCGGGTATTCCACGCCATGGTAATCCTTCTTGCCCCCCTCGAACTTCTGCGTGGCGATGACCTTACCATCAATCTGAATATCGAACTTCCGGCCGCGGTCCTGGCCCCAGTACACCGCGCGCAGCGACGCCTTGACGCCCTTGGGCGGTAGTTTCATCTCGTAGCTGAACCAGCCGCCGTCTTTGGCTTGACGCCAGTGTTTTCCCCTGCGACCGGCGCCGCTCTCGGATTTGGCGCTCTGGAGATTGTGATCGATCTCGGGCTGCTGCTCGCCGATACGCACGCGATCAACAGTACGAGCGTCGAGTTGGCGCTGAAGTTTCTCGGATTTTTCCAGCTCAAGTTTCTGTGCCTGCCAACTCTCGGCGTCGCTCAACTGCCAATAGATCGCATAGCTCTGAAAATGGAGGCCGAAGAAAGGCGACAATGTGACATCCCCGGGTTTCACCAGCCCCGATGTGCGGAAACTACATGCACGCCCGCGAACCGGCGCGATTCGAGACAGTATCTCCTGGTCGCTCTTGGCGATGAACACGGGCGCTTTGAACAGCGGCTGAAAGGCTGTGATCGGTGTGTATCGGCCGAAGTAGTCGCTCTGTTGCAGGCCCTGGCTGCCCAACTCTCCGGCCAGCATGATCGGGCCGTAGAAGATCGACACCCAACCGGCGCAGTTTTCTTGTCTCACGACGCGAAGCTTCATCGGCAATTCGACGCGCACCCGATCGCCGGGGGTCCACTTTCGATTCAATTCGGCGAAACCGCCCGGTTTCGATGCGGTCTCAATGGGTTTATCGTTGACGCGTATCACGAGCTTCTCCGCGCCCAGCCAGAACGGATGTCGAATCCGTATCTTCACGGGTTTGTCCGGCGCGGCGGTTATCAGCAGCGAAGTAGCGCTCTTGTAGGGGAAGCGGGTTTCCTGGCGCAACGCCAACCCGCGCTGGGGCCACTTCAATTCTGAAGCGACGAAGAGATTCACCCAAAGCCCCTGGTCATCATTCGAGTAGATCAGTTCGGGGTATCTGGCGTGGTTCTCCATACCCGTTCCGGTGCAGCACCAGAATGAGCGGAAGTCCGTCCCGTAACTGCGTGCGTATCCTGGTCGAAGGGGCGTATAGTAAACGAACCCCCCGGCTCCGACTAAGGGCGCCTGCGAAGCGAGAATGTGGTTGAACAGCGCGTTTTCGTAGTAGTCGAGATACGCGGCGGCCGGCTTGGCGCGATGCAGGGCGGTGGTTAATCGCAACATGTTGTAAGTGTTGCAGGTCTCCGGCCCCCCTTCCCTGGTGATGAGCTTACCCATGGACTTCGGGTCGGGAAAATGCTCGTGTATGCTGTTTGCGCCGTTGACCCAGGTGCGATTATCCGCAACTGTCTTCCAGAAGAACTTCGCTGCGGCTCCGAAACGATCATCGCCCGACAGCTCGTAAATCCTCTGAAAGCCGGTGAACTTGGGAACCTGGGTGTTGGCGTGCATGCCTGTGAGGTTGTCCTTGCCGTCGGCATGCGAGTCCAGGAGCTTGTGGTGCGAGTAGAAGCGGGCGTATTGGAGATGCTTCTTGTCACCGGTGATGGCGTAGACGTCGGCCAGCACTTCGGCCATCCCGCCGTGCTCCATCTTGAGCATACGCTGGCGTCGCTCGAGGGGCAGGTCCTTCAGCAGCGCCCCGCACCAGTCGGTAAGAGCTATCAGCACCTGGCGTGCTGTCTTGTCACCGCACATTACCCACGCATCGCGCAGTCCGGCAAGTTGCTTGTGTATCGTGTAGAACGGAGCCCAGTACTTGTCGATCGTCTCGACCTTACCGGCGCGGATATCGGCCGCCAGCTTTACCGAGAAAGGGAACGCCACCACCGACCCGTCGCCGCGTTTGTCCTGACAGGCTTTCAACTCTTTCGTAATGTATTCAATGCGGACCTTCATACGGTGGTCGTCGGTAAGGCGATGCATAAGGCTCAGCGCGCTGAGGTAGTGTCCGAGGCTGTGTCCGGCCAGAGACCATGTCTTTCCGGGCTGGGCCGCTCTTTCCCAACCGGCGTAGGGCTTGGCTTTGGGTTCCAGACCGGCCTCGACACGAAATAGCGCCAACAGCCGATCGGGCTCCAGGCGCATGAGATAGGCCTGGTCGACGTCCTGCATCGTCTTGAACGGTCCGTCAAGCAGGCGTACCTGGCCTTGGGGAAACAGTTGTTGTGCGTTACTGACGACCGGCTTGACTGCGTAATTTTTCACCTCGCCAACCATCCCGCGTACAACCGAACAAGCCACAATCAGACCAGCCAATATTTGCAGAGTAGAGATTCGTGCCACGACAACGACTCCTTTTCTATAGTTAATGTATTCGCTGATAGATAGTACGAGGAGCATCTGGCGTTATCAAGAATACGACGAGGCATTCCGGGGGGATCTACATAATCATCTCGTTTCACTCAAGCATGACGCACAGCCGTCTATTGTGCTTCCTCACGACATGGTTATCGGGAGGTTTCTTATCATCCTGCGATCTCCTTGCGTGGCGTCATTTTCCCGTCAGTTCAAAGCGGTAGCTTCCAGAGCCGACGTCGAAGGTGACCCAGTCGCCGTCCCGCATGGCGGCGGTGATTCCTTTTGTTCCTTTAACGTACGAACCGCCCTTCCAGACAACCTTCCGGCCTTCGGTAATTGTAAACTTCTTCAGACCGAGCGCAGGCACACTTACCCGGGCCGTTGCGTTGGCGGGTATCGTGACTTCCAGAGTAAGGGAAGCATCCGTCTTCTTCCAGCTCGATGATA
>JASLNT010000011.1 GCA_030745875.1 Phycisphaerae bacterium
GCGAATGGCATCCTTGCCGCTTTCACCCATTGGATTCTCCAGTTTTGCTGCCTTTGATCTTGAGGAAACCCTTTGTTTATGCGGTCGAACGATGCTCTATTATACCCAAGGACGAAACCTAAACCAGGAAATCCGGGTTCAATGCAAGCCCAAAGCTCCAATCATACGACAAACAGTCAGACAGAACAACCCGTCGGGGCGCTCTACGTCCACATACCCTTCTGTCGGAGCAAATGCGATTATTGCGATTTCTACTCGCTGCCTGACATGAATGAACTCGCCAGGCCCTGTATCCGGGCGATATGCCTGGAACTGAAACTGCACGCCCACAATCTGACTGTTCCGTTGAACAGCATTTTTGTAGGAGGCGGAACGCCCACAGCGTTGGAACCACCACTCTTATCGCAACTTCTGTCGACGCTAGCCGAGTATGGAGATGACCGAACGGAATTCAGCATCGAAGCCAACCCCTGCACAGTAACCAGCGAAACAGCCGCAATGCTGCATGGGGCGGGAGTAAACCGCGTCAATATCGGAGCGCAATCGTTCATCCAGGCGGAATTGACCGCACTGGGCAGAATTCATGATCCGGATCTGATTGTAACGGCTTGGGAAACGCTTCGCCGCGCCGGACTCCAGCGCCTTGGTTTGGATCTTATCTACGCCGCACCCGGCCAGAATCCGGATTCCTGGAGGTTTTCGCTGGGCAAGGCGTTGAGCCTGGCGCCGGATCACTTGAGTTGCTACGCGTTGACCGTCGAGAGTGATACGGAGATAGGGAGGCGGCGCGACAGCGGGGAGTTTGTCGAAATGGACGAATCAGCCCAAGCCGACTGCTATCAAACCGCTGTCGAAACCGCACGCGCCGCCGGACTCGAACAATATGAAATATCCAACTTCGCGGCGCCGGGGCGACAATGCAGGCATAATTTGACCTATTGGCGAAATGAGCCCTATCTGGGCCTTGGACCGGCTGCAGCCAGTTATATTAGCGGCGTCAGGAAGACTAACAATCCTGATGTCCAGGCGTACATCCAAGCCCTCCGGATCGGTCAGCCTCCCCCCTGCCGCAGTGAAAAGCTCACCGGGCGAGCGGAAATGGGCGAAACGATCATGCTCGCGCTGCGAATGGTTGAAGGCGTAGATCGGTCCGCGTTCGTCGCAAGGTTCGGAGTGGACATCCCCGAAGCATTCGGACGGACGGTGCAACGCTACTGCAGACAAGGCGCACTGCTGCTTGACGATCGGCAACTTCGAATAGCGCCCGAAGCGATGGTGGTGTCGAACACTATTATGGCTGACATACTGGCCGAGATCTAATTCGATGCTATAATGGACCCTGAGCGACTCGGACAACTGCTCGCAATTACCGGGCTTTATCCTGCGTTTCGGTCGGTTTCCCGGAAAGGAATACATCATGACCAAGCATCGCATTCCAGCGACCTGTCTGTTGATACTGTCGTTTGTCGCCGCCGGCGGTATCTGCAAGGCCCAACCGGCCTCCAAATCGGACCCCGAACCAGCCGGTAAGGACGTACCGCCCAGCGTGCTGGCCAAGATGAACGCAAACTTCCGCCCGAAAGTTCGCCCAACATCGCGGGAACAGTTCATTGAGATAATGACGAGGCAGACCACTGAGATAATCAAGCTGGGACGGTCCGCGGAGAAAGAATACCCAAACGCAAATGGCCTGGTTCAGGTGTGGGGAATGATGCTGGAAGCCGCCGGATTCCTCCAGGAAAGCAAACCGGGCGAGAGCAACAAGGCTCAACTCCTTGGAATCGCCGAACGCATAATGAACTCCAAAAGTCCGCCCAAGCTGAAAGCCCAGGCGGATTTCGTCCGCACTCGCTGGAGAATTGCGCCAAAACCGAGCAGTATCGCAAAAGACGCCGAAAAGCAGATCCGCGATTATCTTAAACGCCACAACGCCCCGGAGGTCAAAACCACCGCCATAGTCCGAGGGACTATCATGGCGGGCCTGGCCAATCTCGACAAGCTCCGCAATGAACTAGCCGCCATTCTCGAGAAGGAATACAGCAGTTCGCCGGGAGTTACGGGATTTCTGATGAGTATCGGTCGAAGACCCACATTCCGGGCCCAGTTGACGAAACTCGACGGAAGCACTCTGTCGCTACCCGGCGACCTGCTGGGAAAGGTAGTCGTGATTGACTTCTGGGCGTCGTGGTGCAGACCATGCCTGCAGACCCTGCCCAAAATGACGCAGATATACTCCAGGTACAAGGACAGGGGCGTCGAGATCGTGGGCGTCAGTCTGGATCGCGCCGGGACCGGGAAATTGCTGAGCGAGTTCGCCAGGAAACACAACCTCAACTGGATTCACACGTACAGCGGCAAGTACTGGGACGACCCGACAGCAAAGAAGTACGGTGTGACTGCGATACCGGCGATCTGGGTTGTCGGCAAGGATGGGAAGATCGTGTCGAACAACGCCCGCAGCAACCTTGAGGCTGTTGTCGTTAAGGCCCTTAAGGGCCCGACCGAAAAACCGACCGAAAAAGAGAAGAAGCCCGCCAAGTAACCTCTTCCGACCGCAAACGACCCGAAGAACAGATTCATCACACCGCTTGCATTGCCCGATATCCGGAGGTATGCTCCGCTCATGCGAACATCAGTGCTTATTACGTGCGTGGCGGCCTGCCTTGTCGCCGTTGGGTGCAGAAACCAGTGGGAGTTGAAGTGGCCCGGTCAGCAGGCTGCGACAGCCAATCCCAAGCCCGAATCCCCCACCAACCCGACCCCAAAAACCACCCTTACGCCACAGCAGGAAATCGCCCAACTGCAGCGCCAGATCAAAACGCTCCGCGCGAGGTTGGATGTTATCGAAGACGAGAACGCCAAGCTGCGCGAGTCCAACAAGAGCGTTCAGGATCTCCAGAAGGAACTCAAGCGGCGGACATTCACCGCCAAAATGCAAGCCGAGGATCTCAGAATACTCAAGACCGCCGCAATCGAGCGAGACCTGTACAAGACTCGGTCCGAACGCCTGCAGAGAGAGCTGACGGCTCTCCGGGCCAAAATACCGGGTGGAGACAACACCGGGGCAGCCCCGGTCAAGACCCCCGCCACCAAACCGGCGGGACCGTGAATTGGTCCCGCACCGCTCGATCCCTACAGAAACAACTGGACTGTCATTCCAACCGTCGCAAGAGCATCACCATGCGTGTAGTCGTAACCGGACAAGTCGGACTGGACAAGAAGGCGTTTGTAGGGCGCGTTTCGGCGCTCGCTTCCAGGCAGGGATTCGAGCTGACCACCTCAAGCGTCGGCGACCTGATGTATGCAGAGGCGCCCGATGTAATGCCCGGCCGCATTCTCGACCTGCCCCTGTCGCGACTAAACTCGTTGCGACGCAGCGTTTTCAAAGATGTGTTGGCGATATGCAGGGATCAGCCCAACGTACTTGTGAACACTCACGCCACATTCCGCTGGCGTCACGGGCTGTTTTCGGCGTTTGACCACGATCTAATGGACGAACTTAACGCCGACTTGTACCTCGTAATGGTCGACAACGTTGACCGAATCCACCATCGCCTCGTACGAGACGGGCACCGCGACCACACGCTGAAAGACATCATGGTCTGGCGCGAGGAGGAGATACTGGCCACCGAACTCCTCAGCCAAATCGTCCGAGGGCACGGATGCTGCTATATAATGGCCGTCGGAACCGACGAAAGCACCGCACAGACCGTAGTGGACCTGCTCTTTCGCCCGCAAAAGAAGAAAGCCTACATCAGCTTTCCGATGTCCCACGTCACCGACATGCCGGACCTGCTGACCGAAATAGACTGTTTCAGACGTGAGTTGAAACGCTGTTTCACCTGCTTCGATCCAGGCGACCTGGAAGAGAAATACCTAACCACGCTGGCGTTGGACGCCGCTCAAAAGGGACTCCGCTCGGTTGAAACCGGTCCGCCCGGACAAAAAGTGACGCTCGACACGGCGCAACTGCTCGACATCATCGCCGATATTGACGGGCAGATCTACGCTCGCGACTTCAAGCTGATAGACCAAGCCGACATGATAGTCTCGCTGGTTCCGGCGCTTCCCGACGGGCGCCCAGGCCTGTCCAGCGGCGTCGAACGCGAACTCCAGCACGCACACGAAGCGACCAGGGAAGTCTTCGTAATATGGAAACCCCAGGCCGAACCGTCGCCTTTTGTAACCGAGACGGCCACAAAAGTGTTCGGTTCAACGAATGAAGCAATCCAGTACTTCCACGACAACGAATACATCCCCGCCGAATCCTCCGGCACGCTGTTCGGCTAGTATCGCCTCTTACGGGAACTGGAACACTATCTGAAACGTTTCCCTTCCGGGTTCTTCGGTTCGGCCTGCGAGACAGGCTCCACGTGCTCCCGCGAGGCAATGTCGGCCATTTTCTTTACGATCGCCGGGTGCTTGTCTGCAACGTTGTTCTTCTCACCAACGTCCTTACTAAGATCATAGAGTTCGAAGGGCGCATCGGCCTTCATTTTCACCAGCTTCCATTTGCCCATCCGCACCGCCTGCTGCAGGCCGTTCTTCACGTAAGTGAGCTTCTTCCAGTTCGCCACGCGCGTGTATTCCCAATAGAGGAATTCATGGACCTTCTGCTCCCGAGCCCTTCCGGTAAGGGTCGGCGCGGTGGAAATTCCATCGATGCCTTTGGGCAGGTGCTTCGTTGTTCCGGTCAACTCGGCCAGAGTCGGCATGACGTCGGCGAAGTACCAGGGCAAATTGCTTTGGCTTCCGGGGGCGATTCGGCCGGGCCAGCGAACAATCAATGGAATGCGAATTCCGCCTTCGTACAAGTTGGTTTTCTGGCCTCGGTACGGGCCGTTTGAACCGAAGAAGTTCCCGAATGCGGGATAACCTCCGTTATCCGAGCAGAAGAACACTACGGTATTGTCATCGATTTTCAATTCCTTGAGCAGATCGATTATCTCGCCCAGGTGTCGGTCAACCATCGCAATCATGGCGGCGTAAACCTTGGCGCTTTTTGGCCAGGGCTTATCCTTCAATCCAGCCATCGTGGGATCGTCGTCCGGGATATGCCACCGGCCGTGCGGCGGGGTCCAGGGGCAATAACAGAAGAACGGGCGGTCCTTATTACGGCGTATGAACTTTTTGGCCCGCTCAAATATTACATGATGGGCGTATCGCCGGCTGGATCCCTTCGGGCCTTTCAACTCCACCTTCCTGCTGTTATGCCAGACATAATCCGTCCAGTAGTCATGGGCGTGGACCTGGTGGTAATATCCGAAAAACTCATCAAATCCATGCTTCTCCGGTACGCCGGGGGTGCCTACTTCGGCAATTCCCCACTTACCGAAACCACCGACCTTATACCCGCCCTTTTTGAGGACTTCAGCAACCGTCACATCGTCGGCCAGCAGCGAAATACCGCCCAGATTGCCCCGAACTGTCGTGTGTCCCATGTGCCTGCCGGTCATAAGAACGCTCCGGGCCGGAGCACAAACACAACAACCGGAATACGCCTCGGTAAACCGCATTCCCTCCGCGGCCATTTTGTCGATCTTGGGTGTCGGGAGCTTTTGCTTGTTCCCCCCGTAACATCCGGGGTCCAGCGGTCCCATATCGTCAACTATGATATATACAATATTGGGATTCCCCGCCCTGTCTGCGGTATTTCCCCGACCTTCCGCAGTCGAACAATCGTCAAGCGCAACCAACGCCGCGCCAACGCCGACCGATTTAAGAAACTCCCGTCGCGAGTTTATCCATTCCATCACAAACTCCTGTTAGCACAACCACACGCAAAAGGAACGAACAAGAAAGGGGTTAGTCTTCCTGGGAATATTCCAGCCAGGCCATTTGGATCGCTTCTAGAATCCCCTCGCTCGAGGCGCTCGGATCGTCAGCGAAATTGGGCAATTCGGTCACCAGCTTGTGCAACTCCGTGAAACGCACACTCAGCGGCTGGCTGTCGGGAAACTTTTCGTTGAGTTCAAAACCGATCTCGTCGGCGTCTGTCCATTTCAATTCAGCCATCGGGCGCCTCTCGGAGTTATCCGTGTTCTGACACTGCGTTTCGATTCCAGCCGGGAATGCTCACCGTCACGTCGCCGGTCACGACAGCCAGGCAGGCCAGACGGCTGTCGAGCTTGTTGCCCGGAACCTGGTCTACAGTGTCCAATTCGTCGTCTCCGGCTTCGGTGAGGTTGTCGGCGCCGTCTTCTACAATCACGTGGCAAGTCCCGCACACTCCCACCCCGCCGCAAGCACATTCCAGCGGAATGTCGTTGGCAAGGGCGATATCAAGCAGGCTGCCGGGCTGCCCGTGGCTGCCGTAGGGAAAGTCGTCGGGGTCTACCGAAACGGTCTTGTCGACCGGTTTGAATGTCACATTATATTCTGGCATCTGTGGGAGCCTCAGATCAAACATCATCCATTTTGCGGCCCTTGATGGTCTTGGACAGCACGCTGTCCATCTGGGCCTCGGTAAGCGGCATGGCCGCGTCGTTGGCGACGCCCATCGCCTCATAGACAGCGTCGCAGTCTTCGCCTTCCCTCTTGGCCTTCAGGTCCCCCACCGCCGCATCAAGCGCCTGGCGTTGCCCTGGCGTCAGGACATCGCCGGCGGTTTCAAGCGATTTCTCTATCGCCTTCAGTATCCTCTCCGATTCATTTCTCAGATCGATCAGGCGGTGGGCGTTGAGGTCCTCCATCGCGTGGGCGTACGACTCATTCACCATCGAGTCGACCTCATCTCGCGTAAGACCGTGAGCGGGAGTTATCTGCACGGAAGCTGCTTTTCCGGAGCGAAGTTCGCGCGCCGAAACGCCCAGAATACCATTGGCGTCCAGCAGGAAAGTGACCTGCACTCTCGGCGCTCCGGCGGGCATGGGCGGAATGCCCGTTAGTTGGAACTTGCCCAGCGAGCGACAATCCTTGGCTAATTCGCGTTCGCCCTGAAGCACGTGTATGTCAACGGAAGTCTGCCCGTCGACGTACGTGCTGAACGTCTCGGAGGCTTGGCAGGGAACGGTCGAGTTGCGCATGATCAGCTTTCCGACCGCTCCGCCGAGCGTCTCAATGCCCAGAGAAAGAGGAGTAACGTCCAGCAGGAGAGTGTCGCGTTTGATCCCGGCGAGTATCCCCGCCTGAACGGCCGCTCCGAGAGCAACGATCTCGTCGGGGTTCACAGCAGTGTAGGGCTCCCGCCCGAAAAACTCCTTCGTCTTGCTGCACACCAGCGGCACGCGGGTGGATCCGCCCACCATAACAACCTGGTCTATATCTTGAGGACCGAGGCCCGCATCCCGCAGCGCCCGGGCGCAGTGTTCTATCGTGTGGTCGACCCACCTGGTCGCCAGCGATTCGAATTCATCCCGAGTGATCGTCCTCCGGAAAACTCTGCCGCCCCCAAGAGCGACTTCCACCGTGGCGTCAAGCTCAGTCGACAGGCGAATCTTCGTGGCCTCGGCAAAAGTCCGCAGGGCCTGTCGCGTAGCCGGCGGGAATGTCAATTCCTCGCCAAATTCGCTGCGTATCTCGTCGGTCAGCAGGTTTATCAACTCGCGATCCAGATCATCACCGCCAAGCTGCGTGTCGCCCTGCGTGCTGAGCACTTCAAATACTCCGCCCGAAACCCTCAGGATCGATACGTCGAAGGTTCCCCCGCCGAGATCATAGACGGCTATACAGGCGTCTTCGTTGCGGTCCAATCCATACGCCAGCGCCGCAGCCGTAGGCTCATTTATTATTCTGCAAACCTCCAGTCCGGCGATTCGCCCCGCATCGCGAGTGGCCTGACGCTGCGAATCGTCGAAATACGCCGGAACCGTAATAACCGCCCGCGAAATTTCCTTACCCGACCCGCAGACGACCTCGGCGCGAGTCTTTATGTCGCGGAGTATTATCGCCGAGAGCTCTTGCGGCGTCATCCGGCGTCCCTGAACATTCACGCAAACCGTATCGTGTCGCCCGGGCACGATATCGTACGGCAGGACATCCATTTCGTTTGTCAAATCTTCAACGCTCTTGCCCATCAGGCGTTTGACAGAGTAAACCGTAGCAGTCGGGTTCTCCACCGCGTGGTCTCTGGCCTCCTGTCCGACGGTCACCTTTCCCTCACTGAAAGCAATAACGCTGGGCACGAGCGATGCGCCCCGGTCATCGCGAATAATCTCCGGACCGCCCGACGTCATCACAGCCGCCAGCGAATTGGTTGTGCCCAGGTCTATTCCGAGTATCAAGTTATCACTCATGAGCATGCTCCGCATCCGTTGCCTGCGCAAGCAGTTTCTTTGCGTAAGAAACCGCATTCAGCTGCTGTCGCAATTCGCCCAGAAGATCGTCCACCGCAGCTTTACAGGACACTGACTCCTGGTACTGTTCAAACAGAATTCCGATCCTGTGTATCAGCCCGTCGTGCTGAGTTTTCAGAACGTCGGCGATGCGGGCGATTTCGGATCTGTCCTCGGCGGCAAGCGCGTCAGTAAGTTCCTCTTGCATCATCATCATCGCGCCGAGAAAGCCGTCGGGCACGGACTTGTCCTCCGCCGAACTCTTGCCCCCGAACAGCGTCAGAAGATATGACGCTCTGGCCGCAGGGTCGCTCAACGCCCGGTAAGCCTCATTCAGCGCCGCCGAAACCTGCAAGTGCAATTGCTGCACTTCGGGCGTATCGTCGGCGTGGAAGTCCGGGTGGGCGTGCCTGCTCAGGGCCAGGAACTTGCGGTGAATCTCAGCGGGGTCAAGGTCGAAACGCCTGGGCAGGCCCAAAAGCGTGAAGTGGTCGACCACCGCGGCGTCGGGACCTATCGTGTGACAGTAGTCGCAGACCACCGGGGTGCTCATGGTTTTGTCGCAATGCGTGCACTTTACAGGTGTGGCCTGATCGTGTGTTTCGGTCATGATTCTCTCTCAAGCAAGTGTTTCCCAGGCGACTAACCAACCACCCCCGCACGTCAGGCCGAGAAACTCGCTCCGCATCCGCAACTGGCCTTGGCGTTGGGGTTGTTGAACACAAAACCGCCCTTGAGCAGATCATCGCTGTAGTCAACTTCCGTACCGTTCAGGTATAGATAGCTCTTGGGATCGCAGATCAGTCGGAGTCCTTCGGATTCGAAGACCTCGTCCTCACCAGCCGGTTCGGCCGAAACGTCCAGCGTGTAGCTGAACCCGCTGCATCCGCCGCCCTTTATGCCCACTCGCAAACAGGCGTCGGCGGGCATATCATTGGCCTCAAATACGCCTCTGACTTTGTCTGCGGCGCGTTGTGTTATCGTAATAGCCATCATAAACTCCTTTCCCGCAACGGGGCTCACTTCTCGTTTTTGCGCTTCCAGTCCTGAATCGCCGCGTGGATAGCATCTTCAGCCAGCACCGAACAGTGAATCTTAACCGGAGGCAATGACAGTTCGCTGGCAATCTCGGTGTTCTTCAGTTCGGTGGCCTGGTCGAGGTCCTTTCCCTTCAACCATTCGGTGGCCAGAGAACTGGCCGCTATCGCCGAACCGCATCCGAATGTCTTGAACTTGGCGTCAATAATGTGCCCGTCGTCATCGACCTCGATCTGCAGCTTCATCACGTCACCGCATTCCGGCGCACCTACAATACCCGTACCCACTTTGGGCGAATTCTTATCCAGCGACCCGACATTGCGCGGGTTGCTGAAGTGATCCATTACTTTGTCGCTGTAAGCCATAGAAACCTCTTTTCAAACGACTACGCCGACGTAGTCGAATCAGTATTCTCCATCGCCAGTTCGTAAAGCGGGCTGAGTTCTCGAAGTTCAATCACCGCCTTTATCACCTGGGCGACCACATAATCCACTTCCTCGATGGTGGTGCTGCGCCCGAGGCTGAATCGGATACTGCTGTGCGCCAATTCGTCTGAAACACCCATCGATCTGAGCACGTAGCTCGGTTCGAGCGACGCGCTGGTGCACGCCGACCCGGACGAAACGGCGATATCTTTCATTTTCATCATCAGCGCCTCGCCTTCCACATAGGCGAAAGACAGATTCGCCGTACCGGCAAGACGCTCGGTGGGATGACCGTTGAGCGTAACGAAATCCAATCCCGCACTTATCCCCGCCTGCAGACGGTCCCGCAAAGCCGTCAACCGCTGAGTCTCATCCGACATCTCGATCGCTGCGATGCTGCAGGCCTGACCGAGACCGACGATGCCCGGAACGTTCAGCGTCCCGCTCCGCATACCGCGCTCGTGCCCCCCGCCGTCCATCTGGCATCTCAGGCGAACTCGCGGGTTACGCCTGCGAACGTAAAGGCATCCAACACCTTTGGGACCGTAAATCTTGTGCGCCGACATGCTCAGCAAATCGATGCACATCTCGTCGACATTGATCGGGATTTTCCCCACTGCCTGCGTCGCGTCGGTGTGGAAGAACACACCACGGTCCCTGGCGATTCGTCCGATGGCGGCGATCGGGTTTATCGAGCCTACTTCATTGTTGGCGCCCATGATGGATATCAGGATAGTCTGGTCAGTTATAGCATCGGACACTTGCTCGGGAGAGACCCTCCCGAACTCGTCCGGCGTCAACCACGTCACATCAAAACCTTCCTCGGCAAGTCGTTTACACGGATCGATTACGGCTTTGTGTTCCGAAACGCACGTGATGATATGGTTGCCTTTGTCGCGATACATTCTCGCAACACCCTTGATCGCAAGATTGTCGGCCTCTGTTGCGCCGGAGGTCAGCACAATATCCTTTGGCGTGGCTCCCAGGAGATCGGCTATCTGACGGCGGGCGTTTTCGACACCGGCTTCGGCCTTCCAACCGAACGGATGATTGCGGCTGGCGGCGTTTCCAAAATGTTCGGTCAGATACGGCGTTATCGCTTCGAACACTCGCCGGTCCACCGGCGTTGTGGCGTTGTGGTCAAAGTATATCGGCAGCTTCAAAGCCATTGGCGTCATCCTTTGTTCTCTATTGGCATGGACGAGGGTTTCACTATTTCCCCAAGTGTAACGCTGGACAAAAAATCCTTAAGTTTGCGCTGTACGCGGTGGACCGGATCGTTCACCGGACAGCTGGCCATTACCTGGCATGTACATTCGCCTTCGTTACCGGCGACTTCAGTTACGCACTCAGCCAGCCGCACCGGACCTTCCAGAACGCCCACCAGATCGCCAAGACTAACCTCTTCGGGGTCTATTGCAATGCGATATCCGCCGTGCGAACCGCGCACCGACTCGATATACCCAACTGACGCCAACTGTTTCAGCACATTCATCAGCAGGGAAGCCGACACGTCAAAACGGCTGGCGATCTCGCGCGCACTTGCCAATCGCCCCTTGTCGAGCTGGGACAAGTGGCCCATGGCGACCAGCGCGTATCCGGTTTTTTTCGTAAGTGCAAGCATAAATAACCGTTTGCCGGCCGTTGCGGACGCCTTAAGCGTCCTTGCGACGGCGGCTATTACATATATAGCACTTTTATAGTACGGATTCAACTCTCAGTCCGCAATTTCTCTCTCGAGGCTGCCTCCAAGCGATAAGGAGTATATAATTACCTCTATCGTACTTAAATAGGGAGCCCCGCGATGCCAGTTACTATTACCTGGATTCACCATGCGTCTTTTCGTATTGCCGGATTGGGACAAGTGATCTATATAGATCCATGGAAAATCCCCTCCGCCCCGGCCGACGCCGACATCGTCCTGGTCTCACACGACCACTTCGACCACTGCAGCGCCGAGGATATCGAGAAGGTAAGCGGCGCCAACACTGTTCTGGCGACCACGCGCGACGTGGCGGCCAAGCTCGGTTTCGGTCAGGTTATTGCACCGGGCGACGAACTGCAGATCGATGGGACGAGCATTCAGGCAGTGATGGCGTACAATATCGCCAAGGATTTTCATCCGAAGGAAAGCGGTTGGATCGGAGCAGTGATCACTCTTGATGGAAGAAGAATATACTACGCCGGAGACACCGACCTTATCCCCGAAATGAGTTTCCTGACATCAATAGATCTCGCCCTGTTGCCCGTCGGAGGAACATACACGCTGGACGCCGCCGAAGCGGCCCGGGCGTGCGATGCGATAGCTCCAGCGGCGGCGTTGCCTTATCATTGGGGAGATATCGTAGGATCGGAAGGAGATGCCGAAGCGTTCGCCAAGTCCGCCCCGTGCAGAACCCACGTGCTCCAACCTGGTCAGTCGCTTGAGTTGCAGTAAACGACCGCCCCGGCGGCCGTATCAATTCAAGTTGCCCTTCGGATCGGATCGGTCTGGCCGACTTCGAGGCACTGCCCCAGTGTGGTGCTCCCTAATTTGCTGCAGATAAACTGTTGGATATCCGACCACATCGTACGCAATGCGCATTCGGACTGTTCGCAGCGCGGCGGGATGTGCTGGCAGAAGTTCACGGCGATAGGTCCCTCAACGGCTTCGATCAACTCCAGAAGATTGATCTCTCCCGGTTCGCGGGCCAGCAGGTATCCCCCGCGCTTACCCCTGACGGGCGTCACCAGTCCGGCGCGCGCCAGAGACGCGAATATCTTGACCAGGTATTGCTTCGACAAACCCCGCGCTTCACAGATAGCGTCGAGTGTAGTCGGACCATCGCCGTAATGCTCAGCAAGGACAAGGGCGCCTCGCACCGCAAATTCCGCCGCAGGGGAAATCTTCATGTTCAATACCTTTTCGCATCGACAAAAGTTGCAATACTTAGAAACTTATACGTGATTGTATAGGCATCTTCGGATTTTTGCACGAAATATCCTATTTTTGTGCAGCCCCGATTACGTCGCCGCTCGCCCCAACGCTGGCAGGAAGTAGTCCCTGACAACACAATTCCAACTCATCTTGCACGCCAATTCGTATCCCTGGTCGATCCGACGTTGCATGGCTTGGGGGTCTCTGGGCAGAATATCGACCAGCGCCCGGGCCAATCGGGCGGTTTCTTCGGATTCGATAGCGTCACGCGCCTCGGTCTGCATCTCCAGCAGCGACTCGATACTCCAGCCCGCCCCGCCTTGCAGGAAATCGCCTTCGAGTATGCAGTCATAGTCGCCGCCTTCTTCGGCACGACGGGCGTAACCCATGCAACCGCAAACATTACTGACCAGACAGATCGCTCCGAAGCACAGCGATTCAAACTGGCTGATACCGAACGGCTCGTACGCGCTGAGTCCAAATTCCACATCCGTACCGCGGCGAATGTCGGCAAAGACCATACCGTCGGGCATCCGTTTTCCGCAGAACTCCGGGCTCCAGTCCCACTGGTTTACCAGCACGACGCGAATGGCCTCATGGTCCCGGTTGAAGCAGTCGAACATCTCGCCAAGGACCTCTTCCCCTCCGCACAAGTCGGGATATCCTTCCTCGTGGGCGACGGGCCAGCCGTAAACTCGCTCCATTTCGGCGATGTCCCGCCCACGTCGCTGACCGGCCAGCGTGCCCAACATGAACAAAACGGCCGTCTCGCCTCGCTCGGCCAGCATCGGCTCGAGCGCGTGAAGCACGCCCAGATCGCGCCAAATCGCCTTGCTTACCACCGGGCGACAGACATGGGCGAAAACCCACGTCGGGCGAAAACCAAGCAAGTTTTCGGAGTATTGCTGCATCTTGTCGCGACTTGCCTGCTTATCGGCCAGGTTCAACTCAACGTTCGGAATACCGTTGTAGACCAGATCAATCTCCTTGCGGGCGATATGCTTGTCGACAAAACGCAGTTCATCCACGACATAATCGCCTACGGCGAAGATATGGTCCAGGTAGCGCGACGCTTTGACCAGCGGGTGTTTGTAGTTTGCAAAAACGCTGGGGAATACGTCTTCGACCGTCTTTCCCTGCTGGCTGGCCTGGGTCAGCACGTTGTAGAACATCGTATCGTGCCCGGGCGTATCCTCCACCACGGGCCTTACCGACGCGACCTCGTGCGCGTAGAACACCGTTCGAATATCGCCCTTCCCGTCGAGCACGGCCTGCAACGCTGTAGGCATGCCCATGTACTCGTGAGCCAGGATCACCATCATCTCCGGACCGTCGTTCCACCCGATCGCGTTAAGGGCCTCGTAGCCCGGTTCAGCCAGGCGCACATACTGCTCGAACTCCCAGGCCGACTCAAAGTTGTCCGACGGGATAGCGAACTTCTTCCACAACTCGCCCTTGAACAGGCTCAGGCGCTTCTGGTTGATGCTGAAAACATCGATAAGCAGCACTTCAGCTTCAACCGTCTGCCCGGTGCAAGGTTCGTGGACCACGCGCGTACCGTAGATAATCCCAACATCATAAGTGCGCTCGATGGCGCTGAATTTCTTGTGCCATTCAGGCGGTTCGAATCCGTCTACGCTGCTGTAGTAAATCTTGCCTCCCTCGCCCAGGCGAAGGTCGGGCGGTTGGTTTGTGTGCAGCAACGGACCGAGCAGAATTGTCCGCGATACGGTCTGTCTGTAAGGTTCGGCGTTCACCAGACCGGCGATTACGGCGCCGATGCCGCCAATCTTCTCCGACGCTTCGTGAGTTACATGCACTACGTTCATCAGCAGTTACCTCTTGGGTTCAGGCTTATTGTAGGTTTCAGAACCGATCATGGAAAGCATCTCTTGTCGATCGCCCCGGCCAGGCGATCCGGCGGGAGGTTGCTCGCGGGCGGTTATCCTGTAGAATAGGGTTGAACTTAAGGCCCGCAAAGGAGCATCAAAGCCATGCCCGTAATCGGCTCGGGACAAAGCGACACGCCTCTGAGCGATCCGCAGATCGCCGAGATCATCGAATCCGCAGCCGGTCAAATCGATCCGGCGGGCAAGCGGATACTGGTGATAATACCCGACCACACGCGGTCCTGTCCGTTGGGGACAATCGTCCGGCGTCTGCGAGAATCCGTAGGTTCCAGGGCGGAGAAACTCGATTTCCTGATCGCGTTGGGAACGCACCGGCCTCTGGACGATGCACAGATCGACTCATTGCTGGATATCGACCCGGGCGGGCGAACCGAAGTGCTGGGCGACTCGAAAGTTTTCAACCACGACTGGAAAGACCCCGACGCCCTGACGACAATCGGCACGCTGCAGGCCGACCGGATCCGCGAAATAACCGGCGGAGCGTCGGCTGGTTTCGAACTGGACATTGACGTGACGATAAATAAGCGGGTGTTCGACTACGATCTGCTGATGGTCGCCGGACCGGTCTTCCCCCACGAAGTGGTCGGATTCTCGGGCGGGGCGAAGTATTTTTTCCCGGGCATCTGCGGGCCGGAACTGCTGAATTTCTTCCACTGGCTCGGGGCGCTGATCACGATACCCAAAATGATCGGCTGCAAGGAAACTCCCGTTCGAGCAACCCTTGACGCAGCGGTCGACATGATCTCGACACCATCGTGCCTCCTTGCGATGGTGGTCAAAGGCTCCGACCTTGCGGGCCTGTACTTCGGCGATCTCCGCGAGGCCTGGTCGGCTGCGGCGGATCTGTCCAGCGAGGTCCACATAACTTACGCCGATCGGCCGTATGATTCAGTACTGTCGCGGGCGCCGGAGATGTACGACGAACTCTGGGTCGGCGCCAAGTGCATGTACAAAATGGAGCCCGTCGTCGCTGACGGTGGAGAACTCATAATATACGCCCCGCACATCACAGAGATCGCCCAAGCCCACGGGGCGGTGATTCGCGAGGTGGGCTATCACACGCTGGAGTACTTCCTCAAGCAGTGGGACAAGTTCAAGGACCACCCCTGGGGCGTATTGGCTCACTCGACGCACGTTCGCGGGATCGGAACGTACGAAGACGGTGTGGAAAAGCCACGGATAAACGTTACGCTGGCGACGGGAATTCCAGAAGATCTATGCCGCCGGATCAACCTGGGCTATCGCAACCCCGCCGACATCGACATAAGCTACTGGCAAGACGCCGAGCATGAAGGACGACTCTACGTACCCAAAGCCGGAGAAATGCTATACCGACTGAAAAACCCGCCCGCATGGGCCAGACCATAACTTCCAGGAGAACCACCGATGGCCGACAACTTCACGCGTCGAGATTTCATCAAGACCTTATCGCTGGGCGCCGCGGCGATCGCCATGCCTCGCAGCGCAGGTGCGGCGGAAAAATCGTCCAAACCCAACATCATCATGATCCTGACCGACGATCAGGGATACGGCGACTTGTCGAGCTACGGCGCTAAAGACCTGAAAACTCCCCACACCGACGCCCTGATGTCCGCGGGCGTGCGGATGGACAATTTCTACGCCAACTGCCCGGTGTGTTCGCCGACGCGGGCGGCGCTGCTTACCGGACGCTACCCGGATCTCGTAGGCGTACCGGGCGTAATTCGCACTTATAAACGCAGCAACTGGGGGCACATGACCGCTGAAGCAACCCTCCTGCCCAAGCTGCTGAAGCCCGCGGGCTACCACGCGGCGATCGTCGGCAAGTGGCATCTCGGGCTGACGGCGCCCAACACGCCGATCCCGAGAGGATTCGACCATTTCCACGGGTATCTCGGCGACATGATGGACGACTACTACAAGCACCGCCGACACGGGATCAACTACATGACCCTCGGCCAGAAGACCATCGACCCCAAAGGGCACGCAACCGATCTGTTCACGCAATGGGCGATCGATTACCTGAAACAACGGGCCGAACGCCCGCAGCAACCGTTCTTCCTGTATCTGGCGTACAACGCACCTCACACTCCGATCCAGCCGCCGAAAGACTGGCTTAAGAAGGTCAAGGACCGCGAGAAGGGTATCTCCGACAAACGCGCCAAACTGGTCGCGCTGATCGAACACCTCGACGACGGGATCGGGAAGGTCATCGCTGCTCTGAAGAAGAACAAGCAGGCCGACAACACACTGATCATCTTCACTTCCGACAATGGAGGACAGGGCAACGTGGGCGCCAACAATGGAGGTCTGAAAGGCGCCAAACAGCAGATGGACGAAGGCGGAATCCGCGTGCCGACCTGCGCGGTCTGGCCGGGGAAGATCAAACCGGGAACCAAGTTCGACCAGGTCGCGATGACAATGGACCTGTTCCCCACAATCTGCCAAGCCGCCGGCGCCAAGATCGCCCACAAGATCGACGGCGTGGGGTTACTGGACGGTCTGCTTGGCAGGAAGTTCGAGATACCCGAGCGATACCTGTTCTGGATGCGACTCGAAGGCGGAGGCTACAAGGGCAAAATATACCACGCCGTCCGTCACAAACAGTACAAACTCACCCAGAACAGACAGAACGAGAAGATGAAACTCTACGATCTGGAAAAGGACCCCGGCGAGCGCAAGCCCCTCGGCGAGGACCACGAAGCGTACAAACGATTGAGCGATGCATTGGCAAGACACATCGCCCAAGCCGACAAGATCCCGTGGCAGCGACCGGGCAAGTAGGTTTACAATTGGTTCACAGATATCACAGGCCAGCCGAATAGCGACATCATGGATACGGCAGTTGTCAGAAAAGACATAACTGCTTTTGCTGCAATCTGTTATGGCCACAGTCACACAACAGCTAACCTGCGGTTTGCATGTACTTGGGTATGTCACAGGCCTGCGGGTTGTGAAGTACCGGCGCCTGTCTGCTGATCGGTTGTTTTCGCCCGCAACAGGCCCGTTCCCAGTTAACGCCGAGCTGAAAAGGACTCCAGACAATGAGCAAACTCACGCGACGCAAATTCGTGAAGACCACGTTCGCGGCCGGGCTGGCGGCCTCGATTCTCCCGACCGACCGCGCAATCGGAGCCAACAGTGACATTCGCGTCGCGGTTGTGGGGTTCAACTCTCGCGGAAAAGGGCTTATCAGCGGATTCAGCGCCCTGCCCGGCGTGCGGGTGGCCGCCCTGTGCGACGCCGACAGCGCCATATTGAACCGCGTTGCGGGCGAATTCGACAAGAAGACCCGCACGAAGACCCAGCGGTACACTGACGTCCGCAAGTTGCTGTCCAACAAGGACATCGACGCAGTCGCCTTCGCCACTCCGGTTCACTGGAACGGTTACGGTACTCTGCTTGCTCTCGATGCGGGCAAGGACGTATACGTCGAAAAACCGGTATGTCACACGCTCCAGGAAGGTCAGCTCATGTTGGCGGCAGCCCGCAAAAAGAAGCTCATCGTCCAGGCCGGCACGCAAAACCGCAGCGACATCGGCATGATCGCCGCAATCCCCGACATCCGGGCGGGCAAGCTCGGTAAGATCGAATTCATCCATTCCTACTGGAACAAGCCTCGCGGTTCGATCGGCAAGGTCTCCGGTCCGCAGACGCCTCCGTCGACCGTGAACTACGACGTATACCTTGGCCCGGCCCCCAAGAAACCGCTCATGCGGAAGCGGTTCCACTACGATTGGCATTGGCAGTGGGATTTCGGAGCCGGTGAGGTCTGCAACCTGGGCAACCACCAGATAGACCTCGCCCGCTGGACCGCCGGTATCGATCGCCTGCCCGACCAGGTGTTCATGTTCGGCGGACGGGCGTACGACGACGACGGGCGGACCCCCAACACGGTGCTGACGGCGTTCCTCTATAACGACAACATCCCGATCTTCTGGGAGTCGCGGAACCTGCCCGCCGTACCGGGCAAGAAAGGCTCCGACGCCGTCAAGGGCAAGACCGCCGCGATCTACGTGAAATGCGAAGGCGGGTATTTCGTAGGCGGACGCGGCGGAGGGTCGACTTACGACACCTCCGGCAAGCTGATCAAGAAATACCCCGGCGACGGAGGGAGATCGCACATCGCCAACTTCATAGAAGCAGTCCGCCGTCGCAAGCACGAAGGCCTCCGCGCCGACATAGCAGTGGGCAGACTCTCAACAGCGATGTGCCACCTGGCCAACATATCGTACAAGCTGGGCAAGGTCGCAGCGCCCGAAGACAACTGCTACACAAAGCAGATCGAAGCCGCCAGGGTCAACCCGTTCTTCGCCAAAAGATGGGAGTCGATGAAGGCCCACCTGAAGATCAACAAGGTCGACACGACCAAGACCCCAATGCTGATCGGCGCCCCGCTGCAATTGGACGCAAAGAAGGAAATATTCACCGGCCCGGACGACATCGCCAGGAAAGCAAACGCCCTGACAAGAAAAGAATACCGAGCCCCGTTCACCCTGCCGGGATAATGCAATCACGTTGAAAACCGCCCCGACTGGGGCTGAATACGATATCGGCTTCGGTGCTGTCATAGAGCGATGTCATCCCTTGTCAATAGAATGATTATTATCTGCTTGCCCGTAGTTAACATGCATGTTAACCTGTAGTCAGAATGAGAGAGATCATCTTTTACAGGACGCTTGCCGGTAAGAGCCCCATCGGTGATTTTCTCGATTCGTTATCTTCAAAGCAGGCCAGAAAAGTCGCATGGGTGTTAAGCCTTGTTGAAGAACTGGAGATTGTGCCCAAGCAGTATTTTAAGAAAATGGTCAATACCGAGGACCTATGGGAAGTTCGAGTGAGAATGGGCTCGAATATATTTCGGCTCCTGGGCTTCTTTGACGGCGCGAAGATAGTGGTCTTGTCCCATGCGTTCCAGAAGAAGACGCAGAAGACGCCGCAGCAAGCAATCAAACTCGCCGAAGAGAGAAAGGTTGATTATTTCAAAAGGAAGAAAAAATGAGTGACTTAAAGAAGTACATACGGAAGCGTAAAGCCGACGATCCGGAATTTGCAGAGGATTTTGATTCCGGATATGAGCAATTCAAGATTGGCGTCATGCTTAAACAGGCCCGGGAGGAAGCGGGTATGACTCAAGAGGAGCTCGCTGTTCGTATGCATACAAAGAAGACGGCTATTTCCAGAATCGAGAATCATGCTGAAGATATCAAGTTGTCGACTCTCGAGAAGTTCGCCCATGCACTGGGTAAGAAACTTAAACTCGAAGTTGCGTAACAGCAGGCCGATTTGATCTGATCCAATGCTGATCGGCGCCCCGCTGCAATTGAACGCAAAGAAGGAAATATTCACCAGTCCGGGGATTGATCGTTTCGATGATCCCTAACGTCATACAAAGAAAGGATTGAAGACAATGAGACAACGCCTGTCAGTGTCGATCTGCTTTCTGCTCCTGGCGATGGGATGTTCCGAACAGAAGAAAGAGGCGGATACGGAGCAGACCGAATCGACAACTTTCGACGTTGTGATTACCGCAATGGGACAGCGCAAGATCCAAGCCGTCAAGAGCGTTCGTGAGGTCACCCGGCTTGGCTTGAAGGACGCCAAGAACCTGGTCGACAATGTGCCTTCAACAGTTAAGAAGGGGGTCACACGACCAGAGGCCGAAGCTATAGCCAAAACACTCAAAGAAGCGGACTTAACAGTAGAGATCCGCCCACACCGGAAGGAGCCCCACAACGCAATGGCCCTAGAATCCAATTACGAAGCAGCCGAGGTCTATACCCGTCTCCGCAATCAAGCCCTTCAACTTGAGCCCGGTGCGATCGGACTGAGCAACACGGATCAATCCGATGTGATTGCTGTCCTGATGGAGACTGGATATCCCGAAGCAGTCGCAACGTTGGTCGCGATAGCGGATGGTGCGGCAAGCCTCTATTTCAGCAACGGCGGCGGTATCGTCGGCGCCGGCGAATATGAACCTGTTCGCCAGGCCTCGAAGACCTTCATCAAGTTCTCTCAAGGATTCGTGACACAGGCCGCCCTGACCGAAGCATTCCCGCTTCCGCAGAAAGGTAATGTGCGTGTATATCTTGTAACCGGCGGCGGCGTGTACACATTCAAAGCGTCCGAAGATGATTTGGGAGGCGGACGCCATGCATGTTCTGCACTTTTTCACAAAGGACACGAATTGATCGCTGCAATTCGAAAGCACACACCGGAATGATGCGGCTGGCGATCTGCTGGTCGCAGACCGTTTCCGTTGCAGTTCCGGCGGATCCCGTCGGGTTTATGGTTTCCGAGTAAAACAGACAACGAAAAGTACGGATATTGGAATGAAGCGAAGAGAATTCATCAAGAAAGCAGCTTTCGCGACGGCAGCCTCAGTACTGCCGCTAACCGGTCACGCCGCCTCAACCGGCGACAAGAAGAAGCCTATGAACGTGATCTTCATTCTGGCTGACGATCTCGGCTGGAGCGATACGACACTCTATGGGAATACTTCGCTTTACAAAACACCCAATATCGAGCGGCTGGCCAGGCGCGGAATGACATTCACGCGGGCTTATGCAAACAGCCCGCTCTGCTCGCCGACCCGAGCAAGCATCCTGACCGGGCAGACCCCGGCGCGTCACGGGTCGACCAGTCCCGGGCATCACCGGCCGGAGGTGCGGATGAAGGCCTCTGTAGCACCTGCTGCGGCGCCTAAGCACAAGGCGATCGGAACCAGGTCGGTCACCAGGTTGGACACCGCTTTCCCGACCCTCGGGAAGTTAATGAAAACCGCCGGTTATCAAACAGCGCATTTCGGCAAGTGGCATCTCGGTCCGGAACCTTTCAGCCCGCTTCAGCATGGTTTTGACGTGGATATCCCGCATCATCCGGGCCCGGGACCTGCAGGGAGCTATGTCGCCCCGTGGAGATTCCGAAAGTTCAAAGCGAACCGTCCCGGCGAGCATATCGAAGATCGGATGGCTGACGAGGCGACTGGATGGATGAAATCCGCTGGCAAAGCAAGACCGTTTTTCATGAACTACTGGCAGTTTTCCGTTCATGCGCCGTTCGACGCCAAGAAGGAGTTGATAAAGGAGTATCGCAAGAAGATCGATCCAAAGAACGAGCAGAAATCCCCGACATATGCGGCGATGGTGCATTCGCTGGATGATGCGGTCGGAGCCCTGCTCGACGCGGTGGACAAGAAAGGCGTCGCCGACAGGACGATCGTGATCTTCATCTCGGACAACGGCGGCAATATGTACAATCGTATTGAAGCCGACGGCGGAGTCACGCCAACCAGCAATTTCCCCTTGCGCGGCGGAAAGGCGTCGATGTACGAGGGCGGGATTCGCGTGCCCTGCATTGTTGTCTGGCCCGGTGTCGTCAAGCCCGGAGCCCGCAGCGACGAGATCATTCAAGCTTCCGATTTCTATCCCACGCTGCTCAACGGCCTGGCGATCGATCTTCCGAAGAACCACCGGATCGACGGCGTCGACATCACGCCGGCGCTCAAAGGCGGCAAGCTGGATCGCAAAGGGATCTTCACCTACTTCCCCCACTCGCCGCCCGTGCCTGACTGGCTGCCGCCCTCGATGTCGGTGCACTCGGGCGACTGGAAGCTGATCCGCCTTTTCCATGGCGGCCGGAAAGGCGCCCACGATTACCGCCTGTACAATCTCGCAAAGGACATTGGCGAAAAAGACAATCTGGCCGCCTCTCATCCCGAAAAAGTCAAAACGCTTGATCGGATGATTGAGAATCACATCAAGGATACAAAGGCGGTTGTCCCGCAGCCCAACCCCAGATTCGATCCAAAATTGTATAAACCCGAGCACATCGGCCTTCCGGCGAGCAAGTGGAGGGCTGCGAAGAATCCGAAAGGGAAATCCCGCGGGAAGAAGACATGAGACATTGTGGAAGAAATCTCTATCTTGCGCCGCTGATCGTTCTGATCGCATCATCCGTCGACAGTTCGGCTGATTTCAAGGTCGCCAAAACCGGCGACAGCCTGGTCGACGCCAAAGCCCTTACGATCCAGGGCGGATTTGGGCGGAGCATTAACGGCGTGTCGTTCCAGCAGGACGCTGTAACCACCCACAAACAGCACCAATACGTCGGGTACTATAACGCCGGCAGACATGTCTGCCTGGCCAGGCGGAAGCTGCCTTCCGGCAAGTGGAAGACCGTTCGGTTCAAAGATTACGATTTCAAGAGCAACGACTCCCACAATACGATCTCCGTTGGGATTTGTCCCAATGACGGGACGATCCACCTGGCGTTCGACCATCACGGCCACCCGCTCCACTACCGCCTTTCCCGCAAGGGCGCGGCGACGAATCCACAGACCGTAAAGTGGGACGCCTCGCTCTTCGGCGCAGTGGTTTCGGAATTGGAAAAGGGCAAGCCCATAAGGATCACCTATCCCCGTTTCCAGCAGACCCCGAAAGGCGGTTTGCAGTTCTGTTATCGGCGAGGCGGATCGGGAAACGGCGACCGCATGCTTGTGGACTACGACCCGGAAACCGGCGCTTGGGCTGACACCAGGCAGATCGATTCACGTAAGGGCCTGTTCTCCGACGACTTGGGAAAGAGCCGATCGAGATGCTCTTATCCAAACGGATACGACTACGGGCCCAGGGGCAGGCTGCATGCGACGTGGGTCTGGCGGGAAGCCTCCCAAGGCGCCAACCACGATTTAATGTACGCCTATAGCGAAGACAAGGGCAAGACATGGCTCAACAATAGAGGCAAGAAACTGACCGGACCGCCGTCGGTGACATCACCTGGAGTCAAAGTTGTCGATATCGGACGAAAATACGGGCTGATGAACACTCACGGACAGGCCGTCGATTCCAAAGGACGGGTTCACGTGGTGATGTGGCATTGCAGCGACGAATCATTGAAAGCCGCCCACAGCAAACCGGGTGAGAAGAGATGGGGACCGCCCGCGGCGCGCCGCAACCACCACTACTGGCGCGACCTGAAAGGCGTTTGGCGCCACACGGAACTGCCCGGAGTCGCAGGTACGCGACCGAAGATATTCATAGACGGTCGGGACAACGCCTACGTTATCTTCAGCAACTCGTGGAGTCGCGGGATATTCTATCCAAAAGGGAGTATGCTGATCGCCGCAGCGACATCAAGATCCGAGTGGAAAGACTGGAAGATCCTGCACGTTGAAAAAGGTCCGTTCGGAAACGAAATGATCATGGATTTCCATCGTTGGAAGCAGGACGGAATTCTATCGGTGATGGCCCAGGGCTCGCCGGAGAAAGCTCACGCCCCCACACCGCTGCGTATCCTGGACTTTACGGTCGAACAGTAACAATGGAGATCGACAAATCATGAGTAGAACGCTCTGTATCGCAGTCGCATTGGTTGTTTCCGTACTGTGTATTCTGAGATTGTCGACGGCTGAGGATGGGGCGACCGAAAAACCGGCCGATCCGAGGTGGTCGAAGGAAAAGGCCTGGAAGTGGTACAACGCCCAACCGTGGATTAACGGGTGCAACTACCTTCCGAGTTATGCGTCAAACTCCGTCGAGTTCTGGCAGGCCGACACGTTCGATCCGAAGATCATCGACAAGGAATTGGCGCTGGCTGAAGGGGTTGGGTACAACTCGATCCATATTCTCATGCAGTACCTGGTCTGGGAGAACAATCCGGAGGCCTACAAAAAGCGATTCGCGCAGTTCCTTGAGATCGCCGACAAACACGGACTCACTGTCATGCCGCAGTTCTTCGACAACTGCGCCTTCGGCCGCCAGAAAGACCCGTGGAAGCGCAAGAACCCGTACCTCGGCAAGCAGGACGATCCGATCCAGGGCGTGTTCTTCTACAACTGGTCGCCCAGCCCGGGGCACAGTCGCGTGCTGGACAAATCCGCCTGGCCTCGGCTGAAGAGGTACGTGCTGGACTTCATGCAGACGTTCAAGGACGACAAGCGCATCATCGCATGGGACATGTACAACGAGCCGACAAACGGCGGGATAGGAGACAAGACACTGCCTCTGCTGAAGGAAGTTTTCAAGTGGGCTCGGGAGGTGGAGGCAAGCCAACCGATCACCGCGGGCATATGGAACAACAACAAGGCCGAAACCGAGATAATGCTCGCCAACTCGGACATCATAACGTTCCATCAGTATCCGATCCCGGATCCCGAGAGGTTTAAAGAGACCGGCAGGCCCGTTATATGCACCGAATGGATGGTTCGCATTCGCGGCAAGCGAGTGATCAAGGACATATTCGCCAGAACGCTTCCGATCCTGAAAGCCAAGAAGATCGGCTCGTATAGCTGGGGCCTGGTGCATGGGAAGTGTCAGGGACATTTCCAGTGGGGCTCGAAACCCGGAACGCCCGAACCAAAGGTGTGGTTCACCGACATCTTCCGCGACGTCCAGGGCACGCCCTACGATCCGAAGGAGATTGAAGTCATCCGCAAAGTGTCCGGCGTCAAAGCAAGGAGAGACTGATATGACATACAAACACTATCTGCTGCTTGGGATTTCGCTGTTGGTGCTCGGCGTTGGGAACGGGCGAGGTCTTGGCGAGAGCAGCGAAATCGCAGGCAAATCCATTAACTTGATCGTCCGGGCCGACGACATCGGATCGAGCCACGCAGCCAACGTTGCATGCATCAGATCTTACAAGGAAGGCATCGCCACAAGCGTCGAGGTCATGGTCCCCTGCGGATGGTTCCCTGAAGCGGTCAAGATGCTCAACGCTAATCCCGGTCTGGATGTCGGCGTGCACGTGGTGCTCACAAGTGAGTGGGAGAACATCAAATGGCGTCCGCTAACGAAAGCTCCGAGCCTGACCGACGCAGACGGGTATTTCTATCCTGCGATCTGGCGCCGGAAAGACGCTCCCGCAGGAACGGCGCTGCGGGATGCAAAATGGAAGATCGAAGAGATTGAAGCCGAGATGCGAGCCCAGATTGAACTGGCCGTTCGCAAGATCCCCCGCATCAGCCATATGACCGGCCACATGGGGTCCGGAAATTGGGATCCCAAGGTCAAAACGCTCTGGGCGAAACTGGCGAAAGAATACAAACTCGATATTTCAACGTCAGAATACGGCGTGCGGAGATTTCGAGGATACAGAGGCGCGAAAACCATCCAGGAGCGAACCGACAAATTCATCAAGGCGTTGGAGGACCTGAAACCGGGCGACTATCTTTTCGTGGAGCATCCGGGCCTGGACACCGCCGAAATGAGAGCCATCGGCCACAAGGGATACCGCCAGGTCGCTGAAGACCGCAACGCGGTGACCGAATTGTTTGTAAACGACAAAGTGAAGAAGAAGATCAAGGAGTTGAACATCAATCTCATCAGCTACGCCGACTTGAAGAAGAACCGCATGAAAATGCTTCTACAGCCCAGGAACTGACATGATCTCGCCGAACACTGTCGCAACATTCGTGATTTGCATGACGGCGTCGATCTGTTGCGCCAAGCCGGTGAGCGCGCCAGAACAACCGCACGGGCTGTCGAACAGGCGAGGCGTTTTGACCTTGCGGGGCAAGCCCTATTCGGGCGTCGGGGTGAACTACTTCAGCCTGTTCTATCGGCGGATCAGGAAACCATCCGACGTATCTTACCGGAAGGGTCTGGAGAATCTCTCAGCCGCGGGCGTACCGTTCGTGCGGTTCATGGCGTGCGGATTCTGGCCGATTGACTGGGACCTGTACTTGCGCGACAGGGAGACATACTTCAAACTGCTCGACGACGTGGTCGAATCGGCTGAGAAAGCGAACATTGGTTTGATACCGTCGCTGTTCTGGCACATGGCGACGGTTCCGGACATCGTCGGCGAGCCGATGGATCAACTGGGAAACCCCGACAGCAAGACCATCGCATTCATCCGCCGGTACACAAAAGAAATCGTCCTGCGTTACAGGGGGTCGCCGGCGATCTGGGCCTGGGAGTTCGGAAACGAATATAACCTGCACGCCGATCTGCCCAATGCGTCCAAACACCGCCCGAAAGTTGTGCCCATGCTGAAGACGCCTCAGAAGCGAACGAAACGCGACGAACTTTCATCGCAAGCTATGCTGACCGCTTACGGCCGGTTCGCCAGAACCGTGCGCAAGTACGATCGGCATCGAGTCCTGATCACCGGGAACTCAGTCCCCCGCCCCAGCGCATACCACAATTCAAAAGAAAAAACCTGGAAGACCGATTCGATCGAACAGTTCGCCCAGATACTCCTGCGGGACAATCCCGCGCCCTTCGACACAATCTGCATCCACGCCTATCCGCGGGCGAAAAACGAGTATTCCGCCGGCGCCAAGGACCTGGCCGGGATGATCAAGGCGACGCAGAGAATATCCCTGAAAGCCCGTAAACCGCTGTTCATCGGCGAGTTCGGAGCCCCGCTGACGCTTGGAAAAGACGCCGAACGAGCCAGGTTCACGGAACTCATAGGCGCCATCGAATCCAACAGGGTCCCCCTTTCGGCGGTCTGGGTATTCGACCATGCCGGGCAGAACAAGGACTGGAACATCACATTCGACAACAAACGAAGCTACATGCTCAAGCTAATCGCCCAGGCAAATCAACGCATGAAGATCGCATCCCAAAGGCGCCTCGACAATACGAAGAAGTAGCTCGCAAATTGCCTGCGATCGTAGATTCACGACTATTCAGGCTTTGCGAAACGGATTAATTACAAGCTAAAATTCCGGCCTAACAGTAAGCTGCGCTAAGATGAAGTATGGGCACAGTTAAAACCAGGAAGACGGGAGAAACAAACAGGTGAATGCATCCTTCAAAAAATGCGCGTGTGTGCTCGTTCTGGGTCTCGTTTCTGCAGCGGTCCTCTCCGGCTGCTCGGTTATCGATTCGTTCAAACCCGAGGTGATCCGGATTGGCGCCGGCGAGATCACGATCAAGGGTTGGATCGATTCGAAGAAATCGGAGTTCTGCGTGAAGATCGAACTAAGGAAGCACGCCCAAACGGTAACCCTTCACAGCCTGAACGTTGTGCGGGCCGACGGAACGAAACTGGCGCCCCACCGCTGGAAAGACCAGACGCCTCGCCGGGCGGCTCCGAGATTTTCTCTGGGGTTCGGAATCCCCATCGGCGGAGGCGGCGGGCATCACCCCCATGGCGGACACGGAGGTCATGGCGGAGTGCTGGCGCCGGGCGTCTCCGTTCCGCTGGGCGAGGATAACTCCGGGCGGAGAATTACAAGGGTCACCGCCTGCTGGAAACTTGCGTCGTTAAAGGGCGCCGACGTTTCAAAGTGCGACTTGGAGGTGAACCTCGCCCGAATGGCGCGCGACAAGATCAGTCTGACGACGTTGGCGTTGGCGATGAGTCACCACCAGGATGAAAAGAAGAAGGACGACCCGCCTCCCGACGAAAACAAGCAAACAGCGAAGGACCTGATCAGCGAGATCGATTTCACGCAGAAGGGTCCGGTGAAAACAAAGAGCCTCGACGTGTAAGGCGAGAGGAAGTTTCCCATGAAAACTCCTGGAATAAAATTGTTGATGGCGGCGGCGTGTGTGGTGATCGTATCGGCTCCGTTTAACGCCCTCGCCAAAGACGGCGTGGTTGTTGTAGGCGAGGGGCATTCCCGCTCGAACTCATTCAGTACGACTCCGTTCGAGAGCAAGCCCACGGTCGAATCGAAAGACCCTTCCATCGCCTCAGTCAGTTGGAAAGGCGAGGAAAGCGGTTCCATGGTCATCACCGGGGTCAAGGAGGGAACAACCAGGGTCAGGATCAGAGGCAAGATCCGCGTAACTGAGATAGGACCTGGCGCAAAGAAGATCCTTACGGTCAAACCGTACTCCAGGATCATTACGGTAAAGGTGGTCAAATCGGACAGGTACACGAAGGTGGCGGTGATTTTCGTCAAACAGAAAATGTCGATCAAGTTCCCCAACAGATACAGAAAATCCACCCCCGTCAAAAACTCCAACCGCCGCGTAGTAACGGTGACCTCACAGACCCGCACGCGAGTAACCATACGCGGCGTGAGGGTCGGAAAGTCGCGATTAACGTTTCTACTGGAAGTGAAGCTCAAGAGCGGTAAGAAGAAGAAAGTCCCCGCCAACATCCTCGTAAAAGTGATCGATGGGAAGCCCCCAAAAGGCAAGGAGCACGTGAGCATCGGCTGGGACGACATGCTCATTCTTAGCGTTCCGGACGCGAAGGGCAAACGGAAGATAGTGAAACCGAAGAAGGAAGAGGACAAGAAAGTCAGCATGCTCGAGGATTGGCCCGCGCAGGATGGCGTGTACTGTTCTTTCAAGGCCTCGGGGCTGAATTACGGAGCCATCGGTGATCTGACTATAGAAAACAGCACTGACAAACCGGTGACGGTGACCGTCCCGCCGGGTCTGCTGCTGGACAGCGACGACCCGAAGATTCAGGACCTGTACGTAGCGGACGTGCCCACGGAAAAACCTTGCGCCGGAGCCGGGCAAATCGGCAAGCCGATCACAATCTCCCCCTACGCGGCCCTGGCGATAAAAGACATACCGGGATTCTGCCCGGACGGGGAGAAGGACGCCCCCGCCGCCGAAACCGAAGGCCAGAGCGTCTACACCGCCTGCAAACCGGACGATAAATCCGGGCCGCTGCTGGAGGCGATAGCGGCGGTCAAGAAAATGGATGTCGGAGCTCTCAAACTTGACGTATTCGGCGAGAAGAAGGCCCGCGCCATGATCTGCCAGGGCGCACTTTGGCGGATCGACAGCCGGATAGACGAAGCGCCGGACAACGAATTCACCAGCGAGAAACTCAAGGCTCGATTCTTCGAAGCCTTCTCGACGTCCGCCAAGGCCGCCCTCGACAAGATGCCCCCGAAGAAGCGGGAGCAAGCCGAAACTGTCGTAAAGGACGACATCAAGAAACTCGTAGCCGCCGCAGATTTCGTCACCAAGAAACACGCACCGAAAGTTTCGATCAAGGAGGCGCTGGACGTCTAACGCCAATTCCAGTGAAAACGAGCCTGGTATCCGTTACGATGCAAGCCATCTGAGAGTCTATTGGTTTTCAACCACGGATAGTGAGGCTGCACGATGAAGCGACGTGATTTCTTGAGGGCGGCGGGGTTTTCTGCGTTTGCATTGGGGCTGGGCGGTAAGCTCCCAGCACGGTCGACAGGCGACAAGCCCAATATCGTTTACATGATGCTCGACGAGATCGGATACTTCGAGCTTTCGTGCATGGGGAACAAGATTCTCAAGACGCCCAACTTCGATAGGATCGCGGCTGAGGGAATGCGATTCACGCAATGCCTTGCCGGCGGGCCGGTATGCGGGCCTACGCGGTGCGTGCTGCTTACGGGCAAACATATGGGCCACTGCGAGATGCGAACAAACGGCGGCGGATCTCCGATCACTAAAGATGAATTCACGCTGGGGCAAATGTTCAAGTCGGCTGGCTACGCGACCGGGGGCTTTGGCAAATGGGGCATCGGCGACGCGGGCACGACCGGGGCGCCCGAACTTCATGGTTTCGACATCTTCTACGGGTACTATCACCAGGTGCACGCACACACCTATTATCCGAGGTACCTGCTGCGTAATGGAAAACGCGAGATGCTGCCCGGGAATACGGGCGACTACCACAAGGGCAAGACATTCTCCCAGCAACTCATCCACGACGAAGCGAAAAAGTTCATTCGTCAGAACAAGGATAAACCGTTCTTCTGCTATCTGCCCTACGTACTCCCTCACGGGCTATGGGGTATGCCCGAAGACGATCCGTCATGGCTGATGTACAAGGATATGAAACTGGGCGGGAAGGGACAACGTCGCCCCAGCGACCCGAACATGTATGCGGCGATGATTCACATGGACGACCGCTACATGGGCGAGATCATGAAGCTGCTGAAGGAGTTGAAGCTCGACGACAACACGATTATCGTCTTCAGCGGCGACAACGGAGGGCAGGCGTATTTCAGAGACGCCGAGCATCCGCGCGGCGTGTTTGAACCGAACTCGACGGTTTTCCGCGGAGGGAAAGGGAGCCTGCTGGAAGGCGGGCTGCGAGTTCCGTATTTTGCAAGGTGGCCCGGTAAGATCAAGGCGAAATCCGTAACCGATCACTTGTGCTATTTCACCGACGTGATGCCGACGCTGGCTGAGGCGAGCGGAGCGAAAACGCCGGATGATATCGACGGAATTTCCTTCCTGCCGACGCTGTTGGGCAAGAGCGGGCAGAAGCAGCATGATTTCCTTTATTGGGAGTATGCGGGGCAGGTGGCGGTGCGGAAGGGCAAGTGGAAGGCGTATATGTCGAGGAGACAGCCGTGGCGGTTGTTCGATCTTGACAAGGATACGCTGGAGAAACACGATCTGGCGAAAAAGCACCCGGACATATTGAAGGAAATGACAGACTTCGCCAAGTCCGCCCACATCCCAGCCAAAGGCGGCGGCTGGATCGATCAGAGCCAAAGATTCGACGGTCACAAGAAGGCGAAGAGATAATTAACGGCGAACAAGAAAAGCATCGCTCCGCGACAAGGCGACAATCCCGATTGCGTCGGGACCAGGCGGACGCACCGTCCTGCCGCTAAACGAGGCGGGGCGAACGGTGTGCTAGAACTGGGCTTTCGCCAGCTTCTCCTGGGCTGCGTGCATCTGTTCGGCGCTTGGGGCGGTTCCGGTTTCCATCATGTCGCGGAAGCAGTCGAACAGGTATGTCGCATCGTGCGGACCGGGGGCGGCTTCGGGGTGATACTGAACGCTGAAGATCGCGTTGTCCGGATGCGTGAAACCCTCCACCGTCTCATCGTTCAGATTCGTGTGGGTCACCTGGGCTCCGGTGGCGCGAAGAGATGCGTCATCCACTGCAAAACCGTGATTCTGGCTGGTGATCTCGACTTTGCCGGTGGCTTCATTTCGCACGGGCTGATTGATTCCGCGGTGTCCGAACTTCAGTTTGTACGTTTCGGCTCCGAGAGCGAGCGACAGCATCTGATGCCCGAGGCATATCCCGAAGATCGGGACCTTGCCCACCAGGGCCTTGAGTGTTTCGATCGTGTATGTGACGGCCGCCGGATCGCCAGGTCCGTTGGACACGAACACACCGTCCGGCTTGGAGGCGAGAATCTCATCGGCGGGCGTAGCAGCCGATACGACGCGAACCTTACACCCGCACTCGACAAGGTTCCGCAGAATGTTGATCTTGGCTCCGCAGTCGATGGCGACCACGTTGAACACCTTCTGGCCGTGCTCGCGAGCGCCCTGTGCAAACTCGCTGACATAACCGTCCGGCCAGTCGTAGGCTTCTGCGGGCGTGACGCTTGCGACCATATCCCTTCCCGCCATGGACCCGAACGCCTTGGCGCGATCGACGAGTTCGGCGTCGCTGACGTCGTCAGTGCTCATCACACCGCCCACTGCGCCGGTCAACCGAATGTGTCTGGTGATCGCGCGCGTGTCCACGTCGGAAATCCCCATGACACCCTCGCCCGCAAAGTAGTCTTCCAACGATTTTTCCGATCGGAAGTTGCTGACTATCGGCGAGAGTTCCTTGATCACAAAACCGCGGACCTGAATCCTGCGATCGTAGCTTTCGATATCTTCAACGTTAATGCCTGTGTTGCCCACCAGCGGGTAGGTCATGGTGACAATCTGCCCGGCGTACGAGGGGTCGGTGAGCACTTCCTGGTATCCGGTCATCCCGGTGTTGAACACGACCTCGCCGTCAGTTGAACCTTCGGCGCCGAATGCTCTTCCGGTGAAAACCAGTCCGTCGGCAAGTGCGAGTCTGCATGTTTTTGGGGTGGACATCAATGGCCTCAAACGTTTCTAAACAATCGTTTCCGATAACTCCGTCTCAATTGGCGGCGAGTATATCACAGCGCCTCGTCGCCCGCCAACTACTTCAGCGCGCAGCATTTCTTATACTTCTTGCCCGATCCGCACGGACACGGATCGTTGCGTCCGGGCGTATCTTCAGCCTTTATTGGCTCGACAGGCGGAGTATTGTCCAACAGCTCCTGTTCGGCGTCGATCTCGTCGGTGGTTAAACTCCTGCGGGACCATTCATTACGTTTCTTATCTTTTTCGAGCCTGGTTCTGCGCTCGCCGATCTTGTCTCTAGCCATTCTCGCGGGTCCTTCTTCGTGTCAATTCTGTCCGCAGCACTTCTTGTATTTCTTGCCCGAGCCGCACGGGCACGGATCGTTGCGTCCGACTTTGGGCACATCTCTTGTAATCGTCACCGGGCGGGCGTGGGTGCTCTGGGCGGCCTGGGGGTCCATTCCCTGTGTCAGGTGATCGTACCCGCTCAACTGCTCGTGCACCGTGTCGGAGATGTCGTAAACGCTGGATATCTGCTCCTGACCGGCCGACAGGCTGACCTTGAAGATCATGTCGGTCACCTTGTCCTGCACGCCGGAGAGCATCTCGCGGAACTGCCGGGCCCCTTCGCGTTTGTAAACCACGCGCGGGTCCTGCTCTGCGAAACTCCTGAGACCCACTCCGCCCTTCAGGTGGTCCATGTTCAGCAGGTGGTCTTTCCACGACTGATCGTATATCTGGAGCAGAACGTAGCGCTCCAGTTCGGTCATTTCGCGTCGGAGGAATTTGCGCCCGACTTCCCTGAGGCGCCCGGCGATATCACCGTTGAAATCGCCTTCGCTAAGTTCCGTGTCGAAACGAGACTTGGCGAACTCGATCGCGCCTGACACGTCTGGCTCACTGCCCAGCGCACTACGAACGCACTCGTCAATCCGCTTGTCATCCGACCACTTTTGCGACAACTCCACGAGGCGGTCGTATATATCCGATATTTTCGCGCCCTGGAATTCTTCGGGCTCCATATCTGCGTCGTACTTGTGATTGGCCCATTCAACAAGCTGTGCGACGGCGTATACATTGTCCGGACCGGATCGCCCGACGGTCATTTCGATTGCATAATCAGCGGGATACTCAATCTCGCGCCGTCTGTACAGATCGGCGACCTTAGCGAGAATCACGTCCCTCACGTTCTGGTGCGAGGCTCCGGGCCCGCCGAGATCATCGCCTGTCAGTTCGATACCGAATTTGCCCCACACCCACGCCGCAACCGACCGAATCGGGAAATCGACGTTCAGGTAAGTTGACACGGGCGTCAGATCCAATTCGTCAATGCGAATGGCCGCCGCTTCGTTAAGCTGCAGGTCCACTTCCTCCGGGCTCATCTTGCGAAGCTGGTTCTGGGAGATATTCACGCCGAAGCGACTCATCGCCCAACTTGACAGTCCCTTTAGATCCCACTGGTTTTGCGGGATATCGTCGTCCATGTACTCGCCAAGCGTTATCGCAATGGTGCCTGCGGCTTCGTCCTTGGCGCGGGATTTGAGCGAGCGAATCAGATCCTTCAGATCGTCAGGACCATGGGCTTTGATCTGGTCCGGCCGCACGGGCAACTGCAGATTCTTCTGGGCCCATTCTGCGATGCAGCGGGGGCGGTAGTCCTGATCGAGGTAATCGGCGACCGCGGCGTCGACGGCTTCTTCGATCATCCCGCCGACAAGATCCTCCAATTGGCGTCCTTCGAGCACCTTCTGGCGGTCGGAGTAGAAGCGATGCCGCTGGTGGTCCATCACCTCGTCATATTCCAGGAGACTTTTGCGAGTCTCGAAGTTTCGTTCTTCGACCTTCTTCTGGGCGCGGGCGATACCGTTCGAGACCCGCTTGTTCTCGATGGCTACATCGCCCTGCAATCCAAGGAAGCCCAGTATTTTAAGGGTCCATTCGCCCGCGAAGATCGCCAGCAACTCATCGCGAATCGACAGGAAGAATCTGCTGGAGCCCGGGTCGCCCTGCCGTCCGGCCCGGCCTCGCAACTGGTTGTCGATACGCCTGGCTTCGTGGCGTTCGGTGCCTACTATGTGCAGACCGCACGGAACTTTCTTGCGACATTCATTCCGCCCGCGGGCCGGGAAGGCCGAATCGAGTTGCGGTTTGAAGCACTTCTTGCAGCTCGAATCAGTCTGGTACTGTCCGCAGTTGATACAGCACTTGTTCACGCCAGCCGGATACAGCGGGTCAGGCTCGAGGCCCATCGCCCTGACATCCTGGTCGGAAGGGACCTTGCACTTTTCGTAAACAACGCCCGGACCGAGTTTGATGTCAGTTCCGCGACCGGCCATGTTGGTGGCGATGGTCACCGTCCCGACCATCTTCTTCGAGCCCTTCTTCAGCGGTCGTTGCAAACCGGCGAGTTTTACGATCTCGCCTTCCCTGTCGGCGTCGTTCACGCGTCCGTTCAGCACCTGGTGGTCCGTACCATATGTGCGGAGGAGCATTTCCGAGAGGCGCTCGGACTTTTCGATACTCGTTGTGCCCACCAGGATTGGTCGACCAGCCGATGATTCGGCGTGTATTTCTTCGACCAGCGCCCGAAGTTTTGCTTCTTCGTCGGCGTAGATGCGATCGTCATGATCCATCCGGTTCACCGGGCGGTGAGTCGGAACGCACACTACGTCCAGCCCGTATATCTTTACGAACTCCGGAGCCTCCGTGATCGCCGTACCGGTCATGCCCGCGAGTTTCTTATACAGCTTGAAGAAATTCTGGAGCGTAATCGTTGCCAGCGTCTGGTTCTCTTCCTTCACCTGAACGCGTTCTTTGGCGCAAACCGCCTGGTGCAGACCGTCAGACCATTCCCGCCCTTCCATCAGTCGTCCGGTGAATTCATCAACGATAACGACCTCACCGTTCTGGACCACGTAATCCTTGTCGCGTTCGTACACAAGGTGCGCCCTTAAGGCCTGCTCCATGAGGTGAGGCCATTCCATGTTCGCACCGACGTAGAAACTTCCCACCCCCGCGATGTCCTGGGCGACACCTGTGCCCTCGTGAGTCATGTGGGCTGATTTGCGGTCTTTCTCAACCTCGTAAAGCTGCACTTCGCCGTCGAGTGCGGCTTGGGCCTGGTCGTGTTTGGTCTGAAGCGCCTGAACCTTTTGGGCGATCTCATCGGCGGCGGGGCCTTTGGCTTTGCCTTGCTCGCCGAGCATGGCTTTGAGTTCGCGATCGCGCGAGTCTACAGCCCGTTTGGCCTGGTCCCAGGAGCGATTTCTTTTGATCAGTTCACGAGCGACGGAGTCGGCTTTGCTGTATCGGGCGGTTTCTCCGTATGCGGGTCCGGAGATAATAAGCGGAGTACGGGCCTCGTCGATCAGGATGCTGTCGACTTCATCGATAATCGCGAAATCCAGGGGACCCTGGGCCTGGCGATCGACCGACGTTTTCATGTTGTCGCGCAAATAATCGAAGCCAAACTCGCTGTTCGTACCGTAGGTGACATCGCACGCGTAGTTCTCTTTTCGCTCGTCGGGCTCCATTCCGACGGTGATATATCCAACCGTAACGCCCAGCAGTTCCAATATGGGTTTGGCGAATTCGGCGCCGATGCGGACAAGGTAATCGTTGGTCGTGATAACGTGAGTGTGCAGGCCTTCCAGAGCAGCCATATATATCGCCGGATAGCACGCGATAGTCTTGCCTTCTCCGGTGGCTTCTTCGGCGATTGAACCTTCGTCAAGCACCATGCCCGCAACAAGTTGTACATCAAACTGCCGGTGGTCCCTGGCCCGTCGCGAAGCCTCCCGTATCAGCGCGAACGCCTCGGGTTTAACCTGTTCTCTTCGCTCGCCCTCTGACAGTCGGCGGCGAATGTCCATGCTGCGATCGAGCAGCCCCTGGTCCGAAAGTGCGCGGATTTCGGGTTCAAGCGGGTTTATCTTCGTTACGACAAACTCCAACCGCGAACGGATCAGGCGCTCGTTGCGCGTTCCGCCGATAAGCTTCAAAAACGTTCTGCCTACTGCTTTGAGCATGAAAAACCTTGAAATTACGTATCGTGGGGCCGCGATTATCGCATACGACCGCCCGTCGCGTCAAGCGGCGTCCGATGTGCTTTGCTGCTGCCAACGACCCCGAGGACCGATATAATACTCTACGAGACATACAACTACTGAAATTGAACGTTGAATAAGGGAAGCATCATGAGCAACGCCGAACCGCTGGGACTGGGATTGATCGGCTGTGGAGCATTCGGGCAGTTTTGTCTGGAGGCCTTCAGCACGATCGATTGCGTAAGAACCGCCGCCGTCGCCGACGTCCGAACAGACGCCGCCGAATCTTTCGGGCGGAACTTCTCCGTACCCGCATACGGCGACCCGGCCGACTTGATCGCCGATGACTCCGTGCAACTCATCCACATCGCCACCCCGCCGTCATCGCACCACGAACTGGTCCTGGCGGCCGCTCGAGCGGGAAAACATATCCTGTGCGAAAAACCGTTTGCAATGAACCTGGATCAAGCCGACGAAATGCTCGACGCGGTCTCGGCAAGCGGAACAATCGCACCGGTGAACTTTGTCCTGCGATACAATCAAGTCACCAGCACCGTCAAACGAATCATCGATTCGGGCGTCCTGGGCTCGGTGTTGTCGGCGCGTCTGACCAACGGCGCGTCCGACTCGATGCTGAGTCCGAACCACTGGTTCTGGGACAAGAAGATATCGGGAGGGATATTTGTGGAGCACGGAGTGCACTTCTTCGATTTCTATAACGCCCTGCTCGGTGATGGAGTCGTAATAGACGCGCACACCGAGGTACGCAGCGGCACGACACAGGAAGACCGCGTAATGTGCACGGTCAAGCACGACTGCGGCGCTGTAGTGAATCACTACCACGGATTCGATCAACCAGCCGTCATGGACCGCACCACCCACCACATGCTCTGCGAACTGGGCGACATTCGTATAAACGGGTGGATCCCGCTGGAGCTGGACATTGATGCGGCGGTGGACGACGAGGGAGTCCGACAATTAAGCGACATATGCCCCGGAGCACAGGTCGAGGTGATCGAAGCATTCCCACCGGACCGCGGAACACTGCCCAGCCGCGGAGTGCAGAGGCGAGTAACCAAGCGAGTCCGCCTGCACTGCGTCCCGCAACCCGACAAACAGAGCGTCTACGCCAACAGCGTGCGCGACCTGCTGACCGACCAGGTAGCCTACATCCGCGATAACGCGCATCGCCGCGAGATCGACGAATCAAACGGACGGATCGCTCTGGAGATGGCGCAACAGGCGTGCTTTATGGCTGGCGGGGCTCAATAAACCGCCCCGCCGCTGAGAGGTTTATTCTGTCATGACGTCCGATGCGCAGGTACAATATGTGTGATCCGGTCGTCCAAGCGGGGACCTGTAGGCCGATGCCCCTATCGCAGGCAATGAACCGGTCGAAATAGCGATAAGTTTTCGGGAACAACGTTTAGCGGGTTTGAATGAAATGGAATTAACCTCGGGCCAGTTGCTGGAGCTGTACGATCGAGATCTGTATCTGGACGCCTATGAAAAGGTCCGTCCATTCTGGACGCGAGAGGTGTTCGACGAACTCCAGCTTCAGGACATAATCCACGCCGGACGGTTGTCCAGACGGGTCGGAGGACATCGGTTGTGTCGCTGGCTGTTCCGACAGGCGCGGCTTATGGCGCCCGACGATCCGGAGGTCATGCATTACACGAGTAATTGCGGTCTGGATCGAACGAACCTCCTGCAACAGTTGAGCATTTTCGAACGGACGCCCGTTCTGGAGATCGACGATGCGGGTGTAAAAGCCGGCTGGTTGGGCGACTACGCTTGCTTCTTGGCGTACATCAGAGATTTCGACCAGGCCCAGCGTCGGATCGAACAGGCCCGGGAATACTCGTCTGAGACCCCGTGGGTCTCGGTGTGCGAAGGCTGGGTGCGGGTCCATATGGATCAGTGGGCCGAAGCCCGCAGGATCACGGAGGAACTGCTCGCCCGCCGTCCGAGCATGCCGGCTGCAGTGTCTCTCTACAGTCACGTAATGTCTAAAATGCGAGAATACCAACGGGCCGCCGACACCCTTGAGCCCATCGCCGCCAAATGCCAATCCTACGAGGTCGTCTCGGCGACGGCGATTCTGCTGCTGGGAATCGCTGAGAGAAACTCCGATCGGCGGGAGGAACTGATCTCCCAAGCCGAGAAACTACTTGGCAGGATGGAAGATCTCATGCCCCTGCAGGACCGCGAGACTCGACGCCTGCTTGCTCATCACCAGTTGGACCTGGCGATGCTGAAGAACGATCGGGCGGCGTTGGAGCGGTACTCCAGCCAGGTCCAGTCCCGCTTCTTCAAACAGGTCCGCGAGAATCTGGAAAACACGCCCAAAGGCAAGCAGATCCTCCTGCCCTGCAAGCCCGTACACCAGAAACACAACACGTGCCTTCCCAGCAGCATCGCAACGGTGGTCAGCACGTTTGGAGTCGAACTGGACGAGGATGCTCTCGCCCGAGAGTTGACTTATAACGGAACGGCCACCTGGCGGGCGGTGGGTTGGCTCGAACAGCACGGGATGGTCTGTCGAGCATTCATCGTAACTCCGGAACTCACCGAGAAACTCCTCAGAGCCGGGCTTCCGTTCGTCCTGTGCAATAACTATGACGGAGGCGCCCACGCTACGGCTGTGATCGGGCTGGATGAAGCTCCCGGTCTCCTGATAATCCACGACCCCGGCGCTTATCGCTGGAGGCAGATGTTCCTGAAGAACGTCGCTGACGAAGAACGCCCCATCGGACCGGAAGGAATTGCGATAGTACCCGCCGATCAAGCCCACAGGCTCGACATTATCACCGACCAGGACCACGCCCCCGCCCAGGCGACGGTCGACTTCTGGGAAGCGTGGGAAACTCAAAGCCCGCAAATCGCATCTTCAGTAGTTCGGAGCTATGCTGAAAAACTGCCCGATCATCCGTCGGTCGAGCGTCTGGGCGCTCTTGCCCATCTCGAAAAGGGCCAGATGGCTGAAGCTATCGATATCCAGGAACGATTGCTGCAGCAGTGGCCGATGAATATTGTCTTGCGGAATGATCTGCTGGGCAGCTTGCGGGCGACCCGAAATTCGGCGCGCGTGCGAGCGGCCTTGGGGGAACTGGTCCGAAAAGGCAGACTCCCTTCGGTGGATCTCAACAAACCATGGCGCCGTCCGCCCGCGGTTTATCTAACGCAGTACGCCGACTACTTCGGACATTCCGATGACGGCGACAGCCGCGCCGAAGCGCTCCTGCATCGCGCGATCCGACAACAACCGAGCCTTGCCCTGTCGTATCACGTATTGGGTGATGTCAGAATTCGCAGAGGCCAACATGAAGAGGCGCTGCTTGCATTTCGCGCGGCAGCGTGTCTGGAGTACGAAAACGATCATTTCGCCAGAACTTACTGCGACACGCTACGACGCATAGGGCGCGAACAGGAGGGGCTCGACTTCCTCCTGCGGCGAGTAGAGGAACTCGGCCAGCGTCTCAAGGGAGGTCACCCGTGGGTCGAATACGCCGACGCGCTGGAAAGCTACGGACGCTGCGATGAGACAATAGAAACTCTCGCCAAGGCGATAGACAGCAGACCCGACGATCCGGTCCTCCTGAGTTTCGCCACGGCATTCTGGAACAGAATGGGGCGCTGGGACCAAGCCGCCAACGCACTTGAAACACTCGAAAAGACATCAGGCCGCCCTCAGTATCTCCAAGCGGCGGTGTTGTTCCATGTGGGGCAGGGGCTTTGGGAGAAAGCTCATGAACTTGGTAAGGTGTGGCTTGAAGAATGTCCGGGCAGTCACATGGCACGCGATGTATTCCTGTCGATATGCCTGAATTTGCGTTATCAGACCGGGCAGCTTGATCTCGTAAGAACCTGGATGGAGCAGCATTCGGGGGACGAAGCCGTGGAGGCAATGTACCTCGATGTCATGAAAGACAACAGCCTGGACGAAGAAGTGACCGACCTGCTTCGAAAGCGTCTGGATCGCAATCCGCTGGACAGTTGGGCGTGGCGGGAACTGGGGTACTCACTGCTCAAGGAATACAGCTTGCAGACCGCCGAAGTCCGCAGTTCGACAATGTCCGAGATCGAGCGGATCTCAGAGAAAATCGGCAAGCTGGACCCATACTCCAGCGACACGTGGTGGTTCAGGGGCAGCCATTTCGAAGCCTCCGGGCAGTACTCCGAAGCAGTGGATGCCTTCATGAAGGGAATCGCCCTGAATCCGTCCGAGGAATACGGTTACAGGTGCGTATGGAACCTGGCCGACCATATGGAACGAGAGCAGCTGCTGGAGATTTCCAAGGAGCTGGAGCAGAGATTGCTCAACACCATCGGTCCTCTCCATCACGCCAGATCTATGGCGTTTCGCATGGCTCAGTTCTTCGGAATCGAAGTCGCCGAATCGGCAGTGCAGCGATGGCGCCGACAACTGCCCGAAGACCCCGAATTGCTGGAGGCGCATGCCGATTTGCTGCTATTCTACGGACAGGGCCGATCCGACGCGGCGCGCGTGGTTGAGCTGCTGGAACCCGCGGTTAAACGATATCCGAACCATTTCGATCTGGCGTTCTCCCTGGCTGACGCGTATTCGGTGTTGATGGACACACGGCGAGAAATCGAGGTCTGGCGGGATCTGTTGCAACGCAACCCTCGATCCAGTCGGGCCAGGGGCTTGCTGGCGAGAATGCATCTCCGCGAAGACGAGGGCGACAAGGCAATCGCCATAATGCAGGAAGGGCTGGAACGCACGCCCATGGAGCCTGCAGCACGGTTGGATTTCATGGAAATACTCCAGGAGTTCGGCGATCATCAAGCCGCCCTCGACCTGCTTCAACAGGGCATTGAGCAGATGCCCCGCAACATCACGTTCCGCCAAAACGCAATCGATGTGGCGTTTACTCTGGACCAGGACGAACTGGCCGTTGATCTGGCTAGAAAGGGCGTGGAGATGTTCCCCCGCGGGGCCTATTGCTGGTTCCTGCTGGCGCGTACGCTGCAACGTTGCCGGATCAACAACGACCAACAGGAAGTGGAGCAAGCCCTGAAAACCGCTCTCAAACACAACGCCGGGCTATTCGACGCCGCCGACATGCTTTCAGATCTGCAGGCTCGTTCAGGCCAACACAAACTGGCGAGGAAGACCATTAGCGATATGCTGGAACTGGGGGCGGACCCGGCTCCGGTGCATGCGCAACTGGCGTGCATCCAATACATCGAAGGCGACGCACCCGGGGCGATCAAAGCAATGGGGGATGTGGTTCGCCGCTGGCCTGCATATGCGTGGGGTTGGGGCGAACTGATGGGATGGATCGAGGAGACCGAATCGTGGGACCTCGCCAGAGAGCATCTCGACGACCCCGTTCCCTGCATACAGCAGAACGCGGACGCCTCGGCCAGACGACTGTCGATACTCGAGCAGGCCGGGGCCTCGCCTGAAGATCTGGACCACCAGTGGGATCAACTTCTGGATGATTTCCCGCAGAACGAGGTCACCTACACGCGACGATTCGACACGCTATTCGCACAGAACCGTCTGAAGGAAGCTCGCAAAACGATAGAGGCGATTCATCTGGTCAGACCTCTTTCGGAGTTCATAATCGCCCGGCGGTTGCATCTGGCGACGGTCGAGAATCGAAAAGATGAACTCCAGGAGCACCTGCCCAAACTCTGGACGCTTCCCAACGAGCGCGGTTACTGGCCCCTCGATCGAACCTGGGCGATGCTCAGGGAGTCCCGGTTGGCGGATTCTGCGGTGCGGATGGGTGTGGATCTGCTGCTGGACGGCCGTAAGCTGCACGTTCGAGCCGTCGAACACATCGTACATTCCATTGACACCCCCTCCCAACGCGGAACGCTGTGGGCCAAGCTCAAGAGCGCCCTTAAGCTACAACCTCCCCACCACATTCTGGTATTGCAGACGCTTCTTAAGAAACTGCACGCAAGCAACTGGGACGGAGGGCACGGAAGATCCGCCATACTCGATTACTTCGACGAGAACGGCTATAGACCGCTTGTTATGGACTATCTGTCGTCCCACAGGGAGACCTGCAAACAACTGGCTCCGCTGTGGATGCGTATCGCCCATATCCTGCTGAATACTGACGATCCCGGGCTGACTGCTTTGTGCGACTGGATGGACAACTGGTCGCAACACCAGGGCATAGAGATGTGGGCAATATCCAATTTCGCCTACGCTCTGGACTGCGAAAGCGATCCGTCGCGCGTTGAACTGCTGGCGAGCACAGCTCGCGAGGCGTTGGAGCATCTTCCACACGACCACACCGCGATGTTCATGGCCGCCCTGCTCTGCCAGACCGAATTGGAACTCAAGAACACCGAACAGTTCGTCAAGGACGTTCAGCGATATGAGTATCTACTGGACAGCGACCCTAACGAAAACTATCTGGGTGCGATCCCCGAGAAACTCCCCAAAGCGTTCATACTGCTTGGACAGTTGCTGACCACGGATTTCCAGGACGCGGCGGATCTGGACGACTGGATCGGCCAGGCGTACGGATTCATGTCAGGCTCGCTTCCGGTCTTCTTCAGATCGGCGTGGGACGCCGCGGAAGCCGACCAGAAACAACAGTTCAAACAGTAACCGCAGGTCGGGGCAGCTTCGGGGCTACGCCTGGGCTCCGCTGACGTCGAACGTAAATGTCTTGCCTTTGGCGTCCACAAGCACGCTGGAGTCGTCTGCTATTTCGCCCGCGATTATCTTCGAGGCCAGGGGATTCTCGATCTTCTGGCAGACCAGGCGTTTCAATGGGCGGGCTCCGAAAGTCGGATCGTAGCCAAGCTCGCCGATCAACTCCCGGGCCTGTTCGGTGATAGACACCGTAATGCTCCGGTCGGCCAGTCGCCTGGAAAGTTCGGCGACCTGGATATCGATGATCGCAGCGAGTTCTTCGCGACCAAGTGAGTGGAAGACAACGGTTTCGTCGATCCGGTTGAGAAACTCCGGGCGGAATCTCAGCTTGAGAGCCTCTGCAAGTTGGGCGTCGATCTCCCACTGTTCGGCCCGGTTATGGGCCATTTCCTGGATTACGTCGGAGGCGATGTTGCTGGTCATTACGATCAGCGTGTTCTTGAAGTCCACCGTCCTGCCCTGCCCGTCGGTAAGGCGTCCGTCATCGAGAACCTGCAGCAACACGTTGAAAACGTCGGGGTGAGCCTTTTCGATTTCGTCCAGAACGATCAGCGAGTAGGGTTTGCGGCGAACCGCTTCGGTAAGGCGTCCGCCTTCTTCGTAGCCCACATATCCGGGAGGAGCGCCGATCAACCGCGCCACGGAATGCTGCTCCATGAACTCGCTCATGTCGATTCGGATCATAGCGTCTTCCGAATCGAACAGAAGTTCAGCCAGCGCCTTGCAAAGCTCAGTTTTCCCAACGCCCGTCGGCCCGAGAAAGATGAACGTTCCGATCGGCTGCTTGGGGTCGCCCAGACCGGCGCGATTTCGGCGAACCGCATCGCTCACCGCGGTAAGGGCGGCGTCCTGCCCGACTATTCGCCGGGCCAAATGCTGCTCCATCTGCATCAGGCGGTCGCGGTGAGACTCCATCAGTCTGGTGACGGGAATGTGCGTCCACTTGGCGACCACCTGGGCGATGTGCTCGGGAGTCACCTCCTCGCTCGTGAGCCCGCCGCCCTGCCGAAGACGGGCGATGGTCTGGGACTCGTCGGCTTGCTGGGCCTCAAGCTCGCGCAGTTGACCGTACTGAATTCTGGCCGCGGTCTCCAGGTCGCCGGCGCGCTGCGCCTGCTCCAACGCCGTATTGGCCGATTCGATCTGCTCCTGAAGGTCCTTTATTCGATCGAGGGCTCCGTGCTCGTTGTCCCATCGACCGTGCATCTGGTCGTACTGGGCCTGGAGATCAGCCAGATTCTTCTCCAGGGCGACAAGTCGCTCCTTGCTGGCGTCATCGGTTTCGTTGCGGAGGGCTTCACGCTCGATCTGCAGTTGCACCAGGCGCCGCTTCAGTTCGTCGAGCTCAGCGGGCATTGAGTCATTCTCGATTCTCAGACGCGAGGCGGCTTCATCTATCAGGTCTATCGCCTTGTCCGGAAGGAATCGATCCGTGATGTATCGTTGGCTCATGACGGCCGCCGACACAAGCGCCGCATCCTGAATTCGCACGCCGTGATGCGTGTCGTATCGCGGTTTGAGCCCGCGCAGAATAGCAATGGTGTCTTCAACGTTCGGTTCGTCGATCACGACCGGCTGGAAACGTCGTTCCAGCGCGGCATCCTTCTCAACGTGCTTTCGGTACTCATCCAGCGTGGTCGCGCCGATGCATCTCAGATCTCCGCGCGCCAGTGCGGGCTTGATAAGATTGCCCGCCGAGATCGCCCCCTCAGCCGCCCCGGCTCCCACCACGGTGTGCAGTTCGTCAATAAACAGGATGATCCGACCATCGGCTTCGGTTACTTCCTTGAGAACGGCCTTGAGGCGGTCCTCGAATTCACCGCGGAACTTCGCTCCGGCCAGCAGTTGTCCCATGTCCAGAGCAATCACTGTCTTGCCCGTAAGACCGGCCGGTACGTCGCCGTTTACGATCCGTTGGGCGAGTCCCTCCACGATGGCGGTCTTGCCCACACCGGGCAAACCGATCAGGACGGGGTTGTTCTTCCGGCGTCGGCTGAGCACTTGTATGCATCTGCGGATTTCATCGTCCCGCCCTATAACCGGGTCCAGCTTGCCTTCTCGAGCGCGATCACACAAGTTCATACCGTACCGCTCGAGAGCCTGGTATTTGTTTTCGGGATTGTCGTCCGTAACTCTCTGCGAACCGCGAATATCCTCCATCGCCGCCAAAATCGACTTGTAGTCCGCCCCAAGCGTTGTGAGCACTTCCTTGGCTTGGGAGGCTTCGTCGGACAGCGCCAGCAGAAGATGCTCAACGGAGATGTACTCATCCTTGAGCGTATCAGCTTCCTTCGCCGCCCGAAACATGATGGCGCTGGTGACCGGGTCGGCGGTCCGGGCGGCTTGGGATGACTGGCTGGGAAGACGCTGCAGTTCGGAATCCACGATCGACTGAATGCGATCGGCTGGGACGCCTACTTTCTCAAGCAGCGTACCGGCCAGCCCGCCTTCCTGCCTGAGCAGCGCCGCCAACATGTGCAGCGGACCGACGGCGTGGTGTCCGGCTTCTGCGGCGGCGGCTTGGGCGTCGACCATAGCCTGCTGAACTTTAACTGTTAGTTTGTCTAAACGCATTGCACTACCTCCCGCGTGAGAGTATGCAATGTCCGTACCGAAATTGTAAGTCCCGTTATAAATGGTAGTTTAGCGACAACCAACTGTCAGGATGCCATATACGCCCCGTTCCACGTGCCATTAAGGCAGGCTCGTATGCGCTGCGACCTGCATACGAGCCTGCCCTTGGGAACCGACCCTGCTAATGTTTATCAAATAAGGCCTTACCACTCCTCAGCCATTCGAAAGGCCTCTTGTATCTTGGCATTCCTGTTCCGGATGGCCTCTCCGGTGTCGGCGCCCGCGCTCTGCAGCGTCGACCGCGTTGCTATCGCAAGCACAACAACAATCAGCAGCGCAATCCCCCCAATCAACAGGTTCTTCTTTCCAAATCTGTGCATCGCATGGTCCTCCGGTTACTGCGCCGACGTATCGCCGGCGCGGCGCAGCCTCATCGCCTCGCTCCGAAAGAACCCTACGATTCGTTTTCATCAAAAGGGAACCTGTGGTAAGGTTATTTGTCTAACTTGCTGGAAAGGCAAATCGACATGAGCCGACTCTTTCTCGCTGTCAAGGCGGCTTTGATACCGGCGGTGCTGTCGGCCGGAACCATCGCACGTGCGCAAAGGCCCGCTGCGCTCCACCTACCGCAGAAGGGCCTGGTGGGACACTGGTCCGGCGAGGGCGACGCAAGGGATAGTGTGGGGCGGAATCACGGCATAATAAAAGGCGACACTGCATTGGCCCCAGGCAGAGTCGGCAGGGCCTTCAAATTCGACGGTAAGGACGATTACGTACAACTCGGTTCGGGAAACGCCAAAACCGCCAAGGCGCTCCAGATCACCGGTAGCCAAACGATCGCAATGTGGATCCGCCCGGATCGTCTGACAGGACGGCAGAGCATCCTTCACACAGCTTATGGGGGGGAGGTGTCGATCGTCCTTGAACCCACCGGAGAACTGAGCTACATGTACGGGAGTTCGGGGCGCAACGACAGCCCTTTCATTCTCTGCACGTCCTTCGGGAAGGTCGAGGACACGGGCGTTTCAGCCGGCGAAATCGCAGTGTACAAAACTCAAAAAACAGCGATCGCGGCAAAGAAGTGGACACACATCGCCATCGTCCGGGATCTGACGGCCAAACGCCTGCGTCTATATATCAACGCGAAACTCGTGGTCGAAACCGGGACAACTATTCCTGCGGCCAGCGTATCGAACCTTCCGGTTCTTCTCGGAAGAGGCTTCGTCAACAGTTTCAGCGGCCTGATTGACGAAGTTGCGATCTGGAATCGTGCTCTAAACGCTGGTGAGATCGGCAAGACACACGCCCTCAGTCGCATAACGGCGGATCCCCTAGCCGGCGGTCTGGTTGGCCTCTGGCTGGGCAATGGCAACAGCAGGGACGCACTCGGGAAACACCACGGGCGGACCAGAGGTCAGGTCAGTTACACCCTCGACCGCCACCGCAAGGCCCGGCGCGCCTTTCAGTTCACAGGCTCGGGCGCAATTATCATCCCCGATCACGACGACCTCGACACCGATGAAGCCTTCACGTTGAGTCTCTGGGTAAAGCAGAAGACACCGAGAACCGACATCGCGCATCTCGCGGTGAAATGGGGACGCAAGCACGCGGACTACAGCCTCGAATTGGATCGCCAAGGCCGTCCATACCTCCTGGTCCACGGAGACGACGCGGAAGACCGCCTTACCGCCAAGAGCCCCCTGCCCCCCAACGCCTGGTCACATGTGGCTGCAACGTTCAACCGCGGGGAAATGAAATTGTACATCAATGGCAAGCTCAGCGCCAGCGGTGTAGCCTCCACAGTCAAACGCACGTGTTCGAAGGAATACGAGGCCGATGACGTAGCCATAGGAGCTGAAGGGAACATCGGCCAGTTCGTTGGCGCATTGGACGAGCTGGGAATATGGAATAGGGCGCTGAGCGCAGAAGAAATCGCCCGAGTAGCCAAAGCTCACAGCCTCTCCGATCTGCTGTCATATTTGACCCCGCATTTAACCCGCAAGCTTGCCGGCGACCTGGTCATACTGAAAGACGGCAGCGTGATGACGGGCAGTATCGTCAACAAGGCGTTTCTGCTTTCCGGCGCGTTCGGGAAGGTCACGATACCGGCCGGGCGCGTCGTGGGCTTTGCCGCCAACCGAACCAAAACCAGGCAAGTGCGCCTGGTGCTCACCGACGGGCAAACGATCTCCGGTGCGATCCTGGACCAACACGTGCAAGTCAAACTCTCAAGCAACCCTCCGCTGAAGATCCCTCCGGCTGACATCGCCGAGTGCGGATACCGCATCAGCGCCGACAAGCCCGCAATCCTGACAATCTCCGAACCCACGGTTTCGCTGCTCAACGGCGACAGGTTTATATGGACCGGCGGGCTGGACAAACTGGTATTGAAAACCCCATACGCTACGATGGCTCTGCCCGTCAAGAGTATCACGAATCTCGTGTTGTCGCTGCGGGATAGAGAAAAACCGTTCCATCGCGTGCAGCTTACCAACGGTTCGACAATATCCGGCGTGTTGACGACAGGCAAGATAACGCTAGTACTCCAACTCGGCCCGAAGATCACCATCAAAGCCAGCGACCTGCTGCAGATATCCCGCCTGGGCAGAACAGTGTCAGCCGTCGGAACCGCAAGGGTGAATATGCGAAACGGCGACCGCCTGCTGGCTGGATTTGTCGGCGAGACGCTGAAGATCAAAACAGAATTCGGAAAAGCCGGGATCCCGATCAAGAACGTGCGAATCGTAACGTTTGATCCAAAGAAACCCGAGCAAGTCGCCGTCGCGATGTCGGACGGTACGACGCTTCGAGGGCGACTTACCGAACAGATCCTGACGTTCAAAATCACAGGCGGCGGACCAACTGTCAAGTTGAACATCGCTCAGGTCGCCTCGGTCGCTTGGCGACCGTGAACAGACCGCCCGGATGCGACAGCGGTGTTGCTGATTCATGGGACGACAGACTCTTCATTGACGCCGGAGCATTCACCGGGCAGAATAGGGCTCGCAAGATATAAAGGATTCTAACGGGAACCTGGCTCGATGTTGTTGGTCTAATATCCAGGTGTCGGGAGATTCCCGGCCGAGCGGACAATTGGGCAATCTGGAGCAAATTACTGTTATGGCTATAAACAAACATACGTTTTGGGGCATTGTGACGGCGTTCCTGCTGGTCGCGGGCTCGGCGAGCCAGGCGGCTGACAAGGGTATCCACATACCATCCGGACGAAATGTATCGGGCAGCTGGAACACAGCCGACGGAGCGGGATACCAGTGGAACATCTACGTCGCGGGCGGATACGTTAACAGCGGCAGCCACAGCGCCTACAGCAGCGGAATGCAGTTGCAGATTAACGGATCGGGGTTCAGCGGCAGTTCTTCGGGAAGACTCAGCAAGGACGGGACGGAAATCGAGATCGGTCCGTGGAAGTATCAGTCCGTCAACGTCTACCGCCGCATTTACGTGGACAAGAAGATCGGATACTGTCGTTGGATCGATATTTTCGAGAATCCGACGACAACCGCCAAATCTCTGACCCTGCGCTACTACAACGGAATGGGCACCTCCACGCGCAAAACTTACACCACCACTGGCGGAACCACAACCGGCGCCAAGGACTGGGGCATCGTAACCGGTTATACGTCTAGTTCCTATTCGGCGGTGGCCCACGTGTTCGCGACAAAGAAGTCAAAAGTTCGCCCCCGATTCCAATGGACCCGCAGCAATAGCACCGTGTACTACCATCACACGCTGCAGATACCGCCCAAGAAGACCGTCGCGATTTGCCTGATCGAAGCCCAGCGACGCCCGTTCGCCACCGCCCAGCAATTCCTGACCAACTTCAAGGTGGAGAAGGAACTCAAGAAGATCCCGCGTTCGCTGCGGAAGATCATCATTAACATGACCGGGACTATGCTTACTTTGGGCACGCTCGAACTGCCCCGCAACGAATCGCACGATCTGATAGTCCAGCGAGGAGGGAACGAACTGCTGGGAACCCTGCTCAACGAGAACTACGTTGTTGAAACGCTGTACGGGAAGCTCACGCTTGATGCAGCCAGAGTGGTGGGCCTTCACTCACCGGCCAACGCGGGCGATCGGATCAGGTTGGCGCTGGCCGACGGGCAGGTCATCGTGGGCAAACTTCTCTCCGGTCAGATTCGCCTGAAACTGGCAAACGGTAACGAAATGTCCATGCCCCCAGAGAAGATCGACACCGCCGCCTACAAGGTTTCGCCCCAGCGACCCGAGGAAATCGCCTTCCGCAAACCCATGGTCGTATTGCGAGGCGGGCAGCAGTTATTCTTTAAAGACTCGGACGTGGACTGGACGTTCCATACGCAATACGGACGAGTGAAGCTCAATCCCGCCGATCTCCGAGAGATTGTGCTCGACACGCCCGACGGAGGACTGCATCGAGCGATATTCGCCAACGAGTCGGTTCTCTCGGGCCTCCTGGTCACCGACAAACTCAGCGTATCGCTGAACCTGGGCCCAAAGCTGTCGATACCCAGATACCTTATCCAGCAGTTCGCATTCCCCACCGCCGATTACAACGGACCGGATCTGGCGGAGTTGACCCTGAAGAATGAAGACATCCTGCACGGCCGCGTTTCCGATGAACTCCTGAAGATCGCCACCGATCTCGAAGAAGTCTCGGTCAAGCGTGATGAGATCGCCCAGATAACAATTCCCGAGGAAGCAACGCTCGGACGGATCCGCGTGAAACTGCACAGCGGAACGGTGGTCGAGGGCAAACTGGTGGGCAAGTCGGTGGGGTTCCAAGTGGCGCCCGGCGCCAGCCTGCCGGTGTACGTGGGGCACGTTGTCGAGATGAATTGCCCCAAACCGGCGCCCAAACCCACAACCCAACCGGCGAAAAAACCAACCGACAAGCCCACTGACAAGCCTCCCGTACGACCCTCTGCAGAACCCACAGCCGAGCCGGCTCCGCCCGCGCCCGCACCGGTGGCGCCCGAACCCGCGGTCCCGATTCTGAGGGCAAAACTAGTCACACGGGAGAATAAGCGAATCGGACAATTGCGGGATCTCGCAAAGAAGCTAACCGCCGAACTCGCTTCCACAACCGGCAAGGAGAAAGCAGCCAAACTCAAGAAACAGCTTGCCATAATACAGAAGCAGATCGCCATTGAACAGATGCGATCCGATCTGAAGACACGTACGGCCAGGACGCTGAAAGAGACCGCCAAACTCGACAAAGCCAAGGCCGCTAAGCTCAATCACGCCATAGAAGTGCGACTACAACCCAGAAGCTAGACAAACATCGCCCCATATGAAACTTTTGGAAGGATGAATATGGCCCTGAAACAATTGCTTACCGTCCAGAGGCGAAATTTGCTGCTGGCGACGAGCGTTCTGCTGTCGGCAGTTCTGGCCTTGGCGGAGCCTGAAGCCAAACCGACCACCAGACCAGCTCCGGCGGCAAATTCGGCCCCCAGCGACCCTGTGAGCAAACTTCGCGCCGCCCTACCGGCGGGATGGTCCCTCTGGGGCTCTTCCCATGCCGGACGCACCGCACTGCATCCCGGTTTGCAGTGGTCTCGAGTACCGACAGGATTCATAAAACTCCGAAGCACATTGATCCCCACGAAAGAAGGATTGCAGCGAGCGACGCCGCCTGTAATCGTTTGGACGGCGCAGCGTCAGGCCGTCAGGACCAAGCGACGAACGAGTGAAATCCAACTGGACATCGAACAGAAGCCCACCACCTACCTCGGGGGCGGATCAGAATATCACGTTTACATCCACATTCCTTCGGCGGTGATGAAACTCTGGCCGACCGCCAGGCGGGATATCGCCAAGGCGTTTGGCATCAAGACGGCGACGACCCAACCGGCTGATGCGGTCGAGAAACGCTCGACCGTGCTCATCACGCAAAAAGGCAACGTGGTTTCATACGCAGTGAACGACGTTGCATGCGCCGATATCAAAACAGTCGCCCAGGCTCTGGGGCAGGTCGCCAAGGACACCCCGCTGGTCATCCAAATCGAAACCAACGTTCGGGCTGGACATGTCGCCGAAGTTCTGGCGATCGTCCGGAAACTGCGCCTGATGAAAGTGTCGATCACGGTGGTCCGAACCAGTCGGCCTCCCGTAAAGCCTGAAAAACGACTTCCCCTCTGAGCAACTCGGGCACCGAAGAGGAAAGCATGATGGGGTCTGCAAGATCGCTGATTCTGGTGTGTTTTGTTCTAGTGCCGGCGGTGACGACTGCGGCGGCCGAAGATGCTCCATCCGTTGCAGAGCACATCGCATGCCTCAAGTCTGAGGATGCGAAAGTGCGGTCGCGGGCAGTTAATGCGCTGATGAGAATGGGGCCGCGCGCCAAAGGTGCTGTTGGCGCACTGATCGAAATACTCGGCGATGAGTACAGCAGCATGCGAGAAAACGCCGCCGAGGCGCTGGGGAACATTGGTCCGCCGGCGGCCGGGGCAACCGGCGCTCTGGCTACGGCCCTGAAGGACGAGAAATATTGGGTGCGTCGGAGTGCAGCGATGGCCCTGGTGAAAATCGGACCGGGCGCGGGCAAAGCAGTCGGCGCCCTGGCCGAGGCGTTGAAGGACGATAATATCCTGGTCAGGCGTTTTGCAGCCGACGCACTGGCGGCTATCGGCAAACCGACCAGGGAGGTCATTGATGGCCTGGAGAAGTTGCTGAAGGACAAGGATGTCTCCGTCCGCCTCTCGGCGGCCAGGACCCTGGCGAAACTCGGTGAAGGCAAGCGGGCGGTGAGCACACTGGTTGCAACTCTGAAACACCACGACATCTACGAGCGCCGCCCAGCAGTGGAGATACTGGAAACCATCGGTCCCGATGCCAGGAAAGCCGCCGGCGCACTACTGCATGCGGTCAAAGACGTCGAGGGATGGCGGGATCTGATGGCCGCGGACAGGAAAAGGTTCAAAGAGGGGCTACGCGATTCCAGGAGGGGATTCCACGGGGACCCCAGAGCATACGAGCAAACTAACTGGAGATTGCGCTTCGCCGCTGCGCGGGCCCTAGGCAAAATCGATCCGAAAACCGCGGGCGACAGCGTCGTCCCGGTCCTGATCAAGATGCTCAGCCACGACACGACGTGGGTGCGCTCTAAGAGCACCGAGGCCCTGGGAGCAATCGGCAAGCCCGCGCAGGATGCGATTCAGCCCTTGGAGGCGATACTAGCCACTGAAAGGAGCGAAGGAGTCTGTCTGGAGGCGCACAAGACGCTGAGGCTGATCCGCAAGGGGAGCCCAACTACGCAGCCGGCCCGTAGCGATGGTCTGCTGGCCTGGTTCGCCGCCGACGGCAGCCTAGCCGACAACGCCGGGACGAATGACGGACGGATTGTGGGTAATGTCAAATTCACAGGCGACCGCCACGGGACGCTCCGCAGCGCGCTGGCCTTCAATAAAGATGGCGGGCGCGTTATCATTCCCGACAGCGACCAGTTGGACACCGACGCCGCATTTACTCTCAGCGCCTGGGTCGCCAGGACACACGACGGCACGGAAACCGGGCAGATCGTCAGCAAATGGCAGGATACCACGCGGGGAGGCGACTATGTCCTGTCCATGACCAACGCCGGTCAGGTATGTCTCACGGTCGGCAACAAAGTGATCCATTCACAGCAGGATCACATCTATTCGAACTCACGCGTACCAAAAGGAAGGTGGGCTCACGTTGCAGCCGTCTTTGACCGCGGCGAAATGAAACTGTACATCGACGGTATGTTCGATGCGGGTAAGAAATCAACCAAGATCAGATATGTGGATTGGAAAGAATACCAGCACGATGATATCTCCATCGGCGCAATGTGGGACGGTAAGTTCGGCTTTCGCGGCGTCATCGATGAGATCCGAATCTACGGGCGGGCGCTGAACGCGTCAGAGATTCACTCGCTGTTCGGCGGACCTGCACATGTCACTCGCAGCGCCGAGAATGACCGGATCGAACTGAGCGACGGCGGGATCATAACCGGAAGAATCACCAATGACCCCTATGTCCTGACGACCCCGATGGGAAAGGTGGTGATCGCCGCACATCGCGTGGCGGGCATCAAATCCGGAGGCAAGAAAATCAAGGGTCTGCAACTACTGCTGACTGACACACAGATTATCTCCGGCACGCTGGACGACCAGGTCCTGCAGATCGATGGTCCGGACGGAAAGACATTGGAAATACGCCCGGGGAAGATCGTTCAATGCGGGTACCGAATCACCCGGACCAGACCAGCCCGGACGCATTTGACGCACACGGTGCTGACTTTTCGCAATGGCGATCGACTGGCCGCAAAGCCTCTAGCCAAACTGCAAATCAAGAGCCCGTATGCGACGATCGATCCGCCTTCGGCAAGCATCATCAGGATCGAAGCGACATCAGCCGACGGCCGGGCACATCGCGTGATGCTGGCTGGCGGATCAAGGCTCTCGGGCGAATTGACACCGCGAACTTTGGCGATAAAGCTCCAACTCGGTCCAAAGTTCGAGGTCAGGTGTGAGGACATCGTGGTGCTTTCATCTCGCAGCGTAGAACGGAGTGCGACACAGGTCGACGCAGTGCTAATGAGAATGGCCAACGGCGACTGCCTGTCGGGCCTGATGGCTGGCAAGACTGTATCTATCCGGACCGAATTTGGAGATATCGCCCCAGCCTGGGGCGCCATAGAATCGATTCGACCTGGCAAGGGCAAGGGCCAGGTCATGCTGAAAATGCGAAACGGCGCGGTGTATCGCGGGCAATTGGGCGGACCGCACACGTCATTCACAATCGCAGGGACAAAGCAAGCGATCAAGATCAAAACAGCAGAGATATCCTCGATCACCACGCTAGGAAAGCCCTCGCCAACGACCAAAAACTGACCGAACCGCATCTCTGAGCAGCGCGCGTGGAGAAGGAAACCGAAATGAGGCCTGCAAGACCGATAATTTTGGCGGGTTTTGTTCTGATGCTGGCGGCGACGGCCGCGGCGGACAAAGATGCTCTATCCGTTGCGAAGCAAATCGAACACCTTAAGTCCACCGATGCGAAGGTGCGGTACCGCGCCGTTAGGGCGCTGAAGAGTATGGGGCCACGCGCCAAAGGCGCCGTTGGCGCACTGATCGAAGCGCTCGGCGATGAGTCCTCAGGCATCCGAATCGCTACCGCGTCAGCGCTGGGAAGCATTGGCCCGTCGGCGGCCGGAGCAACCGAAGCCCTGGTTGCAGCCCTGAAGGACGAGAAGTATTGGGTGCGCTGGAATGCCGCAGCAGCCCTCGGGAAGATCGGACCGGGCGCAGGCAAATCAGTCGGAGCCCTAATCAATGTGTTGAAGGACGATAATACCCTGGTCAGGCGTCATGCAGTCGACGCGCTGGCGGCCATCGGCAAACCGACAAGGAAAGTCATTGACGCTCTGGAGGAAATGCTGAAGGACAAGGAAGTGTCCGTCCGCCTCTCGGCGGCCAAGGCCTTGGTGAAACTCGGTGAAGGCAAGCGGGCCGTGGACACACTGGTTGCAGCTCTGAAACACAACGACATCTACAAGCGCCGCGACGCGGTGGGAATATTGGAAACCATCGGTTCTGACGCCAAGGGAGCCGCCATCGCACTACTGAATGCAGTCAAGGACGCCGAGGGATGGCGGGGCTCGATGGCCGCGGCCAGGGAAGCAGCCATGAAAAGGTCTAAAAAGAAGGTGCTCAGCGCTTCCGAAGAGGAACTCATCGGGAGCGCCAGAGGCTACCAGAACAATAACTGGAGATTGCGTTTCGACGCCGCGCGGGCTCTGGGCATAATCGATCCGAAAATCGCGGGCGACAGCGTCGTCCCAGTCCTGATCAAGCTACTCAGACACGACACGCCGTGGGTGCGCCATAAGAGCACCGAAACCCTGGGAACAATCGGCAAGCCCGCACTGGCCGCAATTCCCGCCCTGAAGGCTATCCTGGCCAATGAGAGGCACGAAGCGGTTTGCCTGGAGGCACACGAGACGCTGAGGATAATCCGCCGGGGAAGTCCAACTACGCGTCCCGCCCGCAGCGACGGTCTGCTGGCCTGGCTCGCCGCCAACGGCAGCACAGCCGACAGCGCCGGGACAAACGATGGCCGGATTGTGGGTAATGTCACATTCACAACCGACCGCCACGGGGCAGTCCGCAGCGCGTTGGCCTTCAATAGAGATGGCGGGCGCGTTGTCATTCCCGACAGCGACCGCTTGGACACCGACGACGCATTTACTCTCAGCGCCTGGATAATCAGGACACACGATGGTGTGAGCGCCGGCCGGATCGTCAGCAAATGGCAGGATGCCACGCGGGAAGGTGACTATGCCCTGTCCATGATCGATTCCGGTCAGATGGTTTTCAGGGTAGCCTACAGAGTGGTCCATTCACGGCAGGATCACATCTATTCTAACTCACGCGTGCCAAGAGGAAGGTGGACTCACGTTGCAGCCGCCTTTGACCGCGGTGAAATGAAACTGTACATCAACGGCATATTCGATGCGGGCAAGAAATCAACCAGGATCAAGTATGCGGATTGGAGAGAATACGAACACGATGATATTTCTATCGGCGCATCGTGGGATGGTAAATTCGGCTATCGCGGCGCCATCGATGAGATCCGAATCTACGGGCGGGCACTGAGCGCATCGGAGATTCACACGCTGTTCGGCGGTCCTCCGCGCGCCGCTCGGAACGCCAAAACCGATCGTGTCGAACTGAGGAACGGCAGCATCATCACCGGGACGATCACAAATACCCGCTATGTCGTGACGACAGCGATGGGGAAGATAACAATCCCCGCCGCCCGCGTGGCGGGCATCATATCCGGGGGCAACAAGATCAAGGGGCTGCGACTGCAGCTGACTGACTCGCAGGTTATCTCCGGCACGCTGGTCGATCAGACCCTGCAGATCGATGGCCCGACCGGAAAGACGTTGAAGATACCCCCGGGGAAAATCGTTCAATGCGGATACCGAATCACCCATGCCAGACCGGTTAGATCGGCCTCGACGGGCATGGTGCTCACTCTGCGCAATGGCGATCAACTGGTCGCAGAGCCTGCCGCCAAACTGCAACTCAAAAGCCCGTATGCATCGTTGATCGATCTGCCTTCCGGAAGTATCGTCAGGATCGATGCGACAGCGCGTGGCGGCCGCGTACATCGTGTGATGCTGGCAAACGGTTCGAGACTCTCGGGCACACTGATGCCAAGAACTCTGGCGGTGAAGCTTCAACTCGGTCCGAAGTTGGAGGTCCGATGTGAAGATTTGGCGGTGCTTTCATGTCCAGGCGGCAAGAGGAGTGCGATGCGGGCAGATGCGGTGTTGATGAAAATGGCTAATGGTGACCGCCTGCCGGGCCGGGTGGCCGACAAGAACGTATCGATCAGAACCGAGTTTGGAGACATCACCCCGGCCTGGGGCGCTGTAGAATCGATTCAACCGGGCAAGAATAAAGGCGTCCTGCTGAAGATGCGAAACGGGGCGGTGTATCGCGGCCGGTTGATAGGACCGCACCTGTCATTTGCAGTCGCAGGTCAGAAACGGGCAATCAAGGTCAAAGTCGCACAGATATCTTCGATCACCCCGTTCGGCAAGCCATCGCCCAAGGCCAAGGACTGACCAAACCGCCTCTCTGAGCCGCGCACGTGGAGAAGGAAACCAAAATGAGGCCTGCAAGACCGGTAGTTTTGGCTGGTGTTATTCTAGTGCTGGCGGTGATAACCGCAGCAGAAGATCCTCCATCCCTTGCCGAGCACATCGAACACCTGAAGTCCGACAACGCGAAAGTGAGGTGGCCGGCGGCAGTAGCGCTGATGAATATGGGACCACGCGCCAAGGGCGCTGTTGGCCCACTGATCGAATTGCTCGACAGTAAGTCCCAAAGCGTACGATCCACCGCCGCCCGAATATTGGGGAGCATTGGCCCTCTGGCCGTCGCGGCAAGCGACGCGCTGGCTGAGGCCCTGAGGGACGAGAAAGATGCGGTGCGGCGGAATGCTGCGGCGGCGCTGGCGAAGATCAGGCCCGGAGGCGGCAAGGCGGTCCACGCCCTGACCAAGGCGTTGAAGGACAATAACATCCAGGTAAGGCGTTACGCAGCCGACGCACTGGGAGCCATCGGCAGAAGGGCCAGATCGTCAGCAGATGCTCTGGCGGCTGTGTTGAAGGACACTGAAATATCCGCCAGACTCTCGGCGGCTCAGGCCCTGGCGAGAATGGGCAAAGGCAAACTGGCGGTCGACACACTGGCTGCAACGCTTAAACACGACGACCTCTACTCTCGGCGCCGAGCGGCGGAGATACTGGAGATCATCGGCCCGGACGCCGCTGACGCTGCGCCAGCCCTGCTGTATGCACTCAACGACGCCGACGGGTGGCTGACTCCAAAGGTCGCAGCCATGGGAGCCGCAGCAAGGGCGCTCGGCGTTTCAGAGAAGAAACTGCGTGATGCCGCCATCCCGTTCCAGAACGATAACTGGATACTGCGATGGCGTGCTGCGCGGGCCTTGGGCAAGATCAACCCGCGAATCGCAACCGATAAGGTCGTCCCGGTCCTGATCGAAATGCTTAACCACGACCAGGCGTGGATGCGCCAAATGAGCACGCAGACTCTGGGCGCCATCGGCAAACCGGCGCGGGCCGCAATTCCCGCCCTGCAGATAATTCTGGCGAACGACAAGAGTGAAGCTGTCTGGCGTGAGGCGCATAAGGCGTTGAAACTGATCCGCCGGGAGAAGGCAACCACACGCCCGGTCGACAACACCGCAGTCGACAGCGACGGTCCAGACATCGCAAATACAGCAACGGAGGCTTGAAACTTACGGGCGATTTGTGGATACTGCTTGACCGCCCGCCGCAGGCGGGACGTACAATCCGGTAGGGTGTCCGAGTGGTTTAAGGAACTGGTCTTGAAAACCAGCGTGCCCGAAAGGGTACCGTGGGTTCGAATCCCACCCCTACCGTTGCCCACTGAATTCTGATAGGAGCTTACGCAATGATCTATCGAAAACTCGGTAAGAGCGATGTGGAAATCTCAGCTATCACGTTTGGGGCCTGGGCCGTTGGCGGATGGATGTGGGGCGGAACGGACGAAGAACAGAGTATCGCCGCCATTCGGAAAGCTATCGAGCTTGGCGTGACGAGTATCGATACTGCAGCAGTTTACGGATTCGGGCGGAGCGAGGAAATCGTCGCACGCGCCATCGCACCATATAAACGCGAAGATCTGCAGATACTGACGAAATTCGGACTGCGATGGGACATCACAGAGCCCGCACCAAAGCGATGGGACACTACCGGACGGGACGGAAAACCCACCGTCGTAAGCCACTGGGCCAAAGCCGACGGGATAATCTACGAATGCGAACAGAGCCTCAGGCGCCTCAACACCGACTATATAGACGTTTTCCAGCAACACTGGCCCGACCCCGGAACGCCCGTTGACGAATCGGCGATAGCGCTGACCAAGCTACTGGAGCAGGGCAAGATCAGAGCGGCCGGTGAGAGCAACTTCGGCGTCGATCTGCTGGATGAGATCTCACGCCAGATCCCTATCGCGTCAAACCAACCACCCTATTCGATGGTGAATCGTGGGATAGAAGACGACGTGATGCCATACTGCGTGGAGAACGACATTGCAGTAATCGTTTACTCGCCGCTGCAGCGCGGGCTGCTCACGGGCAAGATCACACAGGGATACGAATTCAAGGGCGACGACCATCGCGCGGGCAGCCCGCTGTTCAAAGGCGAAAACCTCAATCGCATAAACGCATTTCTAAACACGATCCGCCCGATAGCCCAGGCCCACGGGGCGACGCTGGCCCAATTGGTGATTAACTGGACACTGAATCGTCCGGGCGTCACCGCCGTCCTTGTCGGCGCCAGAAACCCTCAACAGGCCGAAGAAAACACAAGGGCTGTCGAGTTCGAACTGACCGAAACAGAAACGGCCGAAATCAACGAGAAGCTCGACGACCTGGAACTGACGACCTGATATCAGTTCTTTCCGATCCACTTAAGCTTGTCGCCCGCGCCAATCGCCAGAAGCATCGAGACGGACTCACTCCGGTCTTCGATCCTAAGGGTGAACACGGCTCGATAGACCTCCTTGCCGAATTGCTCGATCTTCTGCAGTTCAACACTGTCGGCCGAAATGATTCTTCCCAGTCCGAAACGGAGGTTCTCGAGTTGAGGTCTGGTCAGACCAGACATGGTCTGGGAGGTCATTATCTTGTCCAGTTCATCCGCCTGAGCCTGGCGTAAACGCGCCGCCAGCGCCTTGGCCTGCTCGGCCTCCGGACCGTCAGCGGCGAAACGGCGGTGGCTGTATTCCTTCGAGCAACCGACGCAAAGGAGCGTCATGAGGGCGGTGGTGACTAGACTTTTATTGATCATAATGCGGTTGATTCTTCGTTCCCACGAAGCCCAGTTTTACGGTTTTGTATGCTCCCTTGAACACCCATCCTTCCGATCCGTACGAATCTGCGCTTCCGTCGACGCAGAGAGCGTTGGCTCGACCTCCGTGACGGAAATGAGTGGTCGGTGTTTGCATGGGCGTGCCTGTAAGCGGTTCCAGGTGAGTGGAATTCTGCATGACGCCCACACCGCCCGGAGCCCAATACATCGCTGAATCGGCGAAAACGAACAGCTCGTTCGGACGGTTGATATCATTGCGTTTCTTTGGTCGCATGGGCAGCCCGGCGGAGTTCGTCCTGCCCCATGCGGGCGGGTCAAGGCACCAGGCGTTATATCCGTAGTTGGTGGTCGGTTCGCTGACATTTCCCTGCGGAACATAGTCGCCCCAAGCCTGCTTGGGGCACCACAGAGTGCTCAGCGACCCATTGTACGCCTTGAGAAAGGGGCTCGCCAACGGGTCGACCGGATCTGCAGCCGATCCCCAGAAATACGTTATCATACCCGGCTTGGGCTTGTTGAACATCCTGCACGGCCAGAACTCGCCGTAATTCTCACTGTGGTACAGCCCCATGGCCTTTCCGAGGTTGCGGAGGTTGCTGAGGCAAGTGATATTGTGGGCGGCGTCCCGGCCCTTTTGAATCGAAGGCGCGACAAGCATGCTCAGCAGGCTCAGGACCACAAGCACCACCAGCAACTCAACCAGGGTGAAGGCGGATTGTATTCTCTTGAGCACCATTAGCTTAGTATCGGCCCGCATTATATCCTACCGTCGGCGCCGGGCAAGCAGAGCAGATCCGCCCATGACCAGAATCGTCAGCACAGCAGGCTCCGGCGCCTCGCCGACGGAAGCGATATCCGGCGCCGAAGCAACCCCAGCGCCAAAATTTTCGCGAAGGATCGCAAAGTCCGCCAGATCGACAACATCGTCGTCGTTGAAGTCGGCGCTGTTGGCGCCGGGGGCCCCGCCGAACTGGGCGATGAAGTTATCGTAATCGAGATCGTCGACAACATCGTCGCCGTTGCTGTCGCCCGGAACATCAACAATCACGGTGGTGAGCGGAAGGTCGTTTGGAACCGATACGTCGGAACCCGGAGCCCAACTCCAACCATCCCAGTCACCGTCAGAAAGTATCCGGTCGCCCGCGCCCGAACCGCTGTACGTCCACTCTTGGGCATCGGTGCTGAGGTAGTAACGCCACGATCCAAACAACCATCCTTCGGCGTAGTAGTCGTCCGCATCCGCCTTGTCAAAACCGTCACCGTCCGCATCCCACCCAATACCGTAGACCGCTCCGGGGTAAAACGGATGCCATTCGAGATAGAAGCGGTTGTCGGCGTTACTGATCGCGGTGAGCATGTGAATGCCTTTGTCGTCGTCGGTCCAGCGGTATCCGAAAACCAGGGAGTCCTTGCCCGGTATCTGCCAATCGACCACCATCAGCGCTTCGCCGACTCCGTCTCCGGGGTCGGCGCCGGCCCAGTACGTGACGGTCACGTCGTCGAACGTGTAGGCCCCAACCGGAGCCGGTGCGCTCAACGTCGCCATCGCAACCAGGAACACCGTCGCCAATGTCGCAACGCCGTCAGTCTTACAGAAAACACGGAACATCACGCATCTCCTAATGCGACGCGGAGCGGAACGAGCCAGAGTTCGCCCTGGCCCGTCCCACCGGCCGCGCCGACAAGATTACTTTCTTCGACGCCGCAGCAAACTCATGCCAGCCAGCGCCAACAGGCTCATGGTGCACGGCTCGGGAAGCTGCGCGCCAACATGTCCTGACGCAATCGAAACAGCGTCCAGTTCAAAGTTCGGGGGAAAAGCATTGATTACCCCGTCATCGGGCATGCGGAAACGAATATAACCGACCTCGCTCAGACCGGATCCCGACAGATCCAGCCAGTATCCGCCCGCCGAACCGCCAAGCAGCGTTTTGATTTCCGCATAGGTCTTTCCGTCGAAGTCGGAAAGAGTTCCGGTAAAAGGCTGTGAGAAATCCGCTTCGGTCAGTCCGACCGTGGACGTCAGAAAAGGGTTCGACGCGTCGAGCCAAACGTTCGTCGGAATGTTCGGGGTTATCGGTCCAAGGTACGTCCAGTCCGAACCGTCGTAACTGACATCAACTTTAACCGTGTCGATCCCAAACGCAAAGACAGGCGTACCAGCCACACCGTCGTTATTGGGGTAACTGGAGTCGGCCAATGCGACATTCGTGAACAGACCGATATCGGGTCCGGGGCGGACTGCAACGTAGTTTTCCAGACGAAGCGTAAGACGCCCGCCCTCTCCTATCGAGACGATCTGGTCCGGATCGGCAGCCGGGCTGAAGGTGCTGACAATAGCACCCGGGGTGGTCATGTAAGGCTCAACGACAAATCCCGTGGGCTTGCCCAACGCCGCCGTATGATACGGATCCGTCAACGGGATCGTTTCCACCTCAGTCCAGGTGTCGTCACCGTACCAGCGTCCAGCGGGTGCGGCGCCGGCGTCGTAATGGATCACTTGTGCGGCAAAGCTGTCGGCCAGCACTGGAGTGCTTATCCCCACCAGTAATGCTATAAGTACGAATCTCTTCATTATTCACTTCCTCTTCTTGTTTTGCCGGTTGCCCGGCGAGTTAATCAGACATTAGGCTCCATACGTTAAATAGTTGTGTGGGTTATTTGCCTTTCACCTCCTGCATTCCCTTCGCAAAGCCCACTGCGAATGGTCGAAAGCCCGGGCGCAAAGCTATCGGCCTGCGATCTGGGAGGGGATCATTGGAGCCGATTGCGAGGGGGACTGCTCGCCCAGAAGACAGGCGTCTCATCGTGAGTCCCGCGCGCGAACTCCAAAAAAGAACCCCAAGCCTAGCAAATCGCAGGCCTGGGGACCATGGCATGTCAAACCACTGCATCCCGGAAGCCGATGACTCGCGAAGGCGGGTCCAGGTCGATCACAGGCAGGTCTTCTGGCTTCCGGGTCATCCTTCCGCTGCGCCTTCCCATCGAGACACCAAGTCGTCGACAGTGGCATTCTAGCAGCGGTCGTCACCGGTTACAGCGGCGCGTCCGCGGCCGATTTTCACGGCCTTCCCTGAGCCCGATCACTCGTCGGGCAAACCTGTAACGGAGGCGAGTATAACGCTAATTGCGGAAATGTCAAGCTTATTCAATAGTCCGCATCAAGAATAAATCCTGGTGGGAATTCAGGAGGCGGAATCTGCAAACGCCCTGCCCCATGCGGATATGAGTTGAGCTTTGAGATCGTCAATCGGTATCGTGCTTCGCAGTCCGGCCGCCCTGCGGTGCCCTCCCCCGCCAAATTCGCTCGCCAGTTCAGCAACGTCCACTTGGTCGCGACTGCGCAGACTCACGCGAATCTGCTCGCGGTCCTCAACAAGTAGAATCGCCGATTCCACCGTTCCTATCCGCAAGGCTTCGTTAACCATGTTCTCAGTCTCGCTCCGCAGCCCGCCGGTTTCGTTGAAGTCCGTTGACCTGAGCACCATCACCGCCAGTTGCGAATCGAAATAGAACTCCATGCCCTCCAGCAACCGAACCATCAGCAACAATCTCTCAGGCCTATCGTTCTGATATATCTTGCGGTAGAGAACGTCGGGCCTGACGCCCATATCGGTCCAGTGCGCCACGGCGCGCAGACATCGCCCGTCGGTGTTGGCGAATCTCAACCATCCGGTGTCGGTCATGACCGCGGAGAGAAGCGATTCGGCTATGGCGGCATCCATCGGCCAGTTGAGCGCATCGATAATCTCACCGACCATCACCCCGGTGGCTGCGGCCGAACTGTCGATCCACGCAACATCGCTAAGCGTATCGCCCGTTGAGTGGTGGTCTATAACCACGATCTTATCCGACAATCCTCCAAGCACGTCGTCCAGACCGTCAAGCTGGGCCAGGGCGTGCGTATCGAGAATGACAATAAGATCGCTGGTCTCGGCGAGAGTTCCAAATTCACTGATCCCAGCCAGGTGCTGGTGATTGAACATGAATCCCAGTCGAGCCGGTATCTCACCGGGCACAAGCATGCGAACGTCCTTTCCGACGGCGCGGGCGGCGGTCCCCATCGCCTGCATCGAACCCAACCCGTCACCATCGGGACGAGCGTGAGTAACCAGCAGCATACTGTCCGCATTGGACAACCTTCTCAGAACCGCACGGAACGATTCATCATCCTGGTGACTGTCTGACGAGTTCTCTGACACGCTCTACATCCTTTCTCATTTGGTCGGCTAGCTCCGCGGTGGACTCAAACTTCACCTGATCCCGCAAACGAGTTTCAAAACTGAGCGTCATTATCTTACCATAAAAGCATCCCTCCACATCGAGCAGAAAGGCCTCGATCGCCCTGGCCGATCCATCGAAGGTCGGTTGGTCTCCGATACTGATCGCCGCAAGATGCTCCCGTTGGTCTACTCTTGCAATCCCCGCGTATACCCCGTCGGCGGGAACAATCTGCGAACCGGGATCGACATTGGCGGTGGGATAGTTCATACCCCTGCCCCTCTGGGCGCCTTCAACCACCGTACCGCAAATCTCGAACGGGCGCCCCAAGGCCCGTGCGGCCGATTCGACCCGACCCTGAAGCAGCAGCTTGCGAACAAGCGTACTGGAGATCAGCACCGGTCCGTCGCCAAGATCGGCCACTATCGACTCAGCCAGATGGACGGTAAATCCGCATTTCACACCCGAGGCGCGAAGCGTCCGCACATCGCCCGCACGGTTGCGACCGTAGAAGAAATTATTTCCCTCAACAATGTGTTTTGGCGCGAAATATCCGACAAGAATCTCTCTGACAAAATCTTCCGGCGGTAGCGACAGCAACTCTATATTTGCCTGGGCGGTGACGGAATAGTCGGCTCCGCATTCGCACAGCAACGAGGCCTTGCAATCGGGCAGGGTGAGTCGCTGCGGAGAAGCGTCGGGGTGAAGCACCAGTCCGGGCGGCGGATCGAACGTCATGGCGACAACGGGAATAGCTTCGGCGTCGGCGAGGGCTCTGGCCGAAGCAATAATACTCCGGTGACCAAGATGGACTCCGTCGAAGTTACCGAGCGTCAACACACATCCCCTGGCTTCATCGGGTACGTTGTCCAATCCTGTTATGCATCGTGGATTCATCATCGTTCTTATTACCGCCGGGCAATCGCCCGTAACGTTGAGTTTAGCATCGTCGAGCAAGCCTCACAAGCACACGAGAATTCCCCTGATCCGGTCACCTGGCCTGCACAATGGGCCTGCTGCAGCCGGGAGACTCGATCAGATCAATCTCCACACCGTAGGTCTCGGCGAGGATTTCCCGATCGATAACCTGCTCGACAGCTCCGCTGGCGACTACTCGTCCGTCCCGCATCAGCACTAGCTCGTCGGCGAACCGTGCGGCGAGATTTATGTCGTGTGAAACGCAAACCACCGCCATTCCCCAATCGTCAGCCAGACGGCGCATCATGCGGTATATCTTCAACTGATTGGCGATGTCGAGATGACTGGTCGGTTCGTCCAGCAGCAGAACCGACGGCTGCTGGGCAAGCGCACGAGCGATCATAACGCACTGGGCCTCACCACCGGAAAGTTCGTCGAGCATACGGTCTGCAAAATCCAGCGTGCCCGTCATTTCCATCGCCGCCCGTCCGATCCCCTGGTCCTGACGGCTGGTCAGTCCAAGTATCCCGGTGTGCGAAAGGCGCCCGGTAAGTACAATCTCGGCGACGGTGAAAGCAAAGGCGACTCCAGGCTGCTGGGGCACGTACGCCATGAGTCTGGCCCGTCTGCGCGGACTGTAGCCGGCGATCGCCTTGCCGTCGAGTTCTATGCTCCCGCTATTGGGACGATGCTGCCCGAGCAGACAACCCAGCAGCGTGGTTTTGCCCGAACCGTTTGACCCGAGCACGCACACCAGGCGCCCAGCCGCAGCAGCAAGATCTACGCCGTCCAGCACATTCAGCCCCGCACGGTAGGCGAACTTCACGTCCGAAGCTGTGAGAATGTGTCCAGGCGAATCGCTCATAGGACACCTCCGCCTCGGCGAGTTCTGAGCAGGTAGATGAAGAACGGACCGCCCGCCATCGCAGTTATCACGCCGACTGGAAGCTCGCCCATACCAACCCATATATCGATCAGGCGGCAGAGCGTGTCGGCCGCCATAAGGAAGAACGCCCCGCCAAATCCGCTGACAATAACCAGCATGCGATGATCCGGTCCGAGAAGCATCCGGCAGACGTGCGGGACTATCAGTCCGAGAAAACCGATCGGGCCGGCCAGTGAAACCGCCATCGCCGTCATCAGCGAGACCACCACAAAAGTCTGAATTCGCAGCGAGTGAACAGACACGCCGGTCGAAGACGCCACGTCGTCGCCCAGACCCAACGCATTGAACGCCGCCCCCTTGGCGAAGATCACCCCCCAAGCGAGCAAAACCGCTGATGCGCAGACGACCAGCAGGATCGGAGCGTTCCATATCCACTCGGGCACTTTGCCCATACCCCATCCGATGAAGTGTATCATCTCAGTCGGCTGGGTGAACTGGAGTATCACCAGGATAAGCGCCCCGTTGAACACATTAATCATCACTCCGGCAAGCAGCAGCACGTACGGGTCGAGGCGTCCCCTGCGGTGTGCGATCGCATAGACCACCACCGCTGTGGCTAATCCGCCCACCATCGCAAGCATCGGCGTGGTCGCCCATTTGGGCAACGCAAAATGCGCCGCAAGCGCCAATCCGCACAAGACTCCCACACCGGCCCCGCTGGATATCCCGAGAATATACGGTTCGGCCAGCGGATTCCGCAACAGGGCCTGAAGCGCCAAACCCGCAACCGCCAGCGCCACACCAACCACCGCCGCCACCGCCGCACGATACAGGCGAAAACGCCATATATCCCAGGTTAAACGATGCTGCCCAACAAGGCTGCATAGAAGCGCCAACACCACCGCCGCAAGCGACAAGCCCGCCAACCAAAGCAGGAGCTTTCGCCCTGTCACAGCGTTAGGCAATGTAATCGACGCCTGTGTCATTAGGAGCCCCCTCGAACAGTTTCAGGATGCAGGAAATCGGCCATCATCGGCGCAAAAGTATCGGCCATACGCCCGGTGGGAATCGTGCATCGACGGTCGGTTACTACATGGACGCGTACTTTGTTCGGTGAGCCCGCGGTGAGCTTAGACCAGTATTGGCGGGCCTCCTCGGCGACCAGGGCCTCCGATTCACAGACAATCACGTCGGGAGCGAGTTTCAGAAGCGACTCCAGGCCGATCTTCTTCCATCCGTTGTATTTCTCGGCGGCTATGTTGACGCCTCCGGCCACTTCGATCAGTTCGTTTATAAAAGTCCCCTTCCCCGCGGTCGACGGATCGTGATGCCCCATAACGAAGATCACCCGCGGTTGCGGGCGCCCGGCCACACGGCGGCGGACTGCGTCAAGCCTATCAAGGAACTCGCTGCGAGCGGTATTCCCCTTGGCGGGATCGCCCATCAGGGTCGCAATCCTCGCCATGGCGTCGGCGATATCGCCAAACGTTTCGATCCTGACGTATTCGATGCGAATTTTGGGGCTGAGCCTCGCCAGTGTTTCGAATCGCCTGGGGTTGCTCTGGGTGATCAGCACGTCGGGCGAGACAGCCAGGATCGGTTCTACAGTGATGTTGAGATCGTTGCCCACGATTGGAATATCAAGCTTACCGGGCGGTTTGCAGAATGTCGTCACACCGACAATATGGTCGCCAAGCCCCATCTCAAAAAGCATCTCAGTAACCGCCGGAGAAAACGACACCGTGCGCGGCTGGGGAGCCTCGGAACGAGGCAAGTCTCGCCCGCATCCGGAGAACATCAGAATCGTCAGAAGAAGAACCTTGTTCACCAAGTTGTTCATCCGGCCTTCCTGATCGCCGCGGGCAAGTAGTCGATAATATCGGCGGCGGTCATGGACGTTTCTCCGAGTTCATCGGCCGCCAAATCCCCCGCCAGACCATGAATTCGAGCAGCCAGACAGGCTGCATCGAACGGCGAGAGCCCCCCGCCGATGAACGCTGCAATTAGACCGGTGAGAACATCACCGCTGCCGCCGGCAGCCATCCCCGGATTACCCGTGTCGTTTACGTACAGTCTCGTCGCGTCGGTAACTACGGTCCCCGAGCCCTTCAGCAGGCAAACAGGCGGTGGGCAATTCGACCCGCCCCATTTCCCGACGGCTTCGACGGCGGCCGATTCACGTCCGGCCTGCACGGTCGATACATCCAGACCCGTCAGGCGGGCGAACTCACCGGGATGCGGGGTCAGTACGAGCGGACAATTCCGCAGTTGGGGCCAGTTGGATATCGCAGCGAGATTGTTCAGTCCATCGGCGTCGAGAACCACCGGACGCGACTGGTCCAGCGCGAAACGAATGACGTTCTCCTGGACAACCCCAACACCCATTCCCGGACCGACGGCCAGCACGTCGCAGCCTTCGGCGGCTTGGGCGATCTGCTGTGCGGCGCGTGCGGAGAGGTCGCCATTTTCGTCGCAATTCAACGGGATCGAAGTCGCACAGCAGCACAGCGAGGCGACGGTAAGTTGCACTGGTTCGGGCACGGCGAGAGTGACCAGGCCCGCCCCACCGCGAAACGCCGCATTGCCCGACAGCGCGGGAGCCCCGATCATCCCCCGGGAACCCCCAACAATCAACACACGCCCAAAGTCGCTTTTGTGTGATTCGCGGTCCCTGGGCTCAAGGCCTCCCACATCCGTAATGCGCTGGATATCGCTCATGGCTGGACTCCAAGAACCGTAATTCAGTCAGACACAGTCTGTTTGTTTATCACCGCGGCGATGTATCCGCCGGCGAAACCGTTGTCTATGTTCACTACGCTAACCCCCGAGGCACAACTGTTCAGCATCGCCAACAATGCAGCCACTCCGCCAAAACTCGCACCGTAACCAATCGACGTGGGAACCGCGATTACCGGCGCCGAGACCAATCCGGCGACCACCGAAGCCAGAGCCCCCTCCATGCCCGCAACAGCAACCACGACATTGGCGTTCTGAATATCCGACGCGCGCGCCAGCAAACGATGCAGTCCTGCGACGCCGACGTCAAAGTACGTATTTACCCGAGCGCCCATTATTTCTGCGGTAACACGAGCCTCGTGAGCGACAGGCAAATCGCTCGTGCCCGCTGCAACTACGGCGACATGCCCGGTCGGCTCGATGGGACCGCCCTGGCGAAGAGTTATCGCACGGGCGGCGGGATGATATTCGGCGGTCGGTATGTCCGCAACGACCGCCCGGTATTGCTCGTCCGAAGCACGGGTAGCCAGCACGCGCCCACCGGCTTCGGCCAGACGTCCAAAAATCACACGAACCTGTTCAACGGTCTTGCCCGGGCAGTATATCACTTCAGGAAACCCGCATCGCAGGGCTCGGTGGTGGTCCAGCGTGGCGAAGTCCATTGACTCAAACGGCAGGTTCTTCAGGCCCGCGACAGCGTCATCAACACCAAGCTCGCCGGCCTGGACCTGCTGGAGCAATTGTTTCAGTGCATCTTGATCCATATTCGACACTCCCGTATCTATATTCTGACCGTTGGTCGGGCGGCCAGATTCAGGTCGGCGATCCGGCCTGCTTTGAGATAATGATAGCCCAAACCCGCCGTCATCGCCGCATTATCCACACAATACGCCATTTTAGGCATGCGAACCGCGCAATGGAGTTTATCGCCCAGTTCCGTCACCGCGGTCCGCAAGGCGCTGTTGGCGGCCACGCCTCCGCCAATTATCAGCGTCTTGACGCCCGTTTTCGCAGCCGCCCTTCGCAATTTTATCCGTAGCGTGTCGACAACAGCGGCCTGAAAACCAGCGGCCACGTCGGCGATTTCCTGCTGCGTGAAGTTCTCGACGCCCCGTCCCGCGTTAGCCTGCGTCGCCGCACGCCTGGCGGCCGGTCCGGGCTTCTTCCCGGCGCGCGTGGGCCTCGGGCCCGGAACACCGTTAACGTGATACAGCACGGCCGTCTTCAATCCGCTGAACGAGAAGTCCAGAGAATCCCCGGCGAGCAGCGACCGCGGGAAATCTATCAGCTTCGGATCGCCGTCGCGCGACACCCGATCGATCACCGGACCGCCCGGATAGCTCAGATCGAGTATCTTGGCGACTTTGTCGAACGCCTCGCCTGCGGCGTCGTCAATCGTTCCGCCCAGAAGCGTCATGTCCATCGGAGAATCGCATCGGTACAGCGCGGTGTGTCCCCCGCTGCAGATCAGCGCGGCGGCGGGGTATTCGATCGGATCTTCGTCCAGGGCGGCTGCATATGCGTGAGCGTACACATGGTTCACAGCGACCAGGGGAACGTCCCATATCCATGCGATGGTCTTGGCCGCCATTAGTCCGATAAGCAACGAACCGATCAGCCCGGGCTCGTTAGCCAATGCAACCGCGGAAATCTCCTCTGGCGCGACGCCCGCCTGATCCAACGCCTCGGCGATGATATTGTTGATCGCTTCGATATGCGCTCGCGACGCCAACTCGGGAACAACGCCCCCGAAACGCTGGTGCAGTTCAATCTGGCTGGCGACGCAATTGCTCAGGACTTTCCCACCGTCGGCGACTACGGCGCAGGCGGTCTCGTCGCAACTCGACTCTATGCCCAGGATATACGTCGGTTCCGTCATGGCGTAATCGATGCTCCTCTCGACGACGGTTGTGTCGTCGAGCGTTTCTTTCGCTCCCTGGCCTCAGCCCAGGCCCGCAGGATTTCACGTCTCCGCGCGGTGTCCTTGAGAAGTTCAATCGCCTCGGAGAGTTGTGCGTCCTTCTTTATCAACTTCCGGCCCAGTTCAGCGCCCAAACCACCATCCGGTTGGCTGGCGGGCAAAGTTGTCGGAGCCGACAGCGCACTGGCCGCGCGCCTGCGCAGTATGTGAAGTTCGCGGAGTTCATCCGGATCCGACGGTACGAGCACGTGGGGAGCTATCGGCCTGCCCGCCGACGGCGGGAGGGTGTTGGGCTCGGGCATGGTGGTGGTTTCAGGCATATCGGAGGGAAAGAAGAATCTCGCGGTGGTTATATGCAGCAGCCCCAGCTTACCGCGTAAAAACAGCGGTGTCTGAACGCTGTGTTTCCCACGGCTTGGCGTTCCCAGCAGGATTGCCCGGTCGGCGTGGCTTAGGGATCCGGCGACGATTTCCGCAGCCGATGCGGTATCCGAATCGATCAGCACCACAACGGGTATTTGGGGATAAGTTCCCTCGGGGTGCGCTACGTGCCTTTTCGGCTTGTTTCGACTGCCCAGGACGGTGACTATCGGCTCATCGTGCAGAAACAAATTCGCCAGCGCCACCGCTTCGGGCAGGCGCCCTCCGGGATTTCCTCGCAAATCCAACACTAGCCCGCGCACCACCAGCGTCGGTCTGCGAAACGCACGTTTAAACCGCTCGACGGTGTCGGCGACAAATTCTGAAATTCTTATGTACGCCAACCCTTCATCACGATCCAGCGTGTAGACCCATCGCCTCCCGGCGTCGCGATACAGCCCCCCGACGGTTTCCACGGGATACTCGCTAACGGTCAGCTTCACCTCGCGCGGAGGTCCGGCGCTGCGAGCGGAAATCACGCTCAACCGGACCTCGCCATCCTGATCGCCTGACATATGTCCGTTTGCCTGGGGCAGGTTCATATTGAATGTTGCAAGGTCGTTTATACTCACTACGAGGTCCCCGGCGACCAGGCCCGCCTCGTCGGCCGGTGAATTCGGATGTACGCATCCGATGACCGGTCCCCTATCCGACAGTTCCAGGATTACGCCTGTTCCCAGCGCGTTTCCCATCATTCGTTTACGGAAAGCTTCGGCCTTGTCGTAGGGAACGTAGACCGATTGCGGGTCCAGTCGCCTGACCATTCCCTCGACGGCGTTTCGCTTCAGTTCCAACGGATCCACAGACGGGTAATGGTTCTCGAGAATCTTGTTATATGCTTCGACCATCGTATCCGGATGCGCATTGCTCCGGCGGATCGCCTGGGGAGTGCGTTTCATTAACCACGCAGTGCCCACCGCAACGGCCACCACCGCCAGCATCCACAGTACATTGCGTTTGGGCATAGAATGCTCCTGTCAGATCGGATCTCATCGGTAATGCTACCATCGCCGAGCCCGCCTGACAATATACCTGCGTCCAAATACGAACACGCGACCGGTTGGAATAACCGATCGCGTGGCGGTGAAAAATGGCTAGGACTGGATTTGAACCAGCGACACCCGCATTTTCAGTGCGGTGCTCTACCAACTGAGCTACCTAGCCGAGCGAAGGCCTCCATTGTCGGCCTGCGGCATACTGTACGGTCAACTTAACGGTCTGTCAAGCGCTACCGAGGCGACAGCCTATTTCTGTTCTGCTTTCTGTTCTGCTTGCTGCTTGGCCTTTGTAAGCGCATCTATATAACTCACGCGAGCAACAATACGCTTAAGGGCGAAGAATACTTCACGAGCATCCCATTCGCTGTTGGCTAGCGCCTGTTCAGCCAGCTTCCCGCGCCCGGTTTCCTTGAAATCGCTGGCCACCGCAGGCGTGTAACCAATTCTCTGGACAACGTAATGCGCCCGAGCGGTTGGCATGGGTATGGTAATAACCGGACCCAGCGGGCCGGGGGCGATCGGTTTTTCGATGTCGGCGGGAACCAGCTCGAACGCCCGGTCGACAAACCGCTTTGACGCCGCGAGAGATTGAAGTTCAACACCTTCGATCATCGACGGCGGGTAGTCATGCGGGCGATACATCACAGACAGACTGTCGGCGTAGGCCTGAATCTGTCGCATGTACTCTTGTATCGTGACGCCTTCAGGCATGCCGCGCATGAAAGCCTGTTGCATTATGCTTTGGCGGATCATATCTCGCTGGGACCGCGCTGTTATGCGCGAGGTCGGACTGGTGACCACCGACTCCAGTTTCGCATTCTTCGCCGCAGCCTCCAGACCCAAGGTACCCGCGGCCTTGGCGATTCTGTCGGCCGCTCGGAACGCCTCAGTCTTGTAGCTGTCAAGAATCCTGCAGTCAGCGATCACTTTCTTCCGTACTGCGTCGGTGGGCTCTTTCAACACCGTCGCAGCCCGAGACTCGACAACCTGCCACAGTATGCGGTTAAGACCGCTGTCGCTATAGGCGTACATGATCTGACCGGGCGCCAACGGTTTCGCCGCCAGAGCCAGCACAGGCAGCGATTTACCGCGTCCTCGCCGTGAATTCTGCGACATCCCGATATCCTTGTTCTCGGACAGTTCCCTGGCGTCCAGCAACATGGTCCGCCCGGTAGTAATCGGAAGCATCGTCATGCCTTCATCGTCTCCGACCGGGAACAGGACCTTGGCGAAACCGCGGCAGGTGGTCCACTTCAGCTTGGGATACTGGGGAGCCTTGTCGGCGGGATCTTTCTTCGCCGGTTTGGTTGTCGCCGAGGGAATAGCTTCGAGATTCTCCTTGCCGGTGGTGAACACCAGTCGCGTGATCTCTTCAAGGACGGCTTGGAGCGTTCTCGGTCCGTCAGCCTTCAGCGTTTTGGGTATGCGAACGTCCTTGCTTACGGAGAACTCGCCGGTTGCGCCCCAGGGATAGCAAATCGCCTCAAGCCCCGCAGCCCTGGCCAGGGCCGGTATCGCCCGATTGAGCGTTTTGTCTCGTAGAGCAGCGATGTCGTCGGCGCGAATCTCCTTGCTCAACGCCTCGGCGCCCTGAGCGTCATCGATCATCCGGGCGTATACGTTCTTGTACAGTTCCGCATCCGCCGACGCCGGGCCCAACTGAGCGTCGATATTGGCTTGGATCGACTGGAGAAAATCCTCCACCTTCGCCTCGGCGGCCCAACCCGAAAGTCTATCGACAACCTGATCCCAGGCCTCGTCGATATTCATCGGGACCTTCCGGGTGACAACGTCCGGTTTGGTGGTGGCGCCCGGAAGCACGGCCGGTTGCGGAACTACAGGGACGTCCTTGGTGAAATCTCCGGAGTTCTCGCGGAAGTAGTCCCGCACGTCGCGATCCGCCGGTCGGGTGACCCGAGAAATCACGCCGCTGTTGACGAGCATATACGACACGGCCGCTCTCGCCGGTTGGGCGTAACCAAAACCGAATGAATCGCCCTTTGGAAATACATCAGGACGGGCCTGGCGATACTTGGCGAACTGCTGGTTAACCTGCTGGGGCGTGGGCTCCAGAACGTTGTCAACGTACTTATCGGCCGACACCTTCACGACCCGCAACGTGAGCTTTTCGTTAAGGTCGCGGTAACGCTTGCGAAGAGCCGTCTCCGAAGGCGGAGCCGCCACCTGATAAGCTCGGAAGGACCTCAGCACCAACAACCATCGAGCCAGGGCGGCGCGAAGCTGCGGTTCAGTGGTTTCGGCTTTGCGCCTGTCCATACGAGCAACGATCTTCCGGTACTCGGCTTGTTCCACATTCAGACCGATAGATGCAAGATAGGCGTCAATTTCGCTCTCACCGACACCGCCTCCGGCGTCGATCGCCTCCTGCAAAAGCAATGCATACGCCAATCCCGCATCATCACCGTTCCGGCTGAGGCGACCAAACTCCGGGCTCCGCAAATCCAAACGCAGAAGAACCAACAGATTCTGTATATCTGTCTCAGCCCGCGTGACGCCGCCAAACCGCAACACCTCACCGTACTTGGATTCTCCAACAGCGTAGTCGTTGGAGCCCGTGTATCTGGACAGGTACCTCAGCGCCGTTCCGCCCACAAGGCCAATCAACATCAACGCAACCAGACCGATGATGATACCCTTCTGCCACCTTCTAAAAAATCCCAATGCCATGTTGGCTCCTGGTTATAGTTACTAAGCAGTGCTGTTTGTCACAAAAACGGAACGCACAGTATAGTTCCAATCGGCATCTTTGCAAGCGCAGATAACGCCAATATGACCTGCGTCGGGGTCTGGATGGATGTGTATTTCAGGAACCGGAAACCAACGTAGCGAGAGTCTGGGCGTTGACCTTGTCCCAATCTCGCCCGTTTTCGTCCAGACCTTTGGGCGTTTCCATGATCAGCGGTATATCCGCAAGCCGGGAATCATTAACCACATTCACGAACGCCTGGCGCCCCAGGAAGCCCTCGCCTATATGCTCGTGACGGTCCACCCGGGTTCCAAAATCCTTCTTTGAATCGTTCAGGTGGATCGCTAAGAGCTTGTCCAGACCGATGATATCATCAAACTCCTGCATGGCGGCGGCGTAAGTTTCCGGTGTGCGGATATCGTAACCAGCGGCAAAAATATGGCATGTATCCAGACACACGCCGAAACGCTCAGGCTGGACCAGCCCCGCCATTATGGCCGCCAGATGCTCGAAACGGTATCCGATGCAGTTGCCCTGGCCGGCGGTCGTTTCAAGCAGAATACGAGACGGGGTCACCGCTTCGGGATCGGGTTCCACCGCCGCGGCGATCTCGTTCAGGGCGTCGGTTATCATTTTTTGCCCCGCCTCCAGGTCCGGATTGCTGCCCGGATGAAAAACCAGATGCTCCACGCCAAGGCGCTGGGCTCGCGAAAAATCCTCGATCAGCGCCGGGATCGACTTGTCGCGAACCGCATCCTTGCCCGCAAGATTCACCAGGTAAGACGCATGCGCGACGATTACCCTTATGTCAGTCTGTGCGCGAGTCTCGCGGAATTTCTCGACCGCAGAATCGTCAAGCGGTTTGGCTCGCCATTGAACCTGGTTACGAAGGAACAGCGCCAGGGCTTCGAATCCATACTCCTGTGCCGCAATGAGGGCCTTGTGCAGACCACCGCTTATACTTAGATGAGATCCCAATAACATACGATCATACTAGCACCCAACAGGCGATTATGCCAACATCACCAGGCACGCGCGTTTGCTATTTCCGCTCGTCCCGGTCAAAATAACCGCCAATGGCCAAGCGGAAAGGCAAAAGCAGGCAGAGGATCGACTGGCACGCACGTTACGAGGCTGGCGACGACGACAGTGCAGCCCACAAGATCAAGGGCAAACTCACCAAACGACAAGTCAAACTGCCCCCTCGCGATCTCCAGGCCGGCGGGGAAGACATCGACGATCTGCCGCGACTGGAAGGAATGGTGGTGGGAATGTTCCCCGGCGGAGCCGAAGTGCGAATCGGCGATTCGACAATGCTCTGCATGATCGCCAAAGCCTTCCGAGCACCGCCCGGTTCTACAGCGCTTACCGTTGGCGACACGGTGACAATCGCCGCCAGCGGAGCCCATCACGACGCGTCCAACGAAGATTCGGACCGCGCCGACGGAATGATACTGTCACGCGGGCCGAGAGAGACCGCCCTGTCGCGTCCGGCGCCGCGCAGCGGAAAACGCAAGGACGAATACAAAACCGAAATGTTCGAACGCGTTATCGCAGCCAACATGGACGTACTTCTGATTATCGCCGCCACCTGCCAACCCCCCCTGCGAACACGGTTGATCCAGCGATACCTGATCATCGCAGAACGAGGAGAGATGGAGCCGATCCTTGTTCTGAACAAGATCGACCTGGCGCCGCCGGACCCAAAAGTGATCGAACATTTCCGCGCCAGCGATCTGGTGATCGTGGAAGTGTCGGCGGGCACGGGGCGAGGCGTCGAAGAGTTGACATCGCATCTGGTCGATCGACGGAGCATTCTCGCCGGAGCCTCGGGGGTCGGAAAGAGCACGCTAATAAACCGCCTGATCCCCGGCGTGGATCTCGCCACACGCACCGTTCGCCCGGGCGACCTTCGCGGCCGCCACACCACATCATCAGCCAGCGTATACGAACTGCCTGGCGGCGGGATGCTGGTCGACACGCCCGGAATACGCGAACTGGGCCTGCCGATAGACCCCGTCGAACTGCCCTGGTACTTCCCGGAGTTCGAGGAATTCACCCCCGACTGCAAGTTCAACAACTGCACGCACACCCACGAGCCGGACTGTGCGGTTATCCGTGCAGTGGAAGAAGAACTGATCCCAATCAACAGATTCGAAACCTACCTCCAACTCCTGAGCACGCTGGATGAATCCTAGATTTAAGGCGATTCCACACAGAGGTTCATAGAGAAGCAGCGCCCCTGAGAACACCGCGAAGCGTTTAGCGGTCGACGCCCGAGTCGACCCTCATCCCGACGAAGTCGCAACGCCATCCACCGTCAAATCACGTCTATCTTCGCCGCAAGCACGAAATCGCTTTCAGTCAAACCGTCGATCTTATGAGTGTGAATCGCAATTGTGACTTTCCCCCAGGACAGGCTGATATCCGGATGATGCCCCTGCCGCTCAGCCACTGCCCCAACGCTATTGACGAACTCCAAACCAGTCACAAAGTCGGGCGTTTTGAAGGTTCGCGTAAGATGGTGTTTATCGACGACCTCCCAATCGTCATTAAGTTGCCCCAGCAGTTCGCTTATCTCCGGTTCATCAAGCGGAGGAACTCCTCCGCGACAGGGCACGCAACTAAGTTCACAGAGTTTGCTGGTCATTTTTGCCTGTCCTTTCAAACGATATCCAGGCAGCACGCCCGACTCGTTAACTCATTATAGCGAGGGCAATCAACAGAACGGGCGGGATCTCACTTCTCGGTCACAGTCAACAGCTGGTCGGTCTTCACGTTGGTTCTGCGGATTACGCCCTTTCCGAAAGGCAGCGTTATCTCGACGTCGCATTTCGTCGCTGCGGCCAGGCCGAAGTGGGCGATCGCTTCCTGACCCGTGCAGAAACCGTTGCTGATGTGGATTTCCTGGTAGCCGAGCAACGCTTCGGGGCGGCCGATCTTTCCGGGTTGGTATACCTTGACTTTGGCGCCGATTCCCATGCGGTTGATCGTCTTTCCGATCACTCGCACTTTCAACCAGTGCCCCGCTTTGCTGCGGTTCAGCATCAGGCGCGACGGAATCTCGGGGAACCAACTGGCCAGCATTACGTCCATCCGCCCGTCGCGATCGAAATCGGCGACAGGTCCGGCGGGGAAATATCCCGTGGCCTTTTTTATCGGTGGGACGGCAAATCGCAGCTTCCCGCCCCGCGTTGTCAGGTTGCGACAGATGAACGGCTGCTCGCCATCGGCGCTGCGCCACGTAACCGCTGGCGCGATATCAGGCCAGCCGTCGTTGTCGAAGTCGGCGACCTCGACGTGAGCGTGCTTCAGATGCAGCTTCCCGGGCGTCCAGGACGGGAAGAGATATTCAAGACCCGCGGCCTTGGTGGCGTCGCGAAACGCCACCTCTCCACCGTGTTTGGTGTCGTTTATGAACAGATGCTGACGCGCGGGCTGGTTGTGATCGACTATCACAATATCCAGCCGCCCGTCGAGATTCACGTCCCCAAACGCCGCCCCGCAAGGCGTGTCCTCCCTGCCCAGAGGCTCGTATTGGAGTGATTTGGACGCCGCTTTCGACTCAGCGTATGTGCCGTCGCCTTTGGACAGGAACATGCGATTGGCCTGCGAGATGAAGATATCCGGCCAGCCGTCACCATTGAAATCGCACGTCAGCACGCCGAGTCCGGGCAACTCTTCGGGCAGGCCCGCTTTGGCGCTGACGTCCTCGAACGTCAACTTGCCCTTGTTGCGGAACAGGCGCGTCTGACTGCCCGTCCATTGATCACCGCCCACCAGGAAATCGAGCAGCCCATCGCCGTCGAAATCCAACACGCCGATACTCCTGCCGCCCATGATCACGCACGCGCCATTGTCCTTCGAGACGTCGCGGAAGCGGCCTTCTACGTTCTTGAACAGTTTGTTTGCCAGGCGGAGGCCCTTGCGTTTAGAGTTGTTCGAGACGTACAGGTCCAGATCCCCATCGTTATCCAAGTCCGCAAGAACCGCCCCGCTCGTGCGCGCCTTGAAGGCTACCGGGCTCTGACCAGAGTCGACAAACTTTCCATCCGTATTGGTGAGCAGCACGTTGGGCACGGGACCTGAGGCGCCTTTGTACTTCTCAGCCGATCGATCGCAAAACGCGCCAATGTACAGGTCCAGATCGCCGTCTCCGTCAGCATCTCCGCACGCCGCTGCATGAGACATCATGCCCTTCAGCAAGTCGCCCAGCCCTGAGGCCTTGGTCGCATCCTTAAAAATCAGCACCGGATCGCCCGCAAGAACCACCGACGCCGACACGCATACCAAAACCGCTATCGGCGCTAAGAATCTCCGTGTCATGGGCTTGTCTCCATGGGACTAGGGTTTTCGCTCCGAGGCGGGGATGCGCACGACCGTAAGCGCACAAGCATCCCAGGACAGCTTGCGTCCAATCTCAGCCGCCAGCGAACCGTGCCACGTAATGTAAAGCTTGTCGCCCTTGGCGGAAACGGCGGTGCTGAACGTTCCGATCGGCGTGTAGCCGTATTTGTCCTTCAGGAACGGATGCAAGTACGCGATGACCTTCTTCTTTCGCGTTTTTACGTCAAACTGCACCACCGCCCCGCCGTCAAGATGCGTCCCGCCGTGTGCGCCGGGCACATAGTAAAGATACCGACCCGCAGGATCGGCGTCGATGGTGGTTATGTATGTCATCTTACCAACAGCGGCCGGCCCGAGTTTGTCGACTTTCTCTGTCCGTGTATTGAATCGGTAGATCGTCGCATCCGGTCTGGTCGAAACTGTGTAAACATATCCGTCGGGCGTTTCCTGGGTCGCCGCCCGCAGGCCGATCTCCACGTCCAACTCGACCGGAGCCCCGCCGGTCTTGGGATCGTAACGATGGAGCTTGCCGGCGAGCTTCGGGGTGTAATAGAGCCTGCCGCTGGACTTTGCGAAAATCATGTACCTGCCCGGCCCGTCGTAGCCGCTGTAGAGCAGTTTCTTCGCCTTCGTATCATACGCAAAAAACATCTGCCGCTTATCATTGCGGTCGCCGGCTTGCGTGCTGCCGTAGAATATCAAACGCTTGGGGTCCAGCACGCTGCATGGAATACATTGCTTGCCGACCGGCCCGTGCGCTATGATCTCGGTCTTCCCGCTTTGCGGATGGGTCCGAAGGATCCAATCGCCTTTGTAGTGATACTTGTCTACCGTGACCCGTGTGGAACCTCGGTGAGTAGAGTAGTACAACCATCCGTCGGAGCCCATGTCGATCCGACTGTGAACCTTACCGGGCGTGTAGCGCCCTTCGGGCATTTTCAGCACTTTCCGCAAATCGACCAGTTGACGGAGCTTCTTTGTCTCCGCATCGTACTCGTAAACAAACGCATTGCCCGCCGGACCCAAATGGTCGCCAATGGCTGAGTAGTATTTCTCGCCAACCGCAACTCCGTCGCCCCAGTTCGACCAGGGATTGCCCTTGTACGTCTGTCCGGGATAGTAGAGAAAGTCGACCGTAGGCGCGCGAGTCGCCACCGCGACACCCTTCATCGATTCCGGAGCCTTGAGAAAGGCCTCGGACGTTTCGGTGGCGACTAACTTGCCCCCCGGAAGCTTCGGAGGATAAGCAACCTCCGCCCTAACGGCTCGGCCCGAGGCGATACAAACCAACAGTCCCGACAGCAACGTCAAAGCGCCTTTCATACCGACAACTCCTTCAGGCCGTCCGGAATTGACACCGCCTACTTATGCCACTCCGGGGCGATATTGCTTATTGCTTCGGCGGCGGTTGCTTTGCGGCGGAAGTTCTTGGGATCGTATGATGGATTCTTGGGGTCGGCTTTGGCGAAGCGTGCGTTGCGCCTCCCGTAATAACTGCCGTAAAACTGATAGTTTGCGTCGACCCAGCGTCTCATGATCATCAGTTCGCGGGGCGTGAGCATCTTGGTGTGGTCGTCCTTGGCGTTCTTCTTGTGGGACTTGTCGATCAATATCTTCATCATCTCGCTCTTGTAACACCCGAGGCTCTTCGGCGGCAGCATGGCGCCGTTGTAATTCCCGCGATCGCCCTGTCTGAACGATGTAAACTCCGAAATAATCGGACCAGCCAACTGCTTGGAGGCAAGCTCCTGGTACGATGTGCTGTAATGCCCGGTAACTTCCCCGGTGAGCTTAAGCTTACCAGCCGGTTCCTTTTCCTTCTGCTTACCGTGACACGAGACGCACTTGGCGTCAAATATCGGCTGGATGTCGGCGGGATAGTGTATGACCTGTATCGGCGACCCGTCGCCACCGTTCGCCGCCAAATCGCACGGTTGGGGTTGCGGCTTGCTGGGAGCCCTGCGCATCGCCATCGGTTTCTTCGTCGCAACGGGCGCAGCGACACGGGCCGGGCCCCCGTGACAACCCACGCACGACCGGACTTCGCCGGCTTTGTAGTTCACGTATGTTCGTTCTCGCTGAATCTCTCTGAAATCCTTATCGAGAGCCTGGAGGAATATATTGCGGTCGGCGGGGACTTCGAAGCTGGCCGATCCATCGGATTCCACGGGCACCACGCCCCACTGCACTCGCGGCCAGAGCGCCGCCTTCCAGCTCGCGCTGCTGATCCCGCCGCCCCACCTCCTGCCGGTGGACCAGTATCGCGGAATCGCTTCGTTAATTCTCAGCCACTTGACTTCGCCCGCCTTCACGCCGGGCATACCCTTTGCGATGTCGGTGACCACAAGCAGGGCTTTGTTGCGTTTGGCCAGGCTCGGATCGCGCGTCGGGCGGATTTCCGGGGGAGTTCTACGCGGGAGCAGCGGCGTGGCGTGCCAGCACGACAGTTTATCCGCCGGATCCTTGTGGACGAGGGAATGTTCGCCCTTGGTGTCGATCAGGTAGATCGCATAGGCGTTGGCGGTGTTCTTGTAGTGATCGGAGGGTTTGACCTTGTACGAGACCATGAACTTCGTGTTGCTAACGGGCCAGGGATGCGTGTAAAGGTGTCCGGACGTTCCGTTGCGGTCGTGTCGGTAGGCTCCGTCGGCTATCCGGAAGTGCCATCCCGGTTCGGTGCGGCGTTCCACGAACGTATGCGGCGTGAGGTTCGTTGCCGCATACTTATCGTCGAATTGAACGTAGTCTTTTTCGTCCGGGTCGGGTCCTCGTTTTCGTTCGGGTCGGCTGGGGTCGACCAGCATTATCGCCCCGACGCATCCGCCCTGTGGGAAATGGCAGGTTCCGACGCTGACGAACCGAAGGTCTTTCCCGGGCATCGGTTGGGGGTACATGTAAACGGTGGTGCTGTCGTCGCCGCCGCCGTAGATTTCCTGCGGCATGGCTCCGTCGGGATGCATGTTCCATATCGTTTTGCCCACGCGTGCGCCCTTGTCCACGTATTCCCAGCGGTGGTACATCACGCGTCCGTCGTCCAACACTACAGGGCAGAACTCGCTCACCAGGCTGCTGGTCAGCTGCTCGACTTCAGATCCGTCGGCGTTCATGCGGTGCAGTGTGGGCGCAACCAGCGCCGCCGACCCGCCGCACAGAACCGTTCGCTCGCTCCGCGTCGACGAGAACATAATCTTCCCGCCAGGCAGATAACACGGGTGAATGTCATCGGTATGCCAACCCCGTCGCCAGCGAGCAACCTTCTTGTCTTCATCTGCCGGAGCCTTGGATACCTGGCGCAGACCCTTTCCGTCGACGCCCACTTCCCAGATACGGAATCCGGTGCGGGGGGTTTCGCGGAAATCGAAGAGCACTTTCTTGGCATCGAACGAAAGAGTGATCTTGCCTATGAACCCCTTTCCGCCCGGAAGGTTCGCTGCGGTGACGACCGGGCGTTCTTTCTTCGTGCGGAGATTGTAAACGTAGATACCGTTGTCAGGCAGAAATCTGTCGCCGCTCGTACCGTTGTTGATGTCGGTGTAGTAATGGTCCGAGGAGTACTGTTTGCGTTTGACGAAGATGATCTCGTCACAGCCCAGATCATCGGCGGTGACGTTCGTCGAAGCGATCTTGGGGGAATACGACGCGGCGGCGGGTTTCTTGCCTCGTCTAGCCGCCAGTGCGGAGACCATGATTCCACAAGTAACAGCCAGCCCCAACACAAGAAGAGCAATCCGGTTTGTCGAAGAACGCGGCAAGGTCATGTGGAATCCCTTTCAGTCAACACGCATCACAGAAATGCATACCCGCGACAATCGCGAGCGTGCAGTACAATTTTACCGGAGCCTCCGGAAGCAATCAACGCGGTTTTCGGTCACGCCCAGGCTTTGGCGGTTGCTTCTATCCAGTTTCGGGCGATTAGTTCGTGCCCTTGCGGCAAGGGGTGCACTCCGTCCCATATCCAGTGAGATGGTTCGGCGCGTCCAGCCGCCTCGTCGAAGATGTCCTGCGTTTTCAGCAGGATCGCTCTGTAGTCGGAGGCCAATTTCGCCACGAGCGGGCGGATCTTGTCGATCTGACCGCGCCAGGCGTCCCAGGCAGTCTTTTCTTTCAGCCTTGTAACGGGCAGAACGAACGGTTCAAGCAGAACGATCTTCAACTCGGAATTCGCTTTTCGGGACTGGGCCAACAACGATCGATAGTCAGCCTCGAACGCTTCAAGGTCCACGCCCTTCTTCGATCGAATCGCTCTGCCCACATCGTTTACGCCTATAAGAATCGACAGAACATCCGGCTTGAGGTCCAACGCATCCTTCTTCCAGCGAGCTTTCAGATTGGCGACGGTGTGCCCGCTCATACCGCGATTCAGGAAACTGAGTTTCGCCTCGGGCATGTCCGTGTGCAGGCGCGACGCGATCAGGTAAACGTAGCTGTGTCCGAGATAATGGTTTCGGTCCTTCTGGTTGCGACCCCATTTCATGTCGGTGATGGAATCGCCCTGAAACAGGAGCGTGGCGCCTTTCTTGATCTTTGGAAGGCGATAGTCGTATCCAGTAACTCCAGAAGCGTTTGTGCGATCGGGCGCAGCCTCGGCCCGTCCGGCGCAGATAATCGCCGCCGCCCCCGCCGCCGCGGACGACCTCAGGAACACTCTCCGTTTTATTTCACCAGCCATCATTTCACTCCAGTTCTTTCTTGAGAAGAAACCGCCGCACCATCGTCCAGACTCTGTCGCCCGAATCGAAACGAATTGTATCCAACGAAGCTCAACCCCGCCAAACCCCTTTTTAATCGCCTCAACATACCCCATCTGCGATTTCGTCAAATATTTTTTCAATCAATTTGCCTATGTCCGATTTGAATCTTAGCTTAACGGTGACAGCTCGTCATACGAATCGACGGGCGTCAAACGGGAAGAGTATCTCCCCAGGATAGACAAACGCACTGCGGCTATAGAAGTTCCGCGGTCAGTACAAAAGAACACTTGGAGGTTCGCTCATGTTTAAGAAGATCACGCTCATCGCAATTCTATTCGTATTGGCCCCTGGCGTCCCCGCAGTTCACGCTGACATGATCCCTCTGGACAAAGCCACCCAGGGAGAAGGCAATAAAGGCGCCAGCTTCCGGCCATGGACGGATGCATCGCGCACGCAAACGGTGGATTTCGTCATGACCGCGCGGACGGGAATCGATGAAACCAATCCCCTGGTCGCCGATGCAACCGGTTTGGCGGGAACAGTTTATATCGACAAGGACGGCAAGGGCGGAAAGCCCCGCGGCACCGGCGTGCAGACAGCTTCGGGCGGAGGGTCCAAGGGTATCTCAGGCGGAGGGGGAGATCGCGACGAAGAACTTATCTTCACATATGACCAACCGGTCTACATCAGCGGCGTCACCATTCGGTTGGGCGATATAGAATTCGGAGCCCCGGGCGTCGTCGACAAGGACGATCCCGTCATCTTCCTGCAGACTGTTGGTTCGCCCACTTTCAACGTAACGCTCACCGAGTCTGACATATTCGCGGCCTTCTCCTACATTGGCGATCCGGGCAATAAATACGGAGAGGTGGACTTCAACAGCTTCATAACGTCAGCCGGTCTGAACCAGAACGCAGGACTCATTGCATTCAGCGTTCGCGAAACAAACGGGCACCTCTACGTAAATGGCGTAAGCAGCGGCGGCGGCAATGTTGTGCCCGAACCGGCGACATTGGCGGTGCTGGCATGCGGGGGTATGGTGTTGGTCCGACGCCGTCGTCGCGGCAAGGCCTGATAACTCTTGACAGACAATCATCCCGTCAACGCCTCGCAGAGACCTGCGGGGCGTTGTCTTGCGCGCTGCGCTCGCCTCGGGACACTGCGGTTGTTACAATGGCGTTTTCCAAGGCCGGTGAAGAAACACAAAACTCAAGCTCACGCTCGCCGAAAGCGATCGGTAAACACGGCAAACAAAGAAAGGATTCATCCATGAAGAAAACGATCATCCCAATACTCCTTCTGCTGGCGGCATCGGCGATCTCCTGCACGGGCTCGGTCGATTACGACCAGACCGCGATCAAGAGCGATATCAAGGCGTTAATGACCCAGCAGGCCAAGGACTGGTCCGCCGGTGATTACGAAGCTTTCATGAAAGGCTACCACAACTCGGAGGATATCCGATTCGCTCATCCCAAGGGAATCACTCGCGGGTGGCAGGCGGTGATGGATGCCTACAAGCGCAATCCCAAGAAATCGAGTCTGGAATTCTCGGATCTGGACATCACGCCCCTGTCGCCCAGCGCGGCGATGGTCTTCGGACGGTTCCACAACCACGTTGAAGACAATACCTACAAGACAGGTTTGTTCACCCTGCTCATGAGAAAGATCAACGGACAATGGAAAGCAGTCCACGACCACTCCTCCGACCTGCCGGCGGATTACAAAGAGAAGTAAGGGTAGTTTATGAGAACCATGGCTGTTGTCATCCTGTCGGTTTTATCGATCTCGGCGGCGAATCTCCCGGGGGCTTTGAACGTTCTGGTTATCGGTTCGACACATTCGTATTCCGAGGGCGAAGGAAGCGGCGCCGCCAACCGGAGGGCTTTTAACGCTGCAGCAGCGGCTGACAGTTTGCGGACCATTCTCGCCAATGATCCGAAATACAAGAACACTGCGAACGTGGTCTTCGAAGACATCTTCCGAACCAAAACACTGCCGACCGCCGTTGGAGGCGGGGCCAGGATGATGACAATGGAATACCGCTGTTACAGTCTGGCGCAGTATTACTTCTGGCCGGACGGTCGCGACAAGAGGCTCGCCAACCTTAGCGGAAGCGGAAAAACGAAGTGGAGCCACGTGGTGATCGTTGGAGATCCGTATATCCTGGCCAACATGCCGGGTGTTTACGCCGAGGGCGCAAACCTGATCGCCGACACGGTCAGAAAAGGGGCAGGCAAACCGATCCTGCTGATGCCCTGGCCGGAGGGCGAGTCATCCGACGCAACAGCCCACTTTGGGCAGATCATATATCGCGTCGGGAAAGGCGCGAAGATTCCGGTGGCGCCTGCGGGGTATGCCTGGTCGACGCTGGCGAAGAAAGATGAATCCTCCAGGCACCCGACTACGGGCGGAGCATATCTGGCGGCGGCTTGCATTTACAGCGAGATCTTCGATCGGGCCGCGACCAGCTCCAGGAAAAGCGAACAATCACTCGCCGAACACGCCTTCAAAACCGTCAAAGCCAACAAGACCAAGGTCCAGTACACCGGGCGGTTCGAATTCAAGAATCCCTTCGCCATGAAATACGTCACCAGGAGCAGCATCACTTTCAACCATACCGGCTCAAGTTCGGAGAACGGAATCCAGGGCGCCCTGATCGCGGCGATCAAGAGATGCAAAGTAAATTGCAGGAAGATCGGCCGCGGCGCGTCCGGAGCAAATGCAAAGATCGATTTCAACTACGGGCGGGCCAATACAATATTCGAGCCCCGGAAGAAATACAAAGTCGACCCCAAACGGTTCGGCCGCTCCTACGGTTTTCCGATGCAGGATCACGGCAAGACGGCGGCCGAGACCATGCTGTACGGTATCGACAAGAGATACATGGGCGGTAAGCGCTACGATGACGGAACGGATCTGGGCATCGCTTACGATATGATCAGGCAGGGAGAGGTCGCTTCGGATATTCGCGCCGTTCCGATCCGCCTGATGTGGGCGAAACTGCACGATGCAAATCCCAAACTCAAACCGATGCGCGACAGTTGGCACATGAGCCGCTACCTCGACGAAGCAACGGGAACATTCATGTACACCCTCCTTTCCGGACGCCGCCCGGTAGGCGCCCAACCGTCGGCCAAAGGCGGCGAGGCCTGGAATCGCTGGTTGGGCCAAAAGATCGGCTACGAAACGGCGTATCGGATGGCGCATTTAGTATCGCCTCCACCAAACAGTCGCCGTTAACGGATCGCAGCGAGGCCCTTGTCTTTACCCGCCATGAAACAATCTGGACGAACCAGGACGTTACTTAATGCTCTTGGAAATGTTCTCCAGGCCCTCAATGCCTCGTCTAATACTCATCTGCAACGCAAAAGCGCGAGCGTAAACCCACATGATCCGGGTCTTCCCGCCGGCATACATATAACGCTCGACGTCGGCCACGGCGGCGGCTAGGGCTGTCTTCTCGCTGCTGATGTGTTTCCCAATAGCTGCAACCGCACGGGCTCCCTGGCGTTTCAGCAGATCGCCGATCAACTTATGCTGTCCGGGCCAATCTCGCCGCGTATAGATGCGACACAGAACGTCGATCTCCTCTGGAGATAATCGATTCTTGGAAGCGCACTCGATCAGATCCAGCAGGTCCTTCAGTTCGGCGTGAATCTGCACGGTGTCCTTGCGTTCGACCGCGATTCTGGCCATCGGCGTCGACTTGGCCCGAGAACGCTGCGGCTCCCAAAACGCCTGTTGCTTGTCAAGTTCGGCCAGGGCTTTGGCGAGCACCTGTTTGTCGGCTTCAACGCAGGTCCGCAAAGCCGGTAAGGCCGCCTTACCCCAACGCTGCAATGTATCGCGTATAAGGACAAGCTGTTGTTCATCGAGCGGTCTCAGATAGGAACTCTCACCGTAGACAAACGAATACTGTTTACCCCAAGGCCGTTTCACGTAGAAGCGGTGGAACATTTCGATATCGCCCGCCGAAGGTGCGGTCGCGGCGAACGCCTTGATCAGCAACGTAAGCTCCTCCAATTCGCCAACACGAGTGTCCAATTCATCTTTCGCGGCCACGAGACCGTCAAGCTCCCGCCGAAGGCGCCTCTTGTTCTTCTTGTTGGCTGGATCGTCCATCTCCGCTTGTTTTGCGGTAATTTGCGTGACGAGCCTGGCTTCCAGAGGAGCCTTCCGGGTTTTCGTCGCCTCAAGTGTTGCGGGGATCGCTTCAACACCGAGTTTCATGATCCGGTTGCGAATTTGCTGGCGCTCCCATGCGCTCCAGGGGCGGCCTGCGAGGTATATCTCGCACATCGGCGGGACGGCCTTGTCGGGCGTTTTCTTACCGTACAGGCACGAGACGAGTTCAGCGGTGACTTCCATGTCCCGACACCACTTGTCAAGGAACTCGACCGAATCCTCCTTCCACCAAGTCGGTTTGGGCTCCCAACCCGTGCTGATCCGCTGATACAACGCCCGCTCGGATTTGCAGAACGCCTCCAGGACGGGCAGCGCTTCCGGGCCGAGCTTCACAATAATCCGATGCGGATATTCGACAATGGAGTACCAATAAGAATCCATGGACCCTCGCTTGCGTGCGCAAAAACGCAGAATGTCCGTCAGGTGCTTCATCACCAGCGGGTTGTCGGAATACCGCTCCAGCATAATCAACGCCGCTTCCGGCGGACCGTTGGAGAAGAACCCGTACAATGGAAGGACTTCGGGATTGTTCAAGGTGTCTATGGCGACCTTGACGTACGGTTCGCACAATTCAAGATGGGCCGCCACAGCCCACAGAAGGGGTTTATAGTCCGCGGGCACTTTGCTTCTTGTGCGATTAACCGTGTCCATCATCTCCATGCACAGCTTGGTCCTGATGCGTGGATTCTTCACGCCATACCGTACGAACTTACCGATACTATTGCCCTCCTGCCCAGCCAGTACGCTGAGAATGCGATAGATGTCGTCATTGACGATCTTCATGCTGAGCACCAGTCCGCTAGCCCCGTTGCGAACCCATGGCGAGGGATCTGTAATCAGAGGGCGAACCATCTTTATGATCTCCGCCAATTCGTCCGGAACGTCGGTGCGATACTCCTTGCTGTCTGACTCGTATATTTCAGTCAGCGCCGCCAGCGCCCCGACTCGCACACCGTTATGCGTATCTTTCAGAAGACGCTTCAGCAGAGGGAGGGTCTTGGTCCCATGCCCAGCCATCGCGAGCACGGCGCCCTCGCTTACTCCACCGTTGCAATGGCTGAAGAATCCGGCGATTTGCTCGGGCGTCATTCCGTCGAATCCCTGCTTATAGGTCCGGGCGATATACGCCGAACTGTGAGCAAAACCGCCATCGATTCCGCCCTTGCCAAGCTTGAGCGTTTTGACCAGTTCAGAGACGTTGACCAGCGGCTGGGGCTTGGGACGCCTTGGATCCTTCATCGCACCGTCGCCCAGCTTTTTTCGCAACGCCGCAATGGACGGTCGCTCGGCCCCGACCATATTGGCCAGCAACCGGAGTTGAGTTTGTGCGGTGGCGGACATACCGTCGGCGATGGTTTTTTCTATGATTTTCAAAGTCGCCGCCGCGTGCTTTTCCAGGCGATCGTGAGCAGCTAGCAGTTTTCCGGCGTACGTCACGCCGGCCGACGATGCGGATTTCGACGACTTGGCATAATCGTTCATAGAGGTCCGCAATTCCTTCCACTTCTTGTCCTTATACAATTGGGCGGCTTTCTCCAGACCTTTGGGCGGTTTCTGGGCGAAGACACTGTCGCCGCCGAGTATCTGCAGGCGACGATCGCCCAGATACAGGAACAACCCCATCGCCGCCGTAGCGTTGGGACGAGTCCATCGCCCACCGCGCATGAAGGTGATCCCACCGTCTCTGGCGCGCCCCATCTCGTAGGCCCACGTCATGTGATTCATAAACGCGTGGAATTCCTCTTTGGGCGCCAGCGCCGCCCCCACCGGTCCCCAGGCTACGCTGAAGATGGCTTCGGCGTGGCCTCGCTCACGCCCCATCCACATGTAGCAGACAGATCGCGCCCAGCGCCGGGCCATCTCGTCTTCGCCCAACAGACCGAAGCCCACGGCGGCCATGCTGTTCATACCGTTGTCCATGCGCCCGGCCCGCATCGGCGGATTGCCCAAGCCATACGGGAAATTGACACCACAGAATTTCCCGAAGAAACGTATCGATTGCGGCAAGGTCTTGTCGTACGGTTCGATCCCGCACTGCCGCGCCAAGCACAAACCTACAAACGCTCCCAGACCGGCGCAGTTGATCTCGCCATACCCGCCCCCAACGGTCCCGGGCGTAAGCACGCCGGGTCCCTTACCGCCTCCATGGGACCAGCTGCCGCTGCGATACTGGGCCCACGCCAAACCTTCAGCGTAGTAGCGAATCGCCGGCAGGACCGCTGAATCGCCCATCAGAAGGTAATACTCGCACAGGTTGATCAACGTGTAGCTGTCCCGCCACCCGCTGGCGCCGGTTTTCGTCTCGTAGCGGTCTTTCAAATTCTTGAACATGTGGCGTCGGGCCAGTTCCAGGGCGGCATCGTCGCCGGAAGCCATAAGGAACGTCGGCGTCCAGAAATCGTAGCGATGCCAAGGATAACTTCTCATCACGTAGTCCAGCGCGGCGCGGCGGATCTGCTTGGATTTCCTGCAATTCAACGGCCAGGTATCGCTGTACGACAGCGTATTGCCCAGATCGATTGTCTTGTTCAGAGGCTTGCCCGCTCGCACGATGTGCAGCGTAAGTTTGCCTCCCAATTCGGACGACTGGCTTTCGACCAGCGCATTTCCCATTTCCGGGCGGGGATCTTCCACATCCCGGAAGAGACGCCCGTTGGCGCCCATGATAATGTCGTCGAGCTGCAATACGCCGGCGGCAGGCGTTTCTTTGAGCACGTGCACGACAAGGAACTCGGTTTTCCCGACGGCCTCGGTGACATAAGCGCCAGTGATGCCGAGCGGCAGGGCCCGAATGTTGCAGCGGGACTTGGCTTTCCTCATCGCAGCCGGTTTGAGTTTGGCGGCGCGTTTGATCGCTTCAGCGTCAAATTCTATGTCGCGACGCACGTCGGTCTTGGGTTTTGGGGCGGGTCTGCAGCGCATCTGGTGGGTCGCCAGTTCCGCCGGACCGGGCAGCGCGCCCAGAACGCTGGACTTCCGCGAGAACAGTTCGGCCTTGACGTCCCGCACCTCCGACAGCGCCTTCTCCACCTCGCCGGCTTCAGCGCCCGGCGCAGTACAGACCCAAAAGGCAACCAGGCAACTCGTCAGCAGGTAAATCGATGTTCTCGCAGTCCGCATAATTCATCTCCGTTCCAACGTAAACGTTCAGCTATTTCTTTTTTGACGATTTGGCAGCGTTGATTACATCCCGGAGTCCCTCGATAGCATCGGCGTATCGAGCAGACAGATCGCTCCACCCGTCGGGTTTTTCGCTCCGCAGGCGTCTGATTTCACCTTCAAGCCGCCTAATCTCCTGACCCAAGGCCGGAACATGGGCCTTTACGTCAATCCAGCGCCACAGACCGTACAGGAAGTAGTTGCGATATCCCAGAGAATACAGATTGAGCAGCCCGGGAAACGCATTGGGATGGCCCAGGGCCTTCTCGTTGTCGGAATACGGCAGCCGGCGCAGCAGGTCGCCAAGGTTGCCCATAACATCCCCGCCCTGCCCGGGGCCAATCCTCTTGAAGTATCGCCCCACGGCCGCTACGTCAATCGGGCCTGCGATGCGATAGTGGTTCAGCAAGTTCCCCGCCTGCTGCACCGAGACGCGATCGGCGAATCCCTTGCGTTCGAGCAGAGCGTAGGCCAGTGCGGTATTGTGGGCGTGAGTGTTGAAGCGGTACTTGCTCATTCGCATCGCGGCGGTCCGAACGAGCACGTCATCGTCCAGGGCCAGCTTCTTGATGATCGCGAAGACGTCCTCGTTTTCCGATCCGATCAACGACAGGGCCTCAGCTGCGGTGCGGCGGACCAGCGGATCGGCGTCGTCGGAGCCTTTGGCGATCATTTCGATCGCTCGGGCGATTGCGGGAGTAACTTCCTGCGGTTTGAGCGAGTAATATCCGCTTCCGCGCGGGATCACGCCATACCAGTACAGATAACCCAGCGTACGAAGGGCTCCGCATCGCTGGTCGGGGTCTTTGCCAGCCAACAGGCGTTTGACGATCGGTAAGACTACTGCGGAGCCCTTTTTTGCCAACGCCCTGGCCGCTGCGTGTGAGTGCGGCATCGTCGGATAGCCCATCATGCCCGCCAATGCTTCGGGTTTCTCGCCAGCCAGCTTGTCGACCGTTTCGTCCAGGCTCGCTATAGGCCAATCGTCGGTGCGAAACGGAGACGCCGGCAGGCCCGCACGGTTGTAGAGGTTCATCCCTCGCGGATCGAAGTGACACGCATAGCGCACCGCAACCGGTTTGGCGACCGCATGGCTGCGGACGAGTACCGTATTGCCTTTGATTCGAGCTTCGGCCCGGTGGAAGATGCGGTCCGCCCCAGCCAGCGCAAAGAACCGCAGCGGAGCGCCCTTTTGCTCGACCAGCGGTCGGCCGATCTCGGGGAATCCCGCGGCCATCAATCCGCCCTCGACGTGATCGAACTCAATCACCACGCGATCGCCCTGAATTCGATGGCTCTTGCAGATCGGCCCGGATGAAGCTCCGCCCTTATCGTACGTTGCGGCCAGCGCCCAACGGACGAAACGCTCACCGACCTTGCCTGAATAATTTTCGATGTCCAGGGTCACGATCATTGCAGTGTTCTTGAACGGCAGGACGCGCCTTTGACGATCTCGGTGGGCGAACCACGCATTGAAGTCCAGCGCGTTGGACCTGACTTTACCTCCCGCAGTATGCGTGTGATACATATTCGGCTGCTTGCGCTGGGTGAACGCGAAAGCCAGATCGCTCCGTTGAAATACCGCCCGCAGACCTGCGATCAGAGCCCGCATTTTGTATGCATAGCGAATATCCTGCGTGCATCGCGGATCGCCCGTGTTGGATTCAGCGTGAAGATGCAGCGCTCCGCGGAAGGCAAATGGAACCAGTGGGTTAAGCTGGCGGTTGAACACGACGGTCGGCTGGGTTGCGTCGCCCAACACCGGACCGGGAGCCAGCGGCGGCTGACCCGCGGCGATATGCTCGCCGCTCTGAATCTTACGCCCCAGCGTTCGCTGCCACTCCTTCATCTGACCGAGCCACTTGTCGTAGGCGGCTCGACCGCGCTTAGTCGCGGGATACCACGTGTCGACCCGTTGGGCGATGTCTTTGAGTTGGTCTATCGCAGCGAAGCCCTGGAAGGGAATAGTCGCATCCAGATCGCCCATCCTCACGCGAACAATTCCCACCGGAACGCCCAGTTTATCGTTCAGGATGTTGGCGAAGGGGATCGACATAACGTCGAATACGCTGCTGCGCGAACCGGGGCCCCAGCGGTCGTTCCTACCGAACAACTCGGTAGGTGTGGGGCTGTGATTCTCGCGACTTCCATCGAACGATCGAATGCGGGTGTTTGCGTTGGGGACGGGTCCTTCGCAGGAGTATTGCTTCCCAATCCTGTGGGCCAACACCAACCACACTTCGCCCACACGAACATTCTCGAACGTAACCGCCCGGGCGGAGGTCTTGACGACCATACTGCGACCGGTGCTGCTAGCCGACATTTTGTCGAGTTTTATCAGCCATCGCCCGCTATTGTCGACGACCGCAGTCTTGCTCTGATCGGCGAAGGCGACGGTCACCTTCTGACCTGGAGCGGCCCGGCCCCAGACGGGAACAGGCGCTTCGCGTTGCAGGATCATCTCGGAACCGAAGACGCTTGCGACCTCCACATCGGCGGCCAATGGTCCGACCACAAGCAGCAATGTCAGCAAAGTCGGCAGTATGTATATCCTGTTCATTACGATCCTCGTGATGGGAAGATGCGACTATTTTTCAAGAGTGGTGAACATCGCTGCGGGCAGACCGGCTGTGTTGTACAGGAACGGCGGAGGAGGGATGTTGGTGTAGCAGTATCGCACGTGCAGCGGCGCGGGCACGTCGGCGGACGACACAACCAGCTTCTTCCCGTCTATCCTTGCGACAGCTTTTCGCCAGCGTTTGTCCTTACCGGCAAGTTCGACGTTCGGCAGTTCACCGGAATCCCGCAGCACGGGCGCCTTGAGCATGTCTTTGGCCCCGATTCGCAGCCCCCCGCCCGTGTAGTCAAACTCGACAATCACCTTGGCGCCCTCAACCCGATGAGACTTGTACAGCGGACCGGAAGGGATCACATCCTTCTTTCCGTAATCCCTGCTCAACGCCCAAAGCGCCAGGCGAATACCGGAATCAACCTTGTTCACCGGGTGGACCTCAACATCGAGATCGAGCAGGACAGCCATACCGCTGTTGGGCACGAGCTTCAGCGCGTTGAACTGCTCCTGACGAGCCAGAGGACTGCAGTATCCCCCGCTTCGCTGTATTTGCATCCAGTAGAACGGAATGTCCGACCCCTTGCCCTTTACGTCGAACAGGTCGCGCCAACTGCGCGCCATCGCCTTCAGTTCGACATCCCACAGGGCGTTGCGCATGTCGCTCTCGCCCTGGTACCAGAGCACGCCCTTGATCGCCAGCGGAACCACCGGATGAATCTTGCCATTGTAGAATCCGCACGCACCGCGGTCCTTCGGTTCGGGCATTAGCGGTTGGGGATGAGGAAACGGGGTTCCCTCCTTAAGTGATTTCTCCGCCCGGGCGGTCCACTTCTCTACTTCGTCCAGACGCTTCCGCCACACTTCCCGCCCGTGGGTCGTGTTGGGATAGCACGTGTCGACCTTGTCGGCCAGTTCCTTCAACTCCGGTTCGAGGCGCCAGGCGTAACGCGGCAGCCACTCCTCGATAATACTGCCCGCCCAGGCCTGCCACAGCAATCCGATCGGAACGTTGACTTCCTCCTGGACGCGGCGGGCGAAGAAGAAACCGACCGCACAGCAGCCTCGCGTCGATTCTTCATCGGCGCAAACGCTCCACGGTTTGGGCTCGGACAACTTCAGTCGATCGAGCGGATACTTCTCCGACTTTCCGGCGCCCCAATAGCGAATCGTCGAGTGTTTCCATTTCATACCCTTGGGTGTCACGCTGCGGGAAACGTTGCGACCCATATTGGACTGCCCCGAACAGACCCACACATCGCCGACGAGTATATCCTTCAGCGTGATCTTCTCAGCGCCGGAGATCGTCATAGTCTGCGGTTTTGCATTGAGTTTCAGCGGGTCGAGCACGACCGTCCATTTACCGTCTTTTCCGGCAGTCGCCGACTTGCTCTGACCAGCGAAGCTTACGGTGACTTTCCGCCCCGGCTTGTCCCATCCCCACACTGGCGCGGGCTTGTCGCGCTGGAGCACCATGTGATCGCCAAACACCGCCGCCGGAGCCGGCGGCCCGTCCGGCGTCGCACAGGCCGCGACCGAAACGAAACAGCAGAAAAGCATCAACGGTAGAAAACAGCGATAACCCATCGAATATTCCTTTTGGCAGTGTTGCAGAATCACAACTCGCTTTTCCGACTTGCGGATATAATACAGTTCTGTCAGCACTTTGCGACTGTTTATCACGCCATATCCCTCCCTCTGGTCTACTTCTTCTTCCTGTTCTTCGGCGTCTCTTTCAGAGGGGGCAGGCCGCGCTTGATCCGACTCTTATTAAGCGCCTCTTCATCTTCGGGCCCCCACCCGCGAACCTTCATCCGCTGCTTTAGGGGCAGTTTCTCCAGCGCCGAAAAAAGCTTGAAGCCGCCGTTGTCCTTGCCGTTGGTCATTATTCCAAGCACAGTCGCCGGAACGGGCCCGGGCTGCTCGGCCTGCACCTGCATGCCGCTGATAATCGGCGCGGCGGAGCCTTTCATGTCCCTGGCGCCCGACACCAACTCGAGCTTGATTTCATTGGTCGCCATGACCCCTTTGAACTCCCTGACCACGGCCTTGTTCCCGCCTCCGGCGGCGGCAACAATGTCAAAGTCTTTCAGCACCACTTTGCCCTGCAGTTTCACGTCGAACACGCGCTTGCCGGAAGTCGTGTTCTCCAGGTCGGCAAAATGCAGCCGCACGCTGTATGGCCTGGCTGAGGCGCTGCGCGTTGACAGATGCACATTCTTAATCGACTGCACATTAGGCTGCTTGAGGTACTTGACGTTCACCTTCTTATGAACCAAAGCCGAAAGTTCCTTTCTTTTGATTCCCAGATTTTCGAGCGCTTTCCACGGTACGGCCATTTCAATGATAAACTCGCTGCCTTTCACTGAAACCGCGGACTGCCAGTCGCCCTTCCACGATTCGTCAGGCTCGCTTGCCTTCATTTTCCTGCCGACGCCTTCGGTGGCGATCAACGCGTCGGATCTGTCTCCTGATGGGGAAACGCCCAGGCGAACCACTTTCCCGCCCGAGCCCTTGAGGAGCAGATCAAAGCGACCGACCCTACTTACCTTCACATAGTGCGATGGAGGCTTGATCTTCAACGATTTCCGAACGTTTTGCCGGTAAGCCACATAGAGGTTATCCTTGTCATGCCGCATCCAGGCCGATTCGCCGGGGTTGGAAATCTGGCGGGCGTATACGGGCCTGTTCCAGTTCTGGGCGTTAACCAGGAACACCTCGCCGGCGCCGTCCCAACAGGCGTCGGTCAGTTTACCGTCGATTTTCGGCGCCGTGGCGCAAGGCATCGCAACGTACTGCTTGCCCCACTGATAGTAATCCAGGCCCAGGGTCAGGCTCTTGAGCCCGCGATAGCCCGACGCGTACACCCAGGGCTTATCGGAGCCCGCAATGGCCCAGCGTTCGGCGTTACGCCGGTAAGACTGCGTGCCGCCGTAATAATCATGCCCACTCCCATTACGCGCCTCAGGCTGCGCGCCGTCATAAAACTCCGCCAGGTAGGGCACGTATATCCCCAACCACTTGCCCACAGGACGAGGAATCGACAGCCAAAGCTTCTTGTCGGCGTGACGCCGATCTCCCGGCGCGCCGAAGTTCATGTTTACGTGACGCACCGGACCTGCAGTCCTTTCCGGAACCGGGTCGGAAAACACCGCCCAGTCTTCATCGCGCTGCTTATCGACCGGAGCCATGGCCAGCGCGCCGAGGAAGCTGAATCGACAATCGCAACCACTGCCGTAATCCTCCCGATTAGGCACGCCGACAGCATGGGCGCCCTGCCCGTCGGCTACCAGCAGCAGGCCCAACTCCCCTGTCTTGCTGGGATGGCAGGCCGGACGCAGACCAGCGAGATTGCGCACGCCGCTGTCATCTTCAAAGTCGTAATTCGAAAACGATCCCGAGCGGAAGAAGTCCATCGCCGCTGACAACTGGGCCCCCACGCACCCGTGCGACTTACCGAAACCCTTGCTGACCAACCCGCCTGTCAGCGGGTGGACGCGCGTGCCCAGATACCGAACAATATCCGCGCGGGAGCGCTTGGCGCCCGTATAACGCTCCAGAGTCGCAGGGGGCATCACGCCATCGGCCCGCTGCCCGGTCTTCACATCCAGAACCACTTGAACCGTATGCCTCTTGCGAGTCTTCTTGTCCTGAGTTGTTTCTGACGTATACAGGTGCTTGCCGTCGACTCTTATGTCGCCCCTGGTTGTTCCTTCGGCATGCATCCATCGCCATAACACGGTTCCGTTGTAGGCGTCCACAGCCACGATCCCCTTGCTTACATACAGGGCCACGCCGTTTACCGGAATCGGAGGACCGCTCCCTTTGCCTCGGGTGTTCATGGGGCCCGGCTCGCCAAACCACAGCATCTCCAGGGGCCATTTCACCCGTTGATCGCACGTGACCTTCGAATCCCAGTCATAGGCTCCGGGCAGTTTGCCTCGAACGTCAACCTTGCCCCCTGCGATGAGCAGACCGCCGCAGGGACGTTGCACTCGCTTGAGCTCACCGGCTGGGAATCCGGAGGGCTTTCCACGGACCACGATCACATTGGCGAAGTATTGAGGATAAGGAAGCTTCTTTGTGCTCGCCAGGTGATCCACCGTTATTTCCAAGCCGTAGATATCAGTTGTGTCGCGCAACCGAATCCGCTCGGCCGCCGCCTTGGCCTCATCCGCCAACACGCAAATAACCTGCAGGTCCGTATTCGCCGCCAGTGCTTCGGCCAATTTCGCGTCCGACTCGCCAAGCACCAATGCGTAGCCCTTTGATATCCCGTACGCTTTGCACTTGCTCAAGACATCCGCCGCCGGACCCGGCGCCGGCCTGGCCCACTTTCTGGTCCCCGGACCAACGGTTGCGGCCTTGCCGCCCTGGCCCGACTTGAAACAGTGAATCACGCCATCGGTCGTGCTCACCACCAGCATCCCATTGGCCACGGCGACACCCATTATCACCCCGTCAATCGTATGCTCCCATACGCGCTTTCCCTGTTCTCCGGCGGTCTTTGCAGTGATCCGGTTCTTCTCACACATTATCACCATATCGCCGGCAACGGCCCAGTTCTGCCTGATCGTCGCCTGGGTCTCCTTAAAGTGACCGGTCTCAATCGTCCCGTCTTCGCGTATAACTTGGACCGAAGCATCGCCGCGCCCTTTCCTCCTTATCTCGCCGCGCGTATCTATGTGCCCGGTCTCTTGGCCTGTCCGGCGATCATAGATGTAACAGCCCGCCTGTCCGTTGTGGAAAACGAGCTTGTTCTTCGCCGCCAGAGCATACCCCTGCGGCATGTTGCCGGCAAAGTTCTGGCCGTTGTGCGGACCGTTTCGGTACTTCAGACTCGTATCGTTCACCCATATCTGTTTTCCGGTCCTGGCGTCCAGCGCGTACGAGTACACGCCCTCGCTGGACCACATGCCCACCGCAAAGTTGACCATACCGTCGTCGGCCACCACGCCGCTGCGGATCAGCCAACGCGAGGCCATACGCTGATTGGCGATAAAGCGACTGTCATAGAGACCACCATAGAACTTCCAGATCAACTTGCCGGTCGCCGCATTCAGACAATACGCGTAACCGTCGTCGGACACTGCATAAACCTTGCCCTCCCATATCGCCGGCGCAAAGCGAACCGGGCCGCCCGTGGTGAACCCCCACCTGGTCTTCCCCGTGCCCGCGTCCAACGCCCAGAAAGTGTTGTCCGTCGTCGAGCCGAAGTACATCCCGTCGCCGACGATCACCACCTGCGGGGCGTGGTCGAAGTCGCACCCGGCGACCTCAGCCATGAATTTGTCCGGCCAGGCCGGCAGGGGCTTGCGCTTCGGGATATACTTCCACACTTCTCTCAGCGGAAACGTCAGCTTCTCCGACGTTGTCGCCGTCCGAGCGCTGTTCCCGCGATACGCAGGCCAGTCGGCCGCGGCAGATAGACGCCCCACCAACATCAGGCACGCAATAACACACATTAATCGCATTGTTCGCCGGGTTAATCGCATAGAGAGGTCTCCTTGCCCGTGCGCCGGATACGGTCTCAAAAGTGTCTTAGGATCGGGCGCATTCTAACATTTTGCGAGTTGGGATCGAAGAGCGAAAACCTTATCCGTCAACAACCCCGGTTGGCGCAAGGAATTGTTGGATGTTGAAAAGCTCCCGGTAATACGAGAGAATGCTCCGAAGACTCGAAGACGAACGCGCACAGATAGTTCAGGAGACATCTAAATGGCAAACGAAACAGCCTTCAATATGGGCTCATCCAATATTCGATTCGGGCCGGGCGCCACACGTGAGATCGGAATGGATCTGGCCGACATGGGCGCAAAGCACGTGTTGGTGATTACCGACCCGAATTTGGCGAAGCTCGCTCCGGTCGCTACGGTGCTCGGTTCGCTGGACGACAACGGCGTGGCGTACACCCTGTTCGACAAGGTGCGCATCGAGCCGACCGACGGGTCGCTGAAGGAGGCGATCGCGTTTGCAAACGACAATCCGTGCGACGCATTCATCGCCGTAGGCGGCGGGTCGACTATCGACACCGCAAAGGCCGCCAATCTCTACAGCACCTATCCGGCGGATTTTCTGGACTACGTAAACGCCCCAATCGGCAAGGGTAAGCCCATACCGGGCGCGATCAAACCGTTCATTGCGATACCCACCACCGCAGGCACGGGCAGCGAGACAACCGGAGTGGTGATATTCGACCTGGTGGAGATGCACGCCAAGACCGGAATCGCGTCCCTGCGCCTCAAGCCCACGCTCGGGCTGCTGGACCCCGAGAACATAACATCGCTTCCAGGCCAGGTCGCAGCCTCTACCGGGCTGGACGTACTTACCCACGCGGTCGAGTCGTACACTGCGATACCGTACGATCAGCGTCCGGCGGCGGATCGTCCGATACTCCGCCCGGCTTACCAGGGCTCGAATCCCATCAGCGACACATGGTCGCTCCAGTCGCTGCGCATGCTGGCGAAATACCTGCAACGAGCGGTCGAGGACCCCTCAGACATCGAGGCGCGCGGAACGATGCTGCTGGCCGCTTCGTACGCGGGCATCGGATTCGGAAACGCCGGCGTGCATTTGGCTCACGGCATGTCGTATCCGGTTTCGGGAATGGTGCGCGACTACAAGCCCGAGGACTACAAGGTCGACTGGCCGATCGTCCCACATGGAACGGCCGTCGTACTCAACGCGCCGGCGGTCTTCCGCTTCACGGCTTCGGCGTGCCCGCAAAGACACCTTCAGGCCGCAGAGGCCCTCGGCGTGGACATCAGCGGAGCAAACCCCGACGACGCGGGCAATATCCTGTCGGATCGCATAATCGAATTCATGCGAACCCTCGACATCCCCAACGGTCTGTCGGCGGTGGGATACACCCAGGCGGACATTCCCGCTCTGGTCGAAGGCACGCTCCCCCAGCATCGCGTAACGAAACTCGCACCAAATGAAGCAGGTAGAGAAGACCTCGAGCGTCTCTTCGCCGACGCGATGAAATATTGGTAGATTCGTGGTGGCCCCGAGCGGAGAGCGGGCTATAATGCAGCGTAGGTAGCCCGGCGGCGTAGCCGGGCAAAGTCACCTTGGAATCCCGGCTTGAAGCTGGAGAGAGCATGACGCTGAAACGCAAGCTGGGATTCTGGAGCGTGTTCTGCATCGCCTCGGGAGCGATGATCAGTTCCGGTTTGTTCATCCTGCCCGGACAGGCATTCCAAATATCCGGACCGGCGGTCATCCTGGCCTACGCCCTGGCCGCCCTTATGGTGATTCCCGCCCTGCTGTCCAAGGCCGAACTGGCCACCGCAATGCCCAAGAGCGGGGGCAGCTACTTCTTCGTAGAACGCAGCATGGGCGCACTGCCCGGGACACTTGCGGGTCTGGCGGGGTGGTTCTCCCTGGCGTTAAAAAGCGCGTTCGCCATGATCGGCATTGGCGCATTCGCCCAACTGATCTTCCCCCAGAGCAACCTCTCGCCAGGCCAGTGGGAGTGGCTGGTAAAGGGTGTCGCCATCAGCTGCTGCCTGGTCTTTATGGTCCTGAATATCCTAAGCGTAAAAGTGGCCGGACGCCTCCAGATAGCCATGGTAGCGGGCCTGCTGACTGTGCTGGTGGTGTTCGTCATCACGGGGCTTGGCAGCGTCAAGCAGCACCCCAACTACGACAACTTCCTCTCGGCCGGGTTCGGAAACGTTTTTGCGACCGCGGCGCTGGTGTTCGTTTCATTCGGCGGGTTGACCAAGGTCGCCTCCGTAGCCGAGGAAATTCACGAACCGGGGCGAAACATTCCCCGTGCAATGCTGACGGCCTGTGCGATAGTCTCGTTATTGTACATTGCAACCCTCTTCGTCCTGGTCGGCACGGTTGACGGCGCCCAACTGCGGAGCGGACCCTACGGAGACATGACGCCATTGAGCACAGCAGCGGGCAGTTTTCTGGGGCGCTTCGGCGTGGTGATCCTGTCGGGTGCGGCGATTCTGGCGTTCGTGACCACGGGCAACAGCGGAATCCTGGCGGCCTCACGCAACCCGATGGCGATGAGCCACGACAGGTTCCTTCCCCGATCCTTCGGGAAGATCTCGCGCCGTTTCGGCACACCGCACGTCAGCATCATCATCACTGCCGTATTCATGATGGTCATGATCGCCTTCCTGTCGATCCGCAACCTGATCAAGGTAGCCAGCACGATGAAGCTGGTCCTGTTCCTGCTGGTTAATGTGGCCGTCCTGATAATGCGCGGCAGCCGGTTGCAGAACTATCGCCCGCTGTTCCGCAGCCCGCTGTTCCCGTGGGTCCAACTGGCCGGAATTGGCCTGTATGCGTCATTGATCGTCGTACTGGCGGCCAAGCTGGACTCGGCCGTACCGATCTTGACCGTCGTGGGGTTCCTCCTGGCCGGCGTGGGCTGGTTTTTCTTCTACGTCAACCCGCGGACCACCCGCAAAAGCGCCCTGGTCCACGCCGTCCGCAGGCTGGTGGCGAATGAGATGAGCCATAACAAGCTGGAAGAAGAGCTGCGCGAGATCGCGCTGCAGCGGGACGAGATCGTCCACGATCGCTTCGACCACCTGATCAAGGACTGCGAATTCCTCGATTTGCCCGGACAGGCCTCAGCCAGGGATCTCTTCGCAAAGGCCGCCGATGTGCTGTCCGATCGCCTGAACATGGATCGAGATACGCTGCTGGAGAAATTCCGCATCCGAGAGGCCCAGTCCAGCACGGTGATCATGCCGGGGCTGGCGATACCGCACGTCATCGTCGAGGGCGAGGGCCTGTTCGACCTGCTGGTTATCCGCTGCCGTGAGGGGGCGATCTTCGGACCGGGCCAACCACCGATCCAGGCCGCCTTCGTCCTGGTCGGCTCGGACGACGAACGCAACTACCACCTCCGCGCCCTGATGGCGATAGCCAATATCGTCCAGGAACCCGACTTCATGGAACGCTGGTTGGCGGCGCCGCAAGCCGAATATCTGCGCGACATCCTGTTGCTGTCGAACAGGCAGAGGGACACAGAAGACAATGAAACTGAAGCGGGCTAGAACTGCCTGCGTTTTCTTGCGGGGGGAATGTTGAGGATCCTGCGATACTTGGCGACCGTTCTACGGGCGATCTTGAAACCCTTGTTGCTTAGCTCTTCGGCGAGTTGATCGTCGTTCAGGGGTTTGGATTTGTCTTCGTTGTCGATAACTTCCTGGAGTTTGGTGCGCACCACATCCCAGGCGACGTCCTTGCCTTCGGCGGTTTTTGTTCCGCCCGAAAAGAACATCCTCAGCGGATAGATCCCGCGCGGTGTCTGCACGTATTTGCCCGCTACGGCGCGGCTGATGGTGGCCACGTGGACGCCGACTTTGCCCGCGATGTCGGCCATCGGAAGCGGTTTGAGGGCCTCCTTCCCGTCGTCCAGGAAGTCTCGCTGCACGATGAACACTTCGGCGGCCACTCGCTGGATCGTTCGCTTCCTCTGGGCGATCGCCTCGACAAGCCATTGCGCCGAACGAATGTTCTTCTGGAGAAAGCGTCGGGTCGCCGATTCGGTCTTGCGATCTCGCGCCAAACGCCGGTAATCCTCGGATATGCACAGTTGCGGTGAACTGTCGTCGGCCATCGAGACGACGATCTGCCCGTCATTGTCGATATCCACAAGTATCTCGGGCGTAATCACCGGAGCCGACCGCTGGGAAATCAGCAGTCCGGGCCTGGGGTTCAGGTGCGAGAGGTTCTCAATAGCCTGTTTGATCTCTTCGATGCTCTTTCCGGCCCGCTGGGCGATTCGCGGAAGGCGGTTCATTTCGATATCTCGCAGGAACCTCGACACCAGGAGCATTTCCACCGAAACATCCATGCCCGTCTGCGCTTCGGCCTGGAGTTGGAGCATCAGACACTCAGACAAATCGCGGGCTCCGACACCGGTCGGTTCGAGCGTCTGAACCAACGTCAAAGCCGCCCTGAAAGTCTCTTCGCTGACCGGATGAGCCTGGTCGGCGCGTGCGACCAGTTCGCCCAGTTCCGTCCGCAGATATCCGTCTTCGTCTATCAGCGATATTATGAGTTCACCGGCGGATTTCACATCATCAGCCGCGTCGATAAACGCCCACTGCCCCATGAGATACTGATCCAACGATTCGCTGGGCGCCGGAGTGTTGGCCATTGCGTCGAGTTTGCGATCGCGTTCACCCGACGGTTGGGCCGCCTGGCGCGGAGGCAAATCAATACCGTTGAACTCCAGACCGTATTCGTCGGTGAACTCAGCCAGGCGTTCGAAATCATCGCTGTTTCCGTTATCGTCACCGACGATCATATCCTGCTCACCGCGGTCGGCCGATTCGCTTTCGGTCTGCGCGGTGTCGACGTCCGAGTCGAGCTGTTGGGTCTCCAGGACGGGATTGGCCTCCATTTCAGCATCGATACGCTCCTGCAGAGCGAGCATCGGAAGCTGGAGAATCTCCATCGCCTGGATAATCCGCGGCGCCAGCTTCATCTGCTGCTGGAGACCAAGATGTTGTGAAACGTTAAGCCTCATACGATACATTATACCGCACCACGCCGTGGCGCGAAGATACGAAATACTGATAGACGCCGATCAAATCGTCAATCGGGGATAATCGGAGGAAAAAAACAGTCGCCCGATCGCTGCAACGGGCCCCTACTACAGTTCCCGCCGTTCGTTAATAGCGTCCGAAAGGATCGACCTGTTGGCGTATTCGATCTGCCCGCCGGCAGGAAGACCGCGGGCAAGGCGCGTGATCTTAACGTCCAGGCTCTTTAGACACTCGGCGATGTAAAGGCTGGTCGAATCGCCGGCCACCGTCGGATTCGTAGCCAGTATAATCTCTTCAACCTGTCCGGATCTCACGCGAGCTTCCAGATCGGCGATGGTCAGATCCTCCGGTTCGATACCGTCCAGCGGGGCGATATGACCCATCAGGACGTGATAAACGCCCATGTAGCTACCCGTAGCTTCAAGACTCAGCAGATCCTTGGGCTGCTCGACAACGCATATCTGGGCGTGATTGCGACGCGGATCGGCGCAGATAACGCACAACTCATCCTCAGCCAGATTAAAGCACCGGCTGCACGGACGTATCCGGGTTTTCACGTCGCGAATAGCGTCCGCCAGCGCCAACGCCTCAGCGTCGGGCGTCTTCAGTATATGGAACGCCAGCCTCTCAGCCGTCCGAGCGCCTATACCGGGCAGGTTTCCAAGCTCGGTCATAAGCCTCTGGATTGTCTCACCGTATCCAGCCATTTCAAACTCAATCAGTGTTTTCCGGGGGATCTACCCGAGCATCGCGCCCAAACCGGGGATCTCCGCCCCGCCGGTAAGCTCCATCATAGCCGCCTTGGCGGCATCGGCGGCCGCTTCCTGTGCGGCGGCGACTGCGGCGGTGATCAGGTCCTCGAGAACTTCGGGTTGAACGTCGGCTAGAAGCTCCTTGTCGAGCTCCACCCCGACGATTCGCATTTTGCCTGTGACGGTGGCTTTGACCACGCCGCCGCCGGCGGGAGCAGTGAAGCGGGCTTCGTCAAGCTCCTTCTGCATCTCGGGCAGGCGGGTCTTCAGCTCGCCGACCAGGTGCATCATTTTTCCAATTTTGCCAAACATCGCGTCTCCTAACATCAGAATAAACGGGATCGAACGCCCCGCGGGCGTCTGGAGCGAGAGTACACCAAATCAACACCGAAGGCAAATATTCCGCTCACTCCTCATCGTCGGCGGGTGCGGTTGACTCACCAGGGATCAGCCCGGCCATCGGATCGAGGCGGGCGTCCAGCAGCGTACCGCTGAACGAATCGATAAGAATCTTGACCGAAGGATCTTTGGATATCTCGGTGGTCTCGGCGGTGCTCAGACCGCCAAACGCCCGTTGCGCCGGTCCCTGGGAATCCGCATTATCCCCCGGAAGCAACTCGCACGTAATCTCCGATCCCGACAGGGCGCTCAGGACGCGATTGATATCGTCGATAATCTTAACGCCCCGCCTGCGGAGGCCCTCGTAGTCGGCGCTGTACTCCAGATTCAACACCGCGCCCGAAAACTCCAGAACTTTCGCAGGACCCAGCACTCCAGCCACGGGCATTTCCCGGGCGTCGCTCACTGCGTCGATAATCAACTGCCAGTTATCCGCCAACCACGATTGATTCCACTGGATAGCGGGACGCTGACCGTCTGATTCAACAGGGGCGGTGTCTGTCGGAGGCGGGGTTTCGGGCGAGGGACTGGAGGATTCAGCTACGGGTGCTTTTTTTTTTGGCCCGCATTCGGGCCGGTCGAAGACAACTGTTCGAGGCGTTCGACTATGTTCTCGGGGTTGATGAACTTCTCGGCCTGCGCGAGTCGAACCAGCGTAGCCTCCACAAGTCCGCGAGCGATACTCGAACCGCGGATGTTGCGTCCGGCGGTCTGGATTAGTCCCAACCCGTGAACGAGAACCGGCGTGCTGAAGCGCCCCGCCAGTTCGCACACCGCCTTGAGCTGCATTTCGGGCAGTTCTATCAAGTCGCTGTCGCCCCCGCACGTAGAGACCATCATCATGTTCCGATAAACTCCCCCCAGAGCCGTCACAATGCTGTTGAGCGTGACTCCGCTCTGCAACACCCCGGCAAGCGCGCCCAGCGCGGCGGCTGGGTCGCCGTCGGCGATGGCGGTGACGATCTCGTTCATTCTCTCGTCAGACGGCGTGCCGAGAATCCGCACGACGCCTTCGTCGGTAACCTCGCCCGAGGCGGACATCAACTGGTCGAGCAAGCTCAATCCGTCTCGCATGGAACCGCACGCGGCCCGGGCGACGCGAAAGAGCGCATCGTCGGCGGCTTGGACGTTCTCGGCGTCGCACAGCATCCTCAGGTGCGATGCGATCCCGCGCGTGGGGATGTTGCGGAAGTCGAAGCGCTGGCAGCGGGACAGGATGGTGGCGGGCACTTTCTCGGTTTCCGTCGTCGAGAAAATGAATTTCACGTGCTCGGGCGGTTCTTCAAGCGTTTTCAGCAGCGCGTTGAACGCCTCGCGCGTGAGCATGTGCACTTCGTCGATGTAGTAGACTTTGTAGCGGCATCGCGAGGGGCGGAAGATCGCATTTGCCCGCAGTTCGCGTATCTCTTCGATACCGCGGTTCGAGGCGCCGTCGATCTCGATAACGTCCATATCGTCGCCGCGCGAAATCGCTATGCACGCTTCGCATTCGTTGCAGGGCTCCGCCGTGGGCTCATCGCTGGACAGGCAGTTCAACGCCTTTGCGAGGATTCTCGCCATAGTGGTCTTACCGACACCGCGCGTGCCGGTGAACAGGAACGCATGGGCGACCCGCCCGGTCTTGATCGCGTTGACGAGGGTCTGGCCGATATGCTCCTGCCCGACGACCTCGTCGAACGTGTTGCTGCGGTATTTTCGTGCCAGAACCAGATAGGACATTTTTTCTCGGTTTCGACTCGCAACGGAAACGTTGGACAAACATAAAAAAATGCCGTGCATGCTCCGCTTCGAACATGTGAGTCAAGGCCCGCCCAACCATATAGCTCCAGTCAGGCTGCCCTCCGGCACACATCGCGAAACGCTTATGGCTGCTTCCTTCCGGACCTGACCAGGTTCACGGTGCGACGTTGCAGAGGACCCAACTTTCAACGCTATAGGCCAAACAGGTTATCTTAACACACATAACCCTCGGCGGAGCGTTCGGTCCCGCTATAGCGGATTGCGGGTCAGACCGATAAAATCGGAATTCAGGGCACCGCTAGCGCCCCACCTAGCACAGCGTGTTTAAGTTTACTGCATTCGACTGGTACAACGCCACGAAATTCTGCATACCATTTTTCGCCGACTTCTTCGAGGTATTCTTCCCCAGTACGGTGAACAACTATCGCACAATCGTCTGAATCCGGTGGCACCAGCGAGCGTAGTAGACTCTGCTGGTCGTCTTTTGTCAACTGGATTAGGCCTTGGACCGGACCGTAGCGGCGAATGAGCTTCTTGCGTGCCGCCTCAATTTCGCAGGTATCGCCCGCCTGCCTCTGCAAGACTAACCGCCTTGCAGCGAGATCGTCAGCCTGTTGGGTTAGTCTGTCCTGCTCGCTGGCGAGTGCTTGTCGCTTCTTGACCAATTCGGCCTTTGTGATGATGTTGTCGGTGTATAGATCAATCACACGCTCGCTCTTTATCAGGCTCTTCTCCATAGCCTTTTTGTTCTGCTTTTCTTGCTGAGTGATTTTTGACAGTTCAGCCTGAGTATTCTTTTGGGTAATGTTGGCGGCGGCCAGAGCCTCTTTAAACCGTTCTTCATTTTGCAGAAACTCCGACAACATCCACCACACTTTCTTCTCCATCCGAATCATAGGAATCAGAGGCAGGCTGCAACGCTTTTGACCCTTCGCTGGACGAAGACGATTAGCACATCCGTAGTATTGGTAGCCGCGGGAGCCAGTAACGTGCAGTTTTGCTCCACAGACACCGCAACGACCAACACCGGACAGCACAGCCCCTTTGCCCACGCTGCGCGGAATCCACGTCAAGGCCTTTGCCGAGAGTTTACCAAACTTCTCAAATTCACTACGAGTCATTAACGGCGGGAATTCAACTTCAAAGCGTTGCACTTTGCCATCTGCCTTCTTGAAGTCGATTTTTAACACGCCGGTCACTCGCTGCTCATCCTTAAACATTGAGGCGATTGCACCATTGCGCCAGATCTTTCGCCCGTACCGGTTCGGAACTGGCAGAGTCACTCTGAACTTGTCTGTAATTTCCTTTTCAACAACACCGTCGCCATTCAGCCCATCGGCTATTCTCTGGTAGGACCAGCCCATTCTGCGTAGATGCTTTATCATGGACCACACTGGATATGTTTTGGGGTCATGCTCTAACCTATGTCCCGCTTTGTCGGTCCATTTAAGACCATATGGTATACGCTGACCGAGGTTGTACTCTCCGCGAAGCAGTTTGCTGTGTTTGACATTCGTTGACTTGTCTTTTGCTTGCTTGGCCGTGAACTTCCCAACCACCACCTGGATTTCGCGACCTAAGACTTGCCCACTGTCGGCACTGTTGAAGTTTGGGTTGTCCAACGTCACGATGGAGATATTCAACGCATCAAGCTGCCCACTGATCAAGAAGTAGTCCGATGGATTGCGGCTGAACCGTGTCATGTCATATATAACCAACGTATCGAATTTGCCCGCACTAGCATCACTCAACATCCGCAGGAATTCGGGACGGGTCAGGAACGATTTGGTCGCCGATTTACCAGCATCCTCGTATTCAGCTACCAGTTGCCAACCATTATCCGCAACAAACTCTCGGATACGTTTGGACTGATCGGCCAGTGATAAGCCGTCATTGGCCTGTCCAGCAGTGCTAACTCTCACATAACTTGCGGCTCTTGTGTTTCCAGCAATCATAGGGTTTCCTTTCAGCTAGGAGTCCGAACCGCGGACCCCTGCCATCTATTATACTTTTGGCATCGCAAATTCCGGCGATGTTTGAAAGAAGCATTCCAAGTGACCCATAAAAAAGGTGGCGAACCCGGCTGTGAACACGCCCAACACCACCAAAGGAGTTGACCGATACCGGATTCGCCATTTTGAGATGATCGTTGGAAAGAACGTGCTCACGTCATTATTATACACATCCCGGTGCGTGGATATACATAGATTTGGCGGAAATTTCTCAAGTTTTTTTGCCCTTGTAAACAATGAATATGTGTGTGGTTAACGCTGCAGCCCAAGGGCGGGTCAAGTTTTCAGGCGTAGAAAGCGTCATTTCGTACTATATGTACTATTAGATATCGAGGTTAAAGAGCGTTGGCGGAAATTTAGATTCACGAGATATGTTATAATATAGTAAGAGGGCATGAATAGACCCGCCAGTAGGAGGAATTGAATGGCAGTAGTTGCAGAGTTGACGCGTATCATTGATGGGGCCATAAAGAAAATCGAATCGCAAGGCGAAGATTATCTCACGAAAGCACTTGAGCGAATCGTCGCCGAACAATCTGAGGGGCAACAAGAGGATGCGGTTTTAGGGGTGAAAAGCAAACCAGCATTCAAATCGCTTTGTTTGCACGTGCGGCAAGTCAACGAGCTAATAGTAGAGGCTCGCGAACGCTATGCACCTTGGAAAACGCATGTAGACAACCTAAGGAAGCTCGCGGATGCAAAACGTTTGGCAGAGGGCATACGCGGACGACCGCCTGTTCTCGATACAGAGAAGGAACTTGCCGCCTATGAATCAAATCTTGTTGCAGAAATCGAACAAGTTCAACGCGAGATTGAGGGCTTGCCCGGTCTGCTTGATCTTCTGTTTCAGAGTTTCAACAAACTCCGCGAGCGTGAGCCAATTGTGGAAAGCGGGCGCAAGCTGATTCCTAAGATCGAAAAAGCAGCGGATCAACTCGAAGAGCTAGTTGACCAGCTTATGACTGCAAGCGATGAATACGGCAACTTGCTTAAATCGGTCGAGCACTTCCAAGTCAGCGAGTGGGAACTGGTCGATCTAAATGCGATGGATGTGTGGGCCATCCGGGGTTTTGTGCGAACGCTAAAGGCAAATCTCGACCGAGAAAAAACGCGTCTAGCAGATTGTGATTTACATGCCAAAGGCGAACTCAGCGACCGCGAAAGAGAGTCAGTCAGGCAAAATGAGCGTAGGCGATACCAAAATCTCCTGCAGGAGGCAGCGGCAGCGTTCCGAAAAACGCCTATTGGAAAAACCGCCTGGAGAACAGTTCGGCAACAGCAGATGAACGGGGCGGAAGCACTAAGCAAACTAAACCCGACGGAAACGAAATATCAGCAGATTAGGCAGGCTATGGATATCTCCAAAGCTGCCTTCTGGACGAACGTAGCGAACTTCGCAAACCTGGAGGTCCACAAAGAGGATTTTCCAACAAATTGAGGTTTTACTAATGACGAACAGCGTACAGCCAACCGAAACAATCGAAATTCTACCGAATCGATACTTGCGATACCCAAACGGGCCAAACGGACAAGTGTATCAGGCGGGGGAGCGTGTCGAAGTAACGCTCATCCGAGCAAAAGAACTCTGCGAAGATCCGCATGGTATGCCGGTCGCCAAGCGTATTACCGAATAGTAGTGCCGTTAAGAATAAACATTTTATTTTCATTTCTCCCCCGTGAGGAAGCCGTCGGGCTAGGCGCATACCTGGCTCGGCGTGCTTGCCTTTTTAGTGCTAATGGCGACACGGAAAACGACCTCGGTAGCGACTTGTACTCCAAACAAAATCGAATCCAAGGTGGGCGCTTCCAATGGAGGGTTGCAGCATGACTGATGCACCAGTACGCCGAAGACGTAGACAAAAACTCGTTAACAATACTGATAGCACACTTGCAGATAAACTGGACCGTAAACTAATCGAGCCAGCAGGTCAGCAAGTGGATGAATCCCATGACGCACAGTCCGCACAGTCCGATGCCATCGAGTTGTGCGATTCAGAAAACGACACAAAAAGCTCAGACGCATATCCAACCGGCCAGCAACTCGTCTACGACATTCTCAACATAATCAGAGGCAGAGCAGACTTCTTACAAAACGAACTGCAGATCCCGTTTCAGAGCCTAGATACATTTGCTGCCGCGCTCTCCACCTGCGGTCTGTCATCAATCGACGAATTCCTTGAACATCAAACCGATCTTATAGAACTCGGCCGCATTCTCATCGCCCTATGCCTTATGCCGAAGGAACAACCAGACGTATTATGGGCCCAATCTACCGACAAGGAGAATTGGTACAAGGAGCATCTTTTCCCGGCCATGAAAACACAGTCACTTGAGGACTTCGGTAAGAACGAATTGTCCGTAATCACATACAACTACGACCGCTCTCTTGAGCACTTCCTCTTCCAATCCCTCTTCAGTACATACAGCACTAACGATGACGACGCCCCATGCTGGCGACAACTCGAAGAGATTCCCATCGTACACCTCCACGGCCAACTCGACAATCTATACGAGCGTCCTTACTCCGACACCTCCGACCCCACAGCCATTAAACAGAGCGCGGCCAAGATAAGAATAATACATGAGGATATCGCCAGCGATCCACAATTCACGCAGGCCCACGACCTACTTCGGGAAGCCAAACGTGTTTATTTCCTTGGCTTCGGATACAATCAAGTCAATCTCGACCGCCTCCATTTCAAAGACATCCCCATATCCCCCTCCAACGTACTTGGCACAATGCTGGGATTCGGTCGCATCGCACAGCAGAACCTGAAGACTCGCACTCTCAACAGAATCGGCCTCTTCCACTGCAACATCATGGAATTCTTTCGCCAATACGCCGCCCTCGCTTGATTCACAGGCACCCCGTCCTACTCTCACCACGGCTTCATTGACAGCTATATTGATCGACTCAGGATGTAATGCGATGTGAAATACCCAAACTGAATGGCACTTTAATTGCCCCTGTTACGTACCCACCTAGCACGACGCCAAGATACTAACACACCGCCCCGCCCCAACGCCACAGAATTCTGAATCGCTCGACTCACAGCAGGAAACGACTGTGCAGGGGTGAAAAGTCAACTGAAACGATACCCGCCGGGGCTACTCCTCGGCGAGCGTCGGCAGGACGTCTGTTTTGAACGCCTTGATTTGGGCGCGAAGTTCGGTGTTGGCTTGTCTGCATTTTTCCGGATCGGTCTTGTATCGCCCTGAGCGGATCGCACTTACGATCTGTTCGCTGATAGTCTGGTCAAAGTGCGTGATATCGTAGTATATGTCCAGATTGTGCGTAATGGTCTTGTCGGCCTGGAAGTCGAACAGTTCGACATTGTCAAGCTTCTGACATTCCTCAGCCACAAACAGACGAAACGCCAGCAGCTTCTCCAAATCACCGTGTTTCTCCCTGACCAGCCAATCGAGAATCGAACCCGGGCTGAAGTAGAGATTGAACTTCGTGTCCGGATGCTCGCCAACGACCGGCACAACATTCTGTCGGAAGCTGGTCTTGGACTCGGTATCGTACGCCTGGCCGCAATAGGACGCCGAATAGTTGGAGTTGAAATAGCTCCTGATCGCTTTGGCGCGCGAGGGTTTCTTTCTGTGAGCGTAGGATGCAAACCTATCGTGATCGAACGAATACTCCTTCGAGTCAAACGCAGTCGACCAGTTGGTCTTGGTGATGATCTTCTTGACGGTGTAGGCGTCGTAGAAGTACTTGTAGAAGCTCCCGGGCGTCAGGCCGTACAGATGCTCGGGGTGGTCGGTTCGCAATCTGTCGGGGGCTCCGGCGTAGGAGAAGAAATCGACCCCCTGGATCACGAGCTTGATCTTCTTGCGTTTTGACGCCTCTTCGAAGTAGATCGATATCTCTTTTGCGCTGGCTCCGGGGGGAGTGAGCTTAACGCACCGCATACCAAAGAGCTCCTCAACCTGCGTGGGTTTGGAGTTCTGGGCGGTCGACGATCCGAGTATCAGCGCCTCGTATTCGCAGTTGCGGATTATCCCCGGGATCATCAGACGCGTCTGGAACGAATAGGACGGTTTGTAGAACGTCGTCGGGCGGAAATACTGCAACGGATCCATCACGTAGACCAACAGCGTTATCGCTGCGAAACCCGCCGCAACGATCGCCAGAAACGCCAAAACCCATTTCTTGTATTTCTTCATTGCCCGACGCCCTAGAAATTAAAGTACAGGAACTCGCTGAAGCCCGTGAAGTTAAGGACGGATATTACAAACATAACCACAGCCGCCGCCAACAGCAGCAAGGTCGGTCGACATTTGCGGGTTATCTCCATGGAGTTGCTGGCAAACAGAGCTATGCCCACCAGTATCCCAAGATTCGCCCAATCGCCGCTTCCTACGTGGTATACGCGATCTTCTCCGAAGCCCAACCCGTTGAAACCGCACATGCCCTCCAGGACCATACGTGCCGAACCGAGAGTAGTAGCACGGAAGAACACCCATGCTATGGCAACGAACACAAACGTAAAGAACCAGCCCGCAGCGCCCGGCAGGCGGATCGACATATTCTTCCACAGTTTGTGAATACAGGTGCCCAGACCGTGCAACGCGCCCCATATCACGAATGTCCATCCCGCCCCATGCCATATCCCTCCAAGCAGAAACGTGATGAAGAGGTTCCGATATATCCGGGGTTTGCTGCAGCGCGAACCGCCCAGCGGGATGTAAACGTAGTCCCGCAACCAGCGGCTTAGCGTCATGTGCCAGCGCTGCCAGAACTCCTGGATGCTCCGCGCCTTGTACGGTGAATTGAAGTTCAGCGGAAGGTTTATGTTGAACATCAGCGCCGAACCCATCGCCATGTCGGTGTATCCGCTGAAGTCGAAATATATCTGGAGCGTAAAGGACAGCACGCTGCACCACGACTCTGCGAAACTGAGCTGGGAGCCCATCGAGTCGAAACCGGCCGCCACATTCGGAGCCAGGGAATCGGCGATAATGACCTTCTTGAACAGACCGATCACAATTATCACGATTCCGCGGAAAACGTTGTCCCAGTGCAGTATCCGAGCTCGCTTTCGCGAAAACTGGGGCATCATCTCACCGTGGTGAACGATTGGCCCGGCGATCAGTTGCGGGAAGAAGCAGACGAACAGGCAGTAACTCAGGAAGTCGTATTCCCTGGTCAGGCCCTTGCTGCTGTCGACCAGGTAGGCGATCTGCTGGAACGTAAAAAAGCTAATCGCCAGGGGCAGTATCAACTTCAACGCCGGATATTCCGTACCCAGCATTTGATTGACGTTCGCGATGAAGAAGTCGGCGTACTTGTAATATCCCAGCAAACCGAGATTGACAATGATGCCGAAAATGAGCGTGATCTTCACTTGGCGAGCCTTGGCTTGTTTCAGGCTCGAACTCATTATCGTACCGAGCGAGAAGTTGAATATCGCCGAGAAAAGTATCAGCGCCGCATACTTCGGAGCCCAATATGAATAGAAGAATATCGACGCGCCGACCAGCAGCCCCCTAGCCGCGACAGACATCCTGAGCTTGTGAAGTTTGAAGTATCCGAGCACCACCAGCGGCAGAAAAAAAACAAGGTATGTGTACGAGTTAAAGTACATTTATCCTCGACGCCGCTGATAGTCAACCATTGGAGTAGATACGAAAAGCGGACCGACGCAAGCCGGTTCCGCAACACCGAAACCGCAGTAAAACCGCGGTGAAACTGGGGTTCCTGTCATCGCCGGTAATGGTATAGACGAATATCAGCCCCGTCAAGGCGAAAGCTCCCCGTGATGTTGTCACGCCGTTTGCCCGCTGATGCGCCAGTCAGACCATTGACGATTCGGCCAGCACGTCGACCAGCAGACTGTCGGTGTCGAGCGAAGCGTCTGTGCCTTCGCCCGAATCTTCGCCCAGCAAGACGTCGGTCAGCTCAAGCTCAACGCTTTGCTCTGGAGCGGGTGAAGCTGTCGGAGTCGACAGGTCTACCTCGCCAACCGCTACCGACAGCGGGACCGGCGCGGCGGCCTCGGATGTCGTAGAGGATTCGGCCAGAAGGTCGGCTTCGGGAGCCAATGCGGGCGCCGGAGCGGCTGCCGCAGGCGGAGCGGGAGCCGGGACGGTCGGTGATTGGACTTCGTCGCCGAAGCGGCTTCGCATTAGCGCAAAGTCGCGCAAGCCCACGCGGCCATCGCCGTCGAAGTCGGACGCAAGCGTTCCAACCCCGCCGCGCTGGCCGAACTGGCTCTTGAATGCATCGTACTCGGCCTGGCCGATCACGCCGTCGCCGTTGATCTCGCCAACTGCGTTGCCATAGTAGAACACGTCGGCGGCGCCGAGTCCGGTTTTACCGGTGGCGCGCACAGTTACTTCGACCCACTGGTTGGCGATCGCGCCGTCAGGCCAGATCAACTTCACGCGATCAGACCCGCCGAAGCCTTCGCCCGGATGCACGCTGACGGTCGGCGCGGGACCGGCGGACCATGTGTCGGGATCGTCGGAAGCGTTAACCTTGATGATGAAATCGCCAGCTTTGGGAGTTCCGGTCATCCCGGCGATATCAACCATAATCCCGTTGATCCCGCGCGAGTAACTCGTGTAATTGGCCGCAGTAACCGAACCGCCGGGCAGCAGCGGTGTTTTGTCGGGGGC